>JAZQUP010000031.1:0-29752 GCA_045631345.1 Candidatus Avispirillum sp.
TTTTTGAGGAAAATTTTTCCCCCACCCCCCTTCCAAACCCTTTTCGCAGAAAACCCCCTTACACCCCCTTTTTTGGGGGGGTGTCCGGGGATCTTTTACAAAGAGGTTTGGGGGTGGGTTTGGGAGGAGACCTTTCCTTAAAAGGTCCCTCCCAATTATCCTATCATATTTTACTTATCCCAAAGCACTATTTCGTGGTTGGGCAAGGTTTTTTTGAGGTCAATAATTCTCTGATTAGATGAGCCTCTGAAGCGGAGGGAAATGTCGTAGAGTGATTTAACAAATCTTCCGTCAACAAGAATATCGATCATAGAGAGCATTTCATCTGTATATTCGCAACGGGGATATGATCCGTCAACCCAGAGTTCCTTATCAAGAGTGAATCCTGTGAAGCACCAGATGTTTTTATCGGGGCATTCCTCTTTAACTCGTCTGAGAAAGGGAACCAGCTCCTTTTGATTTTTGGGCTCAAATGGTTCGCCTCCCAGGAGGGTGAGGCCATTAACATAAAAGGGCTTGATGCTTTCGATGATTTTATCGGCAACCTCTTTTGTAAAGAGTTCGCCGTATTCAAAATCCCATGTTTGAGGCTGGAAGCATTCTTCGCAATGGTTAGTGCAACCGGAAACGAAAAGGGAGGTGCGAACTCCCTCTCCGTTTGCTATATCGCAAGTTTTAATTGTACAATAGTTCATTACAGGTGGAGCACTCTTTCCTTAATTTCCTGAGTTCTGCCCTGGTTCCAATACTGAGTTCCGATATATCCGCAGGTACGACGAGCAACGTTCATCTTAGCCTGGTCTGTGTTGCCGCACTTGGGGCATTTCCAGATAAGCTTGCCGTCTTCTTCTTCAATTGTGATCTCGCCGTCCCATCCGCAGCACTGGCAGTAGTCGCTCTTGGTGTTAAGCTCAGCATACATAATGTTATCGTAGATGAACTTCATAACCTGAAGAACTGCGGGAATATTCTGCTGCATATTGGGAACCTCAACATAGCTGATAGCGCCACCGGGAGAGAGCGCCTGGAACTGAGCTTCAAATGCAAGCTTTGTGAAAGCGTCAACCTCTTCGGTTACGTGGATGTGATAGCTGTTTGTGATATATCCCTTATCATTGATGCCGGGAACGATACCAAAGCGCTTCTGGAGGCACTTGGAGAATTTATATGTTGTGGATTCAAGAGGAGTTCCGTAAAGGCTGAAGTCAACATTATGCTCTGCCTTCCACTTTTTGCAGGCATCGTTCATATACTGCATAACGCTGAGTGCGAAGGGAGTTGCAGAGGGGTCTGTGTGGCTCTTGCCTGTCATATACTTAACGCATTCGTAAAGGCCTGCATATCCGAGAGAAATTGTGGAATATCCACCATAGAGGAGCTTATCAATAGGCTCGCCCTTCTGAAGTCGTGCAAGCGCTCCGTGCTGCCAAAGAATAGGAGCAGCATCAGAGAGAGTTCCCTTAAGGCGCTCATGGCGGCAGAGGAGGGCCTGATGGCAAAGCTCAAGGCGCTCGTCAAAGATCTTCCAGAACTTTTCAATATTTCCGCCTGAGGAAAGAGCAACGTCAACAAGGTTGATAGTTACAACGCCCTGGTTGAATCGGCCATAGTATTTAGGCTGGCCGTTTTCGTCAACATAAGGTGTAAGGAAGCTACGGCAGCCCATGCATGTGTAGCAGTGGCCAT
Source organism: Candidatus Avispirillum sp. (assembly GCA_045631345.1). GTDB lineage: Bacteria > Bacillota > Clostridia > Oscillospirales > CAG-272 > Avispirillum. The sequence goes on from JAZQUP010000031.1 coordinate 1,687, forward strand.
CGCCGTTTTTGTCAACCTTTAATTCAAGCATCTTCTTTTCGGAGATATAGTCGGGAACCATACGCTTTGCTGTACATTTAGCAGCAAGCTCTGTCAGATACCAGTAAGGAGAATCCTCGTGGATATTCTGTTCTTCAAGAACGTAGATGAGCTTGGGGAATGCAGGGGTGATATAAACGCCGTCCTCGTTCTTAACGCCCTGGCAGCGCTGGAGGAGAGTTTCTTCAATAATAATAGCAAGGTCATTCTTTTCCTGCTCGGTCTTTGCCTCGCCAAGATACATAAACACAGTGATAAAGGGAGCCTGTCCGTTTGTTGTGAGAAGAGTTACAACCTGATACTGAATTGTCTGAACTCCGCGGCGAATCTCGTCACGAAGTCTCAGTTCAACAACCTCGTTGAACTTTTCTTCGGAAAGCTGTGTTTCCATAAGCTCAAGCTCTTTTTTAACAGTTGCGCGGATCTTTTCACGGCTCACCTGAACGAAGGGAGCGAGGTGTGTAAGAGAGATGGACTGACCGCCATACTGGTTACTTGCAACCTGAGCAATGATCTGAGTTGCAATATTACAAGCTGTTGAGAAGCTATGGGGACGCTCGATCATTGTGCCTGAAATAACTGTTCCGTTCTGGAGCATATCTTCAAGGTTAACAAGGTCGCAGTTGTGCATATGCTGAGCGTAGTAGTCTGTGTCGTGGAAATGGATGATACCCTCTTCGTGAGCTTTAACTATTTCTTCAGGGAGAAGGAGTCTGCTTGTCAGATCTCGGCTAACCTCGCCTGCCATATAGTCTCTCTGAACGCTGTTAACTGTGGGGTTCTTGTTAGCATTTTCCTGCTTAGCCTCTTCGTTACAGCATTCAATAAGGCTGAGAATCTTATCGTCAGTTGTGTTTGAGCGGCGAACAAGGTTTCTTGTATAACGATATGTGATATACTTTTTAGCAACCTCATATGCTCCGTGAGCCATGATCTGCTTTTCAACCATGTCCTGAATTTCTTCAACCTCAGGCGCACGGTTAAGGCGGATACAGCTGAGCTCAACAGCCTCGGCAATGCGGCGGATCTGCATAGGTGTAAGTCTTGCTTCTTCGTCGATAGCTTCGTTTGCTTTGGTGATAGCTGTTATGATTTTCGTTATGTCAAATTCAACTTCTGTGCCGTTTCTTTTAATAACTCTCATAGGTTTCTCCTTTTCCTTATATATATATTGGTGATTTGTCGGTTTAAGTGCACTATATGATGTGTAAACATCGGCAGTACAACTATTATACACTATATCTTGTGATAAAGTCAAGGAAAACTCCCATATATCGTGTTGTGAAAAATGCTGAATAATTGCAACAAAATTCTCCGTTTTGATGAAATTTATTTTTTTACCTTGAAAAAAACTTATATTGTGGTATCATATTATATAAGAATATGTAAAGAACGGAGATAGCTATGGCAACACCGACAGTAACACTGGCTGCGATAATAAAACATCTTGGCCTTAACACTAACTACCTTCCCGATGATCCCGAAAAGCTTATTATTCATAAAAAGGACGTAACCCGTCCCGGTTTGCCTCTTGCCGGTTTTTACGATATTTTTGATGCAGATCGTATACAGATTGTGGGTCTTACAGAGGATGCCTACATAGAAAGCCTTGATGAAGACACAAAGAGAGATCATCTTGAAGCGTTCTTTTCAAAGAATCCTATAGCTGTAGTATGCGCCCATAATATCCACGTCAGCGAGATTGCTGAAGAAATGGCTAAAAAGTATGGAGTTCCGTTGCTCAGCACCGAGCAGAGTACAAGCGATCTCACATCGGCGCTTATTTCATTCCTTAATCTTCAGCTTGCTCCTATGATAACCCGTCATGGTGTTCTTATAGAGATCTATGGTGAAGGTGTATTTATCACAGGAGATTCCGGCGTTGGTAAAAGTGAAACTGCAATTGAGCTTATCAAACGTGGTCATCGTCTCATTGCCGATGACGCAGTAGAGCTTCGTAAGGTTTCAGCTATCACAATTCTCGGTCAGGCGCCCGACATTATTCGCCACTATATTGAGCTTCGCGGTATAGGTATTGTAGACGTGCGCCGTCTGTTTGGTATGGGTGCGGTTAAGCAGACAGAAAAGATCAATCTTGTTGTTCATCTTGAGCATTGGGAAAAGGGTAAAATGTATGAGCGACTTGGACTTGATGAAACATATACAGATATTATGGGAGTTCAGATTCCCTCCCTCACAATCCCTGTTCAGCCAGGTAGAAACCTTGCGGTTGTTATTGAAACAGCTGCAATGAATAACCGTCAGAAGAAGATGGGCTATAACACAGCCAAGGAATTTAACGAAAAGGTTATGCGCCAGATGGGTCTTGATCCCGCAGATATGGGCTGATCTTGAAATAAACAAAGCAGAGCTTAAAGCTCTGCTTTTTATTTTAAAAGTATTTCTTGCATTGTGATGATAAAGATATTATAATTGTTTTGTAGATTATTTTTTAGGAGAATAAGATGATATATCTTCTTGAAGACGACGAAAGCATACGCAACTTTGTTTGCTATGCCTTGAATAATTCCGGATATGAAGCAAAAGGCTTTGATCGCCCTTCAGAATTTTGGGCAGCAATGGAGAATGAGATCCCCTCCCTTCTGCTTCTTGATATAATGCTTCCCGAGGAGGACGGACTTGATATTCTTAAGAAGCTTAGAGATAAGCCTAAAACAGCATCAATGCCTGTAATTATGCTGACAGCAAAAGCAACAGAATATGATAAGGTTATCGGTCTTGATTCAGGCGCTGACGATTATATTTCAAAGCCATTTGGAATGATGGAGCTTATGTCTCGCATCAAAGCAATTCTCAGGCGAGTTGGCAGCGAGTCTGATCATAGTGAGTATACAGTTGGTGAATTGTACGTATGTCCTGATAAGCATATAGTTCGTGTCAGCGGCAGGGATGTTGTGCTCACTTTTAAGGAATATGAGCTTCTTTGTCTTATGATCCAGAACAGAGGAACAGTTTTCACCCGTGATCAGATCCTGCAGAAAATCTGGGGATTTGAGTTTGATGGTGAGAACAGAACTGTTGATGTTCATATAAGAACCTTGCGAACAAAGCTTGGCGTTGCAGGAGATTATATTGAAACAGTTCGTGGCATTGGATATAAGGTGAGCAGCAAATGACTAAAAAAATATTCAGAAGCATTATGGCGGTTTCCATCGTGGCATTTTTTGTCAGCGCAGTTTTGGCGCCCGCTGTTATGTTTAGGTATTTTGATGTACTTGACAGCGTAGATGTTATTATGTTTGATGCAGACGGAAATGAGCTGTACAGATCAGGCAATATCATTGATGATGACAACCTTTTGAGAGACAGTACCGCCACCGAATTTATGCTTGGTGACGATAGCAGGCTTCTTGTATATTCTTCTCATGGAACGATTTGGGCAATAATGCTGCAAGGAATCTGGATCATAATACTTGCATTTGTTGTTGTGATCGTGTTTTCTGTTGTGTTGGCAAGAACTCTTTCAAAAAAGATCATAAGCCCCATAAACAAAATAGACCTTGAAAACCCGCAGGTTATGGATGATTATTTTGAGCTTTCTCCCTTGCTTCATAGAATAAAAAGGCAGAATGAGCTTATCAATCTTCAGCTTGACGACCTGAAGCGTCGCAAAGAGGAGTTTGAGGGAATAACCGAGAATATGGGTGAAGCGCTTATGGTTATTGATAATTATGCAGATATTATCACATATAATAAGAGCGCAGAAACCTTGTTTGAAAATAGAGGGATCGGATACGGCGTCAGCGTTTTTGTTGCAAATGAAGGTGAAGAGTTTGAGGCTGCCGTAAAGGGTGCGCTTGAAGGAAACAGATGCGAGCTTGAGCTAAGACGTGGAGAAAATGTTTATCAGGTTTTCACAAGTCCTGTTAAGGTTGATAAAAAGGTTTCAGGTGCGCTTATTTTTGTTGTGGACATAACAGAAAAGGCCGGAAGAGAAGCAATGCGTCGTGAGTTCACATCCAATGTTTCGCACGAGCTTAAAACCCCGCTTACATCTATTTCGGGAATTTCCGAAATTATGATGAATGGAATTGTAAAGCCTGAGGATGTTGCGGGCTTTGCAGAAAATATTCATAACGAAGCAGGCAGACTTATTAACCTTGTCAATGATATAATCAAGCTTTCGCAGCTGGATGAAAACAGTATTCCTCTTGAAAAGGAAAATATAGATCTGCTTATGGTGGCTAAGGAGGTTAAAACTCGTCTTCGCCACGTAATATCCAAAAGTGGAGTTGAATTCAAGCTTATTGGAGAAAGCGCTTTTGTATGCGGAATTGCTCCAATTCTCAGCGAGATGATATATAACCTTTGCGATAATGCTATTAAATACAATAAGAAAAACGGAACAGTTGAGCTTATTGTAGGGCATAGAAACGGAAACCCCTTTGTTTCTGTAAGGGATACGGGAATCGGCATTCCCAGAGATGCGCAGTCCAGAGTTTTTGAACGCTTTTACAGAGTTGATAAGAGCCATTCAAGAGAAATTGGAGGAACAGGTCTTGGCCTTTCCATTGTAAAGCATGCTGCTGCTTATCATGGCGCAGAGCTCTCGCTTCAAAGTAAGCTTAACGAAGGAACAACTGTTGAAATTATTTTCAAGGAATAAGATGTTTTATAAAGCCTTCTCCTTTGCGGAGAGGGCTTTTTTGCGCTGTTAAAATAACTGTATATTATTTATTATGAAGTTTTTTTAAAAAAGTCAAAAGCCGTTTTTGCATTCTGTTGACTATTGAAGGGGAATATGATACAATATTTGTGTAAATTATCAGCAATGGAGGAAAATAGCTGTGAAAAGAGCGTTGCTTGTAACAACTATGATCGTTGTGATGATCGGTATGTGCGCAGGAGTTTTCTCAAATGCGGCAGAAGCATCAAACGATCCGGCGGATATTTATGTTCCGCAGATAGCTGAATACGAGGATCCCACTATTGATATGTGGTTTGAGCATAGCTTTAAAAAGGTTATGACAAGCGATACCACACATTCAGGTATGGATACTTATTCAGTTTATATGGCAAAGAACGAAATTGAAAATGCTCAGTTTGTTCTTTATTCCGACGAAACTCACGAAAAAATGAGAACCTCTGTAAGTAAGTTTACCGATAGTAACGGTAACACAATTTCTGCAGAGATTTATTATCAGATGTATGTAACCCTTAAGAACGTAGGCGTTACAGACTATGTTGGCGCAACAGCAGAAAACACATTTTTGCGCAATGGTGAGCAGCCCGATCCTATCGTTCCTGTAAGCAAAATCGGACGTTTCCAGCTGAACGCAGGCAAGAGCCAGGCGTTCTATATTCGCCTTAAAACAACTGAGGACACAGCTCCCGGTTGGTATTCCGCTCAGCTTAAAGTGTTGAACTCTGCCGGACAGGTAGTAAAAACAGCTACAGTTTATGCTTACGTATGGGATTTCACCATTGATGAAGCAACTGAGCTTAAAACATCCTTCTATATGAACAACAAGACAGATACATATGGTTCATATAAGGAATATTATGACTACCTGCTTGAAAACAGACTTCTTCTGATGGATGTTCCCGGCGAATTGAACTCTTCTAACCCCTATCTCACAAATGAGAGAGTTAACGCAGTAAGAGTAACATATTCAAACGGTGGTAACTCTAGCACATACATGGAAAGCCATCCTGCAACATACTATCAGTATGCTGATGTATATACAGATCTTTCCTCTATGAAGGAATGGGAGCAGATCAAGAATAAGTTCTATTTCTACACAGTAGACGAGCCTATGTCCAGAGAACATCAGGACAGATTGGCGCCCGGCGCAAACAGTGGTCATGACATAGACGATGTTAAGCAAACATCCGAAACACTTGAAAACTATTGGCCCAATGCAGCAACAGTAGTTCCTTACCACGAAAACCATCCCTATCCTTATTACACATATAATCAGCCTATAGCAAGCATGGATCTTTCTCTTGTTCGTGACGCAACACAGGAAATGATCGATACAGCTTCTTGTACAATCTGGTGTCCCAAAACACATGGTCTCACACCTAATTATGAGCTTAAGGCGCATAATTATAACGGCGCAAGCCCCTACGGAACACTTCGTAGCCTTTCCGCAACAATTTCAGGTACAATTCTTGCAGGCGAAAGCTACTTCAACTGGGCAGATGTATATGGTGATTTCTCTGACAGAATTCTTTCCAACAATATCGTAAGAAACCGTGACGAAAATAATAACGACGAGCTGTGGGCTTACACAGCAGGTCAGGGCGGATCTTATGTATATGCTCATCACCTTATTGAAAACACAGGTCTCCAGACAAAGATGCTGTTCTGGCAGATGTATCAGGAAGATGTTACAGGTTATCTCTACTACGACGTAACCAAGTGGGAAGGCGCAGTAGACACAACAGTAACAGGTAACAGAAAGGGCTCTTGGCAGTATAACCTCAGCACAACAGGTGGCGGCGGCAAGTCCTACGGCGGCGGCGTTCTCTTCTATTCCGCTTCTCAGGCAGGTCTCACATCCGTTGACTATGTTGGCTCTGTAAGAGTTGAAATCCTTCGTGACGGCGTTGAAGACTATCAGATGTTCACAATGCTTGAAGATATGAAGGGTAATGCAGCATCAGATGCAATTGTTGGTTCCGTATCCAAGAACGTTGCTAACTATATTTCACTTCCTCACTTCGATCGCAGCGCACTTGATCCTTCTCTTGACGATTACGATGTAATGGCTCTCACAAGAGTTCAGCTTGGTAATGCAGTTGAAGAAGCATCAAAGGATGTTTGCCAGCATAAGTATGACGAAGGCGTTGTAACTAAGGAAGCAACATGTCTCGTTATGGGTGAAAGAACTCACACATGTACACTTTGCGGTGCAATCAATGTTGAGCATATCCCCACAATCCACGCTGAAGGCGATCATTGGATCAAGACAGTTGTAACTCCTACAGGATGCACAACAAACGGTAAGATCAAGTATGAATGTACAGTTTGCAACTATACAACATATAAGGAAGAAATTGCATATCATAACAACAAGGATCTTTGTGTATACGAAGTAGATGCGAAGATGACTAATGTTCATAACATCACATGTCCTAACTGTAATGAAATCCTTGATAACGGAGTTCATACTTTTATGACTGAATACACCAACACTTGTGTAGACGCAGGCGCACAGAATGATGTATGTGTATATTGCGGACACGTAGAAAAGGTGGCAGATGTTGAAGCTCATGGTCATAACATGATAGAAACAACAGTTGCTCCCACATGTGAAGAAGCAGGTTACACAGGCGGCGTTTGCTACAATTGCGGACATCAGGAGGGTGAGGAAATCGCAGCTCTTGGTCATAGCTATGTAGACGGTATTTGTGAAAACTGCGGAAACGAAGAAGCAGGCGCAACTCAGGTTGAAAAGGGAGACATCGACGGCAACGGAAACATCAACTCAGTAGACCTTTTCAGGATGAACCTGTTTGTAAAGCAGATAGTTGTTCCTGAAGGCGATGAAGCTCTTGCAGCAGATATTGACGGAAACGGAAAAGTAAACTCTGTTGATATGTTCTATCTCAAGTTCAGAATCCTCAAGGGCTATTGGGGTTAATAGAAAAAGAGGTCACGCAAGTGACCTCTTTTTTTATGCTGAATGCAAAATTTAAAATTTGCGGAGAAGGCTTTGAGATAGGCTATCTCAAAGGCTCCACTTGCTTAGGGGAGCTGTCGAGCGTTAGCGAGACTGAGGGGTAGGGAAATAGTGAAGAGTGAACTCGGTAGGGGACGGCGCCCTCGACGTCCCGTTTTAATTGTAATCATACATTTTCTGCCCTTCCGTCTTGCCTGTGGCAAGCCACCTCCCCTAAAAACTGCTCCGCAGTTATCAGTGGAGGCTCAGTTAGATAAACGATAATTTATCGTATGCAAAATCTCTATGTTAAGCACTTGAAGGCTTGATACAATTGTGCTATACTTATCCTATATATGAAAGGACGGTTATTCATATGAAAATAAATGAAATTATGACAGATATCACAGGCGTAGAGTTCCTTGAAAACGAATGGTGCGTTGATGGTCTTAAATATGGCGATCCTGATGCTGAAGTTTCAAAGGTTGCAGTAACACTCACCGCAACTCCGGATGTTATTCGTGCAGCAGGAGAATGGGGCGCTCAGCTTCTCATAACTCACGAGCCCACATTTGGCTCTCATCTTGATGATGAAAGAGACACAGAACTCAGCAAAATGAAAATGAAGCTTCTTGATGAGGCAGGGCTCACCGTTTATCGTTGGCACGATTCCACACATTTCCGTGCAGGTGATAAGATAGGCGAGAGTTTTATTGCACGTCTTGGCTGGCAGGGCACATTTAACGGAGATATGGATTTTGTGCTTGACGAGCCTAAAACACCCTTGCAGATTGCTAAGGAAATTTCAGAAAAGATTGGCCTTAAGCATCCCAGAATCGTTGGACGTCGTGATGGAGAGGTAACTCGTCTCAATCTTTGTCTTGGAGCAAGAGGAAGCGATCCCTACGTGGCTCTCAGAACAGATGAACATGAGGTTGCAATTGCAGGTGAGGTTTGCGAATGGTATGATGGCGAGCCTATTCGTGATCTTGCTCAGCTTGGATTCCAGAAAACCCTCATCATTCTCGGTCATGCAGGCAGTGAGCGTGATGGTATGGAGGATCTTGCAGGATTTATCAACGCAAACTATGCTGATAAGTCTATTGAAGCAAAATATTTTGATTGCGGTGAGCTTTATACATATGCAGATTGATAAAAGGAGGGTGTAACCCTCCTTTTATTTATGCAATATAAAAAGAGTGGGGACAGAAACACGAAATGTTTCTGCCCCCGCTCTTTTTAAAGGAAGTTTTTATGAATGCTTAATTGGGAACGATCATTCCATAGCCGCCGTCTTTTCTCTTATACACAACACAGGTTGCGCCGTTATCAATGTCATTGAAAACGAAGAACTGATGCTCAAGCAGATTCATCTGCAGGATAGCTTCTTCGGGGGTCATGGGTTTGATGTCAAAAGTCTTTGTTCTGATGGTGAATGCGCCTTCCTCTGTTTCATCGGGAGCGGCGCCGTCAGCAGGATCGTAGTCAGGAATTTTTATATTATCACGCAGCTTTTTAGTCAGTCTTGTTTTGTTCTTTCTGATCTGGCGTTCAATAGCGTAGAGACAACAATCAAGTGCGTTCATAAAGGTGGAGCTTTCATCTTCACTGCGGAACAAGGTTGCTCCGGACTGAATAGTTACTTCAACACGCTCCACATCTCTAACCCTTGAAAGCTTAACAGAAGCTTCTGCCTCACCGGGAAAGAACTTGTCGAACTTAGCAAGCTTCTTTTCGATATGCTCGGTGAGTTTCTGGTTCACGAATACTTTTCTTGCGTTGACGGTAATCTTCATTACTATCCCACCTTCTGTATTTAATTTTTTGCAGTTTTAGCGAAGAGGTGGATTTCCTCGCCTATCTACAGTGATATTATACCATTACAAATCCTGTTTGTCTATAGTTTTTGTGCAAATTATCTATTTCATTTGATTTTGTTCATTTTCACAGCCACATCAAGAGCCAGCTCCATCATTTCTGTGAATGAGGATTGTCTTTCATCGCTTGTTGTTGCTTCTCCTGTAACAAGCGAATCTGAAACAGTGCAGATAGCAAGCGCTCTTCCTCCCAGGCGTGCGGCGTTCATATAAAGAGCTGCTGCTTCCATTTCAACTCCAAGCACGCCCATTTTGCTCCATTTTGCAAGGGAACTTTCTCTTTCTTCAAGGTCTTCTTCATCGTTATAGAAGGTGTCGCTTGAAAGGATGTTTCCAACGTGATATGAAAGACTTCTTTCTTCAGCTGTTTCGGCAGCACAGCGAAGCAATTCAAAGCTTGCTGTGGGTGCAAATGTGCCGGGGAGATTATAGTTTGCGCCGTAGTTTGAATTGGTGCAGGCGCCTTCTCCCAAGATAATGTCACGAAGCTTAACGTTTTTATTCATAGAGCCAATTGAGCCAACACGGATTATATTTTCAACTCCGAAAAATTTAAAAAGCTCGTAAGAATAGATTGCCATAGAGGGCATGCCCATTCCGCTTGCCATAACAGAAACAGGGGTTCCTTTATATGTGCCTGTATATCCCTGAACACCGCGAACATTGTTTACAAGTGTGTGGGAATCCAAAAATGTTTTTGCAATAAATTCAGATCTCAGGGGATCTCCGGGCATAAGAACGGTTTTGGCAAAATCGCCAAGCTCTGCTTTTATATGAGGTGTTGCCATAGGTGCCTCCGTAAATTTGAACTGTTGTAAACAGTCAGTATTTATATAAATATTATATCAGATTTAATATTTATGTGCAATGGAAAAGATTATTCTCATAGCTGAGCATATTTTTATGGCAAAAATAGGATTACTCTTGAAAAACATAGAAATTTTTATTATAATACGTATATTGAATAAAATGCACAAAGTGCATTATTTAAAGGAGAGAAAAATATGAAAACTAAACAAAGAATATTGAAAATGTTTTCAATGATTCTTATGATGGCGATGCTCATCACGTCTATACCTTTGGGTATATGTGCAGCAGATGCAGATCATCCGTTTGAAAGTATTGAAGTTGAGGATATATCCATAATTGAAGGTACTAACGGTGGAGATACTGGTTCATATTTTTATTATGAAATGACAGGAATTGATGTAACTGCAACCTTAAAAGATGGAACTGTAAAAAAATTGAATTTAGACCCCACGTTTGAATTTCAAGAAGATGGTCGTTGGTATAGGCTCGCAACCAATGCCGGTGCTATGCAAATAGCTGAGCATTGGACAGCAGGAAATACTTACACTGTTACAGCAACCTTGGTTGACATAACAACGACCTTTGAGGTAACAATTCTTCCATCCCATGTTGAAAGTTTTGAAATTCAGGATATGACCATAGTTGAAAATACTAATGGCTATCACAATGGTCAATATTTTATGTACGAATTATATAACAATTTAAATACAAGCGTAACTTTAACTGATGGAACTTTGAAAAATGGCACAGGTAGTTCTGTAGAAATAGATGGAAAATGGTATAGCATTAGTGTGGATTCTTACGTTATGCAATATGCTAAACCTTGGACAGCAGGCAACACTTATACTGTAACTGCTACACTTATGGGAGTTACCACAACATTTGATGTTACAATAACAGCTGCACCTGTTGTGAGCTTGGATGTTGAGGATATAACTATAATGGTCGGAACCAACGGATATAATGACGGAGGGGCTTTTGTATATTATTTAAGTAATGTATTGAAAGGCTCGGCTACGTTAAATGATGGCACCGTAAAAGAAATTGACGGCAGCGGGCTTGAAATAGGAGGTCAGTGGTATTCTATCAGTACAAATGAGTATGATCTCCAGTGGGGAATAAGATTTTGGACAGTCGGAAACACTTATACTGTAACAGCTACACTTATGGGTGTTAGCGACACCTTCAATGTTACAATTGTGGAAAGCCCTGTAGAAAGCATTGAGGTTAAGGATGTATCTATTATAGAAAACACTGATGGATATTATAGTGGTGATCAATTCATGTACAGCATCTATAATATGGATGTAACCATAACTATGAAGGACGGAACAGTTTATAAAACTAATGGCGGTCTTGAATTGGATGGCAATTGGTATGGTATCAGTACAGATGTTTTAGATACACAATATAGCAGTCCGTGGTATGCAGGTAATACTTACACTGTAACAGCAACATTAATTGGAGTAAGCGATACATTTGATGTAACCATTTTAGAAACACCGGTTGCCAATGTTGTTGTTAAGGATATTGTTCTGTATGAGGGAATTGATGGTAGTGCTATGATGCAATATGACCTTTTCCCTAAAACAGATGAAATTGTAATGAAGGATGGTTCTGCGGCTGAAATAGTCAACAATGGCGCAAATGTTTTATACGAGGGTGTGTATTATTCCGTTTCAACCAATGCAAATAATTTGCAGAATATGTCTCCATGGATGCCCGGTAACACATATGAGGTAACCGGATGGATTTTAGGTTGCATCACAACCTTTAATGTTACAATTCTTGAAAATCCCATAAAGAACTTAGAGCTTATCACAATGCCCGAAAGATTGGAGTATTTGGTTGGGGATTCTCTTGACCTTAAGGGTGCAACAATCAGAGTAAACTATAAAGATGGCACATATGAGGATATTGTTCTGAATGATACCTACAACTATGATTACAATAGAGTACTTAAGCTGAAAAATATAAATAAAGCAATGCACATTGAAATGCCCTATGTCTTAAGTGCAGCAGGAGCATATACTGTTCAGTTTGCGCTGGCCGGAGTAGCTTGTGAGGTTCCGATTGTGGTAAGGGACAACACAATTGTAAGTGCTTCTATAAGAGAAGAGGCCGATCATTCTATTGTTATAACGGTTAATCTTTCTGATAACTCCAGCTATGAAATGAGATTGCTGGATATTTATCGTATATTGGGTGTAGGTATTGGAGACTATGAGGAATCTGTATTTACAGATAAGGGGCAGTTTGATATGAAGTTCTATGTCTCTGAAAATTCGTTTGCAGTAGGGCTGAAGCGTGATGTATACGACTATGAGTATAGCATCAAAACCAATTCTATAAGCTCAAGTCAGTGGTATGAGGTGGCAACCAGTAAGACTTATGGAACCATTAATTATATAGCCGGTTTCAGATATGTAGGCGAAAAGAAGCTTTATGATGGTGCGATTACTGTCGACAATATAGATATTATTATTGAACTGGCAGGAGCATGCGACGATTTGTGGTTTGATGAAGACAGATATATTGAAAATCATTACGAGATAGGATATTGCTTGTTCACGGGCGACGATATTCGTTATGTTGTTAAAAAGTACTTCGGTATTGACAATATAGACCTGTCAGTATCAAAGAATTATGATCCTGAATCTGATATTTATACTTATGTTAAAATGGGAGCAGGCGGATGGAAAACAGTAAGCCCCAATAATATAAGCTATGATGAAGGTGTTTGGACTGTAAAAACTGCATTAGGAACAACAGAAGGCACAATCAGCACCCATAGCATCACATTTAACGATGATCTGCAGATCACAAGCTTCTGCATAAACGAAACATACAGCAGTGATAAGCCTTCCTCTGTAACTTCATCTGTACACACAGTAAACGAAGGCTATATCAGCAAGATCGCTATTGGAACAACAGTTGCGGAATTGCTCAGCGGGCTCAACGAGGGAACACTTTGTAAGGTTTACAAGGGTGAAACGATTGTGGACGATAACGCATTAGTTGGCACAGGTATGGTTGTTAAGCTTATGGATGGAGATGCAGTTGTTGCATCCTATGAAGTTGTTGTAACAGGAGATGTTACAGGCGATGGAAAGATCAATGCATTTGATCTTATCAGTCTGAAAAATCACTTGAAGGGAAGCAACGTTCTGAAAGGAGCATATGCAAAGGCCGCCGATGTGGACGGAACAAATACTGCAACTGCTTTTGACTCCATCAAGATGAAATCTTATATCCGTGGAAACGGCAATATAACTGTAAAATAAAAAAAAGGAGATGCTCTGCATCTCCTTTTTTTCTTAATGAGGGATCTGATCGTTATCAGAGCCGAATCTGTTCTGAGGCTGAGCGTTTTTTTCTGCATCAAGCTTAGCCTTTTCTTCAGCTTCACGGCGTTCTTCTTCGCGGCGTCTTTCGTTTTCTTCTATCTGACGCTTGCGAGCTTCGTTTTCGTCGTTACTGCGGCGGCGCTTTGCTTCAACCATTGCTTCAAGCTCTTCAAAGGAAACCTCGTCTTCGCTCATTGCTCGGTTAAACTGTTCGCCATCCATAACCTCGTTTTTAACAAGGAATTTAGCGATGAAGTGGAGCTTTTCAATGTTCTCTGTGAGAACACGCTTTGCAACATCATAGGATTCTGTGATGATAAGATTGATCTGCTGGTCAATTTTAGCTGCAACATCCTCTGAGAAGTTTCTGCTGCTGCCAAGATCACGGCCAAGGAACACTTCGCTTTCGCCGTGTCCGCTGCCATAGAGGATAGGTCCGAGCTCGCTCATACCAAGCTGCATAACCATTTTTCTTGCAATCTCAGTTGCTCTCTGAATATCATTGGATGCGCCGCCTGAGTAGTCATCAAAGATGATCTGCTCAGCAACTCGTCCGCCAAGGAGCATAGAGATCTTCTGCTTCAGTTCGTTTCTGTAAACGCTGTATTTATCTTCAGCAGGGATATTCAGAGTATAGCCAAGCGCCATGCCTGAGGGAATGATTGAGATCTGGTGAACGGGATCCATAAGAGGAAGGGCATATGAAAGGATTGCATGGCCTGCTTCGTGATAAGCTGTTTTAAGCTTTTCGGAATCCTTAATATGCATAGACTTTTTCTGGGGACCTGCAATGATCTTTGTGAATGCCTCCTGAATGTCATCCTGTCCGATAAGGGATTTATTCTTTCTTGCTGCAATAAGAGCTGCTTCGTTAAGAAGGTTTGCAAGGTCAGCGCCTGTAAAGCCTGAAGTCCCCTTTGCAACAGTTGCAAGGTCAACCTCGTTTTCAAGGGGCTTATTTCTTGCGTGAACACGGAGAATTTCTTCTCTGCCCTTAATATCAGGCTGGCTGACAGTGATCTGTCTGTCAAATCTGCCGGGACGGAGAAGCGCAGGGTCAAGAACATCGGGACGGTTTGTTGCCGCAATAACGATGATTCCTTCAGATGAGCCGAAGCCATCCATTTCAACAAGCAGCTGGTTCAATGTCTGCTCTCTTTCGTCGTGTCCGCCGCCAAGGCCTGTACCTCTCTGGCGACCTACGGCATCAATTTCGTCAATAAATACGATAGATGCGGGGTTCTTTCTTGCTGTTTCAAAAAGGTCACGAACACGGGATGCGCCGACACCAACGTACATTTCTACGAAATCGGAGCCGGAGATGGAATAGAAGGGAACTCCTGCTTCGCCTGCAACAGCTTTTGCAAGGAGAGTTTTACCTGTACCGGGAGGGCCCATCAGCAAAACGCCATGGGGAATCTTTGCGCCAAGCTTTGTGAACTTGGCAGGGTCACGAAGAAATTCAACGATTTCTTCAAGCTCTGCCTTTTCTTCATCAGCGCCTGCAACGTCACGGAAATAAACTTTGTTTTTGTCATCGTGTGAAAGCTTTGTTTTTGCTCTGCCAAAGCTGCCGATCTTGCTGTTTTTGCCGCCCATAGCCTGATTCATCATAAAGATTGAAACGCCTATAACTGCAGCGATCATCAGCAGAGTGGGCAAAAATGAAACCCACCAGGGCATACCCACATAGGGAGTGTAGTCGTATTTTTCAATAATTCCTTTGGAATATTGATCTCTTACAAGTTCGTCTGTTTCGCGGCGGAAAGCCTCCATATCGGCTATATTATATTCGATAACGGATTCAGAGGTTGTTCCGTCTTCTGCGGTGGTTTCTATTTTCAAAGTGAGCTTATCTTTGTTATAGTCGCCTGTAAATTCACGAACCTGTTCTTTTTCAAAATATTCAATGATTTCGCCATAGGTGTATGTTTTCGGATCAAGTCTTGTGTTCATTGCAGCAATTGCAACAACCACAACGGCGATCACCAGAAGATACCATATGGCAACTTTAAAGCCGCTTTTCTTCACAGCGTTCCTCCTTGGGATAAATAATTATTTGGTATAGATCTCAGGCTTGAGAATGCCAACATAGGGCAGTGTGCGATATTTTTCAGCATAGTCAAGACCATAGCCAACAACAAACTCGTCGGGAATGATCATTCCTCTGTAGTCGGGAGTGAAGTCAACCTCACGGCGAGAGGGCTTATCAAGGAGAGAAACTGTTTTAACGCTTCTTGCTCCATTAATCTTAAGATATTCTGTGAGATAAGAGAGAGTTCTTCCGCTGTCGATAATATCTTCAACGATGAGAATATCCTTTTCGCTCAGGTCGTTTCTGTGAAGGTCAAGAAGGATATTGATCTTCTTAGATGAAGTAGTGCCTGCGCCGTAAGAAGAAACCTTCATACAATCAATTTCGCAGGGGATTGAAAGGCGCTTCATAAGATCGCCGAAGAATACTATGCTTCCCTTAAGGATGCAGAGGAGCAGAAGATTTTTATCTTTATAGTCCTCGTCTATTTCAGTTGCAATTCTGGCAACAGTTGCATCAAGCTCTTCTTCGCTAACAAGAACTCTTTCAACATCTTCGTCCCAAATTTCGTAATGCTTTTTCATAATCAGATATTATCCTTTCGTCACAAAAACATACATAGTAAATTCATTGCCATGAGCGTTATCACGCAAGGCGATCAACGGCGCCCACAAAATTCCGCTTTCGTCGCAGAAAAGGGGGAGCTCATCTCTATATCTTATGGGGATTTTTTTATCGCACATAAGCTTTTTTAGCTTTTTGCGCATTTTATTTGTAAGAATTTTATCGCCTTCAAGTCGGCTTCTTACAAAAATGCTACCATATATTGTATCAAAGGAAGCACTTTGTTGTATAAATAAATTGTAAATATTTGCATCATAAATCGGCTCTTTCCCCTTCTCGCACAGGGCAACAGCGAAATTGCTGCCGAAGGGAACAGCTTCTTGGGCGAGTGATTGATAAAAAAGCTTGCTATCTGAGCTTTTTTCTGTCCAATCCTTTTGCATATACACGGTGTCCTTATCAAAGAACAGAGTTGTGTTATGGGGGAGAGAAAGTCTTCCTGAGCTTTCGCTTGAAAATGCGGCTGCTGCATCAAGATGAGAAGCGGAAAGTCCGTCGGATGAGCCGTTTGCTTTTTTAAAAAGCAGGCGGATAGCGTTTGCTTTAAGCGCAGGAGCGGCTCTGTTGAAAACGTCTCTTCTGATGTGTCCGCTTTTGATCATTTCCTCAGCTTGGGATGTGATAAATTCTGTTTCGCTTCTTGCGATTTTTGAAAGTCGCAAGGCAGCATCTTCAGCTGATGGGTTGATCTCTTTTATAAGCGGAACAATATTTTTTCTGATATGATTTCTCGTATATGCTGTGTCAGCATTGGTGCTGTCGGTCACAAATTCAATATTGTGTTCTTTGGCAAACAGCCTTATTTCCTCGCCTGTCAGGCAAAGAAGCGGTCGAATAATATTATTTCGTATGGGAGCGATGCCGCCCATTCCTGCTGTGCCTGTGCCTCGTGCAAGATTGAAGATAATTGTTTCAAGATTATCTGTTGAGTTATGAGCTGTTGCTATAAGAGTATTTTCTCCAATAGTGTTCGCTATATCCGAAAGAAAAGAGTATCTTTCGTCTCTTGCTGCTTCCTCTAAGCTTTTTCCGCTTTGGGAAGCGATTTTCGGAATATCAACATTTTTTGTATAAAAGGGAATGTTATAGGCTTCAGCCATTTTTTTGCAAAATGTCTGATCTCGCTCTGCCTCGTCTCCTCGTATCATATGATTGAGATGAGCGGCGGCTAATTTTGTTTTGGTTCCCTTTAAGTAGTTATTAAGAAAGTCAAGCAGAACGCTTGAGTCGGCTCCGCCCGAGTATGCTACAAGAACGGCGTCTGAATTATTGATAAGCTGAGCAATTCCGCTTTCCGATATGAAATTTTTGGTTTTTTCAAATATATCCATAACCGTTCTCCTTTCTTATTTCTTTAATTTGTTTATAAGTTTTTCTGCTGCAATACCTGCAGGTAGGCTTAATGCTGCTGTCAAAGCGGCATATTGTGTCATTTCAGGTATGTAGGCTCTGAGCTCCGGTGGAAATATGACAAATGTGTTGTCCGGAGGGATCATAACGAAGCATATGAGCATAAGCTGAAAAATTGATGCGCTCAGCAGCATTTTCATGGTGATTTGCGAAATATTATACTTTTTTGCCATATTATATAACCTCAATATACAAACTGTACACTAATTATATCATTTCAAAAGGCATAATCAATGTGAAAATACCCCATTTTAGTTATGCATATGCATAAAATGATATACTTTTGGCACATATTAGGCAAATGAATAAAAATTACTGTTCAGTTGTTTTTCTTCTTCTTTTCTTCTTTTTTGCAGCTTCACGAGCCATTTTTCGCTCGTTATATTTAGAGAAAAGATCAGGTCTGCGTTTTTCGGTCAGAATTTCAGACTGCTCAAGGCGCCATTTATCAATATTTGCGTGATGGCCGCTGAGAAGAACATCGGGAACTTTCAATCCCATAAAATCAACAGGACGAGTATACTGAGGATATTCAAGAAGATCATCCTCAAAGGATTCCTTTTCGTGGCAAACAGCCTCCGGAAGAACACCGGGAACTAGTCTGCCAACTGCATCGGAAATAATGCAAGCTGCAAGCTCGCCTCCTGTAAGAACATAATCTCCGATGGAGATTTCTTCTGCTTCAAGAATATCGATTGCTCTCTGGTCAACGCCCTCGTAGTGTCCGCAAAGGATAACAAGGCGCTTTTCATTGGCAAGTCTTTTTGCGTCTTCCTGAGCGAAGGTTTTTCCTCGGGGTGACATATAAAGAACCTTGGGCTTTTCTTCTCCCTCTGCAATATCTGATGTAACAGCGTTGTAGCAATTGATAATGGGAGGAGCAGCCATAAGCATTCCTCTTCCGCCTCCGCAGGGAGTGTCGTCAACTCTGCGATGCTTATCCTCAGAATAATCACGGATATTGAATGCTCTGATGTCAAGAAGACCTGCCTGTCTTGCGCGGCCGATAATGCTTTCTCCCAGCACAGCTTCTATCTGAGCAGGGAAAAGGGTCATAATATCAATTCTCATCTTTAATTTTCTCTCATTCCTTCAATAAGGTGGATATAGATGCCTGCATCCTCCTCAAAGGAAATGCGGCGAACAAATTCGGGAACATTGGGGAGCATGAAGCTACCGTCGCCATCTTCAATAACATAAACCTGATGAGCGCCGGGAGTGAGCACGTTAAGAAGCTTGCCGATCTCCTCTCCTGAGTCTTCATCAAAAACAGGAAGACCGATCAGGTCAGCTATAAAATATTCGCCGCGGCGGAGTCTGAAATCTTCTCTTGCAGCATAGAAAACTGTTCCTCTGAGGGCAATAGCATCCTCAAGAGTTTCAACGCCTTCAAAGGAGGAGATAACCATAGTTTTCTGAACAGAAGAAGATATAACTTTCAGTTCAACATATTCGCCGTTCTTTTTAACGAACATTCTTTTAAGAGAAGCAAGCACCTTAGGTGTGTCGCATCTGTTTTCAAGCTTAACTGCGCCTTTGACACCGTGAGTGTTTACAGCCATTGCGCATTCAAGATAAGGGGAAAGTTCTTTCATATATTGACCTTTCATATATTAAAATTGTTAGTGGGTGTGCAGTCAAATTCTGTAACGATATATTGGTTTATGAGCTCAATTCCGTGAGAACCCAGTGAAGCGCGTATCTGCCCTGCAAGATAAAGATCCTCAGGAGAGGGTTCTCTGCAGTTATCTCTGTGGCTATGGCTGACGATAACATGCTTTGCATTTAATGATATTGCCTTTTCAAGAACAATATCCGGATAGCTTTCGGGGCGGAACATTCTTCCTGCTGATAAAATTGTGCAGTCCTTCAGCATAAGTCTTTCATCAAGAAACATAGCCATAACAGTTCCTGCGCTTTTGCCTTTAAACCAGTTATATATAAATCTTGTTCTTTTAAAGCTGCTGTCAAGGGGAGTTATTGCGCTATGCTCCAGTTCGCATCGTCTTATGCAGTCTCGGCAAAGCTGAATAAGCTGCAGGCTTTTATTGCCAAAGCCTTTTATTCCATCAAGAGCGTTAACCTTAGCAGAGAAAAATGTGGGAAACGCTTTTGATTGATTGACAACGTTGTGAGCTATCTCATTTGTGTTTTTTCGAAATACACTGTAGTATAAAAGCATTTCAATCAGCTTGTGTGTTTCAAAGGCAT
Source organism: Candidatus Avispirillum sp. (assembly GCA_045631345.1). GTDB lineage: Bacteria > Bacillota > Clostridia > Oscillospirales > CAG-272 > Avispirillum. Next base: position 21,668 of record JAZQUP010000031.1, read on the forward strand.
CTGCGCCGAACTTATTGTATTTTGCAAGCATTCGTTTTCTATGTCCTGCGTGGACAGAGGCGTTATGTTCGTTTTCCTTATTATCCATTAGCAGAAGTCCTTTTGTAAACCATAGCGTATCCGCCTTCGCAAACGAGGGTGTAGTCATCTCCCATTGCGGCCAGCATTTTTTCTGTGTGGGAATCCTTCATATATCTGGTGTCTATAACATAGTAGTCTGTTGCTGTATAAGGTCCATAATAATCGGGGCATGTATGAAGGTCGTCAATATAGCTGAGGTAAGGTACAAAAAATCCGTATGATGTAACAGAAGCATCGTGAGGGATGGTATCAAGCGCATTGCTTGTTTCTTCAAAAGCGTCTTTATAGTTGAAGTATCTGTTAACATATTTTCCTGCTTTTCCTGCAATAGCGGAGGATGTGAAAACAAGGCTGAGGCAAAGCATTGCAACTATCAGTCGGCGGCGTGTATCAGGTGATCTTTCGGAAAGAGCAAGAAATGCAGCAACCATAAGAAGCGCAGCTGTGCCGTAGGTGTACTGATAGTTGATATTGTGCTGATACATCCATTCAGGCATCAGGTTGATAACAAGAAGCGGGATCATAAGCACAAGATGAGTTGTGTGCTTTGAGGCAAAGGGCATAAACAGCAGGGGGATGCATGTCCAGAAAATAAATTCAATTTTCTGTCCGCCGTAAGTCAATTCAGAGAATCGCTCTGTGTTTGCCCCAAGGAAAACTTCTTTAATAAGGAAACCTATATCAACAAAGCAGGTTTTTATAACATTTATAAAACCGCCGTCGTTTTCGATATAGTAGTTATCAAGTCGGCTCATCATAATGTTTCCGCCGGAGAGCTTGATCATTTCGCAGGCAAATGCGAAATAAATAACTGAGAAGGCGAAAACAGCAATGGCTGTAAGTCGCTTTCTTTTGGTGAGGAGCATCCATATGGCAATAGCCATAACATAGATTGCGGCATCCTCTTTAACTGAAAGAGTTGCGAGAGCAAAAATGATAATACCAATGTTCTTTTCACAGAGAACGAAGTATATCATATAAAGAATGAAAACAGAAAGGAATTTGTTTTCGTGGAAATCGTAGAAGCATCCGTTTGCCATAGTGGGAAAAACTGCATAGATAATTGCAGCAGCAGTTGAAATTGCAGGAGACATTCCCAGCTTCAAGCAAATACGTCGGAGAGGGAACATTCCGAATCCAACGACAAATGCCTGCGCAACAAGAAGAAAAGCAGGGCTGCGGAATATCATATAGAAGGGGAGGAGCAAATAGTAAACAGGTGAAAAATGAACTGCGAAATGGCTGAGATATTCGCTTCGTTCAACAGTTGTAAAGGGGAGGCCTGTTTTTGCCATCTGCTCAAACATCTGACAGAAAATTCCGAAATCAAAGGTTGAATGAGCAAAAACCTTATATTTCATAACTGTGCAATATGAAACAACAATAACGAAAATTGAAAACACAACAGCTGTGATGATAAATGAAGCCTTCAGGCTTATGGAAAGATCGTTGATTCCAAGTCGGTTTTCGTCTGTAACATATTTAATTATGAATATCAGAACAAGGGCAACTCCGATGTTGAAATATATTTCGTTATTAAGCTGAGTGCAAAGAAGAATAGCGAAAAGAACTGAGCTGCATAACAGAGACCAGTTGAGAATCAGCGTGCTTCTCAGGGTTATGGTCAGTACAGCCAGAATAAGAGCTGTGCAGATAAAAATCGTTGCAAATGAAAAAACATTTAAATCTCTCACAAGCGCCAGATCTGTGAAGCTGCCTGAGGCGGCGGTGTAATAATTGGCGCAAATAAATCCTGTGAGAAAAAGTGCAAATATATCTGAAGCACCGATAATATTATCTGTCAAAAGAGATTTTATATTAGAGAGGAATTTGCTCGTAGCTTTCATAAGATTAACTCCAAAAATAGTTATTCATATTATTTTATCACATTTAAAAATAAAGGTCAATGTTATGGCAAAAAATAGAGGAGATCAAAAAAAGAGAAAATTAATTTGTTATTTTTTAACACAGGAATAGGAGAGAATTGGTTTGAATTAACAAAAACAGATTAAATACTTGACAAATTGTGTTTATAGTGCTAAAATACATACCAATAAGCCAACTAAATGCGTTTGAGCAGAAAGAGTAGGGCGGAGAAAAGCCTTCAGAGAGTTGCCGTTTGGTGCGAGGCAATGGTGGTATCCCCGTTTGAAGTTCATTCTGTGAGCGGTGTGTTGAAATTTCAGTAGACACAACGGGTGCGACCGTTATATCGCTAAGACTTTTAAGCCTATTAAGGTTTCAGCCGAGAGGTTGATACGAAAGCAGAGTGGTACCACGATAATTATCGTCCCTGTTTTATGCAGGGACTTTTTTATTTTATTAAGTAAATTTTTATCCGTGTTCGGATATTTTATAATTCTGGAGGAAAACCATGAAAAAAACTTTATCCATCGTTCTTGCGCTTCTTATGTGCGCATCCGCTTGTCTCGGTCTTGCTTCTTGCGGCAAGTCTACTGATTTCACAGTTGGTATCTGTCAGCTTATGGAGCACGATTCTCTTGATCAGGCAACAGAGGGCTTTATCACAGCGCTCACAACAGAGCTTGAAAAAGCAGGCAAAACAGTTCAGTTTGACACACAGGTTGCAGGCGGAGCTGATCTCTGCACAACAGTTATAAACGCATTCACAGCGAAGAACGTTGATCTTATTATGGCAAATGCAACTCCCGCTCTTCTTGCGGCTGCAAATGCAACTCAGACAATTCCTGTTCTTGGTACATCCGTTACAGATTATAACGATACATTCAAGAATAATGTTCCTGCAAATGTTACAGGTACAAGTGATGCAGTTCCCTTTGATGAGCAGGCAGAAATGATGATCGACACTCTTGATCTTGTTGAAGGCGACCTTGTTGGTGTTCTTTATTGCACAAACGAGTCCAACTCACTTATTCAGTATGAAGCAGTTAAGGCTCTCTTTGAAGACGAGGGTATCACAGTTAAGGCTTATACATTCTCCGAAACAACAGAGCTTCAGGCTCTTGTAACAAGCGCTGCTAACGAATGTAAGGCTCTCTACGTTCCTTCTGATAACACAGTTGCTCAGAACGACACTATCGTTGGCACCATCTGCACAGAAAAGAACGTTCCCGTATTCACAAGCTACGGCGGAGAAATTTGCTATGCAAGCCTTGCCATCGACTATTACAAGCTTGGCGAGGAAACAGGCAAAATGGCGGCTCAGATCCTTCTCGGCGAAAAAACTCCCGATCAGATCAAAATAGCAACACTCACTCCCGAGGTTGTTTATAATGATGTTCTTTGCAATAAGCTTGGCATTCACATTGAGGCTAAATAATCAGTTAAAATTCTCAAGAGGTAGCAAATGTACTTTTTAAACGCATTGCCCGGCGCAGTTGCAGAAGGGCTTATATGGGGATTGATGGCAATCGGCGTCTACATATCCTATAAAATTCTTGATATTGCCGATCTCACCGTTGACGGCTCTATATGCACAGGCGCTTGTGTTTGTGCGGTTATGATTTCAAATGGAAATCCTGTATGGCTCAGTATGATAGTAGCGTTCCTTGCAGGTGCGCTGGCGGGTATGGTTTCAGGCGTTTTCAACACGGCGCTTGGAATTCCCTCTATTCTTGCAGGTATACTTACTCAGCTTATCCTATATTCTGTAAACCTTGCCATTCTGGGAGGAAGATCGCTTATTTCTCTTGTTGGTGGACAGCATAAGCTGCTTCTTAGTATGAGTAATAATCCTATGGCTATAGTTTCTATGGGGATTCTTATAACAGCAACAATTATTGGCCTTTGGCTTTTCTTCTATACAGAGGTTGGTCTCACTCTTAAGTCAACGGGCGATAACCCCGATATGAGCCGTGCGCAAGGTGTTAACGTTAAGCTCAATAAGGTTATTGGCCTTGCTATAGCTAATGGTATCGTTGCTCTTGCAGGCTCACTTCTTGCTCAGTATAAGGGATCAGCCAATATTAACGACGGACGTGGCGCTATCGTAATTGCTCTTGCGGCAATCTTTATAGGTCTTTCCGTTTCTCTTAAGATCAAGCCCAATTTCGTTGTCAGCCTTATCGGTGTTGTAGGTGGCGGAGTTGTGTACTACATAATCTATAACTGCGTTGTTCTTATGGGCCTTAAAACAGACTATCTTAAAATGCTCTCAGCAATTATAGTTGTTGTGTTCCTTGCAGTTCCTTATATCAAGGGCGAATATTTCAGAAAGCAGAAATCTGTTGTAAGATCCTCTGCGGCAAACAATGCCGGAGGTAGCGAAAATGCTTAAAATCAAAAATCTTGAAAAAACATTTAATACCGGAACAGTCAATGCGAAAACAGCGCTTTGCGGGCTTAATCTGGAGCTTAAGGATGGCGATTTTGTAACAGTTATCGGCGGCAACGGAGCAGGAAAATCCACCTTGCTCAATGCCATAGCAGGCGTTTGGAAGCCTGATTACGGAACCATTGAAATTGATGGTGTTGATGTAACCAATATGCCGGAGCATAAAAGAGCGAAGTTTCTTGGCAGAGTTTTTCAGGATCCCATGAAGGGAACAGCTCCCGATATGGAGATTGACGAAAATCTTTCAATTGCTGCTCGTCGAGGCACAAAGCGTAAGCTTTTGTGGGGAATAAGAAAGGGCGAGCGTGAGCGTTATGCGGCGCTTTTAAAGGATCTTGATCTTGGGCTTGAAACAAGACTTTCCACAAAGGTTGGTCTTCTCTCCGGCGGTCAGCGTCAGGCGGTAACGCTTCTTATGGCAACGTTGAATCGTCCCAAACTTCTGCTTCTTGATGAGCACACAGCGGCTCTTGACCCTAAAACTGCAGAAAAGGTTCTTCAGATAACAGATAAAATAGTTAATGAAAACAAGCTCACAACATTGATGATAACTCATAATATGCGTGATGCAATTGATCATGGAAACCGCCTTATTATGATGCACGAAGGAAACATAATCATTGATGTTGAGGGTGAAGAAAAGAAAAAGCTCACAGTTGAAGATCTTCTTGCCCTGTTTAATAAAGCAAGCGGTAAGGAGTTTGCAAACGACAGAGCTATTCTCTCTTAATAAAGATAAAAACTGCACACAGTAAGTGTGCAGTTTTTTTGTTATTTGAGCCTCCACTGACACCGCGCAAGCGGTTTTAGGGGAGGTGTCGCGGCTTTTGCCGTGACGGAGGGGTTAAAAAGATAAGGCTGTTCGGTGTATTTGAATTGGAAAGGTATGTTTGTATTATGAATAACCCTTCCGTCTTGCCTTCGGCAATCCACCTCCCCTAAAACCGCTTGCGCGGTGTCAGTGGAGGCTTAAATTTGTTGCAATTATTATTTATTACAAATATTTTCTTATCTCAACCGCCAATTTTTCCTCAAGGTTAATAAGCCTTTTGGTGATGTCCTTGGAAAATTCATCAGCCGCTTCGTATTCATTAAGGTATTTGTTGAGGCTTTTAACGCCCATGTTGCATCCGTCGGTCATAAGGTCGGCGATCGTTTCGTCGGTATCGTTGAGTCCAAGCTTAAAGTTGGTTTTTAGTTCGGACATACCCTTTGCAATGGGATTGGGCTGTTTGCCATCGTCGTCAAATCGGTCAAGATGCTCTTTGATCTCATTTTCAAGCTTATCGTGTTCTTTTTTGCACTCGTAAAGATATTTTCTCAGATTTTCGTTTTTAACGTGGGGAAGAACATCTTCTATTGAGGAAATCCCCATTTTAACTCCTGCATCGCATTCACGAAGCAGCTTTATTGTATCCTGTTCTATCATAATTATCTCCTTTTATTTATTTGTGAATAGTATTTCCCGAAAAAGAAATAATATGAATAGTTATGGCATATTTCAATTATCACGCAACGGCAAAAAAGCTTATCGGAGAAGGGAAGCTTAAAGGCTATATTGTGGTAGAAAAATATAAGAACATTTCACCCGCCCTGTTGTTATTCTTTGACGATGCACGTCATCCGGTTATGCCCATAAGAGAGCATCGCTGGGAGGAGTATAAGGAGCTTCTGGATAAATAAAAGCACCCCCGAGGGTGCTTAATTTAAATAATGTTAATGCTTTTTGTAAAGCTGAATTGAGGTGTAAAAAATATTTAAATAGAATGTTATATTGCTGATGTTTGATAAAAACTTATAATTTCCAATTGCAGTCAGCCACTCAATAATACTGCCTTGTTTTGTTAACAGCTGAAAGGAATTATTAACCAGTATAGCATGTGCACCATTGATTATGGAATATACCAAGGCGAGTAAAAGTATCAATAATATATTTCCTGGCTTCAGCACTTTTTTTGTTTTGTTTATCCACATAAAGCAAAGAACAAACGCAGTGAAATAAATGCAAATCTGAACGAAAACTATAGCTGTAGCAGAATAAATCTCGTATAACAAGGGTGTGGTAAGCATGGGATAAAACAAATCGAAAATTGGCAATCCTAGCAAACCGATCAGGATTATTTTTAAGACATCGGCTTTTATGATTTTGTTTTTGCAAATAAGAAGTGAACAAACACAAAAAGTGAGATATGGAACAAGTACGGAAATAAAAGGAAGGACTCCCAACGTCAGGGTTTGCAGAAAAAATGCTGAAATACAAATAAGACCTAAAACTAATATGAGTTTATGCTTTTTCATATGAGCCACTTCCTTTCTGATTTGATTGTAGCATAAAAGAGCAGAGGTGTCAATTGAGCATAATCAGCCTTTCTTATGGAAGGGAATGCTGGTCGGTTCAGTGCGGGTGCCACCTCCGGAACGAAAAAAGCAACCCTATTGGGTTGCTTTCGTTCTGGAGGTACGTCTCACTTTAAAACCATCAATACTATAATCAAGTTTGGTCTATTCTGATATCAATAGACTTTATTATATGATTTTTTGCATAATCATATCCTGAAGACTTACGAATATAGTCAAAAAAGTTTTCGTTAGTATCATCACTCCATAAAGTATCTTCTAAATCACGATTAACTTCATCAGGTGAAAACATCAAGCTTACACGCAACTGATAATACTCGTCTTCTCCATCCGGATATTGTCTTACCAAATCATAGTAGAATAATTCTTCACCGGTAAAATCATAAACGCCATATTCATTTAATAAAAGGTCTTCTTCTACAGGAGTATTACACATTTCTTCAAAGACATTTATAATTTCATCTACTGAATTATCAGTTGAGATATTGTCTTTTAAAAATTTTAATAATGCCACACTATCCACCTCATTATCTGATTTATTTGCATTCAATGTTGTATTTTCATTTGAAATAATATCATCATTAAAACTACAGCCTGAAAAAATGAAAATCAAAATAAAAATCATAACAACGACAATTGATTTTTTCATACAATCACCTCTCCCTTATTTTGGATTATAATACAATTTTGCAATAAAATCAAGGCAACTCCTTGCAAAAACTTCTTCACTATTACTTCTTACTTATTACGAGCTTGCGAGTAACAAGGTTCTCCGAAACAAAGAAATCTTTGATTTCGTCTTGTTTCGTGAGGTTCTTATTACTTCCCAAAAAATCCTGAATGCAAATTCAGGTAAGAGTGAAGAAGTAAGAGGTAATAAGTAAAAATCCTGAACGCTGTCGCATTCAGGATTTTTTGGAGGCGTCACCCGGATTTGAACCGGGGAATAACGGTTTTGCAGACCGTGGCCTTACCGCTTGGCTATGACGCCGTATTAAATTGTTTGCAGTTAAATGCGCTTGTAAGGCCGTGGCCTTCCCAGTCTGAGTCGCATCTCTTTTTCATCGCCTCGATACACTCGGCTCGAAAAATCGTGCTTGGTCAGACACCGTTTACAAAAACAATAATCAATTGTTTTTGTTGCACTAACCGCTTGGCTATGACGCCGTAATATTAAAGCCGCATATTTCTATGCGGCTCATGTGGAGCGGATTACGGGGCTCGAACCCGCCACCTCAACCTTGGCAAGGTTGCGCTCTACCAAATGAGCTAAATCCGCATATGGTGCCTCCGGTCGGAATCGAACCAACGACACGGAGATTTTCAGTCTC
>JAZQUP010000032.1:0-6964 GCA_045631345.1 Candidatus Avispirillum sp.
GACTTTAGTCAGCATATCACTTATCAGACAAAAAGAAAGAGAAGACTCGTTATGATACGAATCTTCTCTTTTCTGTTGTTAATGGGTTTGGGCTACTGCCCAAGTGCATTTGTACTTACAAATGCGATGCTGGTTCTTAGCTGAATTTAAAAGAATTCTATTTTCTCCGTTAAGAACAACGTACCTTTATGCAGGAGCTTTTTCTATGCCAAGCCTCCCCTGACACTACCCGAAGGTAGTTTTAGGGGAGGTGGATTGCCTTTAGGCAAGACGGAAGGGTAGGAAAGAATATGTCAGTTGTGCCTAACAAGAAAACCTTCCCCTAAAACAAGTGAGCTGCAAAAAAAGCAGATGCTTTCGCATCTGCTTTTTAGCTGTTTAGTTTAAATGGTATTAGCCGTAAATCCAACCGGGAACGCTGCCTGTCCATTCCCAGCCTGTGCCATACCTTCTCCAAGTTTCTCCACCGGGTTCAAATGTTTCGCCAACATCATACTTACCGTTGTGGTTGGAGTCTGTGTAAGAACCTGTGATAAGACCGTAAGGAGAGTACTTATAGTAGTCTTCAAGATCAGCAAGCTGCTCCATCCAGTCTGCAGGCTGGTGAGCATGTACGATAACTCGTTTAAACTCTTCAATACCAAGCTCAGCTCTGTAATCGCTATTGCCGTTCCATTCTCTACCGTTAACACCCTGACCATCAAAGAGTGTTTCAGTTACAAGGAAGTTGAAGAGCCAATCATATCTTTCCATATATGTTGCCTTCTGTTCTGCTGTTGCATCTGCAGAGAGGTACCAGCTCTTACGAACTGCAGAAAGGCCAAGTGTTTCAACATTCATGAGAAGGAATTCATATCTTTGATACATCTGCTTATCTTCTGCGGGAACAAGCGCCATAGCCTTGAGAATAAGATTTCTCATATACTCATAGTTTTCAACTATGTAGTCATAGCTGAACATATCGCCCATGTAGTCACAGTTGTTGATGTAGCAGGAAACAGCATATTTCTGCTCGCCATTTTCGTCATATACAGGGTTAGCGTACTGGTCCTGACAACCAACAACATTTATGTTACTTGCTTCATCCTGCATGCAGATATATTCATATACATATTCCCAGCCTTCTCCGTAGTGGATCTGGAGATATTCCTGCATTTCATCAATGAACTCGTCATAGCTCATATAAGAGATTGTGCCGTCCTCATTTTCAGTCATGCTCCACATAAATCTTGTAGCAAGGTGAGACTTGAGGTTTTCAAAGAGATAGCCCTTGCTTGCGCCTTCGTAGTAGATACCTGTAACGTTGCATTCTTCAACAACGTATTTGAAATCATACCAGATGTTAAAGATATTGGGAGAGTCTGTAACATATGTATTGTAGTTAACAGGGTAGTACCAGAACCACATTGTTGTGCCTGTAGCCTTTGTAACATCGCCCCAAGCTGCAAATGCATCAGCATCCTCTTCGCCGTTGAGACCAAGGATGTTTACGTTGCCGTTGCAATCGTTTGCACCCATATAGTGGTTGTTACAGGGGTTGCCGCAGAACATAATGCAGAGGTTGTCACGAGGAGCAATTGCATCATAACCATAGCCAAAATTTGCAGCGTAGCCCTCACCTGAGAGAAGCTTTTCATTGGGGAGAGAGTGATCGTAAACTATTGTATAAAGTCTGAGGTTGGGATATGCATCATAAATGGGAGCGCCGTAACCATATCCGGATTGTCCGCTACTGCTGTAACCATCAGAATATTCGCCTGCAGGTCTGCCTTCGTAGTATGCCTTAATATCGTCGCAAGCTCTGTTTACGATATAGAGGTTAAGACCTATTTCGCCACAATCAAGACGTTCATATTTAGAATCGCCTCTGCCGCTTGTACCGGACGACATAATAAACTTACATTCAACGCAGGAGCAAACAGTTCTGTTGTCACAAATGGAGAAGGACATAAGAGATGTGTCCTTTCTGAATACATGGCCCCAGCTCTGGCAATATCTGATACTTTCAAGGAGACCACGGAAAAGTGTTGCATAATCATCATCACTTGTGAAGCAGGGGTTCCAGTTAGATTCGTTATGAACTACACCTGCGTTTTCTTTGTATCTATAGTCGCCGTAACTACTAACGTAACCTTCTGTTACGTTAACGTCAACCGTACCGGAAGCAATCTGCCAATACTTACCGAAGGAGTGAGCATTGATCCAGTGAGGACCTGTGAGAGTACCCAGAGCTTCGCTTGAGTCACCATGCTGAGAACCGTTAAGGCGAGAAGCGAAATAGTGGTTCTGGTCGTTTCTCCAGAAGCCCTGCTTTGCAATACGGAATTCAAGATAAGGATCCACAGAAACGCTTGTTCCTTCAGGGATGTCAGCTGATCTTGCAGCATACTGATATGTGAATGTGTCGTTATAGAATCTGTAGCCGAGGTATTCTTCAAGAATTTCGTAAACAGCGTACATAGCGCCACGGCGTGTACCATAAATAAGAAGGTCGCCGTCTACTACTTCGTACTTGTAGTTTTCAATTTCAAGCTCTTCTTCAAGACCGGGAATTGTTGTTACGTCAACAAACTCGATCTTGTGAGCCTTTTCCTGAGCTGTTGTTTTGCCAAGGTTTATGTCTGTAGCAATATTGATGAATTTTCTGAGTGTGTCAGCTGCATAGTGCGCGTTTTCAACGTATTTTGCATCTGCATGATAAACGATGGAATAATCAGAAATACTATTGCCTGCAATTGTTAATTTGTCAATAGTTGCATCGGAGCCATAGTTATCAAAGGAATCCATACCGGCGATACATTTTTTGAAAACCAAAAGGTCTTTTGCGTTGATCTTGCCATTGCCATCAACGTCAGCTCCAATGGTGCAGCTGTAATTGAAGTTTGCGCAATATTTTCTCAGTTCAATTGCGTCAAAGGCATTGATTGTCCCGTCGCCGTTAGCATCGCCAACCGCATAATCATTGCCGATAACCATTTCAGGATCGTCAAAATGATTTTTCAAAGCTGATACTGAAACTACTGAAGAAGCAATCATTATCACGCAGAGCAATGCTGATAATAATTTTTTCATATGTAAAACCCTCCTTCTAAAGGTTTATATTTTATATATAATTGTACCACATTTTAACAAAAAATCAATGGTATAGATAAGCAATAAAAGAAAGGCTTTTTTGGGTATATTGACAAGGCGGCATATTATATGCTAAAATAAATATACCCCCAAGGGGTATATTGCTCGTTCATAAGCATAGGAGGGCGCAATGGAAAATTGTAATTGCTGCAAAACAAAGCAGCGTTCGGAAAAGGAATATAAATCGCTCATAAACCGCCTCAGCAGAATTGAGGGTCAGGTGAGAGGGGTTCGCAAAATGGTTGAAAGCGATGCTTATTGCACAGATATTCTGATGCAGGTCAGCGCAATAAATGCGGCGCTGAACGCTTTTAATAAGGAGCTTCTGGCAAATCATATTCGCACCTGCGTTTCAGACGATATAAAAGCAGGCAAAAATGAAACTGTTGAGGAGCTTGTTGAAACTCTTCAGAAATTGATGAAATGAGGCTCATATGGAAAAATATAATATAACAGGTATGAGTTGCGCCGCTTGCAGCGCAAGGGTTGAAAAGGCAGTCAGCTCTGTTTCGGGAGTGGAGCAATGCACGGTCAATTTGCTGACAAATTCTATGTCGGTAGAAGGCAGCGCTTCGGCGGATATAATAATTGCCGCAGTTGAAGCGGCAGGCTATGGGGCTTCTGTCTGTGGCAAAAAGCCAAAGGAGAGCGCAAAGGAGGCATCGGGCGCAAAAGCGGCAGAGTCAAATCTGAGGGCTCGTCTGGTAAGCTCAATTGTCTTTCTGACAGCGCTTATGTATGTTTCAATGGGTCATATAATGTGGAATTGGCCCCTTCCTAAGTTTTTTGCAGGAAACCCAATGGCTTTGGCGTTGTGCCAGCTGATCCTTTCTGCAATAGTTATGATTATAAATCAGAAATTCTTTATAAACGGAGCAAAGGGACTGTGGCATAGAGCGCCCAATATGGACACATTGGTTGCCCTTGGCTCTGCAGCAGCTTTTGTATATAGCCTTGGAGCTGTGTTTGTAATGGCTGATAAAATGCATACGGGAGATATAGAGTCTGCTCACCATATGCTCCATCAGCTTTATTTTGAATCGGCGGCTATGATATTGGCTCTCATCACAGTTGGTAAAATGCTTGAGGCGAGAGCAAAGGGCAAAACAACAGATGCCATAGAAGCCCTTATGAACCTTGCTCCAAAGATGGCAACTGTTGTCCGCGATGGCAAGGAGCTGCAGGTTGCAGTTGAAGAAGTTCAGAGCGGAGATATATTTGTGGTGCGTCCCGGCGAGAGCATTGCTTTTGACGGAATCGTAACAGAGGGTCACAGCGCAGTTGATGAATCAGCCCTCACAGGTGAAAGCCTGCCGTCAGAAAAAGAAGCAGGAAGCCGAGTTTCTGCAGGCACTCTCAATAAATCAGGAGTTTTGTGGTGCCGCGCAACAAAGGTTGGAGAGGACACAACTCTTTCTCAGATAATTAAAACTGTCAGCGATGCGGCGGCATCAAAAGCGCCCATTGCAAAAATGGCAGATAAGGTTTCTGCGGTGTTTGTTCCCGTGGTTATGACAATTGCGGCTGTTGCCACTATAGTGTGGCTCCTGGCAGGAGAAAGCTTTGGATTTGCTCTTGCAAGAGGAATTTCAGTTCTTGTTATAAGCTGTCCCTGCGCTCTTGGCCTTGCAACTCCTGTTGCCATAATGGTCGGAAGCGGAGTGGGAGCCAAAAACGGAGTTCTTTTTAAAACAGCAGCTTCTCTTGAGGAAACAGGACGAGTTAAAATTGTAGCCCTTGATAAAACAGGAACAATAACAAGCGGTCATCCTTCAGTGGTAGACGTTGTTGCATATTCCGTATCGGATAAGGAGCTTGTGAAGTTTGCGGCTTCTCTTGAAAAAAACAGCGAGCATCCATTGGCTGAGGCAATAATGAAGGAAGCTGAAAAGAATAATATAGCGCTGTCAGAAGCTGAAGATTTTGAAATATTTGCAGGCAACGGTCTTGTTGCAAAAATTGAAGGCAAAGCGGTTGTAGGCGGAAATCTTGCATTTGTTTTGAGCAAAGCAGAGATACCTGAAAAAGCCGTAAAGCAAGCCCAAATGTTTGCCGATGGTGGAAAAACTCCTCTGTTCTTTTCACTTGAAGGAGAGTTTGTCGGCATCATTTCCGTTGCAGACACAATCAAAGAAGATAGCGCAGAGGCAGTGGCGCAGCTGAAAAAAATGGGCATAAAAACTGTTATGCTCACAGGCGATAATGAACGAACAGCCAAGGCTATAGGAACGCAGGTCGGCGTTGATGAGATAATATCAGGTGTTTTGCCAAACGAAAAAGAAAAGGCTGTGAAAGAGCTTCAGAAGATCGCAAAGGTTGCAATGGTTGGCGATGGTATAAACGATGCCCCTGCGCTCACCAGAGCAGATATAGGAATAGCTATCGGGGCAGGAACTGATATAGCCATTGATGCGGCAGATGTTGTGCTGATGAAGGGAAGTCTTATGGACGTTGTCAGCGCAATCAATCTCAGCCGAAAAACTCTCAGAAATATTAAGGAAAATCTGTTCTGGGCATTTTTCTATAACTGTATTGGGATCCCCCTTGCGGCAGGAGCGTTTATTCCCTTGTGGAACCTGATGCTTGATCCAATGTTCGGAGCGGCGGCAATGAGCCTTTCAAGCGCCTGTGTTGTGTCAAATGCTTTGCGCCTTAATTTTGTAAAAACTAAAAATAAACATAAAACAGAAAAGGAGATAAAGAAAATGGAAAAGGTTATGAAAATTGAGGGAATGATGTGTCCTCATTGCGAGGCAAGAGTTAAGAAAACTCTTGAGGCAATGGATGGCGTTGAAGAGGCGGTAGTCAGCCATGTAAACGGATGCGCTGAAGTTAAGCTTTCTGCTCCTGTTGCTGATGAAGTTCTCAGAGAAGCTATTGAAAAAGACGGATATACAGTTGTTTCTGTAGACTGAAAGTAAAACAATAAACAATAAAAGGCATTTGTCGTTTATGATTTCCAAACAAAAACGGCAAATGCCTTTTGTTATAGTCTACAAAAGGTGGCAACAAGAGGGAGCTTCTGTTGACTTTAAAGGGGGTTTGTGATAAAATAAATTATCTGTACGAACTAAGTTCGATTAATTTTAAGGAGGACAAAAAACGTGAAAAGAACATTATTGGTTCTTGTCATAACAGTGCTTATGGTGTCACTTTGCGCAGGAATATTCTCCAACGCATCCGACACACCTACAGACCCTTCAGAGATATATGTTCCTCAGATCGCAGCGAATGAGGATCCCTCTATCAACATGTGGTTTGAGCATAGCTTCAAAAAGGTTATGACAAGTGACACAACACCCTCAGGAATGAACACATATTCCGTATATATGGGTAAAAACGAGATTGAAAATGCGCAGGTAGTTCTTTGCGCCAACGAAACAAAGGACAAAATGAGAGTATCTGTTGGCAAGTTCAAGAATGAGAATGGCGATATAATCGACACATCTGTATATTATCAGATGTATGTAACTCTTTCTGCAGTTGACACACTTGGCTACTATGGAGCAACAGCGGAGAATTCATTTATCCGCAACGGTGAGCAGCCCGACCCTATGGTTCCTGCAAATGTAAACGGTGTTCCCCGATTCACATTGAAGGCAGGCAAGAGCCAGGCATTCTATATCCGCCTTAAAACAACAGAGGACACAAAGCCCGGCTGGTATTCTGCGCAGTTCAATGTGTATAACGCCGGCGGACAGGTAGTAAAAACAGCAACAGTTTATGCTTATGTTTGGGATTTCACAATAGATGAAGCAACAGCTCTTAAAACATCCTTCTATCTTGGTAACAACACAGATAAGTATGGCACATATCAGGAATATTATGACTA
>JAZQUP010000033.1:0-15973 GCA_045631345.1 Candidatus Avispirillum sp.
GAAGGCGCAAGAAAAGCGAAAGAGCAAGGTCACGAAATCGATCAAATGGAACGTGAAATTGAGTCCATCTGCTTAAAACTCTTGCTTCAGCAACAGCCTGTTGCAAAAGACCTTCGTGTGATTTCCGCCGCCCTTAAAATGATTACCGATATGGAAAGAATCGGCGATCAGGCGGAAGATATTGCCGAAATCATTCCGTTTCTTAATGGTAGAACCGGTGCAGAGTTTGCTGATTTTAAGCCTATGGCAGAGGCGACCTGCAAGATGGTAACTGACAGCATTGATGCTTATGTTAAGCAGGATTTAGAACTTGCAAAAGCCGTAGCCGAACACGATGACGTTGTGGACGATGCCTTCGGCCGAATGAAAGATATGCTAATAAAAATGATATCCGAAAATAAAGCAGATGGAGAATATGCCGTTGACCTTTTGATGATTGCAAAGTATTTTGAACGTATTGGCGACCACGCTGTAAATATTGCAGAGTGGGTTGAGTTCTCTGTAACAGGTATTCATAAAGGAGAGTAAAGTATGATTTGGTGTGTTGATGACGACAGTACCATACGTGACATTGAGGTTTATACGTTAGAGCAAACGGGCTTTAAGGCTCGTGGTTTTGCTGACGGCATTTCTATGCTCGAAGCATTAAAAACCGAAGTTCCCGAACTTATCATCCTCGATATTATGATGCCGGAAATGGATGGACTCGAAGTTCTTTCTAAGCTCCGTAGCGAAGCAGCATACAAAGATATTCCCGTAATTATGGCGACTGCCAAAGGCACCGAGATGGATAAGATCGGCGGCCTTAATTCCGGCGCAGACGATTATCTTGTAAAACCCTTTGGCGTTATGGAAATGGTTGCTCGTGTAAAAGCGGTGCTTCGCCGTACTGCCAAAGAAGAAGTTTCCTCTGACATTACGGTCGGTAAAATTACATTAAAAGAAAATGAGCATAAGGTTATTGCAGACGGCGAAAAGGTTGAGCTTACCCACAAAGAATTTGAGATGCTCAAGCTCTTTATGCAGAATCCGAATATGGTATTCTCCCGTGATAAGCTGATGAGCGAGATTTGGGGTATGGATTACATTGGTGAAACCCGTACCGTTGATATGCATATTAAAACCCTTCGCCAAAAGCTGAAGGGCGCCGGCGGTCAGATTAAGACTGTTATCGGCGTTGGGTACAGATTGGAGAGAGATGTATGACAAAAAAGATATTTCACTCCATATTTACGGTAGCATTGGTGGTGCTTCTTGCGAGTATCGGCATCGCCACAAGCTTTTTATATGATTATTTTAACGATTCTCAAGTAAAACAGTTAAAGGCGGAGTTGTCCCTTGTGGCCGATACCGTGAACGAGGTTGGTGTCGAATATTTTGAAAACTTTGACTCCACCGTATTCCGTTTTACTGTCGTGGATACTGACGGTACTGTGCTTTACGATACGCAGGCAAAACCGAGCGAGATGGATAACCACGCTGATCGAGAGGAAATAGCCGAAGCATTCGAAACCGGAACAGGAAGTAGCGCTCGTAATTCTTCAACTTTAACTGAAAAAACTTTTTATGAAGCCGTTCTTTTGGAAAATGGCGATGTACTCCGAATTTCTGTAAGCCAGCTTACTGTCGGCGCACTCATTCTTGGCATGCTACCTGCAATTATTGCGATAGTTTTAATTGCATCGTTAGTTGCGACAATTTTGTCTCATACAATGGCTAAAAAGGTAACTGATCCTTTGATGCAGCTCGATTTGGAGCATCCTTCTGAAAATAGTACTTATGAGGAGCTAACTCCTATTCTTACAAAACTTCATAAGCAACATAAACAGATCAGATTGCAGATTGAGGAGCTTGGTCGCAGGGCTGACGAGTTTGAGCAGATTATGTCTTCTATGAACGAGGGATTGGTGTTGCTTAACGAACATGGTATGGTGCTTAGTATGAATGCGGCGGCAAGAGAGATTTTTGCTGTTAAAAAGGATATTATCGGTATTGATTTTCTTCTCGTTGATCGTACAACCAAAATGAGCAAATCCATTTGCAATGCTTTGGAGGGAAAACACAGCGAATACACCGAAGAGAGAAACGGCAACGAATATCAGTTTACCGTCAATTCTATTGAGTCCGACGGCAAGATTCTCGGCGTGGTTATTCTTGTGTTTGATATTTCAGAACGTGCATTTGCAGAGCGTAATCGCAAGGAGTTTACAGCAAACGTTACACACGAATTGAAGACTCCGTTACAATCCATTATCGGAAGTGCAGAACTTCTCGAAAATGGACTTGTCAAACCCGAAGATACAGGAAGATTTGTGGGTAACATCCGCAATGAAGCAACAAGACTTGTATCCCTTATCAACGATATTATCCGTCTTTCTCAGCTTGACGAGAACAACGAACCCGCAACCGAAACAGTAGAGCTGACAAAGGTTGCGAAAGAGGTAGTTGAAGTGCTTACCGTATCTGCCGCAAAGAGAAATGTTACACTCGACATTGAGGGCGAACCTTGCACCATCTTCGGTGTGCGCCGTTATATTTATGAGATTATTTATAACCTCTGCGATAACGCTATTCGTTATAACGTAGACGGCGGTAAAGTAACCATCGTAATCGGCAAGGATAATGGTCGTGCATTTGTTTCTGTGATGGATACCGGTATTGGTATTGCACCCGAACATCAAAGCCGTATCTTTGAGCGTTTCTATCGTGTGGATAAAAGTCATTCCAAAGAAACCGGTGGAACCGGTCTTGGCCTTTCTATCGTAAAACACGCCGTTCAGTACCATAGCGGCAAGGTAACACTTGATAGCGAAGTCGGTAAAGGAACTACAATCACAATCACATTTTAATTAATGTTTGCCCCGTTGGGAGCGCAGATTCTTCTGCATTCCTAACGGGGCTTTTTTGTTTTTTGCAAAGGGAGTTTTATTGGACACTAAAATATGATATAATTATTTTTGAAAAGCAGGACATTTGTGTGCCAAATGTCGCTTGCCGCCATAAAGGTTATGGCGAACTCTTTAGGGGATAACCCCTAATACCCCATTATGAAAGGATGATGTTATGAAAAAACAAGATATACGGATCGTCGCTCGTGTTACCCAAAAGGAAAAAGACCGCATTAGCGACCTTGCCCAACGGTGCGGACTTTCCACAACCGAATATCTCCGCCAAAGAGCATTGGGATATGAGCCGAAGCCGACTCCACCCGATGCTCTTTTTCATTTCTGTTAAAGATTAGATGCCCTTGTTGAGCAACCCTTCTCAGCAGAAGTGAATACAGCGGCGCTGACTTTACTCAAAGATATATCGGCGGAGCTTATTACACCGAGAAAGGAGAATATGCGCAAATGGCAACCACAGGCTTTTGGCCCGTCAGAGGACGGTTAAAGGAAGTTATCGACTACGCCAACAATCCCGACAAAACAACCGCAAAGGAATATCTTGACACCGAGAGCATATTTTGCCGAGTGAAAAAGCCTTTGCTTACAAGATGAAAGCGGTACAAAGCATGTTCCAATTGATATTTCTTTTACAGCAGTGGGAATTATCAATATTCCAACAGAAAAGGAACTGATTGCGGCAATGGAAGAAATACGAGAAAAGCCACTAAAATCCGCTTGAAACAAAGGAAAACGGTGCAACCCTCACGGGTTACACCGTATCCTACATAAGACTGTCCTTTAGAGTACGACTCAAACGATAGCTCTTTTTTTACAGACCACAAATGGTAGCCCCTACAGTTTAACTGAAAATCATCCTATTCGCTTCTTAAGCCTTGAAGCAACTACTGCCGCAGCCACAATTTTAATGGCATCAGGAATAACAAACGGGAAAACGCAGGCAGAAAGCGCCGCAACTATTCCCTCTCCTCCGGAATACACTAAAATATACCACAAAACTCCTGCAATATAACATCCGATCATTCCTACGGCCATTGATATAAGCATTTTTTTAATATCAACACCAAATTTGTCGGAAATAAATCCAACAACAACGGCAATAATTAAAAATCCCCATATAAATCCACCGCCTGCGCCCAAAAGCACTCCGATTCCTCCGCCAAATCCTGAAAATACAGGAAGACCTATGGCGCCGAGCAATATGTATACTGCAACGGATGCAACTCCCCATTTAAGACCAAGCAAAGCCGAAACTGCACAAACCGCAAAGGTTTGAAGCGTTACGGGAACTGCCGAAACAGGAACTGTTATAAAAGAAGAAACTGCTATGAGAGCTGCGCAAAGCGCAGCTCTCATAATATAGATCAACGATTTTTTCTTGTTCATTTTGAAATTTTCATAATATCCCAAGGGGTTATCATTCCAAGAAGCGACGTGTTCTTTTTGCCATTCTGAGTGACAAAAACTGCCGCAACTCGCCTTACCTCAGGCCCTTCATGATTAAATAGCTTTTTTATCTGATAACAGCTAGCATTTCTATCAACAAAAGCAAACTGCTCTGTTGAATGGCGCTCAGGACTGATAAAATCCTTCAGATCGCCTATTTTCAGCTGTCGTATATCCTTATCCGTTCCGCTTCTGAGAAATGTGAAAAGTGTGCCAACGCTGAAAACCCCAACAAGAATGCCCCTTCCGTCAAGAACAGGCACGTGAGAAAATCCTCGCTTTTCCATTATCTCTGCAATTTTTGCAACGCTGTCTTCATAATCAGCGCAGAAAAGCTCCTTTGTTGGTCTGGCCGCCGCCATTGCAACAGGAGGATTTTTTGCAAACTCAACTATTTCTGCCAGCTTTGCAATCGCCGCCTCTGACGGCTCAACAATATACTGATCGTTTATTTTTCCATGATGAGAAAGAAGATTTCTCATTTCTCTGAAAACATCTAATTCCTCACGGAATCTGCTGCCTTCTTTTGCAGCAAAATCCTGCACAAGACCTGAGCGGCTTCCTCCTGCCGCAGCGGCAAGACATTCCTCCAGATCTCTATACAGATTTAAGAATTCTTCACATCTGTTTTCCATAATCATTCCAGTTCAGCTTCTGCCAGCTTCAGCGCTTCGTCAACGATATGATGCATATCAAAATACTTATACATACCAAGTCTGCCACCGAAGATAACGTTTTCTTCGCTATCGCCAAGCGCCTTATATTTCTGATAAAGCTCGTTGTTTTTATCATCGTTCATAGGATAATAAGGCTCATCGCCCTTTTTCCAGTTTGCAGGATATTCTCGTGTGATAACGGTTTTCTCCTGAGTGCCAAACTCAAAATGCTTATGCTCAATAATTCTTGTATAGGGAACTTCATATTCCGTATAGTTCACAACAGCATTTCCCTGATAGTTGGCTGTGTCAAGAATCTCTGTTTCAAAGCAAAGGCTTCTGTACTCAAGCTCACCATAAATATAATCATAATATTCATCTATCATACCTGTGAAAAGAACTTTTTTTGCCATAGAATCATACTTTTCACGGTCAGCAAAATAATCCTTTGAAAGCTCCACATCTATTCCATCAAGAAGCGCTTCAACCATTTTTGTATATCCACCCTCTGGAACACCCTGATATTTATCATTAAAATAATTGTTATCATAGGTGAAACGTACGGGAAGACGCTTGATTATAAACGCAGGAAGCTCATTTGCTCTTTTGCCCCACTGCTTTTCTGTATACCCGCAAACAAGCTTTTCGTATATATCACGGCCTACAAGAGAGATTGCCTGCTCTTCAAGATTTTTGGGATCTGTTATCCCTGCCTCACGCACCTGCTCATCAATTTTTGCCTTGGCCTCCTCAGGAGTGAAAACTCCCCATAGACGACTGAATGTGTTCATATTAAATGGAAGATTATAAACTTCACCCTTATAATACGCAACAGGACAATTTGTGTATCGATTGAATGATGCAAATCGGTTCACATAATCCCAGACCTTCTTGTTTGATGTGTGGAAAATATGAGCCCCGTACATATGAACATTGATACCTTCAATTTCCTTTGTGTATATATTTCCGCCAATGTGGTCTCTTTTGTCTATAACAAGACACTTTTTGCCGCAGTCTGTTGCTTCTCTGGCAAAAACAGCGCCGAAAAGTCCTGCGCCAACGATCAGATAGTCGTACATAAAAAGCCCTCTCTTTCACTGATAAAAGTATATCACCGCCAGCCGACTTTGTCAAATTAATATTCTGAAAACAAAGCCGAAGAAAATGCGCCCATCATAAATTTGCCTATTGAAAAAAAGCTCGGCTTGTGATATTATTACATTAGAGAATAATGCCGACTAGGCTATATAAACGGAGGATTCACCAATGAGCAAGGTTATAAACGTAACTATCTGGAACGAATTCAGACACGAAAAAACAGTTGACGAAGTTAAAGAGCTTTATCCCGACGGACTTCACGCATACCTCAAGAGCGTTCTTGAATGCGACGAAGTTAAGATCACTCTCGCTGCACTTGACGATGGCCCCGAGCACGGCCTCACAGACGACGTTCTTAACAACACAGACGTTCTTATGTGGTGGGGACATATGGCTCATCACGAAGTAAACGATGCAATCGTTGAAAAGGTTCGTGACAGAGTATATATGGGTATGGGTCTCATCGTTATGCACTCCGGCCACTACTCTAAGGTTTTCCAGAGAGTTGTTGGCACAACAGGTAATCTCCTCTGGGGCTCCAATGTTAAGGAAATCATCTGGAATATCAACCCCACTCACCCCATCGCAGAAGGTATCCCTTCTCACTTCAAGCTTGACGCAGAAGAGATCTACTCTGAACCCTTCCAGATCCCTCAGCCTGAAGAACAGGTTTTCCAGGGCTGGTATGAAACAGGTTTCGTTTTCCGCAGCGGCTGCTGCTGGACACGTGGCTTCGGTAAGGTATTCTACTTCCAGCCCGGACACGAAACAGTTCCTACATTCTACAACAAGTATGTTCAGAAGATCCTCGCAAATGCTATCCGTTGGGCTGCTCCCAAGGAAACAGGTTATCAGAAGGTTAACTACGCTCCCTGCGTTGGCGACCAGTTCGTTTCTGATGACGAGCTTGATTTCTTCAAGAAATAATTTCTAATAAGCTGCGGCAGCCGGCGGTTTAAGCCTCCGGCTGCTTCTTTAGATAAAAGGATAAGTTTTTATGCCTAACTACGAATACGAACCTAAAACAGAAAATAATATTTCTCCTAATGCCGTTATCAAAATAAACTCAGCGCAGTTTGATGCAACGGAGGGCGATGACAGCCTCTTTGATGCATTCTTTGAAACACTTGCAGCTGAAAATAATATAGAGCCTCAATTTGAATCAAATGAGGAAAGCCTTGAAATGACAACAGAAGGCGAAATTTCTGCGTCAAACGGCAGAATTGATATAAGATATATGGAAAGCGCAGAGGGGATACCACCTTGGGTAACCTCCGTTTCATTTGATAATAACGAAAAAGGAGTCGTTTCCATTATCAGATATGGCCAGTTGAGCCATTCCTTCGTTATTGAAGAAGGCGTGCGCCATTATAGCGTCTATAGAACTCCTTACGGACCTCTGGAAATGTGCGTGCGTGGTATTAAAGTTGTTAATAATATGACAGAAGACGGCGGCACTATCGCCCTCGATTACGCTGTGGAGCTGAAAGGTATGACCGCCCAGAGAACTAAAATGACATTCTCAGTCAAAAAAAGATAAACGATAATTCAAAAATTACTTGGGGATTCCAGGGGGAAGCTTTTCCTCAAAAAGTTCCCCCTGAGAAATCTTTGAACTATCGTTTCGCTATATTTTTGCACAAGGAGGTGGGAGTTGTGACAGGAACAGAATTTGTTTCAGAATTAAAGAAAGGGCTAAACGGAAGCTATTTTTTCTTCGGAAGCGAAGAATATCTTATAAAATTCTATACAAACAGAGTTCGCCGAGCCGTTCTTGGAGATGACGAAACCATGTCAGCCTTCAACCATTACGTGCTCAAATGGGGAGAATGCAGCGGAGAAGAGCTTGAAAGTGCCCTTGCGGCAGTTCCAATGATGGCCGACAAAACCTTGGTTGAACTGTATTGCGATTTCAAAAAGGTGAAGGACCACAGAGAATTTGCCGATCTTTTTGCCTCCTATGATGCTGATAGCTCTGTGCTTTTGATTATTGCAACAGGCGATAGCTTTGATGCAGGCAATTACGCAAGAAATAAAGCAACCGAAGGCTATAAAATATACTCAAAAATATTCACACCTGTTGATTTTTGCAGCCAGACTCCCTCCGAGCTGAAAAAATGGATAGCCAGAAGATTTTCACGAGATCGTATCGCCATTGATAATAACACAGCCGAATACATAATTGAACGATGCGGAAAAGATATGTTCCGCCTTTCCGGCGAGCTTGATAAGCTTGCCGCTGCTGCACTTGCAAGAAATTTTGAGGCTGTGACATACGAATTGATTTCAGAAATAACTATTGCAAACGATGAGGATAATGCATTTGCACTTGCAAACGCTATAATGAACGGAGACAGAAGAAAAGCCCTCTCCGAGCTTGCTGCCTGCAAACGCAGACAGGAAAAAGCACCTATGGTTCTGGGAAGCGTTTCAAAAGCAATGTGCGATATGCTCAATATCTCCCTGCTGCTGACAAACGGATGGGATAAAGCAGAAATTGCCAAAAAGCTTAAGATCCATGAATACAGAACAGGACTGTATATAGACGCTGTCAGAAACACCGAGCCAGCAAGACTCAGAGCTGCTGCAGAGCGTTGCCGAGAGGCAGACATTCTGATGAAAAGCTCAAGACTTGATTACATAGCTCTTGAACGACTTATCTGCACAATTCCTGCAAAATCGGGGGCAAAGAGAAAATGACCAAAGAAAAAATCAAGCTCCCCATTCCCGTTATTGTTGAGGGGAGATATGACAAATCAAAACTGGCTGAAATTCTTGATTGCCAGATAATCACAACAAACGGCTTCGGAATCTTCAATCATAAAGAAAAGCTGGCGCTTATAAAAAGGCTCAGCGAAAACGGAGTTGTTGTGCTCACCGACAGCGACGGCGCAGGAAGCGTTATAAGAGGACATCTTAAAAGCGCCCTTCCAAACGATAAGGTTTATAACCTGTACATCCCCAAAATTGAGGGAAAAGAAAAAAGAAAGAAAACCGCATCCAAAGAAGGCACATTGGGCGTTGAAGGAATGGAAACAGACCTTCTCTATAAGCTTTTTGCGGACTTTGCGGATAAGCATATATTCGGGTCCCACAGCCGCAGTGTTGGAGGAATAACAAAAGCCGACTTTTTTGAAGTTGGTATGACGGGAGAAAGCGAAAGCGCCAAGCGCAGAAATGAAATGGCGCAGAAATTCGGCCTCCCCTCAGATATGACACCCAATGCGCTTTTGGGCGCACTTAATCTTATTACAGATAAAAACGGTTTTTTCATCGCTGCAGAAAGCCTGTGGGAAAACTGATCAACGGAGAAAACAATGAGTGAAAATAAATTTTTGCCTGTTACGCCCGAAGAGGTGAAAGCCCTCGGACGTGATGTGCCCGACTTTGTTTATGTTTGCGGAGATGCCTATGTGGACCATCCCTCTTTTGGCTGCGCAATCATTTCAAGAGTTCTTGAAGCAGCAGGCTTCGTTGTTGCGATCCTGCCACAGCCCGATTACAAAAGCTGCGAAGCAATGAAGAAATTCGGACGTCCCCGTCTTGGCTTTCTTGTTTCGGGAGGCAATATCGACTCAATGGTTTGCCACTATACAGCGGCAAAAAAGAAAAGAAGCAGCGACTATTATTCCCCAGGAGGAAAAGCAGGCTACAGACCTGACCGAGCTGTTATAGTTTATTGCAACAGAATCAGAGAGGCTTATGGCGATGTTCCGATTATAATCGGCGGACTTGAAGCTTCTCTCCGCCGCTTTGCCCACTACGATTATTGGGATAATAAGGTGCGACGCAGTATTCTCGTTGACAGCCGAGCAGACATTCTTTCCTACGGAATGGGCGAAAAATCCATCGTTCGAGTTGCTCAGCTTCTTGACCGTGGCGTTCCCGTTAAAAAGATTCGAGACGTGAGAGGAACAGCATATCTTGGCAAGAGAGGCGAAAAGGTTCATTTCCCCACAGCAGACGGAGAAGCTGACGGAGAGCCTGTTGGATATGATTATGACCAGCTCAAAACAGATAAAAGAGCATATGCAAAAGCATTTGCAACTCAATATAAAAATAACGACGCTATTTGCGGCAAAGCCGTTGTTGAATACTACGGCGACAGAATGCTTGTTCAGAATCCTCCTCAGCCACCCTTGGAGAGAGAAGAGCTTGATCAGGTGTATGCGCTACCCTACGTGAGAAACTGGCACCCTATGTATGATAAAGACGGAGGAATACCTGCCATTGCAGAGGTTAAATTCTCCATAACTCATAACAGAGGCTGCTTTGGCGGATGCAATTTCTGCGCCCTTGCCTTCCATCAGGGCAGAAGCGTTCGCTCACGAAGCATTGAAAGCGTTGTTCGAGAAGCAGAGATCATCGCAAAGATGCCTGATTTCAAGGGATATATTCACGACGTTGGCGGACCTACAGCAAACTTCAGAAAGCCTGCCTGCAAAAAGCAGCTTGAAAGCGGAGTTTGCAGACATCGCCAGTGCCTTGTTCCCACCCCCTGTAAAAATCTTGAGGCTGACCACACAGAATATATAGAGCTCCTTAAAGCCGTTGAAGCTGTGCCCGGAATCAAAAAGGTGTTTATCCGCTCAGGTATCCGCTTTGACTATCTTATGGCAGATAAAAGCGATGCATTTTTCAGAAAGCTAGTTCGTGACCATGTCAGCGGTCAGCTGAAGGTTGCACCAGAGCATTGCTCATCTCACGTGCTTTCCTGTATGGGCAAGCCCGATGTCAGCGTTTATGATGCCTTCAGAGAAAAATACTTCAAGCTTTGCGATGAAGCAGGCCTCAATCAGTTCCTTGTTCCTTATCTTATGTCAAGCCACCCCGGCTCACGACTTGAGGATGCAGTTGAGCTTGCGCTCTACACAAAGGAGATCGGACTTAATCCTGAGCAGGTGCAGGACTATTATCCCACCCCGGGAACAGCCTCCACCGTTATGTTCTATACAGGCATCAATCCTATGACTGATAAGGAAATATACTGCCCCACCGACTATAAAGAAAAGCAGCTGCAGAGAGCGCTGCTTCAATATCGTCGTCCCGAAAACAGAAATATGGTTCGTGAGGCGCTGAAGCAATGCGGCAGAGAAGATCTTATCGGCTTTGATAAAAATTGTCTTATCCGTCCCGACACAAGACATTACACTCCCGACAGCAAAGAAAAGAAAGCTGAAGGACAGAACAAAAAGAAAACAGATAACAAAAAGACAGATAACAAGAACACAAAGGGATCTGCTCAGAAAACCGACAGCCGCTCCAAGCCCAAAGCAAATTCCACATCCTCAGGCACAAGACCTAAGGGATGGGCAAAGCCTAAGCCTAAGAAAAAGAGATTAAGATAAAAAATAAGGCTTCCTTTTTAAGGAAGCCTTGATATTATCTTTTAGGATACTCTCCGCATATAAGCTCAATCGTTTTTTCAATAGCATCACGGGCATCCTCAATAGGAACATTTGCATAACGATAGTCAAAGCTTTTCACAAAGCGGGAAAGCTTTTCTGAAATACCCTCAATATGCTTGGCCTGAACATCGTATATGTTCCCATAAAACTGAGCAAAAACCTTTCCTTTCATTCTCGCTTTTGCCGCTGTGAGATATTCTGCCACGTGAGAAACGCAAAAGCCCTCCTGCTTTTTGCACTTGCGGCGAAAATCCTCATCAGTTTCCCAAAGATATGCGGCTGTATCCATCATTCTTGTGAAATTGTAGTCTATACGAGAGCAAACATAGCAGGAATCACTGATGCCTGAAAGCTTTTTTGCAGAGGACGCTCCTGCCATAGCAGGCATAAGCCCCGGTTTTGACAAGCTCTTGTCTATCTCACTCAAATGACTTTCAAGAATAAGCGCAAGAGGCAATTTTTTTCCTGCTGCAAACATTATCTTAAAATGATCTTTGCAAAATCCCATTTCGTTTGTTTTCTGACGAACATCGGGCTCCATCATAGATGCGCCCAGAATAAGATCGATCTCATTGTCCTCAAGCTGCTTAAACAGAACGCAAAATGGACATCCACCCTCTACAGCGCATTTTTCAAAGGCTTCGTTGACGGGTATGGTATAAATCTGCTCCATAATAACCTCACGAACATTTCATTATATAAACATTATACAACAATAACTGCGGAGGCGCAAGTATGGAAATAGTTTCAAACAATAATGGCTGGCTTTGCCTAAAAGCAGAAGGCTTTTCTGTTTTTAAAACCTTTGATTGCGGACAATGCTTCCGTTTTGACAGCGCTCAAGATGAAATTTTCGAGCATAGAGTTGACGGAGTTGCATTCGGCCGTAATGTAAGCTTTGCTCAGAATGGCGATATGCTTTATATCAAAGGAACAGAAGAAGATTTTCATAATATTTGGAAGGAATATCTTCAGCTTGAAGTTGACTACAACGCTATAGATAAAAAGATAGTAGAAGTCCTTCCTCATTCTGACCGCCAACATATGCAGCTGGCTGTTGATACAGGCAAAGGCATCAGAATATTGCGACAAGATCCTTGGGAAGCGCTTTGCTCCTTTATTATTTCACAAAACAACAACATACCTCGAATCAAAAAGATCATTTCTGCAATGAGCGAAAAATACGGCAATGATCTTGGCGGAGCTTATTCATTCCCTTCTGCAGAAGCGCTTTTCAATGCAGGAGAAGAAGAAATTTTTGCGCTGAGAACAGGATTTCGAGCAAAATATATTTATGATGCCGCAAAAAAGGTTCACTTAGGTGAACTTGATCTCAGCAAGGTTGCAAATGCACCTAGCTACGAAGAAGCTGCAGAAATGCTGATGAGCATTTCCGGAGTTGGACCCAAAGTTGCCGCCTGCACACTTTTGTTCGGATTTGGCCGAACAGATGCCTTCCCAATTGATGTGTGGATAAAAAGAGTTATTGAAAAGCGTTTCCCTAACGGCCTAGATTATACAGCCTTCGGAAACGATGCGGGAATTGCCCAGCAATATCTCTTTTATTATGAAAGATATATTGAGGGCTAATAGGCTATCAGCTCCTCAACCATTTCGTGAAGACAGCAGGGTGTGACTCTTCCTCGGCTGATGATCCTGAACACACGCAACGCTTCAGACTCGCATCGTGAAATATCATAAACACGACTGACCTCACGTCTTCTGCCACCGCAATCTATTTTCGTTACAGATATAGAATAAACTGTTCCGTAGATACCATTGTAATAGGGAAGACGTTCCTCTGTTAAACGGTATAACAAAATTATATCTCCCGTGAGATGCTTGATAGAGAGCTTTGTTACATAAGGCTCTCTTTTTTGTTTTATCAGATACGCCATAGCTGTCACACCTTCTTAGTCGTTTTAAAACATCTGCGCTTTCGGTGGGTTGATTATACGAACATAACACCCTTGAACATTAAGAATATTATGTCGTATTTTGCAGGGCAGAATTTTTGGCGACATTATTTGTCAAATTTGATGCAACATCTTGTTTTTTCAACCTTTTACCACAGCATTATATGCTATGATACCGTCTCATATGACTTATTTTTTAAAAATGCCGAAAATACCACCTTTTCATTTTTGCAAAAAAAGAACAGAAATAAACATTTCCCACGCATAAATATCGCTTTGCATAAGCACTTAGCATATTTTTCTTAATCTTCAAAATACGACATTATTCAGCAATATGTTCTTTTTTGCTCCGACTTTGAAATATGGTGAAAATGCAAAAAAATCCCCCTTAAAACATTGTGTTTTTAGAAATACTATTGACATAAATTAATAATTGTTATAAAATAATCGTATGTGTATGCTCATACTCCGGCTTAACTGTCGGATTTATATAGATTGAATTTAGATTGATATTGCACTTTTGAAAATTTAATAATATAAGTCGGTCAGTATCTCCGGAGATATGGTTAAATATGCTTTTAATCATTTTATTTTATAAAGATAAGGAGGTATTGCATGCTACCATATGTAATAACAGGGGTTGTTGCTCTTATCGTAGGCGTTGTTATTGGTCTTCCTTGCGGAATCGCATACCGTAAGAAAGTTGCCGAAGCGGCTATCGGAAGCGCAGAGCTCCAGGCTAAAAAGATTATTGCAGACGGTCTGAACCAGGCGAAAGCTGATGCGGCAGCAGCAAAGAAGGAAGTTCTTATAGAAGCAAAAGAAGAAATGCTTAAGAGTAAGAACGAATTCGAACAGGAAATCAAAGAACGCCGTAGCGAGCTTTCAAGACAGGAACGTAGGGTTCAGCAGAAAGAAGAAAATCTGGATAAGAAGACAGAAGCTCTTGAAAAGAAGGACGAAACTCTCCAGAAGAAAATTCAGGAGAATGATGAAGCTAAAGAAGAGCTGCAGAATCTTAAAACTGAAGCAAGAATGGCGCTTCAGCGTATATCCGGTATGACAGCAGAGCAGGCAAGACAGAAGCTTATTGACGATATGGTTGATGAGGTTCGTCACGAACAGGCAAAGAGAATGGTTGAGCTTGAAGAAGAATTCAAGGATGCAGCAGATGATAAGGCGAGAAACATTATCTCACTTGCTATCCAGCGCTGCGCAGCAGACCACGTTGCCGAAATCACAGTTTCCACAGTATCTCTCCCCAGCGAAGATATGAAGGGACGCATCATCGGTCGTGAGGGTAGAAATATCCGCACAATCGAAACACTTACAGGCGTTGATCTTATTATTGATGACACACCTGAAGCAATCACAATTTCCAGCTTTGATCCTATCAGACGTGAAGTTGCAAGACTTGCTCTTGAAAAACTTATCTCCGACGGTAGAATCCATCCCACAAGAATTGAAGAAATGGTTGAAAAGGCTCGCCACGAGGTTGAGGTTTCAATCAAAAAGGCAGGAGACGCCGCAACATTCGAAACAGGTATTCATGGCCTCAACAACGAGCTTGTTAAGCTTCTTGGTCGCCTGAAGTACAGAACAAGTTATGGCCAGAATGTTCTCCGCCACTCTATCGAGGTTTCTCTCCTCTCCGGTATCATTGCAGATGAACTTGGCGTTGACAGCACTCTTGCTAAGCGCGCAGGTCTGCTCCACGATATTGGTAAGGCACTGACAGCAGAACTTGAGGGTTCACACGTTCAGCTCGGTGTTGACACAGCGAGAAAGTATAAGGAGGGCAAAGAAGTTCTCCACGCTATCGAAGCGCACCACGGCGATGTTGAGCCTCAGACAATCATTGCAATGATCGTTCAGGCAGCAGACGCAATT
Organism: Candidatus Avispirillum sp.; assembly: GCA_045631345.1. GTDB lineage: Bacteria > Bacillota > Clostridia > Oscillospirales > CAG-272 > Avispirillum. The sequence goes on from JAZQUP010000033.1 coordinate 15,318, forward strand.
TCTGCAGCAAGACCCGGCGCAAGACGTGAAAATCTTGAAAATTACATTAAGCGACTCACAAAGCTTGAAGAAATCGCTAAGAGCTTTGAGGGTGTTGAAAAATCCTTTGCAATCCAGGCAGGACGTGAAGTTCGTATTATGGTTAAGCCTGAGATCATCACAGACGATAAAATGCCTTTTGTTGCCCGTGACATCGTTAAGAAGATTGAAGAGGAGCTTGAATATCCCGGACAGATCAAGGTTAATATCATCAGAGAGAGTCGCTCCGTTGATTACGCAAAGTAAGATAATTCTTACAAATTCCGTGGCGAAAGCCGTTCATATATAATTTAATATAGAGCTATAACGGAAACAATCAGGGACTGCAAATGCAGTCCCTTTTTGCGCCCTGATTCGTAGGGACTGACGGCCTCGGCAATCCCTAAACAATCCTATTGAATCGGAATATTGACAAAGGTAGGGTGACGGCGTCTTTGACATCTCAACCTCAATGCAATCATTTTCACCGAATCACCATAATCATAACCACCGGCCGTGCCGGTGGTATGTACTGCCCCCTTAGGGCACGTCACTAGGCTGAGCCTATAGGCTCTTCGAAAGGTCTGCCAACTGCACGACTTTTACAGGCATGCCCCTAAAGGGGCTTACTTATTTGC
>JAZQUP010000034.1:0-91280 GCA_045631345.1 Candidatus Avispirillum sp.
CTCTGCTGTTGAAACTGTTTGGTATGACGGAAACGTTTACAAGTGGAACTACTATGTAAACAAGAACGCAAATGACTTTGCTGATATTACTGTTAAGTTCCTTGACAACACAACTATTGAGCCTATCTTCAAGGCTACAAATGATGGCGTTGTTTACAAGATCGAGGGCGGTAAGCTTACAATCATTGACACTATCGGTGAAAAGGTTGTTATCCCTGCTAACATCGAAGGCTACAAGATCACTCCCGATATGATTGCAAGAGGCGCACTCAGCAACAACAAGAACCTTAAGGAGCTTGTTCTTGAGCTTGATATTGAAACTCTTCCCGCTAATATGTTCGTTGGTTGCAACAGCCTCCAGAAGATCGTTCTTCCCGAAACTCTCAAGAGTATTTCCGAAGGCGTGTTCAACGGATGCAGCAACGTTACAACTATCGTTCTTCCCGAAGGTCTTGAAGCTATCAATGCTAAGGCATTCGCAGGATGCACAGCTCTTACAAATGTTAACATCCCCAATAGCATCACAACTCTTGTAACTAATGCATTCTACGGCTGCACAAGCCTCACTACAATTGACCTCTCTGAATACATTACTGTTATTGAAGACGGCGCATTCAATGGCTCTGCTATTGACACTGTTTGGTATGACGGCAATGAACTCAAGTGGAATTATTATGTAGAAAAGAACGACGCAGACTTTGATGATATTACTGTGAAGTTCCGCAACGAAGAAAATGTTGAACCTACATTCAATACAGACGACGCATGCGGTATCGTATACATGATCGAAAACGGTGTTGTTACAATCATTGACACTACAAGTGAAAATGTTGTGATTCCTATCCAGATCGACGGCTACACAAATATCACATTTGCTTACGATGCATTCCACGATGCTAACCTCAAATCTATTGAGTTTAAGCTTGCAATGGATGAAATCCCTTCAGATATGTTCAAGGGCTGCTCAAGCCTCAAGATCGTTTCCTTCTACGAAAATGTTACAACTATCGGCGCAGGCGCATTTGATGGCTGTGACAATCTCTCCATAATCCTTTACAGAGATCGCAACTTCAACGGTTTTGAATTTGAAGCAAATGATGCTACAAAGGATATTATTGAAGAATGTGCTATATTCACAGGCAACTCAATGCTTGACCTTGGATATGTTAATGAAGATGGATTTGAATTCCTTATAGTTAACGGTGAAGCAATTCTCCTGTCTGCTCCTGCAGGATCCAATGTTATTGTTCCTGAACACACCTATGGAGCTCCTGTTATAAGAATTGACAATAAGGCATTTGAAAACAGAACTGACCTTAAGGAAATCACACTTCCCTCCGAGCTTATCTCCATAGGCGCATATGCATTCAATGGTTGCACAGCTCTTACAGAAATTAATGTTCCTAAGAGCGTTACAACAATAGGCAGCTATGCATTTGCAAACTGCGACGCTCTCACAGAGGTTGTTCTGAACAAGAATACAAACAACATTGGCAAGGGCGCATTCGCTGATTGCGATTCTCTTGAAAACGTTGTTCTCAGAGGCGAAGTTACAACAATCCGCGAAAACACATTTGCTGACTGCGACAGCCTCGTTTCTGTATGCCTCCCCGCTACTGTAACAGAAATCAAGGACAGCGCATTCCTTAACTGCGGTTCTCTTGAAACAATTTACTTTATGGGCACTGAAGCTGAATGGAATAATATTGTTATTGAATCCCTCAGCACAACTAACAGCGTTCTTAACGATTGTGAAGTTGTATTCAATTACGTATACTGTGATGTTACTATCACAATAGGCGATAAGGTTTACAATTGGGCTTCCGGAACTATGTTTGAGATTGAAGGACAGCTTCCTATCTTTGATAACAGCGGTAAGTTTACAATTGTTGAATGCTTCAAGGAATGGATAATCGTTTCCGGACTTGACGGCGTTGAAGTTATTTATAACGGCAACAAGATCTCATTCATTGTTCCCGAAAACAATGTTGTTCTTGAGGAAAGCCGTTACCTCATCGGTGACATTGATGAAAACGGCAAGGTTAATAACTTTGACTACGTTAAGATGCAGAAGCTTATTGAAAACAAAGAATCACATCCCCATGGTGACTTTGATATGAACGGCAAGGTTAACAACTTTGACCTCTTATACTTCAAGAAAGCTCTTAAGGGTGAATACGATTATTCAAAAGTTCCCAGAGCATAAGTGAAAACTAATCCTATAAGACTAGTTAAGGTTTCATAACAAAAAACAGCGGAACGGCTAAAACCGTTCCGCTGTTTTCTATATTAAAAAGGCCACCGAATAGTCGGTGGCTTTAAGTTTTTATTTGAAGATCTCAAGAAATTCAAGGCTATCTCTGAACCATGTTGCTACATGAGGATCGTTAAGGTGCTCTGCACCCCACCAGGTTTCCTTTGTTGCAATTGAAAGCCCATGATCCTTCTTGGGATATATATGCATTTCAAAATTAATTCCCTTTTCCTTCAAAGCTGAAGCATAAACAAGGGCATTTTCCAAAGGAACACAAGTGTCCTCAAAGGTGTGCCAGATAAATGTGGGAACTGTTTTTTCGCTGATATTCTTTTCAATAGAATAACGAGCCAGCTCCTCTTCAGTTGCATCAGTCTTATCAATAGGATACCCAAGTACTCTCATTATAGAATCGTGATGAGAATATCTTTCATCTCCTGTGATAACAGGATAGCAGGTTAAAACAGCTGTAGGCTTGTTTTCGCCCTCTACCATATCATCATCAGCCTTAGCCCAATCCTCAGCCCAGAATGAGCCTATAGACGCCGCAAGATGCCCTCCTGCAGAAAAACCAATAACATATATTCTCTCAGGATCAATATTATATTTTTCTGCGTTTCTACGTATATGCACGATAGCCTTAGAAACATCCTGCACAGGACGAGGAAATGCAGCCTTATCGCCAATAGAATAATCCAAGAGGAAGCAGTTATAGCCGGCAGCAAAATAGTTAATAGCAACAGGCTCGCCCTCTCTGTTGTTAGCAATGAAGCAATAGCCTCCGCCTGCAATGACTACCATTGCTGCTCTTTTACCTGCATATACATTATAAGTATCGTCGTGGATAAAGGATTGCATCTTGATATCAAGATCATCTTCTCTTAAATAAATAGTTTCAGTTGTCATAAAACGCACCTGCTTTATATTTTATACCTTATATTATCATATCTCTGCTTTATTATCAATAAAATTTAAAGTTTTCTGCCCCTTTTGAAAAAAATTAAAAAAATTTTAGAAAATGCGAATAATTCCTATTGACAAATAGAAAAAGATGTGATATATTATGAGTGTAAACAGTAATCATTCGCATTTAGGAGGTAAGAAATGGAGAAAACGAAACACTTTCGCAAACGAGATGCCATTCTCACCTGCCTGCGCGGAACCACCAGTCACCCTTCAGCAGAATGGATCTATATGCAGCTAAAAGATGAGATTCCAAAGCTGTCGCTGGGAACTGTATATCGCAACCTTGCATATTTCAAGGAAGCAGGCGAAGCAATCAGCGTTGGAACAGTTAAAGGGATAGAACGCTTTGACGGAAACACTACTCCCCACGTTCACTTCGTATGTGATAACTGCGGCGCAGTGATTGACTTGCCAAACGTGGCTGTTCCCGAGGAGCTGAGAGCATCAGCGGAATACGATTGCGGCGGTTCTGTTTGCAGTTGCCAGTTGACATTCAACGGCATTTGCTCAAATTGTAAAAATAAAAATTAAAAATTACTTATTTATTATTCGGAGGAAATTTATTATGAAAAAATTCAAGTGTGCTATTTGTGGAGAAATCGTAGTTGGTGAACATGCGCCTGAGGCTTGCCCCCTTTGCAAGGCTCCTGCAGAAAAGTTTGTTGAAGTTGTTGAAAACGGCGAAATGACTTGGGCTTGCGAGCACGAGGTTGGCGTTATAAACGGTGTTCCTCAGGAAATCATTGATGGTCTCCGTGCTAACTTCCAGGGCGAATGCACAGAGGTTGGTATGTATCTTGCAATGGCAAGAGTTGCTCACAGAGAAGGCTATCCTGAAATCGGTCTTTACTGGGAAAAGGCAGCATACGAAGAAGCTGAGCACGCTGCAAAGTTTGCAGAGCTTCTCGGTGAGGTTGTAACACCCTCCACAAAGAAGAATCTCGAAATGAGAGTTGAAGCTGAAAACGGCGCAACAGCAGGTAAGTTTGAGCTTGCTAAGATGGCTAAGCAGCATAACCTCGATGCTATCCATGACACAGTTCACGAAATGGCTAGAGACGAAGCAAGACACGGCCGCGCATTCCTCGGTCTTCTTGAAAGATATTTCGGCAAATAATCAGGCAAAATTAAGGGTAAGGCGAAAGCCTTGCCCTTTTTTAGAGCAAGCCTTTTCTTGTATTTGTACACAATCATTTAAAAACATGTATGATAAAGATTGGATGCTCGACGCATTCAATCGCATTCCTCAATTCTCAAAGTAGTATTGCATATCAAAACAGCATGTGATATCATTGTTACAGAAGAATTATTATCGGAGGAAGATTATATGAAATATTTTAAATTCCCCAAATATTCTAAAATAGCATTGATTACATCTGCTATACTTCTTGCTATAGGAATTATAATCAGATTGTTAGAACGCCAAAATATTTACTTATATTTATTCGGTACTAGTAATAAGGAAATAAAATCGATAACTATCCTATTAGTAGCTATACTCATAATAAGTTCAATTTCTTTGATTCTTTACAAAAATACCAAACATAAAACCTTAGTGGTAGTGGCATCAGTTGTTTTGTCTTTTATAATTCTTTCATATTTATCGCTTGTTTCTTTGCTTTCCTTTAATGGCACATATTTTGAATACACCTCCGATGACCAAAAGCATGATATTGTAGTGAAAGAATGTGCTTTACTTCTGGCAGGCTGGGGAGATATTTACGAAAAAACTTCTTTCTTCACTATGAAAAAGGTGGGATCATATACTACTGACGATGGTTTTTGTCCTTTTTCAAAAGGAACATTTCGCTTTGTTTGGAACAAAGATAATTTTGAATTGCATTATCCTTTTTTTATCGGCAACAATGCTGAAGATTATCGAGTTGAAAAGATGGACTATGCTAGTTAGATCTTAAATTAAAAATTGAATTGGTCGACCAATGATCGCCATTATAAATTAAACTCTAAAAAGAGAGCCGATTAAGGCTCTCTTTTGTTTTTAACATTGATATATCGGCGGGGAATGTCACCTACCAATACCCAAGAACGCTATTTATAATAGGACAAAATATCAATTTTTTTGCTAACAATTGAAAATCAGCAAAATATATGCTATAATATCAGCAACTACATATATGTGAGGATTTATGAAATCAGTTCTTAAATTTTTTGCTATATTATTCTGCGTTATAGCTTTTCTGCCTGTACTTTTCTATTCAACAATCGCTATTATTAACAACTGCATCGCCAACAATATTGAAAAAAATCTTGTGGCAGCAGGTGTTCCCGAAAGCACTCAGATTGTTGATTCAATATCTATTGCCGGAAAAATTTTCGGCAATGGCAATGGTATGCAATATTTTGGTGCTATGCTTGTTACAAGTGAGCTTACTCAAGAGGAGCTTGAGGGCTACTACAAGCAAATCAACGAAAACTACTGTGTTGAAAAGAAAGAAGACAACTTCGTTATAAATCAATATCTTAGCTACGCTTTTTCAAGCTTTGTTCCTGACAAAGACAATTATATGATATGGTGCATGGATCACAACTCAGAAAAGCTTGCTCAAACAGAAAATTTCTTATACGAGCTTCTTGATTTTGACATCAGAGGACATTAACATTATACATATGATTGATACACAAAAGGACTTTGAAGCAAGTACTGCTTCAAAGTCCTTTTAATCGTTCTTATATCTTTCAGCACAATCTGACCAATGGACAGAACAATAATGACCGCCATCGCCTTTTTTGAATACGGAATATTCGCAAAAGGGACCTTCCTCTCCGCAAAGATCACACAGGAGATCTCCTCCGCAATAGTTACAATAAACCACTATAGGCTGATCCATCTCCTTTTTTTCTGGAAAGAAGAAAAAAAGCAACACTCCAATAGCAATTACAATTGCTCCGGCGAATGCTATTAATAATCCTAAATACTTATGTTGCTTTTCTGTATAATCAGGTTTATCCACGGCAAAATTGCTTGCAAACCGAATCTTGCCCACTCCCGCCAATACAACAACAGCGCCAACTATTATTATAATGGCCATATATATATACTTTATCATATAAATCCTCATAGTTTTAATCTAACAATATTATACCATTCATTTGTCAAGGTGTCAATTATCAATACAAACAAAGGGCAAACCAAGGCTAAACCGCAATTATGCAGTTCGCCTAAGTTCGCCCTTTTTCAGTTTATTTACAAATAACAGACAAGCTGTTAGTTTTCTTCGCTGAACTGATCCTTGCCAACTCCGCAAAGCGGACATTCAAAATCTTCGGGAATATCTTCAAATCTTGTGCCGGGAGCAATGCCGTGCTCCTCTGCCCCAAGCTCTTCATCATAAACCCATCCACAAATATCACATACGTACTTCATATCAAGTACCTCCTTTGTTTTATTACGCTTTTATTATATGCAAAACAAAGATAAAATACCGTAACCAAGTCACAAAAGTTAAAGATAAAAAGGCACTCCTGAGAGTGCCTTTAAAATATTCAATTACAAGCTATCAACTGCTGCAATTACGTCGTAATGGAACTTATCCTCGCCAAGCACCTCGGCCAGACCGGAACGATCAAACATCTTTCTTGCCTGAGGAACAATTCCACAGAAATGAACATTAATTCCACCACGGTGAAGATTTCCGAAAAATGTTGCAAATTCTTCAATAACAGATTCGTCAATTGAAGGAACGCCTCTCATTGAAATTATGATTGTGTTTACTTCAGGCTCAAACTTATAGAGCTCATTGAAAAGCTTTTCCTGTGTTCCGAAGAACAGAGGTCCTTCAACGTATACGATCTTCGCATGATCACGAACGTTACCTTCGTCATCCTTAACATCACTTATATCAATTGAAAGTCCGCTCTTCACAACAAAGAGGATCATTGAAACTGCGATACCTACGATGATTGCTACTGTGAGGTCAAAGAAAAGAGTTACCAGCATTGTTACAAGATACTGGATGATCGCCAATACGAACTTACGCTTGAAGAAGTATTTGATAAGCTTCCATTCGTTCATTCTCCAGGCTGTTACCATAAGTACGCCTGCGAGAGCCGCAAGGGGGATGCTGGGCATAACGGATCCAAGAATGAACATTGCAAGAAGAAGAACAAGAGAATGAATAACGCATGTGAGACGAGTTCTCTGTCCACTCTTGATGGCAACGCTAGTTCTGGCAAGAGCCGCTGTTGCAGGAACACCACCAAAGAAAGGAATGATAAGGTTACTGAGGCCCTGAGCTACAAGCTCTCTGTCAGCATTAAGCTTTTCATCCTTCATCTTACCTGCGGATGCACCGCAGAGAAGGCTTTCGATCATACTGAGAGCGGCAATACTGAATGCTGTGGGAAGCATTACCTTTATTAGGTCAAAATCTATATCTAAGAGATAAGAAAGTGTGAGTCGGTCCTCAAGGAAAATTGATTTGGGGATCTCACCAACAACTGCAACCCCGTCAACCTTAAAGATTATATTAACTATGAGAGCAGTGATAATTGCAAGAAGTGAGCCGGGAAACTTGGCATTAAGCTTTTTAGGCCAGAGGATCATAATGAGCATTGCGCCAACACCAAATAGAAGCGTAGGAACATGTACGTGGAAGCCGTTTTTAAAATAGCTTGAAAACTGCTCTATAACTCCGGTGCCTTGGCTTGTTGTTCCAAACAAATTATCTATCTGTCCCACTGCGATAACAAGAGCTATACCTGAAGGAAAGCCTGTGATAACGGGAGCAGGAATATACGAAACAAGACGCCCGATTTTAAGGACTGCAATGAGAAGAAGCACTATGCCTGACAAAAAACCTACGAGCATAACGCCCTTTACACCATAAGATGCGGATATAGCTACAAGAATAGCCGCCATAGAGCCTGTGGGTCCTGAGATCTGATAGGATGCACCGGCGAAAATACCACCGATTATACCTGCAAGAACTGACGTTATCATACCGGCTGCGGCAGAAGCGCCAGAGGAAACACCAAAAGCAAGAGCCAAAGGAAGAGCAACTGCAGCAACTGTTATACCTGCCATAAGGTCGCCCATAAACTTTGAGACATTATAACCCTTAAATTCTCTTTTTAAATCACTGAAATAGGTGAATTTCAAATTAATCACACAGCTTTCATTTTAAATTACACACGATTTTAACAAATCTGACTAAATTTTACAAGTGCTAAAATTCAAATTCTCCCCATTGCACTATCCTTTTTCAATTAGCAGGATTTTATTGTGCAATTTTTTCAACGTATTTAAAATAAAAGCTGCCATCTGCTCTTTTTATTATAAGAGCAAAATAATCTCCATCAGTTTCATCGCCTAAAACACATCTGAATTTGAAACGAAAAGTGTTAACGGTTTCCTCAAGTGAAATACACTCAATTTCAAACTTGCTCTCAACCGGTGTCGTTACAGTTGTGTATGCATTGACCTTATCCAGATATGTGAACAGATTTCCGCTTTCGTTATTAACCTTTTGCTTACCACCAAAATATCTGTAAGCCTCATCCTCAAAATCCTCAGCGGGAATAACTGTTGCAACTTTAAGATAAGGATACTCTTCTACTGCTTTATCAAGAAGATCAAGATTTCCCGTATATTTTGAATACTGTGTATTAAGCATATAGTTGAGCAGAGAATCTCGGCATTTTGCAACTGCATCCTTTGAGTTATCAAATGTTGGTATATGTGGAGAATTGATAGAAAGAGTTCTTATCATCTCTCTCATCTCTTCAGTTTTTTCGTCTTCACTGCCATATGTCTGTATGACTGCCTCGCCTTCATAGTCATGAGTGTCAAACCCAAGCTTTGCAAGGAACTCATTTGTTACAGAGCAGGAAGTCAGCGACAAAACAGAAATAACTGCCAATAATAAAACTATTATTTTTTTCATAATTTTCTATCAAAATGACCTCGGCGTTCAGTTGAAAGTCGCATCATACGTCGCATTTCGTCTCTGTCGCCGTCCTTTACGGCATCATACATTTTATCAAATGACTTTTTAAATCGGTCCATTTCGCAAAGCAGCGCTTCTTTATTTTCAAGAAACAGCTCACTCCACATTTCGTCATTTATTCTTGCAATTCTTGTAAGATCTCTGAAAGAGTCTCCTGTATAACGAACAAGGTCGGGATTATCACTTGTACACATCAGAGAAACCGCAATACAGTGAGTTAACTGAGAAAGAAACGCTATCATCTCGTCATGCTGCTCAGGGGATAACACTGAAACATCATAAAATCCCATAACCTCACCAAGCTCTTTGCAGAGCTCTATTGCTTCCTCGGTGTTTTTCTCTGTGGGTACAACAATATAGTTAGCGCCCCAGAAAATTCTGTCGTCACTATTTTCTACGCCATACACCTCTCTACCTGCCATGGGATGCGCTGCAATAAACTCTACATCATCACGAAGCATCTCCTGAGCTTTATATACAATACCGCCCTTTACACCTGTTACGTCGGTTATAATGGCTCCGCTTTTAAAAAGATGCTGATTTGCTTCAAGCCACTCAAGAAATACGTGAGGATAAAGCGCAAAAACGATCACATCTGCTTCGCCTATAATATCCGCATCTATTTCAGTTGTTCCTCGGTCAATGATGCCACGAGAAACAGCATAGTCTATGGAAGACTGATCCTTTGTTACAGCGCTGACCTTATATCCTCTGCGATGGAGCGCTCTTGCATAGCTGCCTCCCATAAGACCCAAGCCTACGATCAGGATCTTCTTATTTTTATTTAACTTCATTTGTATTCAACCTCTATTCCAAGCGATTCAAGATGGCTGAAATAATCGGGAAAGCTTTTTGAAACAGCCTCTGCTCCCTCTATTTCCCCTCCTGTTAATGTGGCAAGAGTTGCCATAGCCATAACTATTCTATGATCATTATGGCCATCTATTGTTTCTGACGGAGCCTTTAATTCACTGCAAGAAACGCTGACGCTGTTTTCTTTTACAATAACATCTGCGCCCATTTTTGCAAGCTCCGCCCTCATAGCTTCGGCACGATCGCTTTCTTTTATTTTCAATCTTCTTGTCCCAACAAAATGTCCTTCTCCCTTGTATGCCGCCACAGCAAAAAGTATAGGAGCAAGATCGGGACAATCTGAAAGGTCAATAGGAAACTCTTTTTTTTCTATTTTTTCAAACAGTTCTTTATAAACTCTGTCTCCCTGCATACTATCAGGATTAAGTCCTGTTATCTCAACATTTCCGCCAATAAAATCAAGAGCTTCAAAAAATGCCGCATTAGAATAATCACCTTCAACAGCCATATCCTTTGATTTATACTGCTGATTACCTTCTATCAGAAATGTTTTTCTATCGGGACAATTAACCTTGATTCCAAAATCCTTAAGTGCTCCAAGGGTCAGATCAATATATGATGCGCTTTCCAGCTCGCCTTCTATTTTTATCACGCTGTTACCTTTACATAAAGGCAAAGCAAAAAGAAGACCGCTGATAAACTGACTTGAAACATCTCCTCTGACACAAAATTCGCCGCTTTTAAGAGGACCCTTTAATTTAACTCCGTTTTCAATATACTCAAAGCATAATCCACGTTTTTTACACATATCCTCGTATATTCCAAGAGAACGCTCAAACAGACGTTTTGTTCCTGTTACAGTTATCTCCTCATCAAACAAAAGACATATGGGAATAAGAAAGCGCAATGTGCTTCCACTTTCATTGGCAAATATACTTTTTTGAGCAGGCTTTTTGCTGATGTCAAGATGCCCGATAGTTATTTCTTCTCCACTAAGCTTAACTTCTGCTCCAAGCCCGTTAAGGCACGCTATTGTGGCCTCAATATCCTTTGACATATGAAGGCCGCTTATTTTGCTTCCGCTTGAAAAAGCGCCGCAAATAAGGCTTCTGTGAGCCATACTTTTTGAAGGAGGCGCAATTACTGTTCCCTGCGCTGATCCTTTTTTTACTATGACTTTCATTTTCCCTCTCCGTAGTTCTCTATGAGAAAATCAATGGCTTCCATATATCCCACAATCCCGTGACCCGAGATCGTTTTCTTTGCCGCAAGACGAATATAGCTTATCTGCCTGAAGTCCTCTCTTTTATCTACTTCTGATATATGAACCTCAACTGTTGGAATACCAACTGCCTTAACTGCATCAAGAATAGCAACGCTTGTGTGAGTATAGGCGCCGGGATTAATAACTATTCCGTCGACTTCACCATAGCATCTCTGTATCTCATCAACAAGATCACCCTCATGGTTTGACTGATAAAGAAATACTTCAACGCCCTTTTTATCACAATGCTCCTGTATCATTTCACAAAGAGTGTTATAGTTTGTGTTTCCATAGATTCCGGGTTCTCTGATTCCAAGCATATTGAGATTTGGCCCGTTTATAACTGAAATTTTCATATTCTTCTCCATTATTTCAGATCAGGCAAGCCAATCTGAACCGAATTTTGCCGCAAGCATATCGCAAACAGCAATTGCCGCCACACTATCAACCACAACTCTTGCTCGATGAACGATACAAGGATCATGTCGTCCCTTAGGAGAAATAACTGCGTTTTCTTCTGCCTTAAAATCAACAGTATCCTGCTGTTTGAAAATTGTAGGAGTTGGCTTTACAACACAACGGAACACAACAGGCATTCCATTTGTTATACCACCGTTTATTCCGCCATTATTATTTGTTTTTGTTTTAACGATTTCACCATCATAACAGAAGCTGTCGTTTGCCTCACTACCGTACATATCGGCAAAACCAAACCCTGCTCCAAATTCCACACCCTTAATTGCAGGAACGGAAAAAAGAATATGAGAAAGACAACCTTCAAGTGAATCAAACCAAGGCTCGCCTACCCCTGCGGGGATGCCGTAAACTGCGCTTTCAAGAATGCCCCCTACACTATCTCCCATTTCAGATGCCTTGATAATTTCATCCTTCATTTTGCCTGCAACCGCATCGTTAAGAACTGCGAATTCCTTATCAGAAAGAACTGCAATATCATCTTCTATATTATCAAATCCTCTGTCACATACACCATGAACGGAGCTTATATGAGTGCCGATAGTGATACCCTTTGATTTCAGGGCACTTATTATAATAGCGCCTGCCGCAACAAGGGGTGCTGTTATTCTTCCGCTGAAGTGGCCTCCGCCACGATAATCCTCATATCCCTTATACTTGCAATGCGCTGTATAATCAGCATGTCCGGGACGAGCAAGGCTTCTTGTTTCGCTATAATCGGAAGAATGAGTGTTTGAATTTTCTATAATTATTGCAATAGATGTACCTGTTGTATATCCATTAAATACACCGCTGAGAATGTGAAATTTATCAGCTTCGCTACGCGGGGTTGATATTTTACCTACAGGTCTTCTGAGAGACAGCTGATGTGCGATAAAATCTTCGCAAACAGGAATTCCTGCAGGAAGTCCGTCTATAACTGCGCCTATGGCTTTTCCATGGCTTTCGCCAAATAGAGTTACTGAAACATTATTACCGAATGTGTTTTTCACGCCAGCTTCTCCTTTACCAATTTATCAAAATCATCAAATGTTGAAGTTTTCATCTCAAATGAGCCTGCCTCTTCAACCCATATGTATGTTATTTTATCTCCTGATGCTTTTTTATCGTGACGCACAGCCTCTGTTATAACATCAACATCACAAGGAACAGCTGTTGGGAGCGACAGCTTATTAAGCACAGATATAAGTCTTTCCTTAACTGCTTCGGAGCACATGGGAATCATACCAACTGCAACACATTCGCCGTGATAATAATCCTCCATTGCCTTTTCGCTTTCTATTGCATGTGCAATAGTATGGCCGAAATTAAGAACCTTACGAAGTCCTTTCTCTGTCTCATCTTCTTCTACAACTGCCTTTTTTAACAAAATGGAGCGATATATAACCTCATCAATATTTTCAACAATATCAATGCTTTCAAGCTTTTCAAAAAGCGAGCTATCAAATGTGAGCGCCATTTTAATACTTTCAGCAAGTCCGTTTGATACTTGACGTGCAGGCAAAGTTGAAAGTGTTTCAGGATCAATAATAACTGCGCTGGGGGGCCAGAATGCTCCAACTATATTTTTATACTGCATAAAGTCTATAGCTGTTTTTCCGCCTATGGACGAATCCACCTGTGAAAGAACAGTTGTGGGTATATTATAAAAATCTATACCTCGCATAAAGCATGCAGCAGCAAAGCCTGCAAGATCTCCCACAACTCCGCCGCCAACCGCAACAACGCAATCGGTTCTTGTGAATCCATATTCCACAAGCTTGGAGAGGATCAGTTCAAATGTTCTGATACCCTTGGATTTTTCACCCTGCTCTATTGTTAAAACATATCCCTCTTTTGCTTGAGCGGCAACAGACTCTGCATATGCTGCAGGCACTCCGCTATCTGTTACAACAAGAGTTTTTCTTTCAAGCGAAAAAAGCTCGCCTGCTCTGCTGAGAGCGCCTCTTTCAAAATATATGTTATATCCGCCGTTTCTTGTTTTTACGGGAATTATCATTTCCTTTTCCTCTTATAAACTGATTTCCTTTTCAAAGCTGCCCACCAGCTTTATATCCGAGCAATACTTTGAGAGCCCTTCTATCATTTCTTCTCCACGCTCTGTATTTATATTTCCCTCGCCTTCAGCATAGAAATAATAGTTCCAGATAAGCTCCTTAGTAGGTCTGCTTTTCAGCGCTCTCAGATTGAATCCGTATTTACCGATTACTGATATAGCTCGACCAAGCGCTCCGGCCTCGTTTGAAACTGTGAAAAGCAGAATAAAATGATTATCCTTTGCCGCAGCTGCCTTGGGAATTCTTGAAAACACCGCAAAGCGTGTTGTGTTAATATTACTTTCGTTTATATGAGATTCAAGCTTTACAAGGCCATATTTACTCGCAGCTTCATCGCTTGCAATTGCTGCAATATCAGTTCTTCCTGATTCCGCAACCTGCTTTGCTGCTACAGCTGTGTTTACAGCCTGAATTTCATTAAAGCCATGACGGCGAATAAAATCTGCGCACTGACCAAGAGCCTGAGGGTGACTTATAACCTCTTTTATGCTATCAATTGTTGCGCCTTTATTTGCTAGAAGGTTCTGAGTGATACCTATATCATAAATCCCATTGATATAAAGATTTCCGAAAAATGCCAGGTCCATAACTTGTCCCACATCGCCGTTATAGCTGTTTTCTATAGGCAAAACAGCAGAATCACAATCGCCTGTTACAACTGCATCATAAGCACTTTTAAAATCAGAATAAGAAATTGCCTGTGCATCGGGGAAAATCTTCTTTGCCGCAATATTTGCAAATGCGCCTTCAACTCCGCTATACGCCACTCTCATTCCTTCAATCAAGCGATGCTGAAACTTCTTTGAAATTTCCATATTCTCACGAAGAAAATTTATGTAATAGGACTTATACGGACTATTCTCCAGGAGCATTGCATTTTTTGCAATAAGCTCCTCTTCTCTTGCTGCATCTGTTATCTGCATCCCTGTTTCTTTTTTATATGCAGCAACCTGCTTTACAGCGTCCATACGCTTGACAAACAGCTTTGCCATTTCGCTATCAACTTCGTTTATTATTTCTCGTGCCTTTTCAAGCTCTGTCATTTTCTGCTCCGTTATATTCTTCCATCAACGCCTTAAAAGCAGGAAGAGATTTTTCAATAGTTTCATAATCAACACAATATGAAATTCGCACATATCCTTCGCATCCAAAACTATCGCTTGGTACTAAAAGAATTTCATGTTTTTTAGCTCTTTCGCAAAACTCTGCAGCATCACCGCAAGGCGCTTTTACAAAAAGATAAAATGCACCATCGGGCTTAACTGCCTCATATCCCGCTTCTGTAAGTCCATTATACAAAAGATCTCTGTTTCTCTTATAAAGTGAAATATCAGCAACGCAATCAACACATTCTCCTGCCACAAGCTGAGCAAGAACAGGCGCGCAAACATAACCAAGACTTCTGCCGGCTCCACATACTGCCGCAAACACATTTTCGGCATTTGTAGTTTTAGGAGAAACAAATACATACCCTATTCTATCACCAGGTAAAGAAAGTGATTTACTATAAGAATAGCAAACTATAGTATTGCTGTAATATTTGGGAATATACGGCACATCCGCCCCATAAACCAGCTCTCTGTAGGGTTCATCAGCTATAATATATATTTCTTTTCCGTATTCCTTTTGTTTTTCTTCAAGAGCTGAAGCCAACTGCTTTATAACTTCCTCTGAAAAAACTACGCCTGTTGGATTATTGGGTGAGTTAATAATAACCGCTTTGGCTTTATTATTTACAGCTGCCAAAAATGCATCAATATCTATTTGGAAATCATTTTCTCTGCATTTTACAATTCTTTGCTTTGCGCCTGCGCTTTCAATAAAAACTGTATATTCAGGAAAAAACGGAGCTAAAACTATAACCTCGTCATCCTCCTCACACACAGCCCTCAATGATGCCATAAGTGCTGCTGCTGCGCCACATGTCATATAAATATTGGAAGCCTTCGCATCAAAATCAAATCTGCGTTTGATACTATCAGCAATTTTTTCCCTTACTCCCATATCACCTGCGGCTGAAGTATATCCATGCAGCTTCACAGGATCCTCGTCCATAAGCAGCTTTATATATGCTTCTCTCACCTTTTCAGGCGCAGGTATACTTGGATTGCCAAGACTAAAATCAAACACTTTATCAGCGCCTATTTCTGACTTTCTCTTCTTTCCATATTCAAAAATTTCTCTGATAACAGAGCTTTTTGTTCCAAGCTCCCACATTTTTGGGGAAATCATTTTAAACACCACGCTTTTAGCTTTTATACAAAACAAGCCCGCATTCAGATGCAAAAAAGCATCTCAAAAGCGGGCTGTTAGTTCAGGTTACAGAACAGCTTTATAAGCTGAACCAATATTGAACAGACAGTCCGTTTCAGTATAATAATAAAATCGTACTCTATAACAAAGCATACTGTTCAATCTCCTCAATAAAATATAATATATCATACTATATTTTAGAGCATTTGTCAACATTTTAGTTTATTGTTCTTCCGCTACCTCTTTATAATACGGATCAATCATAATTTCCTTTATCTTTGGATATGCGCCATAAATACACATATACCAGAGAAGTCCGAATGTGATAAGCACAGGAAGCATAACTGCAACGGGCAGAACCACACCAAGCAGCAGGAACTGGATTGCCACAACTGCAATTGTTCCCAAAAGAACCATTATGTTACGTTTGATACCGAGAATTGCAAAAAGCATACCGTTTTTCACCAGCTTGATCATGGGCATATCAAATGTTACCATCATAGGATAGATATACATTCTGATAAAGAAATAGTATATGCTCATACCAAAGCACAGAACAAACATAAACATACCGATATTGGTGTCAATATTATAGCGATAGGTTATAATATCATAAACAAACATCACTATCATAAGAATATCAATAATTCCAAAAATGATAGCCTGCTTCCAGTTTCTCTTTATAGCATACCAGAAATCTGACCACACAAACACAGGCTCTCCACGAACTGCATTTCTCAAAATATAAGTTGTTCCTGCATTTACAGGACCGAATGTTATAAACACCAAAGCGGTGAGCGCAAAAAGCACGTATGTTGCTATTGTGGGAATCGCAACTGAATCCTGACCACCAAATGCACCCATAAATGTGGAAACTATGGGAGAATTATCAAAACGAGAAACCGCTTCAAGCGCTGAATATATCTGTCGTGAAGGAGCAGTTGCATCAAGAGTTGTGTATGCCATTGCTATCAGATAGAAAAATACTGGGAAATTACCGAACACCATCAGAAGATTTACGCCGAATATCTGATTGAAGCGGCGCCAGAAAAGCTTGAAAAAATTTGCAATTCCAGGCTTTTCAAGCACGGACACCTCATCCTTATCTACACCCTTTCCATCTCTGTTATAGATGAACTCAAATGGGTTAAAGGATTTCTTTTTAAGCTCCGGCTCAAATGATTGATTATCATTCATATTTTCATATTTTTTAGCCATTTTAAACATCCTTTCTACAAAAGCAGAATCAGACCAGCTGCATTGGAATAGCTCTGAGAATCACTGCTGTTCCTGTTACCAGCAAATATAACACCAAGCGCACGCCTGCGCCTGCATTAACTCGGTTTACCATAACTGTATATATAAGCAAAAGGACACTGATTACCGCATACGAGATCAGCATTGCCACTGAAGCTGCGCTAACTGCATTCTCTGCGCAAAATGTTGCGCAAGCACCAAGCGCCAAACCTCGCAGCATCATAATTACAGATGCGAACGACAAGGATACAAGCGGCTTGACCGAAATCGTTATAAGCAAAAACATTGCAATATCTATCGCACAATACATTGCCACAGACATTATTGCTTCTTTTACACCTTCGTATCTTACAGTGTTAAACGAAACAGCATATCCGCTTTCTCCGTTTAATCTTATACCAAGGCTAACGAAAAATACGCTGATTGCTGCCAGCCATATAAAGCTGAATATTATTATTTTAGTTTGGTTCTTATTTTCTTCCGTCATATGCGCTCTCCTTTTTTTGTACATAATATGCACATAGACGGACAATTATTATTTAGCTCCTGAAAGCTCGTTTGCACGATTTGTGCACGCTGTCATCGCTGCGCTTATTGTTTCATCAAGCCCCATTCTATCAAAGGTTTTCAGAGCCTCTTCAGTTGTGCCCTTAGGGGATGCAACTGCGCGCACCAATTCATCGGGAGCCATATTCTTTTTCATAATTATTTCGGCTGTGCCTATGGCAGAAAGAGCAATCATATCAATAAGCTCTTTTTCACCGAGAGTGTCAAATCCGTTTTCTTTTGCCCAATTATACATATCACCCATAATACGTGCAAAATATGCAATTGAGCTTGAGGTTACGGCAGGAACAGCGTTCATAAGGCTTTCATCTATAACAAAGCACATACCTGCTGAGGAAAATATCTTTTCAGCGAAAGTTTTATCCTCATCGCAAACGCCTTCTCCATAACAAATAGCGCTGACACCACGTCCCACCATAAGAGGAGTGTTTGGCATAACACGAACTATTTTTGCGCCGGGCAATGCCTTCTGCATTGTTTCAACAGTTACTCCTGCTGCAATTGAAATAACAAGCTTTCCATCTACAAAGGGAGCAACCTGAGGCATTATTTCTGCAAACATCTGAGGCTTGACACCAAGCATCACTGCATCTGCCTCTTTGCACGCAGATTCAATATCGCTTGTTACAACACAACCGCGACAGCTGAAATCTGCCAGCTTATCTATATTTCTTCTCATTAAAATCAAACGAGAAGGATCTATCATTTCAGAAAGTAAAATTCCGTTTGCAATAGCGCACCCCATATTGCCTGCGCCTATAATTGCCAAGCTGTTTCTCATATCATCACCAAAAACAAATATTTCTCTTATTTTATCATATTTTTGTGAATACATCAACAAATTATTGAAAGATTTTAATATTTATAGTAGAATAAGCACATATTCAACTGTCATTTTTACACAAAGGGAGGAGATTATGAAAAATTTTATAACTGAGGTTTTCAAAAGCCCTCCTGTGCTTTACACAAATCGGCTTATGCTTCGCAAACTGGAACGCTTTGACAGCGATGATATGTTTGAATATGCCAGTTTACCTGAAGTGACCGAGTTTCTTTTATGGAAACCCCATCCTGATCTGAATTACACAAAAAAATATCTTTCATTTGTAAACAGTCAATATAAAAACTGTCAATTCTATGATTGGGCGGTTTGTCTTAAGGACAGCGGCAAAATGATCGGCACCTGCGGATTTACAAAGATTGATGCAAGAAATATGTGCGGCGAGATAGGATATGTGATAAATCCTGCTTACAGAGGGAACGGATACGCAGCAGAAGCGGCAAAAAAAGTTTTGGAATTCGGCTTTGAAGACCTTGCCCTTCAGAGAATTGAAGCTCGTTATATGGTTAAGAACACAGCAAGCAAATGCGTTATGGATAAGCTAAAAATGCAATTTGAAGGTATTCATCGCAATGCGGTTCAATTGAACGGAGAATTTGTTTCAGTAGGTATTTGCTCTATACTGAAAGATGAATACAGATAACTATTATAAAAAAGCTCTTATGATTTAACATAAGAGCTTTTTTTGTTATTTTTTCTTATTCTTTGCTGATGCAGCTACAATACCTGAAAGAGCTACGATTGCAATTACGTTGGGGATTACCATAAGGTTATTGAACATATCTGCCAACTCCCAAACAAGATCACTTGAAAGAACTGAGCCAAGGAAAATAAACACCAGAGATGCAATAGAATATACAAATACTGATTTTTTACCAAAAAGATACTGGAAATTGATTTTACCAAAATAATTCCATGAAACAATTGTTGAGAATGCGAAGAACAGCAAGCAAACTGCTACAAATATGCCGCCAAGCTTATCTCCGATAATTCCCTGGAATGCAACCTGCACCATATTATTTTTTGTTACGCCAAGCGCTTCTGCTGATGCAGCAAAATCACTTGTTCCTCCGTTTACAAGCCCAGCAAGAACGCCTTCACCTGTATAGAGAGAAGAGATAACAATAAGAGCTGTCATTGTAAGAACAACAAATGTATCTATAAATACGCCTATCATAGCCGCAACACCCTGGTCGTGAGGCTTTTCAACATTAGCAAGCGCATGCGCATGAGGTGTTGAACCCATAC
The DNA here is from genome assembly GCA_045631345.1 of Candidatus Avispirillum sp. Taxonomy (GTDB): domain Bacteria; phylum Bacillota; class Clostridia; order Oscillospirales; family CAG-272; genus Avispirillum. The sequence continues at coordinate 19,961 of JAZQUP010000034.1, forward strand.
CTGCCTCGTTTGAGAAAAGACCGCGCTTTGCACCCTGTGTTAACGCTGCACCTAAGGCTGCACCAAATCCGCCGCCAAGAATGGCCTGTGGCTGAAAAGCAAACTTGAAGATCATTCCAACTGTTTCAGGAATAAATTTCGCTCTTAACACCAAAATCACAACGCCACCGAGAAGATAAAGACATGCCATTATAGGTACAAGCTTCTCTGTTACAGAGGCAATTCTCTGTACTCCTCCAAGGAATATAAAGCCTGCTACAGCTGCAATCACTACACCTACGATCCATCCCTTTACTCCAAAAGCAGTTGTGCAAGCGTTTGCAATGGAGTTTGACTGAACCATTGAGCCCATAAAGCCAAGGGCAAGTGTTATTGCAACAGCAAAAAATACTGCAAGGAACTTACCAAGATTATTATTGAATGCCTTTTTAATATAATATACGGGGCCACCTACAACATTTCCGTCTTTATCTGTTTCTCTTGTTTCCTGCGCAAGAACAGCCTCGGCATAAATAGTTGCCATTCCGAAGAATGCAATAACCCACATCCAGAATATAGCTCCGGGACCACCTACAAGAATCGCTCCACATGCGCCTACGATATTACCTGTTCCTACCTGAGCTGCAATTGCTGTTGCAAGAGCCTGGAAGGAACTGAGTCCACCGCTCTGCTTTCCACCAAAAAGCTTAATGTTTCCAAAAACCTTTTTAAAGCCTTCGCCAAAGCAGCGCACCTGAACAAATTTGGTTTTGAATGTAAATATCAGTCCACAGCCTATAAGCATAATAAGCAACACATAATTGGAAAGATATGCATTAACATTTGATACAATATTGAGGAGAACCTCATTTATTCTATCCATTTTTAAATTCCTTTCTAAAATAAAAAAACTGCTGAAAAATCAAACAGCAGCTCCGGAAAAACGCAAGAATTCGCCTATTTCTTGTTTATACTCTATCCTTTTGCCTGAGAGATTCAGCTTTCGCCTTACACCTTCGGCACTCATTTAAGAGATTCTCCAGAGTTCCCTCCGCTCTCAGTCCTTTTGGTTCTTAGAGCTTCACAGGGGTGTATTCAATTTTCACTTTGCAAGTATAACACATTAAAACATCATATGCAATAGCTTTTTTTGTTTTCTTACAAAAAAAGTGGCAGTTTTTTGCTCTGCCACTTTCAATTCAAATTATTCCTCGTCACTATCTTCTGATTTTTCATCAACTTCGTCGCTATCGTCTTTTCTGCGAGAAACAACTACAAAAGCTATAAGCGCTGCAGCTACTACAACTGCTACGATACAAACAACAATAACAACTGTGTTTACAGGAAGGCCTTCTTCTTCCTCAACAACAACGATTTCTGTTACAGGCTCTCCATCAGGCTCAGTTACCTGTTCGCCTTCAGCGTCTGTTACATAAACAATTTCTGTTTCGGGAGCTTTTTCTTCTTCCTTGGTTTCAGACTCAGAGCTGATAGGAGTTTTTTCGGGAATTGCGATAGGAACCTCTGTTACAAGGGGTTCGCCTGATACGTCTGTTACAATTTCGCCCTCTTTATCAGTTACATATTCTGTAACCATCTCTGTTTCATACTTAACATGGCCGGAAGATGTTGTATCATCAGAAACTTTACCTGTTTCTTTATCAGCATTCTTTTCTGTTTCCTTATCTTCAGCAGGTACTGTTGTTTCGGGAAGAGATTCTGCTGTTGAACCTGTTACCGTAATAGATCCTTCTTTTACAACCTCTACGGAACGGTTCTCATATTCTGACTCATAAAGGTCAACTATACCAAAGAACCAGCCTTCGCCATCATCAGGGAAATACAGATCAATGGGATATTCACCGTTGGGAGCAGCCTTGAGTATCTTGAACTGGAGAGTTACAAGCTTACCAACTTCAAAAACATCTTCAAGCTCATTATTACATGCATAATATTTATATGCACCGCTATCGTCAATAACACCGGGCTCGTTTTCGCCATCAAGGAAAATTTTGCCGTTTGTTACAGAAACAAGGTCAAAGCATCTGCTGTCATACTTTACGTCAAAGTTCATACACCAGGTTCCAAGGTTTTTATCAACAAAAACATCGATTTCAACAATGTCACCGGGTTTTCCTTCTGCTTTAGATATAGAAAATTCAATATCTGCTGCAGCGGATACACTAAAAGCAAGCATTGACACAATAAGTGCCAATGTTGCTACAAGAGATATTATTTTTTTCATTGCTTGTACAAATCCTTAAAATTTTATCAGTTCATCTGTGTGCTATAGTTGGGAGCTTCCTTAGTGATACTGATATCGTGAGGATGGCTCTCTCTGAGACCTGCGCCGGAGATACGAACGAACTTACCTTCACGCTTAAGTGTTTCAACATCGGGAGCGCCGCAATAACCCATACCTGCACGGAGACCACCCATAAGCTGGAATACTGTGTCAGCAACAGGACCCTTATATGCTACACGACCTTCAACGCCTTCGGGTACAAGCTTTCTTGCGTTAGCCTGGAAATATCTATCCTTAGAACCACGTTCCATAGCTGCGATAGATCCCATACCACGATAAACCTTAAAGCGTCTGCCCTGATAGATTTCTTCAACTCCGGGGCTTTCCTCACAGCCTGCAAGGAGAGAACCAACCATGATTACGTTCGCACCTGCTGCGATTGCCTTTACAAGGTCACCGGAATACTTAATACCACCGTCTGCAATAACGGGAATATTAGCTTCAGCTGCAACAGAATAAGCGTCCATAATAGCTGTGATCTGAGGAACACCGATACCTGCTACAACACGAGTTGTACAAATAGAACCGGGGCCGATACCAACCTTGATTGCATCTGCGCCTGCTGCGATAAGATCACGAGCTGCAGCTGCTGTTGCAATATTACCTGCAATGATCTGAGCCTCGGGGAATGCGCTCTTAACCTTATCAAGACATGTGAAGATATTCTTGGAATGTCCATGAGCACTGTCAAGAACAAGATAGTCAGCACCAGCTGCAAGAAGCGCACCTGCACGATCAAGAACGTCTGCTGTGATACCGATAGCAGCACCGCAGATAAGGCGGCCCTGGCTATCCTTTGCAGAATTGGGATATCTTGAAGCCTTTTCAATATCCTTGATTGTGATAAGGCCCTTCAGCTTATAGTTTTCATCAACGATGGGAAGCTTTTCAACCTTTGCACGACAAAGAATTTCCTTTGCCTCTTCAAGAGTTGTTCCTTCTCTTGTTGTGAGAAGGTTTTCCTTTGTCATAACCTCCTTGATCTTTACATTATAGTCGGGAAGGAAACGAAGGTCACGGTTTGTGATGATACCTACGAGAGTTCCGTTTTCATCACATACGGGAACACCTGAAATCTTATACTTAGCCATAAGATTATCAGCTTCATATACATAGTTTTCAGGATTAAGGAAGAAGGGGTTTGTGATAACGCCATTTTCGCTTCTCTTTACTCTTTCTACCTGATCTGCCTGATCTTCTATTGACATATTCTTATGAATTGTGCCTGCGCCGCCTTCTCTTGCCATAGCAATAGCAAGATCACTTTCAGTTACAGTGTCCATTGCAGCACTCATAAGAGGAATATTAAGCTTGATTTTATTTGTGAGACGAGTTTCCAGCTTAATATCAGCAGGAATAACATCACTTCTCTGGGGAATAAGCAGAACGTCATCAAATGTGAGCCCTTCTGCTACGATTTTTTCTTCAACAATGCTCATAATTTTTCCTTCCTCCGCTATATAAAACGGCATTAACTTTCTTTCAAAAGCTTTTATGTAGGTGGTTTAAGAAAGATTTTTTCAAAAAATGAAAACACTTTCCTTTTTAATGCTTATATTTGTACTATTATATCCTATAAAGCTGTTAATTGTCAAGTGGTGTATTTAAACAAATTATACCAATTATCTCTGTTACAGCACGATAGACATGACAAAAGTGAGCACTATTAGAAACGCAAGATTATATATCATAAACTGACGAAGATAATAACCGGTTCCACCGGGATTATGCTTTGTATATTCTCTGAAGGTGATGAGGCTGGCAAGAGATGCTATCAAGGTACCCACGCCACCGATATTAACACCTACAAGAAGCTGAGGATAATTGGTTGTGAACTGAGAAAGCAGAATTGCTGACGGAACATTACTGATTATCTGACAGCTGAGAATACTTACAAGCAATGTGCTTTTTGAAAGCAGAAACTCAAACACATTTCGTATCACTTCTATTCTTGCCATATTACCCGAGAATATAAAGAAAAACACAAATGTGAAAAGAAGCGGATAGTCTACCATCTTAAGTGCTTTTCTATCCATAAACAAAAGTACCAAAGGAATTGTTATAAGACCGATCAGATAATGAATTCCTCTGAATACTATAAGGATAGACAATGCAAACAGCACCATATAAACAGAAACTCTTTTTTTATCTATCTTAACCTCTTCGTCAGGCAGGCTGAGTGGCTCCTTTTTTATAAACAGACAGCATATTGTGATAATAGCTATGGCTATCAGAAAAGGCAAAAGCATTATCTTTATAAATTCGCCATTTGAAATATTGAACTTTGTATAAAGATAAAGATTCTGAGGATTTCCAAAGGGAGTCAGCATACCACCCAGGTTGGCTGCAATATTCTGCATAATAAATGTGAACGCCATATGCTTTTTCATATCTGTGCTGTCAAGCACAAAATATCCCAAAGGTAAAAACGTTAGCAGCGCCATATCATTGGCAATGATCATAGAGCCGATAAATGTTATATATACAAGAGCAAGAATACACATTCTTGTGTTTTTAAACAGAGTTACTGTTTTTCTTGCAAGAATATAAAAGAAGTTTATATTTCTAAGTGCGCAAACAACTGCAAGCACGCAAAACAGGCAAGTTAATGTTTTAAAATCAAAATATCCAAGATATTCCACATCAGGCGGAACGAAAAAGGCTGTTATTAATGCGGCAAAAAATGCTATAACCGCAACTGTATTCTGTTTTACAAAAGATTTAACAGTTTTCATATTTTATATCCTTTGCAATTAAGTTTTTACAAATCAATTATATCAATATTTATCCTATAATTCAATAAAAACAGAACTCAATTTAAACCAAAAATCCCCCGATTTTTCGGGGGATTTTTATGGTTATTTAATACTCCATTCGCCTTTGAGGATTCTATACTTGAGATAGAACATATCAACGGAGTTCACTTTACCGTTTCCGTCAATATCAGCTGCCGCTGCTTCTTCATCTGTAGGTAAAACTATCTGTTTTACAAACAGATTCATCTTAAAGAGGTCTACAGAGTTGATACTGCCGTTACCGTCTATATCGCCCTTTTCAAAGGCAGGCTTTTCAGGCTGAGTTTCATCTTCATACTCGAATATAACTTCGCAGTTATCAAATATTTCGTGTCCATCGAGAATATTGATATTACTCCACTGCTCTGCTGTGCCGCTATAGTATACAGTTTCAATATTATCTGCACCATAGAATGCTTCGGGATAAATATCTGTAAGTGAAGCAGGAAGATATATTTCAGTAAGTCCGCTACAGTTATAGAATGCGTGATCGCCTATAATTTTAAGGCCCTCAGGAAGATGAATAGCTTTGAGTCCGCTTCTGTCATAAAGCTCGCTGGTATATCTTTCATCATTACGATAATCCCAGTAATTACTATAGAGGCATCCGCTTTCAAATGCGTGACCTGAAATAGCAAGTGTGCCGGGCTCTACATAAAGCTCTGTGCCCTCAGGAATATCACCCTTATAGTTATAGAGAGATGATCCAAGATATACAGGACCTTCAGGCTGATCCTTATACCACTGTGTTGCGCCGAAGGAATGTCCGCCAAGCTCAACAAGTGTTTCGGGCATATTGATTTCTGCAAGGTCTTCACATCCGAAGAACGCAAAATATGCAATTTCTGTTACACTTTCAGGAATATCAACAGATGTAAGCTTAGTATTCATAAATGCTTCATAGCCGATAAACTGAACGTTTTCACCAATAACAACCTCTGTGATACCACTGTTCTTATAAGTGTACATTTCAATGCTTTCCACCTTATTGCCGATATAGGCTTCTCTCAGAGATGTACATCCCTGGAATGCGCCGCGGTCAATATAGTTGATATTATCACTTAGGTTGATGCTTTCAAGATTTACACAATTTCTGAATGCAAATGCGCAGATTTCAGTTATTCTTTCGGGAAGTACTACATTTTCAAGACCTGTACAGCCTTGGAATTCACCATAGGCAATATAAGTCTGATTTGCACTGAGAGGAAGCTCTGTGAGAGATTCACAATCTGCGAAAACATATCTTTCAAAATATGTGAGATTTTCAGGCATTTCAACTGTCTTAAGATTTCCACAACCTCTGAATGCATTATCAAGAACTGCAACAACCTGCTCGGGAATTACTACGTCTACAAGTCCGTCGCAACCATAGAATTCACCTGCGGGAATGTGGTCCTGATTTGCACCTATAGGAAGATATGTGAGAGAATCGCAGTTTTCAAATATATACTCACCAAACATTGTTGCACTATCGGGAATATTGATTTCTGTTAGGCTCTCACAATTTGAAAATACATAACTGCCAATACCTGAAACGCCTTCTGCAAGCACTACAGTTTTAAGGTTTACATTGTTTTCAAATGCGCCATAGCCGATATATGTGCCATAATCTGCAAACGCTTCTTCAACTTTGATTGTTTCAAGCTGAGAATTCTTAAAGCAATTTGATCCAATATACTCTACATTGCCGGGAACTGTGAGAGATTTAAGTCCTACATTATAGAATGCATTGTACTCAATAACCGCAAGCTTTGAAGGAAGTTCAACAGACTCAAGCGATGTACAATCGGAGAATGCATAATGACCAATCATCTGAAGTTCTGCAGGAAGAATTACAGATTGAAGGTTAGGACAATTATCAAATGTTGCGTATGCGATGTTTGTTACCAGAGGTGACATTACAACACTTGTGAGATTTTCGCATCCCTGGAACATCATTTCGGGAATATACTCAACTGTTTCAGGCATTACATAATCGCCGCTTACAGTTTTATCGCAGGAAATGATCTGAGTTTTAGCCTTATCATATGTGATTCCGTTTTCAACAACAAACTCAGTTGAATCGGGATGAATTATAAAGTTCACACCCTGATAATACTGCATAAAGGACATATCTGAAATTGTTACGGGAAGCTCATATGTATTGCCTTTTGCAACAGGATAAGCAATGATAGTTGTTACATTCTTATCAAAAATAACACCATCGATTACTGTATATTCGGGATGATCTTCATTAACAACAAATTCCCTGAGATTGAACATTCCGCCACTAAAGGTCTCGGGACTAAGAACTGTTTCAGTGCCTTCAATATAAATGATTTCTGCATTATAGAAGCTGCTGAAGCTCCAACCAGAAATATATTTAACGCTTGCGGGAATTGTGATTGTTTTAACCCCTCCACCAACAGCGCTTAAGCTATTGATACCAACAACGGGATAACCCTCAATTTCTGAAGGAATAACAAAATCTGTTATATTGTTATTTTCGAAATACCAGCTATCCTTAACACCTGTGATATAAACTCCGCCGTCCTGAACAATATAATTATAGGGTGTATAAGCAACGATTGTTACATTATACTCACATGATCTGCCCATGTATTCAAGAGTTGCTGTATATGCGTTGCCAACAGTCCACTGATTATGATAAGACTGTGCTGTTAATACTCTGCGACTGTTCATCTGATCAGCAGGAATAATCTCGCTTGTGCCGTCCTTATAATTTATCTTCACAGCACCAAGCGCCATCTCAGCACTATAATAGAACCATTCTCCTACATATCCGTTTTCATCCCAATATTCGTTATACCAGCCATTGCAGAATTCTTCAAGAACAGTAGTTTCAACAACCTCAATGCTTTCAACGGGATTTTCTATGATTGAGATCTCAAAATCATCCCAAAACATACCACAGGATAGAGATGCTGTATATGTATTACCAACTGTCCAGATGCCATCAGGTGCTCCCTGATTGCTATAGAGGAATGTAGAGCCTTCAACCCTTTCACCAAGATCACCATAATGACAAATTTCTGTTGTGCCATCCTTATAGTAGATTTTGATCAGCTCAATAGCATCCCATGCGCTATAGAAAATATATTCCACATATTCGCCAAGCTCATCGTCATAATAGCTTTCAAGATAGCCATCGCCCTCATATAAAGGCTTTGTTTCAAGAATTTCAAATCTTTCAACATTTGTGGGTTCAACATAGATGTAAAGGATTTCGGTATAACCATCTACAGTTACTGTTACAGGATAAGAATTTCCGGGAAGCCACTGTTTATAATAATTCTGAATTGTTTCTATTTCAACTTCTCTGCAATAATATTCTCTGCTTGTTCCGTCACTATAATAAACAGTTAACCAACCGATATTATAACCAACATCATAAACAAAATAATCTTTCCATTCGCCATCAACATACTCGCTGTTCCAGCTGCCAACGCTTCCCTCTTTGATAGTGTCATCAAACTGATAGAATTCCAGATCAACAACTTCTCGTTTGCCTATTGTGATTTCGAATTCACAGCTATGTACATTATTATAATAAAGAGTTGCTGTATATGTGTTGCCGGGCTGCCACTGATTATCTGCAGACTGCCATGTGTTCTCGCCTAAAGTGCCCATATTAGACAGCTGGTTCAAGCTCACAATTTCACTTGTTCCGTCTTTATAGTTAACTTTAACAGCTTCAATTGCCTGCCATATATCATAATGGAAATATGAAACCCAATAACCAAGCTCAGATGAATAATCATTTGAGATCCAACCGTTTACGTCTTTATAAAGAATATTTGTTTCAACAATCTCAATACTTTCAACGGGGTCTGCTTCAATGGTTACGGCAAAATTAGCTTCTCTGCCCATACACATAAATGTTGCCATGTATGTGTTACCCGCTGTCCACTGATTATAGTAGCTCTGATCTGATGTAACTCTGTATTCACCCAATTGCTCAAGGTTCTTTATCTCTGTTGTTCCGTCCGTATAAGTTATAAGAACCTCATAAAATGCGTTTTCTGCATAATAGTAAGGGTATTCAATCCACTCACCATCTACATTTTCTCTTGACATTGAATTTGAACCTTCTATAAGAGGATTCACGTTATAAGGAACAATGCTTTCAACATTATTGGGTGTGATATATACAGGAACATCAATAATATGATTTCCTACGCCCATTCTCACTGTATAAGTGTTGCCTGCCAACCAGGGATTATTGCTGCTCTGATCCCATTCAAGATAAGAATCTGAACGTTCTCTCCACTGATCGTATCCTAAAATCTCATATGTTCCGTCAATATAATTGATCTTTACGGAGCTTACAACATTGTACATAGGATAATAGAACCAATAGTCAGCTCTGTTATTTTCATCCCAATAATGCTCATACCAACCGTCAACACCTTCAACAACGGTTTCAAATTCATAGATTTCAAAGCTTTCAATAGGATCGGCAAAAATAACTACAGGGAATTCGCATGAAGCTCCACTATAATTGAGAGTTGCCGTATATGTGTTGCCGGGATGCCACTGATTATTCGCACTCTGTCCATGGTATATGCTTGCGTCTTCTTCTCTGCGCCATTCATCGTAATCTATTGTTTTATTTGTTCCGTCAGAATAGTTTATTCTTACTGTTAAAATTGCATCCCAAGGATAATACTGGAAATACTCAATGTTATCATTATATTCGCTTGAATAACCCCAGTTATAGAATCCATTGATATTTTCATAAATAGGCTGTGTTTCTACAACCTCAATGCTTTTAACAGGATTCTCAACCACATTGATGTTAAAGGTGCATGTAGCTCCTCTGTACATAAATGTTGCCTCATAGGTGTTCCCCGCTGTCCATTGGTTATAATAGCCCTGACCAGCATCTATATTATAATTATCAAGCTCGTACGGATATCCTTCCCAGCTTGTTCCGTCTTTATAAATTATTCTTAAACGTCTAACTGCATTATAGGGACTGAAATGGTTATATGTTTGATATTCTCCATCTACCCACTCCTCAGTTTCCCAATCATCCTGTCCTGGCATAAGATCTTTTATTTCAAGGATCTCAATGCTTTCAACATCGGAGGGCTCAACATAAATCTCAAAATCAACACTATGATTTCCAATTGTCAGAGTCACAGGATAGCTGTTTCCGGGAAGCCACTGGTTGTCTGATCCCTGATAATCCTCCCAGCCAAAGCTATCAAAGCTATCCAATGTGCGATACTCATATGAACCGTCTGCATAGTTGACTTTAACGCTATCAACTACCCAAGCAAGATGATAATAGAAATATGAATATGTATCGCCGTTTTCTGCTCTATAGGTATAATAGCTACCATCTACTCCCGCTCTGAGATTTCTATACTCATAAATCTCTATGCTTGAGATAGGGTCTGAAATCACATTAATATTAAAATCGCATGAAACGCCTGCATACCAAAGAGTTACCTGATATGTGTTGTCTGCTGTCCACTGATTTAAATAGTTCTGTCCTGTATAAATTGAACGACCATCAAGCTCATAAATGCTCTTGATCTCGCTGGTTCCATCATTGTAATTGACTTTAACCTCATTTACAAAACTATTGGGATCATAAAATTCATATTCACAATAATTATCATTTTCATCCCAATAACTGTTCATCCAGCAATTTGTTCCCTCAATAATATCATTTTTAGAAACAATTTCTATACTTCTTACAGGAGTTGGCATAATTTCAACGCTATAAACTGTTTCAGCGCCGTAATATCCATATGTGATATCATAAGAGTTGCCAACAGTCCATTGATCATCATAGCCCTGATCGTATCCTATGCTTACTCCACCAACATTGTTTATATCAACTTCCTCTGTGGTTCCGTCTTTATAATATACTATTATGGTATCTACAATGCACCAAGGATCGTACCAAAAATATACTCCGCTCTCGTAGTTATCCTCACCCGGATATCCTACTTCATAGTCAGCATAATATCCACAGGTTCCTTCATACACTACACTTCGATTACCAATCTCTATTCTTTCAACAGGATTTTCTGCGATTGTGATGCTATATGTGCAGGAAATAGGGTTATCATCACGGTAATAATCTTCTCCGCCATAGCTAAGCACTGCCTCGTATGTGTTCCCGGGAAGCCATTGATTATGATAACTCTGATCGGAAAAAAATGTAAATCCCGAAATGTCGTGCACGTTAACCTGCTGTGTAGTTCCGTCCTCATAATAGAAAATTACATCAGCACTTGCTTGAGCGCATTCATAATAAAACCATCTGACATATTCATCAGATTCTTCATCGTAATAATTCTCCCACCAACCATCAACATTTTCTATGATCGGTTGTGTTCCGACAACCTCCATTCTTATCGGGAAGGAGTTTTCAACTTCAACAGCTTCTACTTCTTCAACTTCAGGAGTTGGTGCACTTTCACCGGAAATTGATTCAGCAAACGCTGTTACCAAAGATCCAATTGCTGCCTGCGGGACGACCATTAAAGCGCAGAGCAGAATTGCTATTAACCTTTTCATAATATATTTCCTTTCTAAAAATATATTTATTTTTATGTATTAATTTTACCACACAGGTATGTTAAAGTCAAACAAATAAGGGGAAGATTTCCTGCACAAGCATAGAAACTTCCCCTTGTTTTTTGTTCATTTTAACGACCTTTTTTAATGCTCATCACACTTCTCAGGAACACTATCTGATGAGAACCATCCTATATCCATTCCCCTGCATTTTTCGCCGATACGCTCTCCGCTTTCTGTACAATAAGCCACCTGCACAACATTTTTGCTATAAGGAAATGTTGCGTTGCTATCAAGCTCAATTCCCTTTGTGATCTCAGCGAAAATCGCTGCCGCTACATTGGCTGTCATTGTTGCAGAATGCCATACAGCGCAAGTATATTCAGGAGTGAAGCCTACAAACCAGTTGTCATTCCAGCCTTCCCTTGTATTCTCGCCTGTTCCTGTTTTGCCGCCGAGAAGCTTTCCGTCCTGACCTGCGGCCTGTCCTGTTCCGCCGTGCTTAACTACCTCCTGAAGCAGATAGTTCATAACAGTTGCAGTTTCAGCGCTGATTATCTGAATCTCCTGAGGCTTTGCTTCATAAATAACATTGCCCTCTGTATCACTAATTTTGGCAATTGTATAAGGTTTTGTATAAACACCGCCATTAGCGAATATCTGATAATATCCTGCCATATCAATGGCGTTAACTCCTGCATACAGATAGCCAAGTCCGATATTGGCAAGTATGTTATCTTCTCCGCCTGAAGCCATAGACTGAAGCTCATAGGAGAAATCTATATCAAAATTTCTGCCGAGAAATTCCATGGAATCAGAAACGCCATAAGCTTTAAGTGTTTTAACAGCAACTGTGTTTATAGATTCCTTGACAGCAGTTTTTATGTCCATATTGGCATTTGTATAAGATCCGCTTGCATTGGAGGGCCAGTCTCTCATAATTCCGCCCTCTGCCTCTATCTTCTTGACAGGAGAATCAACTGTCATTGTGGACCAATCTATCAGCCCGCTCTCAACAGCAGGAGCATATACGGAAAGAGGCTTGAATGCAGAACAAGGATAAAATTTGGCAAGCGCAAGATCTCTATACATATTCACTTCATCACTTACAGAATAAACTGCAAGCACTTTTCCTTCAAGATCAGTTACTGCCGCCGCCATATTATCAACTGCAAAGCTCTGATTTCCCGCCATTGAATTATATACGCTTTCGTCAAACACAGTTTCTATTTTATAGCCTTCCCCTGTGAGAAGCATCGCTGCATCTTCAGAGGTTACGCTGTTGATATCTGAAATAATTTCAATAGCTTCCTTTATAACTGCATCAACATATTCTTCATATCCGGCAACTGTTGTTTCAACTCTGCCCCACTCAGTTTCATTGAGCTCAGCCATTATATCTCCTTTAGCTGAAAGCACAACAGATGGTGTTTTTTGTCCACAGCCTGAAATTGCCGCCATCATCAAAGCGGTTGCGCACAAGGCTGCTATAATTCGCTTTATCATTTTCCCAAATATTCCTCTACCAATACTGAAATTTCGCCTGTTAATTTAGTTTTCGGCTGGTCCTTTATCATTGAACCAAGCTTGCTGACACGGGATTCAAGACCTTCAAGCTTTGATACCACAGCTCTAAGCTCCTGCTTGCAAATATCAGCGCTATACGAATCGCCCGCTTTGGTATAAACCTGAATGCTGTACACAAGCATCTGGCAATATTCCTTATATTCCTCATATTCAAAGGGAGCCATTTCAAGAACCTTGTTCTTATATTCCATGGCAGTTACAAGATCACCCTTTGAGAAGGAGCATCTTGCCTTTGCGCTGGCGGCAATAGTACAATGCTCATTTTTTTCAAGTATATCATCTGCAAGTTCAAGAGACTTGCTCACATCAGATTCATTTATAAGAAGGTGAATAGCAGCCAATGTGTCTCCCTTATACATAGAATAAGCAAGGTTGATATTGCCAAAAAGATATGCGCTCTGCTCTATTCCGAAATACATCACCAGCGCACACAATGCTCCTGCTAAAGCGCACACAGTACCCTTGCATTTTTTCGCTACAAGCTGCTTTCCGCTTTCAAAATCAAGACACAGCACAAGGATCATAACCATTGCTATAAACTGCAGGTCAAAATCAAAGAATGCGTGAGCACAAATTGCAAAAAGTAGCACTCTTATTCTGAGTGATGTTCCCTTTTTGAAAAAGCTTTTGAAAATAGCCGCAATAAACACACCTGTGGGGATCCAGCCAATATCAAGCATAAGCTGTACAAAATCGTTATGTACAAATGACAGCTCATATACCCCTGTTTGAACGTTGGTGTGAGTGAAATAATATCCGAAATATCCCATTCCGAAAGGATGCTTCAGAACAAGGGGAATCGAATCAACCAGATAAAGTATTCTTCCGATGAATGTGCTCTCTGTAAGTGAAGCGCCTATATATCTTGCAAAAAAGGAAATATTACCCGAAACAAGACCATACACAACTGCGCCGATCACGCCAACTGCTATAACTGCCGCCACTATAAGCTTAAGCTTTTTGCCTCGGCGGAATATAAGCACAGCCAAAACCGAAACAACTGCAACCGCAAGCGCTATTCGGCTTCCTGAATAGATTATGCCAAAAGCAAGTACTGCAAGGGATACAAAATCGTAAACAGTAAGTTTTTCTTTGGTGAGCAGAACAACCACTCCACAAAGAAGAAGCATTGCAAAGCTATTGGGATATTGCCAAAAGCCAGCAAGACGTCCCGCAACGGAAAAATGTTCGCTCAACGGCTTTATCTGCATAAATACAGCAGACACCACAGACATAACAGCGCCTGCATATGCCACAACCAAAAGCATTGAATCCTTTGAAGGAGCATTTTTCTGCATCATTGCGATCATAAACAAACCGACCGCAAGATAGCGGAAAAATCCAAAGAGAGCAAGCCCAGAATCAACTGCCCAAACAGCTGTTACAAGATATGCTGTAACCAAAATAACTACGGATACAGATGAAATATTCACATTGAAGCCAAGCTCGTTTCTCTTAACAGCGCATACTGCAAGAAAAACACATAATACTACAGATGCTGCAAATGCAACAGGGTTATGAAACAGACCTACTGCGAATATTGATATTACAAGAAAAATCGGCAAAAATATGTTGTTACCAAAATAGTTTTTTAACTTTATCAGCATAAACGTTCCTTAATTTTAAATATTATTATAATTCTATACCAACATACAAAAAAAGTCAACGGATAGAATTTAAATGGCGTTTTTGTCAAAAACATATTGATTTTTTGGCGTTCTTTTGGTAAAATACACAATAGTTGTATTCAAACGACAATATTTGATCACACCTATGGAGTTTTAAATGAGAACTAGTGGAATCCTTATGCCGATATTCTCTCTTCCGTCAGCGCACGGAATCGGAACATTCGGCCCCGAAGCATACAGATTTGTAGATTTTCTGGCTAAGGCCGGACAGACATATTGGCAGATACTGCCTCTTAACCCCACAAACTACGGCGACTCACCTTATCAGTCATTCTCTTCCTTTGCAGGAAATCCCTATTTTATAGATCTTGATATGCTCAAGGACGAAGGACTTCTGACAGAAGCGCAGATAGCAGTTGCTGATTTTGGCGACGACAATTATGCTGTTGACTACGGCAAGCTTTATGAAAACCGCATTCCCCTTTTAAAGCTTGCTTTTTCAAAATTTGTTCCCGATTCTAAATTCAAGAAATTCTGCCGCCAGAACAAATTCTGGCTGGAAGAATATGCGCTGTTTATGGCTCTTAAAAACGAGCACAACGACATCGCTTGGGAAAACTGGGAAGAAGAGCTGCGAGTTCGCAAGCCTGATGTTATAAAGGCAAAAAAAGAAGAGCACGCTGAGGTTATGGAGTTTTACCGCTTCGTTCAGTTTAAATTTGATCAGCAGTGGCAGGCTCTGAAAAAATATGCTAATGATAAGGGAATTTATATAATCGGAGATATTCCGATCTACGTTGCTTACGACAGTGCAGACACTTGGGCTAATCCCAAGCAGTTTTTGCTTGATCGTGATTTAAAGCCTATCAAGGTTGCAGGTTGTCCCCCCGATGCATTCTCTGAGGATGGTCAGCTTTGGGGCAATCCTCTTTATCGCTGGGATGTTATGAAAAAGAATGGCTACAAATGGTGGCTGAAGCGTATGGGCCATGCAATGAAGCTTTATGACCTGATCCGTATTGACCATTTCAGAGGCTTTGAAGCATATTATGCTATTCCCTACGGCGACAAAACTGCTAAGAACGGAAACTGGATGTCCGGACCCAATATGGACCTTTTTGATGCAATGAAAGCTGAATTCGGCGATGATCTGCCAATTATCGCAGAGGACCTTGGAATTCTTACAGACGGTGTTCGTGAAATGCTTGCTAAATCCGGATTCCCCGGAATGAAGGTTATGCAGTTTGCATTTGACGGAAGAGTTGACAATGAATATCTTCCTCACAACCATGTTAAAAACTGCGTTGTTTACACAGGTACTCATGACAACGACACTATTATGGGCTGGTATAAAACAGCCAGCAAGAAAACTCTCGCACAGGCCGCTAAGTATATGCACACAACTCCTGATGAGGGCTTTAACTGGACTATGATCAGAACAGCTTATATGTCTGTTGCAGACACAGTTATCATTATGATGCACGACCTGATGGGACTGGACGAAAGCGCACGTATCAACGTTCCTTCAACAGTTGGCGGAAACTGGCAATGGAGAATCGACGGAATTTGCATTAACGATTGGCTTGCAAGCGTTATTCTTGAAAATGCCGCAACCTACGACAGATCAACTATTCCCTTCGGTGAAGAAATTGAGGATGAAGTGGTTGAAGATGAAGATAAAGATGAAGAGGAAATTGAAGACTGAAAAAGGAGCCTTTTGGCTCCTTTTTTCTATTGTGATCATATGTTAAATTGCTTTTACTCTATATCTAAGGCTCAGTCTAAACCTGCTTTGTAAATAGATAAATTATGATTTAAACATCTGCTCATAACTATATCAATATCTGTGCTTGGATGCAAAAAGGAGAGACATACATCTCTCCTTTTTATACTAATCTTTAAGAGCAAGCATTCTGCAAGCCTTGATTATAAGCTTTCTTTCGGAAAAAGGCTCTTTGATTCCATTTATCAGCTGATATGTTTCATGTCCCTTACCGGCAAACAAAACTATATCGCCATCCTGAGCTATTTCAACTGCTCTCTCAACAGCATCCTCACGAAGAGTTACGCATTCATATGCGCTGCTCGCTTTCATATAAGATGCGATTTCTGCAATAATAGCATCGGGATCCTCTTTATCGGGATTATCGCTTGTGATAATGCTATAATCTGCAAGCTCACTTGAAACCTCTGCCAGCTCTCGTCTTCTGCCCTGTGTTCTGCCGCCAACGCTGCCAAAAACACAAATGAGACGGCGAGGCTCATATTCTCTGAGAGTTGAAAGAGCTTTAGTGAGGCTAAGGCCATTATGAGAATAGTCCACAACAAATGTTTTGCCGGGTGCTGCTTCAACTATTTCAAATCTTCCCTGAACAGGAGTGTGCGCAAGAGTTGCCGCTGAGGATTCTATGCTGACTCCGTATATATCACAAACGGCCATTGCAGCAAGTCCATTATAGATGCTGAATGCGCCGGGAGACATAAGCTTTACAGGGATTTCTTCACCATCATTTATACAATTGAAGCAAACTCCAAGAGCTGTTTCGCTGCGATATATATCACGATCGCGACCAACATAGTCTGCATCGTTTTCCATTGCAAAGGATATTTTCTCTCCACTAAAGGAGCTGAGCATAAAGGCGCTTGCTTCATCGTCGGCGTTATAAATTGCATATTTTGCGCCATATGTATCTGTGAAAAGCTTTGCCTTACTATTTCTATAGTCCTCAAGGCTGGGATGCTCAACAGGGCTGATATGGTCTTCTCCAAGATTGGTGAAAACAACTGTGTCAAACTTGATTCCGTCAACTCTGTTTCTTGCAAGAGCCTGAGATGAAACCTCAAGCACGGCATACTGAACACCAGCATCAACCATTTCTCTGAAATATCTATGGAGCACATGGCTTTCAGGAGTTGTGTTGGGAGTTTCTGTGAGATTGCCGTTTATAAGTATTCCGTTTGAGCCGATATAGGCACAATTTTTTCCATGCGCATTAAGAATGGAATTTACAAGAAGAGCTGTTGTTGTTTTACCCTTTGTTCCTGTTATACCAATAAGCTTAAGGTGGTTGGCAGGATGATGATAAAACTCAGCTGATATAACAGCAAGAGATGCTCTTGTATCAGCAACAATAAACTGCTCTGCATCCCCAGGCAAATCCAGCTTTTCTTCACAAAGGAAAAGTCTGCAACCCTTATCATATGCAGAAGGCGCAAATTTATGTCCATCCACATTAGCGCCTCGAAGGCAAACGAAGAGAGCTCCTTCCCTTGCCTTGCGGGAATCATATTCAATTGAATCAACATGAGAGGTGGATCCGCCCTCATGAATGACATTTACAAGAAGTTCGTTTATATTCATTTCAGATCGAATTCGGGAGAAAATCCCACGGTTTCGTGACCGCACAGCTTGATTGCAACATTTGCAAGCACTTCAAGTGAATCTGTCAATATCGGATCTCCACCGATCTCACGATTGATAACGGAAAGCTCTGTGCAGCCAAGGATCATTCTGTCGCAGCCCTTATCCTTCATATGACGGACAACTGCATAGAATTTATCCATTTCGGCGCCCTTACCTGCTTTAACGTCATCATATATTAGCTCCATAAGCCATCTCTGCTCTTTTTCGTCGGGAACTGCAAAAGAAAGACCTTCTGCCTCAAGCTTTGTTTGATATGAACCGGATGAAACTGTTCCCACTGTTGCAAGTATTCCTGCTTTCTTAACGCCTGCACGTCTGAGGTGAGCAGATGTTTCTTCAATAATACTGGGAACGGGAACTGCAACCGAACGGCGCACCTCATCTATAAAATAATGCGCTGTGTTACAAGGAATAACGATTGCATCTGCCCCATATGCCTCAAGACGCTGTGCATCCTGAATCATAAAAGGCAGGGGGCTATCGTCACTCTTTCCAGTTATAAAAGCAGTTCTGTCAGGAGTGGAGGAGCGTGAAGAAAGGATTATATCAATATGATCCTGATCGCACTGGGCTTTTGTATGGGCTGTGATAAGCTCATAGAAATATGCACTTGCCATAGGGCCAAGGCCACCGAGAATTCCCATTAGAGGCTTTCTTTTAATCATTTTGATTTTCCTTTCCATTAAACTTATTTGCTTTTGGGATAATACACCTTAAACTTCTTATTCTGACGAAGAAGCTGTCCATATACATAAACCATTCTCTTGGGGTTAAACTTCAGATCATACTTATAAAGAAGTGAACAGGAAGATCTGCCTGCTTTAGCAAGCGCCTTCGCCTTTGCTACAAGGTCTTTATCCTCTGTGTATTCATATGCAACCTTAGCAGGAACATGATGCCAGAAATGAACATTTTCGTTCATTACGCAATCATCGCCCTCGTCCTCCCATTTTTCATGTGCAAGGCGGGCAATATTCATACCACAGCTTGTTACATAATAGTTGCTTCTTCCCTGACGAAGATTGATTTCAAATGCTCTGAAATCGCCCTCTTCCCCTGTGAACTTCAAATCGAAATTTGAAAATCCTGTATAGCCGATTGCTTCAAGCATATTCTTTATGGCCTCAGCTGCAGGAAGAAGTGAAACAGGCTCTGTTACTATGGCAGCATGGTTTCCAAGCCCCTTAGGAGTATGCTCTTCAACCATTGTGTGACCTAGGCACATTGCGCGAACTTTACCCTTTTTATCAGAAAAAGCTGTCAGCACTCGCATATGGCTATCGCCACCCTCGATCATTTCCTGAAGGATCATTCTTTCAGGATAGCCTGACTTATATATGGTTCTGATTATTTCAGCCGCCTCGTTTGCATTTTTTGCAAAATAAACCTTTTTCATTCCCGCAAAAGAGAATTTCCAATAGTCTACGCTGGAGGAAGGTTTAATAACGATAGGATATTTAAATCCGAGAGATTCCTCTGTGAGCTGTTCCTCTGAAAAATCAGCTGTGAGCACGGAAGTTTTTGGATATGGGATTCCGTACTTTTCACAGATTTCATAGAACTCTGCTTTTTTCTGAATAAGAGTATAAAGATTTTCATCGGGACAAGGAGCTATGTACTGAGGTAGCTCTGCATGGCGGCGAATGATCATTGCCGCATAGTCGTCTGTGCATCCGAACAGATAAAGCTTTTCGCCCTTATGCTCCTCAGCAAACTGAGTAAGCTCACGAATCATTGTTTCTTCGTTATCAATATCGGGAACAACCTTGAAATTTATGATCTTGGAGCCCTTTGTTGCAGAAATTTCATATCTGCCGAATGCATAGGATGAAACACCATATGCCTCGTGAAAGGCTCTGGCAAAGTTATAGCAATTAAGGTCTGCTCCAAGCAGAACGGGAGTTATTTTCATTTTAACATCCTCACTTAAAATCTTTTTGAGCCAAAGAACTGCTCATGCCATACAAGGAATGTATACGCTGTCCAGATCTTGCGGCGGTTATGAGCAGGGTCTGCAAGCATAGCAACAAGCTTATCTACATCAAAATACTCTGAAGCTATATCGCTTGTGAATGCGCTCTTAACCTTAGCTGAGAAATCCTTATCCTCAAGCCATTTTGCAATCGGCACGGGAAAGCCCTTTTTCTTTCTGTTTGCCCATTCTTTAGGCAATGTTTTATTTGAAGCAGTTCTGAGAACCGCCTTTGTATCGTAAGAAATCTTATACTCTGCGGGATATTTAACAGCCTCTTCCATAACCATCTTATCAAGATAAGGAACACGAAGCTCAATTGAATGAGCCATACTCATTTTATCAGCCTTCAAAAGAATATCGCCGGGGAGCCAGAGATTGAGGTCAAGATACTGCTTTTTCTCAAGCTCAGAAAGACCCTTTACTCTATCATAAACAGGAGCTGCAACCTCTGTTGCTGTAGGTCCTACTCTATACTTGGGACGAAGAATATCGTATGCCTCGTTTTCAGGGAATACAAGAGCCTGACCAATAAACCAGTCCTCAGGTCTGCCACTGCCCTTGATAATAAAATCGTGTCCCTTGAAATAGGGCAGATGCTTTGTTACATCAGCTGCAAGATGACGAAGGGGAGCAGGAATCTTCTTATATTTCTTCATTGTGCCTGTTTCGTCGTACCACTCATATCCGCCGTAAATTTCGTCGGCGCCCTCGCCTGAAAGAACAACTGTTACGTGCTCAGACGCAAGTCCTGCAAGGAAATACAGGGGCACAGATGAGGGGTTTGACTGAGGCTCGTCCATATGATACTGAATATCAGCAAACTTTTCGAGACATTCATCGCCTTCAAGCATTCTCTTATAGTTTCCAACGCCAAGGATCTTTGAAAGCTCCTCGGCCTCTGTTGTTTCATCAAAGCGAGTGCTGTTATCCTTTCCTGGATCAAATCCAACAGAGAAGGTTTTATCAGGCATAAGGCAAGCTGTGATATAGCTGGAGTCAACACCACCAGAGAGGAATGATCCAACCTTAACATCACTTATTCTATGCGCCGCAACGCTTTCACGAACTCTTGCATCAATCTCAGCTGCGCAATCATCAAAGGAAGCTGTTGTCTTCTTTGAAAAATCAGCATCCCAATAGCGAGTTACACTCATTTTGCCATCCTTCCACACGAAATAGTGAGCAGGAGGCATTTTGAATGTTCCCTTAAAGAAAGTTTCATTCATTGCGCTATACTGGAATGTGAGATAAGGACGAAGCGCTTCAGGATTAACCTCACGTCTGAACTCGGGATGTTCAAGAAGGCTCTTGATCTCACTGCCGAAAATAAGGTTGCCATTATTAGTTACGCTATAATAGAAAGGCTTGATGCCAAAAATATCTCTTGCGCCATAGAGAGTGTTAGTCTTTGTATCCCATACAACAAAGGCATACATACCACGAAGCTTTGACGCAAGCGCTTCACCATATTCCTCAAAGCCATGAACAAGAACCTCAGAATCGCAACGGGTTTTGAAAACATGGCCCTTTGCAATAAGCTCATGGCGAAGCTCCATAAAATTATATATTTCACCGTTAAAGGTTAAAACAACGGTACCATCCTCGTTATACATAGGCTGCTTGCCGTCAGCAAGGTCTATAATACTGAGGCGGCGGAATCCAAGCGCAATACTATTATCTTTTGAATCTCCGCCAATATGATACCCCTCCATATCGGGGCCACGATGGATAATTCTATCCGCCATTCGACGAAGCACATCTTCTCTTGTTTCAAGAAGCCCTGTAAATCCAACAAATCCGCACATATTGCTAACCTTTCTTAGTTATCAAAAATAATTTGTTTCTTTCTATCGTATTATTATACCACACTTTTTTGAAAAAAGATATAGTTATTTTTGTTTTATAGAAGGAATTATAAAATTTGCAATTACAAGCAAGGTCAGCGCAACCGTTGATGCAACTATAAAGCCAACATCGGAAACTATTAACGAATACCAGAAAAATGCAAATACTGCTATATTTACAAAAGAACGGATTAGAAGCCATAAACTTTTAAAAAAGCTTCCGTTATGAGTGTATTCTATTTTATTTCTCATAATGTCACCCAACCTAAATATGCTGCAATCGCCACCTGCGCAAGTAATGCGATCCAGACAGAAATTATAAAATGAAACTTAGTTTTAAAGATTGTTTTATGACGGAGAGTATACATGCCCAGAATTCCGCCAACAGCTCCACCGAAACCTATTAATGAAAGAAGAGTTAATTCAGGAATGCGGCGGTTTGATTCTTTTTTTGATCTGAGCTTGTCCACTGCAAATAAAATGAACGTTATAAGGCTTATAGTACCTATTGTTATCAGATAAGCTTTTAGCATTGTGTATCCTCTTTACAGTATTAATTATTAAATAAAGTCTTTTTGCTTTTTTATCGGTCTTTATTAAGGTCGCAGGTCATAGGTCAGCGCCCTGAAATGCGAAGAAGGGAAAGCCCGCGGCTTTCCCTTTAACGTTACAGTCCTTCAACTGCGTCTGCTGCGGCTGAGAGGTAGTTATTATCCATAATTTCAATTGAGCCCTTATCAACAAGCGCTGTAAGACGAGGGTCAATCGGAATCTTAGCAAGCACGGGAATACCATACTGCTTGCCTGTTGCCTCTGCCTTGGATTCGCCAAAAATATTGATAGCCTTGCCGCAATCGGGGCAAACAGCATATGACATATTTTCAACAAGGCCAAGAATGGGAACATTCATCAGCTTAGCCATATTTACAGCCTTTTCAACAACCATTGTTACAAGATCCTGAGGAGTTGTTACAATGATGATTCCATCAACGGGAAGAGACTGGAAAACTGTGAGCGGAACATCGCCTGTGCCGGGAGGCATATCAACGAACATATAGTCTACATCGTTCCAGATAACATCTGTCCAGAACTGCTTAACTGCTCCTGCAATTACAGGGCCTCTCCAAACTACAGGCTTTGTTTCTTCATCAAGAAGAAGGTTTACGCTCATAATCTGGATGCCTGAAATTGTTGTGTGAGGAGTCATAAGGTTTTCACCGAGAGAAACGATTCCGCCCTTAGCATTGAAAGCCTTAGGAATAGAGGGACCTGTGATATCGGCATCAAGAATACCGATTGTATAGTCTCTGCGGCTCATTTCAACAGCCATCATAGATGTTACGATAGATTTACCAACTCCGCCTTTACCGGAAACGATTCCGATAACCTTTTTAACAGAGCTCATAGGATTAAGCTGTTCCTTAGGGATGCCGCCCTTCTTGGAAGGACAATCGGCGCCACAAGTGGAACAATCATGTGTGCATTCATTATTATCTGCCATTTTTTATATCTCCTTATTTATATTTATGTTTTACATACGCTCTGTAAGCGGCAAGGAATATCACCGAAACAAGAAGCGGTATAAGCGAAAATGCAAGAGCTATAAATCCGGGAAACTCCAAATTCATAGCTTCGCTCACAGCGGGCACAAGGTATGTGACTGCAAGCATAAGGACGGAAAGCGCCATAGGTATAAATGATGCAGCGCTCAACTTAGATGAGGATGCGAAGAGACCTTCGGTTGATGTGATCTCCACAAAAACTGCTGAAAGCGCAAGAAGCATTCCCGTGAAAATAAGCGCTGAAAGCGATCTGTCTGTCAGATTATACTCAAGCATATTGAAAGACATAATCAATTTGCATATAAATGGAGATGCAAGCGAAACTGCTGCTATAATTGTTCCTGTTACGGCAGGAATGAGCAATTCTCCAACAGAATCGGGAATGGGCTTTGTGCGTATGCCTTCACCCTTTGCATCAGACTTTATTGCAGGAACCGCGCACAAAGCGCAGCAAAGATCAAATATGCATCCAAGAAAAACCATCTGTGAGGCAGCAGGCATTGCAATACCTGAAACTGCGCACATAAGAAGGCAAAACGCTCTTGCAAGCTGTGAAATTATAAGAAACTTCAATGTTGCTTTTATTTGCGCAAGAGTTCTTCTGAAGCGCTTGATCATTCTGTATGCGCCTGCAAATCCGCCGCCCTTGGAATCTATGGTTCCATCAGCTGTACATCTGAGCGACTGAGGAATGCCACTGCCACGCTTAAGCGGAGATTCAGCTGCAAAGGAAACTGCTTTTTCCATACATATTGCGTCCTCCGCGCCAAAACCAATATAAACACAGGTGTGCTTGTCGGAAAGCATTTCAAGATATCTATATCTTATGGCGGCACCATCAGCGGCCTGAGGACAGCTTATCATCACAAGACTTCCCGAATCAAGAGGAAGTGTTTTTGCATTTTTGCTATCCTTTTCGCTGATAACAAGATCGCCTGTTTTGAAAATATCATATGCGCGAAGGAAAAGCATATCCTCATTTCCACCTTCAGAGAAGACAACAACGCTTCCGCCGTTTTCTCTATATGTTCTGATATATTCCGCACATTCAGCCTCGGGTTTTTCAGAAACTGCTATAAATCCCTCAAAGCACATATCTGAAAGAAGAACGGGAAGACGACGAAGACTATTATAAAACGAGGGGCGTGAAGCAACCGCAACTATTTTAACGCCCTGCGCCATAAGATCAAGCGCATGTTGTCGGGCTTCAAGCTTTTTATCCTTAGTAAAGGAAACGCTTTCTCCATTTATTCGTTCCTTTGAGCATCTTTCAAGCACATTGATCGCATCGCCGATTGCTGCAAAATAATAATCACCATCTCGCACAAGAAGCGAGCAATCAAGCCCTTCAGCTTCTGCTTCAGATGCTTTTTTATGAGCAGCTATATAATAGGGGGGAACCTCTTTACTATACTGTTCCCTCAGCTTTTTCAGATATACTGCGGAAAGGAATGTTGTTTCATCTCCTCCACTGCCATCATATCCTATACCTGCTGCATATGCGGCATATGATGTAAGAAGAGATGCGTCAAAATCCTTTTCCTTATCAGCATCCACACCCTTACCTTCAAGATAAAATGAATGGAGCGAAGAAATACCGTTTTTGATCAGACTTGCGCTACGAATCAAAATAACATCTGCATGAGATGCTTCTTCTATTTTTGAGGCGCATCTGAAATTTGTTTTCTCTATAATGCCGCTTTCTTTCTTATATGTAAACCCAAGTGAAAACGCAACTGCAAGAGCGCCGAAAGCTGCTAAAAACTCGCTCATACAGGCTGATGCCATTGCAACGGAAGGAAGGAATGCGTTTATAAGTCCCTGCCCAAATGCAACGCCGACAATGGTTATAACAAATGCAACTCCAACAAGGCACAAACGACACAAGCGGCTCCATTCAGAAAGCTTATCAAGAACAGGTATATTTTCTCCGCCTGAAAGCTCTATAACACCATCTCGTGAAACCCTAAGAGTTCTTTTGCCGGTTGCAACTGCTATGCCCATACAAAATCCATATACAATGGTTGACCCTGCATAAAGCATATTTGAGCGCATTTCAATGGGAACATCTTTAACATGACTGTTTATAGGTTCAGCATTCTTTATATAAAGTCCGTGTCCTCCGCCGGGAAGATTTTCTGCCACAAGCACGCTTTCTGCTGCTGTAAGCCTTACATCGCAAGGAACAACGTCACCTGAGTCAAGAATAACCACATCTCCCTCGGCAACAGACTCGCAAGAAACCTCGCAAACGTTTCCATCCCTAACCACACGTGCCTTTGGAACAACGCCCTCTGTGCTTCGTTTCAGCATTGTATCTGCTACGGTGAAGGCAAGTATTTCAGCAGTTTTAGCGCAAAGCATCAGAATAAGAACTGACGCTGCAACAGCCCCCTCTCCGTAAAACGCCGCAACGATCACGGAAAGCAGGAGCAAAACTGCCGATGGATCAAGAAGGCTTCTGGCTGCATATTTACCAACCGTGTCGCCTCTGACCTGCCATATTCTGTTTCGACGACCTCGTGTTCGCCTTGCCGCCTCTGCACCACTAAGACCCGTTGAGCTTGTTTTGAAAATTCGTTCAAGCTCGGATGAGTCCATATAATGCCAATTTCTCTCCTGCTCCATTTTTCAAAATCCTTAAATTTTATTTATATTGCAGAAACTTTTAATTCTCCGTTTTCGCTATCAACGCTGATAGCAGAAACTCTGCCTCTGGCTTTAACTATAAGCTCTGCTGCGCTATCTTCAATTTCTGTTTGAATATAACGACGCATATTTCTGGCGCCAAACTTAACAGAATATGATTTTTCAGCAACTGTATCTGCTGCAGCATCACTATAATTGAAGCTGATATGCTTTTCCCACAGAGCCTTTTTCAGATCCTCAAGCATAATTCTTGCAATGCCCACAAAGTTTTCTTTTGTGAGAGAATTGAATGTGATTATCTCGTCCACACGATTAAGAAATTCGGGTCGAAGGAAATCTGCCAAGGCCTTTTCAGTTTTATCCTTTTCTCTGGACGCACCCTCGCCTGCAAAGCCTGCCAGAGCCATTCCTCCGCCACTGCCTGCGTTGGTTGTCATAACGATAACTGTGTTTTCAAAGCTGACTGTTTTGCCGTGAGCATCTGTTATTCTTCCGTCGTCAAGAATCTGAAGAAGAATGTTCATAACATCGGGATGCGCCTTTTCAATTTCATCAAAAAGAACAACTGAATAAGGACGGCGGCGTATCTTCTCTGTAAGCTGACCACCATCATCGTAGCCAACATATCCGGGAGGAGCTCCTACTATTCTTGAAACGGAGAATTTATCCATAAATTCGCTCATATCAAGACGAATAAGAGTTTCGGGAGAAGCAAACAGATCGTTTGCAAGAACCTTTACAAGCTCTGTTTTACCAACGCCTGTGGGACCTGCAAAAATAAATGAAACGGGCTTGCGCTTGGGCGAAACTCCTGTTCTTGAGCGTCGAACTGCACGAACAACTGCATCAACTGCGCTATCCTGGCCAACGATTCTTTCCTTCAGTCTTTCAGAAAGGCCGTCAAGCTTAGTATATTCATCCTCTGTTATGGTGGATGCGGGAATACCTGTCCAGATCTCAATAACATCGGCAATATCAGCCTCTGTCATTTCAACCTGCTCGCAAAGGGGCTTAAGCTGATTAACTCTATCCTTCATACGAAGCTCTTCAACCTTGATATCAGCAAGACGATGGTATATCTCCTCTGTAGATTCGTTAGCATCCTTCAGCTTTGCTTCAAGCTCGCTTCTCTCACGATCAAGCACTATAAGCTTATCACCCAGCTCTGCTCTTTCGTTTATTTCAGGGCTTGAAAGAGATATATTTGCAGCAGCTTCATCTATAAGGTCAATTGCCTTATCGGGAAGATATCTGTCTGTTATATATCGCTCGCTGAGAACAACTGCAGAACGAAGAACGTTTGCAGGTATTCTGATGCTGTGATATTCTTCATAATAATGCTTGATACCGAGAAGAACCTTTTCTGTATCATCAATACCGGGCTCTGCAACAGTTACGGGCTGGAAGCGGCGTTCAAGTGCGCTATCCTTTTCTATATACTTACGATACTCTGTGAGAGTTGTTGCGCCGATAACCTGGATCTCTCCTCTGGAAAGCGCAGGCTTCATAATATTTGCAGCATTCATTGAGCCTTCGGCATCACCTGTTCCCACAATATTATGAACCTCATCTATAACAAGAATAATATTTCCTGCAGCCTTAACCTCATTGAGAAGGCCAAGAACTCTTGATTCAAACTGACCTCTGAACTGTGTTCCCGCAACAAGCGCTGTAAGGTCTACAAGATAGAGTTCTTTATTTTTGAGTTTATAAGGAACATCACCTGAAACGATTTTTGCAGCAAGCGCTTCTGCTATAGCTGTTTTACCAACACCGGGTTCGCCAATGAGACAAGGATTATTCTTCTGTCTTCTTGAAAGTATCTGAATAACACGATCAAGCTCTCTTTCTCGGCCGATAACACGATCAAGCTTACCCATTGCCGCTTTTTCAGTTATATTCTGGCAATAAGTTGTGAGAAATTTCTTTTCCTGCTTTTTCTTTGTTCCCTTTTTCCCATCAGCATCTTCTTTTTTAGATCCGCCGTTTGCATTCATACCATCACGAATGATCTTATTAAGATCAAGAGAGGGAGCATTTGTTCCGTCTCCGCCAAATGCTTCAAGGGCTGCAGACATATCTCCGCCGAGCCCGAAGGGATTTTCGCCATTTTCAAGACCTTCCATTATTCCTGCCATATCCTCGCTCATGCGATCAATATCTTCATCGGAAAGTCCCATATTTTTGATTATATCATTAACAGGGCCTATGCCCAGTTCTTTAGCACATTTAATACAGATGCCTTCCTGCTTCTGCTCGCCATTTTCAATTTTTGTAATGAAAACAACGGCCATACGCTTTTTGCATCTCGCACACATTACCATATCAGTGTATTCGCCTTTCTTAATTGGTTTTGTTTTCTGTTTATATCTGATCTTCCAATCAGGGCTTATATTTATTTAAGTCCTATCTTTGAAAAAAGATCAAGAAAGCTGTTTTCAGCAAAGAATTTTACAATTATTGTGTTGTTAAATGTATTTTCGGTTACCATACCGGGCGCAACAGTTACAAGTGCAGAAAGCGCAACCTCAATTGCAAGAGAAAGCACCCATCCGAGAAATACTGCGCAGAAGATACCTGAAACAATTCCAAGCCCCTTATCCATTGATTTGAGAACGGGAAGCTTGAACATAGCCGCAATAATTGCTGTTGCTATTTTAAGAACTATAACTGCTCCAACAAAAATTATAAGGAACGCTACAACTGTTGAAACTGTGTTTGCCACAGGTCTTGCAACAGTTACCGCAAGGCTGTCTATCATATCATATCCAACAACCTCAGCTTCGCCGGATGCGCCCTCAATTGTGCTTACATCAGCGCCAAAGCGCTCTATTATTGTTCTGATCTGAGGATTTTCAAACATTTTTTTCAGATCGTAAACTATTTCGCCCGCAACATCGCCGCTTGTTTTAGCTGCAGAAGCAAATGTTTCTGCAATTCCCTTTGAAATTGCGCTCAGAATATATTTTGCATTAAGCCATGCGCTGAGCATGGGGGTGAATGTATATGCCACAAGAACGGAAACGATTCCGGAAACAAGAGACATAAGAGATTTTACAAATCCGTTTTTATATCCGTAAACTATGCTTCCTGCCATAACTGCAATGACAAGAACATCAAGAAGCAAATTGATCATCTAAATTTTAACCTTTCAAAACTATTCAAATTTAACTGTGCTGGTTCCAAGCTTTTCACATTTAAGCAAATTACCGTAAAGAACTACTATATCCTCAACAGATGTTCCGCAGTAAACTGACTTTTCGCTTCCGTCCGCCAGAACACGCACTATGGATTCGTCTCTGAGTACATACACTGCGCTTTGATCACAGCAGACGCTGTTTACCTTGCCGCTTATCATTTTTTCCTGCACAAGAGCTACATCAGCATCAAGAAGGATCACTTTATTTTCAGAGGAAACTGCATTATCGCTACAAACCACGGCAACCGAATCCTCAGCCATATGAAACTCTGTTACATCTCCATCTCCGAAGCTATATTCGCTCTCAACCTTGCCATCAGCTATTTTTACAAGCTTTGTGTCGCACAGGACAAGCAGGTTCCCATTTTCCATATAGTTAACTGCAAGCGGCATTGCGTTTGCAACTGTTACAGCTTCAGTTTCTTCTGTTCCCACCTTACAAAGCATAACCTCGCAGGAAATACCGGAAACACTTACATCTGCTGAAACTATGGCAAGTTTTTTGCCCTTTTCATCCATTGCCATATCTACAACGTATTTATCCTTATAATACTTTGTATGTAATCTGAAATTTTCTTTATATACGGAAACAAGATATTTTGCTTCGTTACTACGTGTGAGCAAAGCAAAGCTTCCGTTATCTGAAATACAAGCTTTTTCAACAATTTCGTCGCTTGAGCCCTCCAGTATACACGCCATTGTTGTGAATATACTGTATGCGTGACCGCCTACATCATAAACGATAGCATATTTATCTCCGCTGACAACTGCGGGGGTCTGCATAAATCTTGACTCATCAAGCTCTCTTGCGCCTGTTGAGTTATATATACGAAAGCCCTCCTGTGAAGCATATGCCAGTCTTCCCTTGAATATATCAAAGGTTGCTCCGCTTTCTTCATTATAGGTGACACTTGCAAACTCGCTTGTTATCTCTGCTCCGCCTGTGTCCAAGTCTCGGAGAAGATACATCAAGTTATTATATGTTATATTACTTCTGAAAAACAGGAGATTGACCGCAAGAAATGCAACAAGCAAAGCAAATGCAAGATATTTTGCAAATCTATATCGTTTGGATGCCGCAAGATAATATTCGCTGACCTCCATATCCTTATAATCAATCTTAACCTTCTTTTTTTCACTTTTCACAGCTGTCGGCATTTTACGCCGGCTTGCCGGCTTTGTTCTCAGCTGAATACTTTCATTTTTATTTTCTCTCACGGAAGCTCCTCCTTTCTTTTTTAATCACATTGCCAGGCTATATCCTCATCGTAAAAAACACGACTGAGATACAGCCCTTCAGGAGCGGCTGTGAAGCCTGCTCTGCTTCTGTCCTTTGATGCAATTATTGATTTTACATCCTCAGGCTCAAATTTGCCATGGGCACAGTCCATCAATGTTCCCGCCATAATGCGAACCATATTATACAGGAAACCATCTGCTGCAACCTTGAAGCATATCATACCATCTGCAGTTCTTTCTACATTTGCATAATATACTGTTCTTCTGGCATCTGTTATCTTACTGCCGGTAGCCATAAAAGCACTGTAATCATTGTATCCTACGAGATTTTCAGCTGCTTTCTGCATTCGCCTAATTCCCTCTTCGGAGACACCTCTTCTATGTCTATATGCTCTGCCTGCAACAAAAGGATCGTCATATTTAGCATCCCATATTTTATATATATATTCCTTGCCCTTTGATGAATATCTGGGGTGAAAATCATCAGAAACCGCTGCTGCCGCAACAACCGCAATATCTGTGGGAAGATAGGGGGCAAATGCTCTGTTCACCTTGGAGGCCGGAATACTGCACCACTTTTCTTCAGCTCTTTCACGAGGAGATACTGTGCAGCAAAATCCAAGTGCATGAACGCCTGCGTCTGTTCTGCTGCAGCCTGTTACATCACAAGGAAATCCAAAGACCTTTCCTGCCGCCTCTGTCAACACATTCTGTATCGCTCTGCCGTTTTTCTGACATTGAAAGCCTGAATATTCAGTTCCGATATAAGACACTTTTAATAGAAGCTTCATTTCAAGGGTATCCTTACAAAAAAGTTTTTACATGCTCAGGCTATATCCCGGCGCAAATCTGTTAATAAGCACAACTGCTGCGCAAAGCAAGATCACAGCCGCCAAGCCTATAAAATCTCTGTAGGAGCTATGGAGCACATTCATTCTTGTTCTTCCCTCTCCGCCTGTGTAGCATCGACATTCCATCGCAATTGCCAGCTCTTCTGCACGGCGGAATGCTGATATGAACAGGGGAATCAGAACAGGAACAAGTGCCTTTGCTCTCTGCTTAAGTGAGCCTGTTGAAAAATCGGCTCCTCTTGCTCTCTGCGCATTCATTATCTTCTCGGTTTCTTCAAGAAGAGTTGGAATAAAACGAAGAGCTATTGTCATCATCATTGAAAACTCATGAACGGGAAGCTTTATCTTGGCAAGAGGTGCAAGAAGCTGCTCAAGTCCGTCGGTGAGCGCAATAGGTGTGGTTGTATAGGTGAGGGTCAGCGTTGTTACGCTTACAAGCAGAACAACTCTCACAACTATGAGAAATGCGTTGATTATTCCTTCAAGATAAACGCTTACGGGACCAATGCTGAAAAGAAGATTTTCTCCCTTAAGCCAGAAAATATTGATAATTGCGGTTACGCATATTATCATCACCAGAGGCTTAAGCGAGCGAACAATGATTTTAGGATTTATCTCGCTAAGCGCCACAAGACCTACTGCAGAAAGAGCAACAAGTCCAAATGTGAAAATGTTTTTGCAAATAAATATTACAACGATATAAAAGATTGCCAGAACAAGCTTCCATCTTGGGTCCATTTTATGAAGAAAACTTTTTCCCTCGCAATACTGACCGAAGGCTACGCTGTTTTTCATTACTGCTCACCTCCCAGAAGTCTACCAAGAGCAAACTTTACCGTGTATATA
Organism: Candidatus Avispirillum sp.; assembly: GCA_045631345.1. GTDB lineage: Bacteria > Bacillota > Clostridia > Oscillospirales > CAG-272 > Avispirillum. Next base: position 52,381 of record JAZQUP010000034.1, read on the forward strand.
TCAAGTCCAATATCAACTCCACAATCTCTCAGCTCTCTTGCAACCTTAGTTACCTCAGGAACATCAAGACCAACCTCAAAAAGCTCATCAGCACGGCTAAACACCTCAGCGGGAGTTCCATTCATAACAGGAGAGCCATGGGACATAACCACGACCTTATCGCAATACATAGCCATATCCTCCATGCTGTGAGAAACTATGATGACGGATGTGCCGCTTTCTCTCTGATAATCTCTTATTCTTGAAAGAATCTCTCTCCTTGCTCCGGGGTCAAGACCGGCTGCAGGCTCATCCAGCACAAGAACCTCAGGCTTCATTGCCATAACTCCTGCAAGAGCAACTCTTCTTTTCTGTCCTCCAGAAAGATCGAAGGGGCTTTTTTCAAGCAATTCGGGGCGAACGCCTGCAAATTTTGCAGCCTCTGCCACAGCCTTCTCTATTTCTTCAGGCTTCATTCCCATATTTTTGGGACCAAAGGCAATATCTCGCTTAACAGTTTCATCAAAAAGCTGATATTCGGGATACTGCATCACAAGCCCTACACGAAAACGCACAGAGCTTATTTTTTTAGGCTCCTCCCATATATCACAGCCACCTAGCAATACCTGGCCGCTATCAGGACGGAGCAGACCGTTGAGCATATGGACCAGTGTTGACTTACCACTGCCTGTGTGCCCAATAAGGCCTGTTATCATATTATCTTCAAAAGTTATATTTACATTGTCAAGCGCCTTCATCTCATATGGAGTGCCCTTGCCGTAAATATAACTCAGGTCTTTTATCTGTATTTCAGCCATAATTTATGATCCTAATACTTATTTTCCCATAACACGCGCAATTTCCTTAGCGCAATCCTTGGGATCAAATATATCTGTTCTCACATCATATCCCGCTTCTTTGAGTCGCCAAAGAAGCTCTGTTGTCTGAGGGACATCAAGGTTTGCACTCCACAGCTCAGGAGCACGACTGAACACCTCTTCGGGTTTTCCATCCATAATGATTCCGCCGCCCGACATAACTATAACTCTATCTGCCATAGTTGCCTCATTCATATAGTGAGTTATATGAATAACTGTCAGATTTTCCTCTCTGTTCAACCTTGAAATTGTTCCCATAACCTCTTTTCGGCCTGCGGGATCAAGCATTGCTGTGCTTTCATCAAAAATGATGCACTTACGCTTCATTGCAATTGCGCCTGCAATAGCTATTCTCTGCTTTTGTCCGCCTGAAAGTCTATGTGTTTCATGGCGTGCATATTTGGTCATACCAACTGTGGCAAGAGCATAGTCTACACGGCGGCGAATTTTCTCAGAGGGCACTCCCAGATTTTCACATCCGAAAGCAACATCCTCTTCTACAATCGTTGCAACAAGCTGATTATCGGGATTCTGAAAAACCATTCCCACATCACGACGCGCACTATACACATCCTCTTCGGAAACGTCTTCCCCCATCATTGACTTACCGCCAATATAAAGAACTCCCTCATCAGCCTCAAGCACCATGCAAAGAAGCTTGGCAAGAGTTGATTTCCCACTTCCGTTATGGCCAAGGATAGCAACAAACTCGCCTTCATTTATTGTGAAGCTCACATCCTTCAGCGCCTGATGATCGGGCACGCCTTCCTCATCAGAGGGATAGGCATATGAAAGATGCTCCGCTTTTATTAACTCTTTCATTCTTGTATCCTTTTTCTGTAACAAAGTTACCGGCAAACGAGCGATGCTCGCCCCTTCATTTTATCTCTTAACTTTATCTGCAACCCATCTTGCACTTGCGCCTGCAGGAAGGGGCAGACCTGTTGAGCTTACAGGCAGACCAATTTCTGCCGCCTCAAAGGTTCCCTTTGTCTTTACTGTATTTGCAACCATATAACCCATAGTTGCAGGAGAAAGTCCTGTTGTGTATGAATTAACAAGGAAAAACAGAGGATCGTCTGAAAGAACCTCAGCTGCAATCTTAATAAGATCAGCTGCGCATTCCTCAAGCTTCCAAACCTCGCCGTTGGGGCCTCTTCCGTAAGAAGGAGGGTCCATAATGATACCTTCATACTTTTTGCCACGACGGATCTCACGCTCAATAAACTTTCTGCAATCATCCACAATGTAGCGCACAGGAGCATCTCCAAGACCACTCAGACGAAGGTTTTCCTTTGCAGCCTGAACCATACCCTTTGATGCATCTACATGGCAAACAGATGCGCCGGCTTTAGCCGCTGCCGCTGTTGCACCGCCTGTATATGCAAAAAGATTGAGCACTCTGATCTCTCTTTCAGGATCTTCAGCCTTGGCTTTTCTGATTATATCGGAAAACCAATCCCAGTTTACAGCCTGCTCAGGGAAAAGTCCTGTATGCTTAAATCCCATAGGACGAAGCTGGAACTGCAGCTCTCCATAGTTTATACACCACGCATCGGGCATATTGGAAACTACCCATTTGCCTCCGCCGCTCTTTGAACGACGATATACTCCGTGAGCTTTCTTCCAACGAGGATCCTTACGTTCTGAATCCCAGATTATCTGAGGGTCGGGACGGATAAGAATATACTCTCCCCATCTTTCAAGTCGCTCTCCACGGGATGCATCAAGAAGCTCATAGTCTGTCCATTTATCGCTATACCACATAATATAATTCCGTTTCTTTAATTGTTAAAATATTTTGCAAGTGTTGATCCTGCAGAATGTCCGTGGCAAATAGCTATCGCCAACGCATCTGCTGTGTCATCAGGCTTCGGCGGCTCCTTTAAGCCCAAAAAGCTTGTGACCATCATAATGACCTGCTTTTTTTCTGCTCTTCCGTAGCCGACGATAGACTGCTTGACCTGCAAGGGAGTGTACTCGAAAATAGGTAAACCTTTTTGGTGAGCCGCAAGCATTATAACGCCTCTTGCCTCTGCCACAACTATACCTGTTTTTTGGTTGGTGTTCCAGAAAAGTTCTTCAACGCTCATAGCATCGGGCTTATATTTATCAATTATTCCACAAAGCGCATCATACACCTGCTTCAAGCGCTCCTCTGTTTTCTGCCCTGCCTTTGTCTGAATAGAACCATATGCCATAGGACGAAATTTTAATCCGTCATAATAAAGCACGCCCCATCCAACAATCGCTATGCCCGGGTCGATACCTAAGATAACCATAAAAATCTGTCCTTTCTTCAAAATGGCATAATACACCCATAATAGTTTATTATATCACAACTTCTTCATCAAGTCAAAGATTTCGGGGCATTTTTTCTTATTTATTCACAAAAACATTACAATTGCATTTTTGCCTTTCAAAAACTAAAAACACGTAGGTTTTTCTTGTAATATTCCTTTACTTTGGACGCCTTTTATGCTATAATTATAATAATTTGAAAAGAGAAAGGTTGTGCGCTCAGATGCCGGAAATAATCAGGTTCTCCACAGGAGATATTCTTGAATTAAAAAAGCCCCATCCCTGTGGCTCCAAGCAGTTCAGATGCGAGCGTGGCGGCAGCGATATCCGCATAGTTTGCGTTGGCTGCGGCAGAGATATGACCATTCCCAGAATCAAACTTGAAAAGTCTATAAAGAAAGTTATAAAAGAGGAAATCTAAATTGGCAAAAACTAAATTTCTGACCCCTTTAGCTCCCCAAACTGATGCAAAGAGCTATTTGAAATCAATGTTTAAGGGTGAGCGCCGCTATCTCGGAATTTGCTTCATTCTGCCTGTTATAATTATGTGGATCATCTACATCTGTATGCAGGTGTTCCCCTTTGGCGAAGAGAGCGTGCTCGTTCTTGACCTTAACGGACAATATGTTTATTTCTTTGAAGAGCTGAAAAATATCATCTATGGCGATGGAAGCCTGCTCTATAGCTTCAGCCGTCCGCTTGGCGGCGAATTCTTCGGAATTTTCGCATATTATCTTTCCAGCCCCTTCTCTATTATAGTTGCATTATTCCCCGCAGCTTATATGACAGAAGCATTGCTTGTTATGTTCCTGCTCAAAACCGGCTGCTGTGCGCTCACATTTGGTATGTATATTGATGCCACACGAAAGAGAAATCCCATATCAACAGTTCTTTTCTCTTCCATGTATGCGCTTTGCGGATATGCGGTTGTTATGCAGCATAACACAATGTGGATAGATAACCTTATTCTTCTCCCTATCGTTATGCTCGGCATCGAAAGACTTATAAAATTCGGCAGATATAAAATGTTTGTTATCAGTCTTGCAATGGCTGTTTTCTCAAACTTCTATATCGGCTATATGATGTGCATATTTGTTGCAGTTTATTTCTTCTACTACTATTTTGCAATTTCTCCCGAAGAGAGAAATCCCCTTGAAGAAAAAAATCATTTTGTAAAGAGCTTCGGAAGAATCGCTATTTTCTCCGTTATAGTTCTTCTCATATGCGCAGCACTGCTTTTGACCACATACTATTCTCTCTCATTTGGTAAAACAGAGTTCACAAATCCCGATTATTCATTTGCTCAGAAGTTTGACTGGGTAGATCTTCTCACAAAGTTCTATTTCGGTTCTTATGACACAGTTCGCCCCGAAGGCCTTCCCTGGCTCTATATCGGCATGCTGGCACTTGTGCTTTCCCCTCTCTACTTCTTTGCACCCCATGTTAAAACAAGAGAAAAAATTGCAACAGGTATCCTTTGCGCATTTTTCTTCATCAGCTTCAATGCTTCAACAATTGATATTTTCTGGCACGGAATGCAAAAGCCCAACTGGCTTAACTATCGTTACAGCTTCATTCTCTGCTTCATCCTGATCCTTATGGCCTATAAGGCATTTGAACGCCTTGCGGAAATCGGCTACAGAAAAGTGGTTGCATCCTCAGCTGTGATCGCCGGAGTGTTACTTGTTCTTCAGAAGTTTGAATTTGAACACGTTGAGGACCTTAAAACAGTTTGGTGCTCTCTCATTATCGTTGCTATATATCTCGGCGTGCTTCGCGCTTCAACCATGAAGGGTGAGGAGCTCCGCAAAACAGCAGCCCTTGTGCTTCTTATTCTTTGCAGCCTTGAGCTGTTCTGCGCAGGACTACTCAACGTTGTTGACCTTGATAATGACGTTATTTTCTCAAGCAGAACCTCATATCAGAATTTTAGAACCCGCGTTTCTCCTGTTGTAGAAAAGATCCACGAGCGTGATTCCAGCTTCTACAGAATGGAAAAAACAGTTCACAGAAAAACAAACGATCCTTATCTCCTTGATATGAACGGTCTCTCAGGATCAACATCAACTCTCAATCAGGAAACAATAGCTCTGCTTAAAAATCTTGGCCTTTCTTCAAAGGCTCATTGGTCTAAATATCTTGGCGGAACTCCCGTTCTTGATTCCCTTTTCGGTATCAAATACCTCATATGTGAAAACGAGGATTCACAGCCCCTTTACAACTACCTCTTCACATACGATGGAGATCTGGCAGCATATGAAAACCCCTATGCTCTCTCTATTGCATATGGAGTCAGCGCTGAGCTTGCCGATCTTGATATAACCTCTGCAGACTACAGCTCTCCCTTTGCAAGAATGAACTCAATCGTGACAACTATGCTTGGAGGCACCAGCTACGTTGAGGTGTTCAAACCTGAAAAGAATGTTAAGATCTCAACAAACAACGCAATTTCCTCTTCCATCGCAGGACACCATAAGTATGTTCCCGATTCCGAAGGAGCTTCCGGCGTTGTTTACACATTGACTATAACAGATAAGGACAAGCTTTATTGCTACTTCCCCAGTGACTATACAAGAGAAGTTGATATTTACATCAACGGCGAAAAATTCGGCAACTATTACGCAAACGAATCATACAGAATAGTTGAGCTTGGCTCCTTTGACGTTGGCGAAACAGTTAAGGTTGAGCTGAGACTTAAAAGCGAAAACCTTTATATCAAGGAAAATCAGAACTATTTCTGCTATGTTGACTCCGAAACATTCAAAGAATGTATGCCTCAGCTGGCAGACAGCCAGTTTAATATTGAAAAATACACCGAAAGCAAATTCGTTGGTACTATCAATATGACAGGCGACGACACTCTTGTTTTCACATCTCTCGCTTATGACGAAGGATGGAAGATCTATCTTGACGGAAAACAGGTTGAAACAGTTAAACTTCTTGACGGAACTATCGGCTTCTATGCATCTGCCGGAGAGCATGACCTCACAATGAAATATCGTCCCGATTGTCTCTATATCGGACTTTCTATGAGCATCACCGGATTGACACTCTTTATAGGAATGTGGCTCCTTGATCATTACAACAGAAAAGAACAAATTAAAGCAGGCAGAACAGTTTATGTTCCCTGCGAAGAGCTTGCTATTGACACAGATTGCTTTGAGGCAGCCCTTGAAAATGCCTCAAACGCAGCATTAACTCCCGAACCGAAGGAGAACAAAAATTGATCTATTGCCTCACAGGAGAAATAATATTTATTGATGCGCTTTCAAACACAGCCGTTATTGACTGCGCAGGTGTTGGCTATAAGCTAACTGTTACAGGAACAACGCTGAGCTATCTCAGCGCTTGTCCCAAAAATGAAAAGGTTCGTGTTTTCACCTATATGGCTGTTAGAGAAGACGCAGTTGAGCTTTTCGGCTTCAGAAATCCCGAAGAGCTTTCCACCTTTAAGATCCTTATATCAGTTTCAGGCGTTGGCCCTAAGGCCGCAATTGCTATTCTTACAGTTCTCTCACCCGAAGCCCTTGCAATTGCCGTTTCTTCCGGCGATATAAAAGCTATATGCGCAGCGCAGGGCGTCGGAAAAAGAATTGCTGAACGTATCGTGCTTGAACTGAAGGACAAGCTTGCAAAAAGCCTGCCCGACCTTGATACAGGCTCCGTTGCTTCCACCACATCTTCTTCAGCAAAGGGATCTGTTTCCGATGCAAGAGATGCGCTTCTTGTTCTTGGATATACAAGAGGCGAGGTTGACGCGGCTCTTAAAGGTCTTGATAAAAATATGGAAACAGAAGACCTCATCCGCTCTGCTCTCGGCAGACTGATGAAATAAAGGAGGTAGCACAAAGTGAACAGCTTCGTTGAAGAATTCAACTTTGAGGACAGAATCCTTGAAACCTCCTATCAAGAAGAAGATGCAGAAACAGAAGTGAGCCTTCGCCCTGAATCCATCTCCGAATATATCGGACAGGAAAAGGCAAAGGAAATTATGCAGATCTATATAGATGCGGCAAAAATGAGAGGCGAGCCTCTTGATCACGTTCTGCTCTACGGCCCCCCCGGCCTTGGTAAAACAACTCTTTCTGCAATTATTGCAAATGAGCTTGGTGTTAACCTCAGAATAACAAGTGGTCCTGCTATTGAAAAACAGGGAGACCTTGCTGCTCTGCTGACTAACCTTGGCAAAGGCGATGTGCTTTTCATTGACGAGATCCACCGCCTTAATCGCAATATTGAAGAAATTCTTTATCCCGCAATGGAAGACTTTGCTCTTGATATCATCATAGGCAAAGGCCCCGCCGCAAGAAGTATTCGTTTGCCCTTGCAGAAATTCACCCTTATCGGCGCAACAACACGAGCAGGACAGCTTACAACTCCTCTTCGTGACCGATTCGGAGTGCTTATCCGCCTTGAGCTTTATTCCCCCGAAGAGCTTGCAACTATCGTTAAGCGAAGCGCAGGAATCCTTGATGTTCCCATTACAGAGGACGGAGCCCTTGAAATTGCCTCAAGAGCAAGAGGAACTCCCAGAATTGCAAACCGTCTCCTTAAAAGAGTTCGTGATTACGCAATGGTCAAGTGCGACGGAACGATCAGCCTTGAGGCTGCTCAGGCTGCTCTTAATATGCTTGAAATAGACGAGCTTGGTCTTGATAATACAGACAGACGACTGCTTGAAACTATTATTTCCTTTTACGATGGAGGACCTGTTGGTCTTGAAACTCTTTCTGCCACGATCGGCGAAGAAACCGTTACCATTGAAGATGTTTATGAGCCTTATCTTATGCAGATAGGCTTCCTTTCCAGAACACCCCGCGGCAGATGCGCAACACGACTTGCTTATGAGCATCTGGGTATTCCCTTTACACAGGACAGCCGCAAGAAAAAATCTGACAACAATGCCGAACAGCTCGGTATTGATGATACAACTAAGTAATAATTTTGGAGGTATATAACAATGTTCAACTCACCTAAGCTTTCTCTCACAGATCTTCTCGGCCGCGACTATACTGACGCTATCGCTCGCGCAAATGATTTCCTCGGCGTTATGAGCTACGACGAAACAATGGCTATCGCTGACGAAAAGATCGATTTCTATCCTGAAGCAAAGCAGCTTAAGAATGACGAGCTTCTCGAAAAGGTTGGCACACAGATCATTGAGCCCATGAACAGCAGCGCTGAAGGTGCGGCTACTGCTGCATTCAAGAATGCTACTACAAAGGCACTCTCTCCCGTTACAGGTTTTGGCAACTACCGTATCGGTGAAGACGGTAAGCTCTACCTCATCGGTAAGAGTGAGCACTACCATACACCTCTCGGACACCGCTTTGACGGATATAAGCTCATTGACAACGCAAGAAAGATCGGCGTTCTCAATGCAACACATAACAACACAAGAGGACATATCACTCGTCTCATGGAAGAAAAGATCGTTGCTATGGCAAACGGTATTTCCGAAACAGACAAGGAAGCTCTCGCTCAGATCATTGACAGCACAGAGCCCAAGGTTCTCAACAGAGTTATCAACCTTGAAACAGGATCTCTCGCTTGCGAAGCTGGTCTCAAGATGATGCTCGCTCGCTTCTATAAGCTTGACCCCACATTCCCTGCTCCCAAGTACGAAGGCAAAACACCTGTATTCTTCATCATGGGCGATAACAAGGGCGGCGTTGAAGCTAACTACCATGGTACAACAATCGTTGCTCAGACTCTCCGTGGTCTCTGGCCCCAGATCAGAGAAAAGGCTGACGCAGGCGAGCTTTACAAGGTTGTTCCCGTTACAATCAACGACCTTGCTGACTTCGAAGCTAAGATGAAGCAGTACAACTCCGGCAACTACAAGACAGCAGGCTTCAGCCATGAGATCATCCTTATGAACTACGGCGGAATCCGCCTCACTAAGGAATTCCTCCAGGGCGCATACAAGCTCTGTAAGGAATATGACACACCTGTTATGTGCGACGAAATTCAGTCCTGCATGTGGTACAAGGGCGCATTCCTCTTCCGTCTCTACGGTCTCCAGCCCGACTTCTCCATCGTTGGTAAGGGCTTCCCCGGCGGTGAATATCCTGCTTCCAAGATCATCACAACAGCTGAAATGGATACTCTTAACCAGTTCGGCGCTCTCGTTACAAACGGTCAGGAAGAGCTTGCTTCTCTTGCTTACCTCATCACAATGACATTTATGGAAGCTAACGGCGACTATGTTGCTGAGCTTGGCGCACGCTTTGATAATGGCCTTAAGGCAATCGCTGCTAAGCATAGCGATAAGGTTGTTACAGCTGAAGGTCTTGACCTTCTCGCAGCTCTCCACTTCAACACAGTTGACGAAGCAGCTCAGTTCGCAGGCAAGATGAAGAACGCTTGCATCGACTCCTCTGTTATGCTCTATAAGGCTAACTGCGTTCCTGCACTCCTTCTTAAGCCTCCCTTCATCGCAAGCGAAGCTACTGTTGACTACATTCTCAACGTTATTGATACTCTCCTTGCATAAGGTGTAAATATGTTGGTTATAGGACTTGATGTTGGCACCACAGGCACCAAAGCCGTTGTTGTAAACGAACACGGCGAGGTGCTCTCCGGTGGCTATAAAGAATATGGTCTTGTCAGCGTTTACGGCAGAGTTACTCAGAAGGCAGACGACTGGTGGGATGCGGCTTGCTACGCTATAAACGAAGCCGTTTCTAAAATCGAGAATAAAAACGAAATCGTTGCAATCAGCCTTTCAACACAGGGTTCCAGCATGGTTCCTGTTGACGAAAAGGGCGAGCCCCTCTATGATGTTATCACATGGATGGACACTCGCTCCAAGGCAGAAGCAGACGAGCTTTCTGCAGCTATCGGCGCTGAAAAGATTTATCGCAAATGCGGATGGCAGGTTTCTCCCGTGCTTGATGCAGCTAAGCTTATTTGGCTGCGCAAGAACGAAAAGGAGATATTTGCCAAAACTGATTGCTTTATTTCCACTCTTGAATTTATTAATATGCATCTGACAGGCAGAAAGGTTATAGACCCCACAAATGCGGCTATTCGTCAGCTTTTCAATATTGAAACAGGTGATTGGGACGACGAGCTTCTCTCCGCTGCAGGCGTTACAAGAGAGAGACTCCCCGAGGTTCTCCCTGTAGGCGCTCTTGTTGGCAACCTTACAGAAGAAGCTGCAGAGGCTCTTAATCTTTCAACAGATGTTAAAGTTTATAACGGAGCTCACGACCAGTATTGCGCTTCTCTCGGAAGCGGCGCAGTTGAGGTTGGTGATATGCTTCTTGCAACAGGAACAACATGGGTTGTTCTTGGTATCACACCTGAGCTTCTTTACACAGATAGCCATATCTCCCCCGGTATCCACCCCGCAGGAGCTTACGGCGCTATGGCTTCCATTGTAAGCGCAGGCAGCGCTCTCAACTGGTACAAAAAGAACGTTATCGGTGATAGCTTTAAGGTTATTGACGAGGAAGCTGCAAAGAGACGTGACGAAGCAAAGGATCTCTTTGTTCTTCCTTATGTTTGCGGCGCAGGCTTCCCCCATGGAATGCCCGAGCTTCGTGGATCTATGTTCGGTCTTGACGTTGGTCACGACAAATTCCATATTGCAAGAGCAGCTATGGAAGGTGTTGCTTTTGAAGCAGCAGGAGTGCTGGCTGAATTTGCAGCGCAGGGTATGAAGATCGACAAGCTTATGATGACAGGCGGAGCGGCAAGAAGTAAGCTCTGGAGCGAGATCGTTGGCTACGTTACAGGCTGTGATATCTACAGAATGAACGAGCCTGAAACATGTTGCGTTGGTGCGGCTATGACAGCTGCAGTTGGCGTTGGTATGTTCAACGACTATGACGAATGCAGAGCAGCTATGGTTAAGCGAGAAAAGCTTGAACTCTCCGATGACTCTGCACGAGAATTTTATCGTGAAAAGCTTGAACGATATAACAAGCTTGTTAGCCAGGTTAAAGCTATTAAGTATTAATTAAACAACAAAACGCTATCGGACATCCGATAGCGTTTTTTGTGTGATAAATTGCTTGCATACTATGTTAAACTATCGTTTAGAGCATCAAGCCTCCACTGATACTTGCGCAGCAAGTCTTAGGGGAGGTGGCTTGACGAAGGCAAGACGGAAGGGTAGTGAATAACACGTCGGTGGCGTGTTATATCCCGAGCGTAACTGAGCTGCAGCGAGACGGTGGCACGCCTTAATAGCGTGACGGAAGTGTAGGAAAAGAAAGATTGCAATTTAAACGGGACGTCGAGGGCGCCGTCCCCTACCGAGCTCACTATTCACTCTTCCTATTCCCCTACCCCTCAGTCTCACTGCGCTCGACAGCTCCCCTAAAACCACCTTCGGTGGTGGCAGTGGAGCCTTAGTGCGCTAAATTATCGTTTAACTTATTAATTAGGCGATACATCACTAATATGATTAAGCAGCTTTTCACACCTTAAGAGTATGAAGGATTATCACTGTAAAAAAGCCACCGAAATCGGTGGCTTTCTTTAAAATATCAAATATTATGGTATTAGCCGTAATATCCCCAAACGGGTACGCTGCCTGTCCATTCCCAGCCTGTGCTGTACTTTCTCCAGGTTTCTCCGCCGGGATCAAATGTTCCATCATCCTCAAATCCGCCTGTGATAAGGCTAATAGGCGAAATTGTGAAATCAAGTGAAACTGTATCCATATAGTCAAGAGACTGATTAGAATTTACAAAAATTCTTTTATAACCATCCTTATAATACTGATAAGGATCCTGAATTGTATAATCCTTCATAAAGTTGAAGAGCCATGTATATCTTTCTTCATAAAGAGCCTTCTGCTCTGCTGTTGCATCCTCACTGAGATACCAGCTCTTACGAACTGCAGAAAGACCAAGAACATCACAGTTCATAACAATAAACTGGCATCTTTCACGCTGCTTCCAGTTTTCTGCCATATCAAGAGCCTTTGTGGTGAGAGCTCTCATATATTCGTAGTTATCACGAATATATTCATAATCAAACATATCGCCGGGATAGTCGCAGTTATTAATATAACAAATATTGCGCCAGAGATATTCGCCGTTTTCGTCAACTGCAAGCTCTCCTGATCCGGGTGTTGTTTCGTATCTTACGTTGTTAAGGTTGCTGGCTTCATCCTGCATGCAGATATATTCATAAAGATATTCATAACCGGGACCATAATAGGATTTCATCCAAGCCTTCATCTCTGCAACAAACTCATCAAAGCTCATCATAGAAACGCTGCCATCTTCGTTTTCAACCATGCTCCACATCATAACTGCTGCAAGATGCGCTTTAAGGTTTTCAAAAAGATAGCCCTGACTTGAGCCCTCATAATAAATACCTGTTACGTTACATTCTTCAACGATGAATTTGAAGTCGTACCAAATATTAAAGATATTGGGAGAATCTGTTACATATGTGTTATAGTTTACAGGATAATACCAGAACCAAACATCTGTACCTGTCTGCTTTGAAATCTGGCCCCATGCTGCAAGAGATTCAGCATCTTTTTCGCCCTGATCACCAAGAATATTGGCAACTCCGTTGCACCCATAAGAACCCATATAGTGATTATTACAGGGGTTTCCGCAATACATAATAATAAGATTATCACGAGGTCTTACTGCTTCGTATCTTTCATCTGTCATAAGGCTTTCGTGAGGAAGATCGTGACCATAAAGAATAGTATAAACTCTCATAAAGGGATAAGCATCCTTAAGAGCTGCGCCATAGCCATAACCATCTTCACCTGTGGAGGAATAACCATTCGCTACTGTGCTTGCAGGTCTGCCATCATAATAAGCAACAATATCGTCACACGCTCTGTTGGCGATATAAAGATTAAGTCCTGCCTCACCGCAATTCAAGCGTTTACCCTTATTTCTGTCGGTCCCGCTGCTCGTTACATATTTACAGCCGTTGCAAGAGCAAACAAATCTGTTATCACAAATAGAGAAGGACATAGCAGATGTGTCCTCACGGAATGTGTTCCATCCCTGAATATATCTCATGGTTTCAAGCATACCACGGAAAAGTGTTGCATAAACATCATCACTTGTGGAACAAGGATTCCATGAATATTCATTCTTTTCAACACCTGCATCATATTTAGCTGCATAATCATTTGTGTTGCTACCATTAAAATAAACATCAACTTTACCTGTTGCCATCTTCCAATAATAGCCAAAGGAGTGAGCATTGATAAAGTGGGGGCCTGTGCGTGTACCAAGTGCAACACTATCATCACCGTGCTGTGAGCCATTAAGACGATTAGGGAAATAATGAGCCTGGTCATTGTGCCAGAAGGATTGCTTACAAATACGGAATTCAAGATATGCATCGTGGAACACGGAGGTGCCCTCTGCTATATCTGAATATCTGTCGGAATACTGATAAGTGTACTGGTCACTATAGAAACGGATTCCGAGATATTTTTCCATGATTTCATATACCGCATACATTGAACCACGGCGTGTTCCATAAATAAGTAGGTCACCATCAACAACCTCATATTTATAGTTTTCAATTTCAAGCTCTTCTTCAAGACCGGGAATTGTTGTTACATCAACAAATTCGATCTTATGATCAACTCCTGCATCTGAAGTAACTATATCAAGAGTTATTCCTTGTGCATCTCTGAGTATACGATTAAATGTTGAAGCAGCATAATAACAGTTGTCAACATATTTAGCATTTTCGTTATACACAAGCTTGAACTCTGAAATGTCAACGCCTCCAATTGTAAATGAGTCTACAGTAGCTTTGTTATCATAATCCGAAAGCTTTTCTGTTCCGCTGAGACATTTTTTCAGAACCAGAAGGTCCTTTGCATTAACTTCTCCGTCGCAATTGATATCAGAACCATTTTCGTTTACCAAGCTGATGCTTGCGAAAAACTTCTTCATCTCTATTGCATCGAATGAATTGATGCTTGCGTCATCATTAGCATCACCAAGCTTGAACGTGTTTTCAACAACGATACTGTATTTATGGCCATTACCCTTAAGGGCAGATACTGATACAGCCATTGAGAAAAGCATCGCAATACAAAGCAATACTGCTGATATTCTTTTCATAACCTTACCTCCAAATAATATTCTATGTGTTAATGATACCATAAAATGTAATCAAAAGCAACCCTCATTAATTGTTTTAGTATCTGTAAAGTCATCAACTTTAATTTACCGCAGTTTTTCTACCCTTACGTTACGCCACGAGGGCGTGACACCTCACCTATGCAATGGAATGCTTTGGAGAAGCTACGCCTGCTCTCCTCTTCCGTCTGCTTCGCAGCCACCTTCTCTGCTGGAGAATGATTGGTATGAAAAAAGAGGTCACTTGCGTGACCTCTTTTTTATTAACCCCAATAGCCCTTGAGGATTCTGAACTTGAGATAGAACATATCAACTGAGTTTACCTTGCTGTTTCCGTCAATATCAGCTGCAAGAGCTTCATCGCCTTCGGGAACTACTATCTGCTTTACAAATAAATTCATCTTGAAAAGGTCTACTGAGTTGATGTTTCCGTTGCCGTCAATATCTCCCTTTTCAACCTGAGTTGCTCCGGGTTCCTTTTCGCCGCAGTTTTCGCATATGCTGTCAATATAATTGTGTCCGTAAGCATCCACATCCTTCAGCTTTACAGTATATCCGCAATATATGCAGACATCGTTGTGAGCGCCTGACTGTTCGCAGGAGTTGGTATATTCCGCTACACAAATATGCTTTTCGTTATTGAGATGCTCACTGCACAAGGGACAATATATTCCGTGAGTGTTAGGAATATTCTCGTTGAGCTTATACACCCAAGATTTTTCGTTAGTGTGATAAGCAGTTACAGTCACATATTTTGCATAATCGCACACAGTGCATTCATAATAAAGCTTACCATCTGTATTGCAGCCTGTAGCGGTTATTGTAGTTACGTTCCAGCAATCATCTGTTGAATGAATGGCAGGAATATATTCAATATTCTGTGCTCCGCAATCCTTACAGGTATATGTGATCTCGCCAAGCTCAAGACAGGTTTCAGCTTTGGTTACAACACCATTATCATATCTATGCTCACATACTTGTTGAGATGCCGCTTCAAGCTGATTTCCCAGCTCTATTCTCTTCATTGCCAACACGTCATAATCGTCAAGATTGCTACTGAAATGGCTTCTGTCAAATCCCGGAAGCGACAGATACTCTGCAACGTTATTAGAAACAGAACCTACAATCGCATCAGCTGCCGCATCGCCCTCAAGCTCTTCAAGCATTGTGAGCATCTGATATTCTTCAATACCATCTCTCATCATTTCAACTCTGATTGAGCCGATATATTCAACATTTGTAAGGCTGAACTGAGATGACTGATAGAAAAGAACACCATTGCCATAAATATTATAGCCATCATCGTATGCATATTTATTATTTTTCCAAAGACCTGCCTTGTTTCCCGTTACAGTTTTATCAACATAATTTCCATTTGTTGCATCACATTCATTCCACTGATTTGCGCCATAGTTAAGATAGCCTGTTATATCATTCTGATAGAACTGCCAGAAAAGCATTTTGGTTTGAAGGCCTGTGTTTTCTATAAGATGATTACAATATGTGTATGTGCCGCCTCTGCCTGCAAGATATGCCCAAAGAACGTTATTATCCTCGCCCTTTTCATTTCTCACAATATTGCTGGAAATAGCTCTGTCTCTGAATTCTCCAAAAACTCTTTCCCAGTTGAAATATCCCTCTCCTGTGAGGATACTGCCTGAGATGCTGCAGGAAAGTGAGCGCACCTTTACATTGAGATTGCTATGATATCCGCTTTCATTTAATATTTCAAGAGGGGTGAAGGCATAAAGCTGGGGACACCATATGTTTATTGACTCGGAATCTATCATTGCCTGAATACCATCCTTACGGAGTGCAGGATCAAGCTTTGCCATTGTCTGTGTATTATAAACATTATAGGGATAAGGATGATTTTCGTGATAGGGGATAACCTTTGCTGCATCAGGCCAATATTTAGAAAGTATATCAGCATTTTTTATAACATCATCTACTGTAGATCCCTTTTGACGCTTTATGCCAAGGGATTCATAATACTGCTGTATAAGTGTCTGATGCTCATCAGATGTTGCCTCATCTACTGTGTAAAAATAGAATTTATCCTTTATCTGATCCCACTGGGGCATTGCGCTGAGTTCTTCATAAATATCAGCATACTGACTATATATTGAAGGATCGTTTTCCATATAGGAATTTGAGTTTCCTCCTCCGCCTGCTGTGACACGGATAGAGTTAACTCTTTCATCTGTCAGATAGGGATTAGAAGAATCAAGCTCTCCCGGAACATCCATTGCCATAAGTCTGTTTTCAAGAAGATAGTTATAATATGCTTCATATGAACCATACACATCAGGCTTATTTGCAAGATATATGGATGTTTTGAAAACTGTTTCATCATCTATTGTGAAATCCCATACATATGCATAAACTGTTGCAGTTTTAACTACCTGGCTTGCAGAATTATAAACATTAAACTGCGCTGAATACCAACCGGGCGCTGTGTTTTCATCAGTTGTGAGACGGATATAGAAAGCCTGACTTTTTCCACCGTTCAGCTGAAAACGTCCAATCTTACTTGTAGGAACTACAGGATCAGGGTATTCTCCGTTCTTAATAAATGAATTTTCTGCAGTTGCTCCATAATAATCAAGAGTGTTAACATCGGGCAATGTCATATACATCTGATAATAAACAGAGGCGCTGACTGTATCTCCTTTTTCATTGGTGAATTTGGAAACAGAAACTCTCATCTTTTCCATAGTTTTTTCAGGGCAAAGCACAACCTGCGCATTTTCAATTTCGTTTTTACCCATATAAACTGTATATGTATTCATATCTGAAGGAGTTGTATCGCTGGTAAGCACCTTTTTAAATGAGTGCTCAAACCACATTTTAAGACTTGAATCCTCGTAGGGTGCAATCTGAGGCTCATATATAAGAGAAGGATCGCTAATTTCCTCAGCTGAGGCACCAAGCCCTCCGATACAAAAACTTAACATCACCAAAGCTATAGTTATGATTAGTAATATTCTTTTCATTTTGATACCTCCATTTGCCTTATCTGCTGATTTTATGTTATCACATTCAATGATCAAAGTCAATTTTTAGGCGCAAAAAAGCGGCTCAAAGAGCCGCTTTATATTCTTTTGTCAGCAACCGCAGCCACAGCCGCCATTATTACCACATACGCTGAAGATAATAAGGAGGGCAATGATTACAAGCCAGATAACCTCATTATTGAAAAGTTCGCAGAAGCAGTTATTCATAGTATTTTCCTTTCATACTGTTTATACTGCAGGGGCTTATTGCCTCTACACTTCTATTGTATGAAGAAGATATACATATTGCTACTGCTTATTTTTCAAGGCAGGAATAAACTATATTGCGAATACGAGGCGCTGTATAATACTCCTGATTGTTAAGCATATGATGAGCATAAAATACTGCAAGACAGTTTTCGGGGTCGATCATCATATATGCGCCTGCAGCACCTGTCCATCCGTATTCACCTACAGGGGAGGTTGAGCCGCCCTTGGATGGATCCATCATTGTACGCATGCCAAGTCCGTAACCATAACCGTTAAGATGGCTCCAGTTAACGTCCTTCAACGCCTGCTCACCCAGCTGGTTGCTTCTCATGAGATCCAGAGTTCTTGATGCGATTATTCTTTCTCCGCTCTGAGCAATGCCGCCTGCCGCCATCATTTCCGTGAACAGCGCCATATCATCAACTGTTGATGTTATGCCTGCACCACCGCTATGATATTTTGTTCCGAAAATAGACCAGTTGGACTGAGAGGGCTCACGCTCAATAGAGAGTGTGTCGTCATTAAAGCAATACATTGTTGCCATTCTCTTTCTGCGCTCATCACTCATGCCAAACTCTGTATCCTTCATGCCGAGAGGATCAAGAATAGTTTTCTTAACATAATCTGCCAAAGGCATATCTGCTATAACCTCTACAAGCGCTCCGAGAACATCATGGCAAAGGCTATAATTCCAATGCTCTCCGGGAATGAAGCACATGGGATCCTTTGCAAGCGCACGAGCGATCTCTCTTGTTGGACACTCGGGAGAATATTTCTTGATAGCCTCCTGAAGAGCAGGACGATTTACGTTATAATCAAGACCTGCTGTCATTCTGAAGAGGTCACGCACAGTTGCTCTCTTATCCGCAGGAACAGGAAGATATTCAAATCCACCCTTATCGTCCCACGCCTTATAGGTTATATCAGCCCACTCGGGAAGATAATTTTCAAGCTTATCATCAAGGTCAAACTTGCCCTTTTCCCAAAGAGTCATTGCGGCTGTGCACACAACAGGCTTTGTTGCAGAATACATAAAGTATATTTCATCGCCGCACATTTTCTTTTTGCTTTCAATATCGCTATAGCCGGAGGAATATCTGAAAACAGGCTTTCTGTCTTTATAAACAACGCAGCTGTTTCCGGGAATTCTCCATCCGGTCAGATGATCCATAAATTCAGCAAGGTTTGTAAAATCCATAACCACACCTCAATTAATCAAGAATATAAACTCTTGCGCTTCGAACTCCATAGCCCCAAAGGCTTGGATTATCCTCATCAAAATAAATGTCAATAAAGTTACCCTTAATGGCTCCGCCCGTATCAGCCGCAGTTCTGATACCTACATAGCAATAGGAATCTGCAACATACACCTTTGTGCCAAGGGGAATAACTCTGGGGTCAACTGCAATAACCGCTTCGGTTGCGGGAAGTCCGCTTGCTGTTGTGCCTCCGCCTGTGTAAACTGTTGTTTTACAGTCAATATAATGTGAATAGCTATAGCTCTTTCCGCCGATAGTGATAGTTCCGCCAACGCCTCGGTTTACAACCTGAGTTGTGGGCTGCTTGGTTATTATCTGGCTTTCAAGAACTCGCTCGCTTTCCACTCCGTTTACATATGTAACTCTATAGGTTGCTGTGCTCACACCATTGGCGCCCGCCTTTACAACCTTTGTTTTACCTCTGGCAATTGTTTGCACATCAACATACTTTGTTTCATAAGGAACAGAGGATTCTTCTGTTATTGTGCCATATGTAACCTTATCTATGGAAATAACCTTATCAGATGTGATTGCATCTGATTCGTTTTCTCTGAGAACATAGTCGCCTTCAACAGCAACATTCATATTGGCAAGAACCTCACCAACTGTGGATGCGCCTGTTGAGCAAACCATTTCCTTGCCTTCAAAAATGCTTATGGTTACATAGTTTCTGCCATCGTGCTTTGTGTCGTCAGCATCTTTAATATGAAAAGTATCGGCGCTATTGGAAATTTCAAAAGTGCCGCCTATATATGCATCGGGCTCAAATGTTGCCTCAGACACCGTTGACTTTGCAATGCTTGCGATAAATGCAGCAATACCTACAACAGCTATTGCTACGGCAACACAAGCCACAGCCTTTATGGGAATTTTGATTTTAGGAAGGCTTATTTGTTTTTTAACTTTTTTTCCCTTCACAGGCGCTTTCGCTCTCACCTGACCATTGTTGCGAGCAGGCGCTGAAACTACTGCTGACCTTTTTGCGTCAGCCACCCTCTCTGTTGCAGAAGGTGTGATAACTGCCTGTGGAATTTTCTGAGCAGGAGCATCTGCTCTTTTTACGCCCTGCTGATTTACAGCTGCGGGTCTTCTGATTTCGGGCTTTTTTGCGGGGGCAGGTCTTCTGATCTGAACAGAAGAAGCCTCTTTGTCTTTTATCTGTGTTTCGTTGCTCTTTGATAAAAGCTCCGCCATTGCGCCATGCGCTCCGGTTCTCTTTTTCAAAAAAACTTCACCACCAATAATTGATTTTTTCGGCAAAATGCCATTTAAAAATACCCATATTCCATATTATTATACCATACCTCAATCAATTTTGCAACAGTTTTATTATTTGCCCCATTTTTGCAGGATTTATATGCCAATTTTATCAAATTTACTTATTTAAAAGGCAAAATTACGGAGAAAATGCAATTTATTCATCATTTGTTCATTATTGTTTGCTATAATAAATTGATTATTTTGATAAAGGGAGGACTATAAATGCCTAAGAACTACTCAGAAATCACTCCTTACATTGAGAAGCTTGCTAATATCGGTCTTGACGCTAACGGTATCAGACCTGAAATGTATACAGAATATAACGTTAAAAGAGGACTCCGTGACCTTCATGGTAAAGGTGTTCTCACAGGTCTTACAGAAATTTCAGAGGTAAACTCCAGAAGAGTTCACCCTGACGGAACTGAAGAACTTATCCCCGGTGAACTTTTCTATCGTGGTATCCAGGTTTCCGATTTCGTTGACGGATTCACTTCCGAAGGTCGCTTCGGCTTTGAGGAATGTATCTATCTCCTCCTTTTCGGACATCTGCCTTCAAGCGAAGATCTTGCCAATTTCAACGAGCTCCTTGGCTCTTATCGCTCGCTGCCCCCCAGTTTTGTTCGTGACATGATCCTCAAGGCTTCCAGCCCTGATATGATGAACGCTATGGCTCGTTGCGTGCTTGCCCTTTACTCCTACGATGAAAAGCCCGACGATATTTCTCTCCCCAATGTTCTTCGTCAGTGCCTGCAGCTTATTGCTGAATTCCCCCTTATTTCAGTTTACGGCTATCAGTCTTATTCACACTACCACAAGGGACAGAGCCTTTATATCCACGCTCCCAAGCCTGAGCTTTCCACAGCAGAAAATATTCTTCACCTGCTGAGACCCAACAGCGAATATACTGAAACAGAGGCTAAAACTCTTGACCTTGCGCTTATCCTTCACGCTGAGCACGGCGGCGGTAACAACTCAACATTCACAACTCACGTTGTAACCTCCTCCGGAACCGATACATATTCTGCTATTGCAGCATCTCTCGGATCTCTCAAGGGGCCTCGCCACGGCGGCGCCAACATTAAGGTTGTTCAGATGTTTGACGACCTTAAAGCTAATGTTCCCGATTGGAGCGATGCTTCCCTTCGTGACTATTTCTCAAAGATCCTTAACAAAGAAGCTTTTGACAAATCCGGTCTTGTTTACGGTATGGGCCATGCTATCTATTCCGTTTCCGACCCCAGAGCTGAGATTCTTAAGAAATATGCTGAGAAGCTCTCCATTGAAAAGGGTATGGAAGAATCCTATGATCTTTATAAGAGAAGTGCCCGAATTGCAAGCGAGCTTATCGCTGAAAAGAGAAAGATCTATAAGGGTGTTAGCCCCAATGTTGACTTCTACAGCGGTATGATTTACAGAATGCTCAATCTCCCCGAAGAGCTTTACACACCTATTTTTGCTGTTGCAAGAATTGCAGGCTGGAGCGCTCATCGTCTTGAAGAAATTCAGAACGCCGGAAAGATTATTCGTCCCGCATATATGTGCGTTAAAAACCATCAGGAATATATTCCTATGAATGAGAGATAATAATATGGACTACATTGTTAAAAGAGAATTTCCCAGAACAGAAGTTGACGGACTTTCACTCTCAAGATTTATCATAGGCACAAACTGGCTTGCAGGCTATAGCCACAGAAGCAACGCCGCTGACTGTATGATAAAAGAAACACATGCATGCCATCACTCAATGCTCCCCATGCTTGACACATTTATGGAAAACGGCATTGACACTATTATGGCTCCCTTTGGCCAGCTGCCCGAGATCTGCAAAGCAGTTAAGGTAACAGAGGATAAATGGGGCCGTGGAATGATCATGGTTGACACTCCTGTTGTTAACGTTGATGACACTCCCGAGGCTCGCCGAGAGGCTGAAGCAACAATCAAGGCTTCTGCCGAAAGAGGCTCTAAAATATGCCTTATTCACCACTATTCCGCAGAACAGCTTGTAAATAAAAACAAGCGCCAGATCACTCGTCTTGATGACTATACAAAAATGATCCGTGACGCAGGAATGATCCCCGGTCTTTCCGCTCATATGCCTGAGCTTGTTCTCTATAGCGACGAAAACGGATATGACGTTGAAACATATATACAGATCTATAACTGCATGGGCTTTCTTATGCAGGTTGAGATCGAAAGCGTAAACTCTATTATCAGAAACGCTAAAAAGCCTGTTATGACTATCAAGCCTATGGCGGCAGGCAGAGCAACTCCCTTTGTTGGCCTCAACTTTTCATTTGCAACTATCCGTGACTGCGATATGGTTACAGTTGGATGCTTCAACGAGCGTGAAGCTGCAGAGGATATTGAAATCTCATTTGCCGCAATTGAAAGACGTGCCGCAAACCTCACAGGAAGAAACAGCCCTGCAAAAAATCAGGCAGTTCTCAGCGGTAATAAATAAAAGGAGCTATTTATGATCCTTAATGATAAACAAATAACAGTTGCATATCGCTGTCCCAACTGCGGAATGTGGGTTACAGGTATGGTTGGAATGTTCTCACTTACAGCAGATATGCTTCGCCTCAAATGTCCTTGCGGCGAAAGCGAAGCAACAATGGTACACACAACGGACAAAAAAATCCGCCTCACAATTCCCTGCTTCCTTTGCCCTCAGTCGCACCACTACACAGTTTCTTCTGCTATGTTTTTTGAGCGTGATATATTCGCTCTTCCCTGCGCTTATTCAGGAATTGATGTTTGCTTCATAGGTGCAGAAGACAAGGTTAGCGAGGCCACAAATGCTTCTGACAAGGAGCTTATGGAAATTTTGGGCGAAAACGATTACAGCGATTTTTCAAAAGCAAGAGAGGCAGCCGATAGCGAATTTCTCTCCGATCCTCAGATTCTTGACATTGTAAACTTCGTTATTCGAGATCTTGACGAATCAGGTCAGATAAAATGCAAATGCGAAGAAGACGAAGGCTACTACTACGTTGACGTGACTGATGAAGGCATAGTTGTTAAATGCGAAAATTGCGGAGCCAAAGCACTTATTCCCGTTTCAAGCACTATAACTGCAAATGCTTTCCTTAACTGCGATCACCTTGAGCTTGAATAACTGATATAAAATCCTCCGAATAATCGGAGGATTTTTGCTGTTATCTGATAGATAAATAATTGCTTTAAGGAATATTACGTAGGAACCGAGGCGTTAGACTATAAATTATTGTTTATCGCAAAAAAGAACCCCGAAAAATCGGGGTTCTTTTATTATACTAATATTATTAATTAGTCAAGAGAGATAACGCTGGAGTAGAACTCATCAAGATCGTTGAGCATCTTCTTCTGGTTACGTGTGTATGTAGAAGCAGCCATTGCGGGCTTCTTGAACATATTTGTGATTGTATCGCTGATAGAAGTAATGCTTACAAGATCTGCAAATTCATAGTGTACATTCTGACGAATGATATCGAGCATTTCACGGTCTCTTTCGTCGTCCATACGCTGACCCTGAAGAACTTCATAGTAGTAAGCGGGGAGGAGGATTTCGTGAGACTTATATGCCATATATTCGAGAATTATGCCTGTTCTCTCCCAGCTACCGATGTCTGTTCTTTCTGTGGAAGGAAGTGCAAACATAGAAGCAAGAGGATCGAGAGTTGCGTTATAGTTTTCCTGGTTTACATCGTACTTGGGGAAAGGAAGTACACCGTACTCGCTATCCATATCACGGAATGCCTGTTCGCTTGTGATGTTAGCAGAACCGCCGCAGAAGAGAGCGTGGTCTGTTGCGAAGTAGGAACGAGCATACTGCCATTCATCGTCAAATCCGTCAGAGGAACTGCCGGGTTCGTTCCAGATGTCTTCAAAGTCCTTTACGTACTTATCGTTGGAGTATACCTCGTAAACCATATCGATGATACCGAGAGTCTTTTCGCTGTAGAAGGAAAGATCATAGGAACCATCATCGTTCTTTGTTGTGTAGTAAACACCACAGTTCTGAAGTGCGCCTGTTCCGATACCGTTACCATCGAGAAGACCGAAGAAGTCGTTTCTTGTGATAGAACCGTCACCATCAAGGTCAGCAGATGCGCCCTGAACCATCTTAAGGAACTTGTCATATGTCCAAGTGCCTTCTTCTACCATTTCATAGGGAGAACCGAATTCAGATTCGATATTTCTGTCTGCAGCCATTGTCTTGTTGTAGAACAGGAAGCTTGCCCAGTCAAGAACGTTCATGGAGATTTCGTTCTGGCTAAGGAAGAGTCTGTCATCAACTGTGAGGTCTTCGATTGTGGAGGGACTCCAGTATTCCTGTGTGAAGTCAGCATCTGTGAGGTTGTTGAAGTCACCAAGGTAGTTCTCTGTGATACAAGCGCCAAGCTTATAACCCCAGCCGTATACTACGTCAAATACGAAGTCACCGGACATGATGTACTGCTGAAGGATCTGAGCAGGGTCACCGTTTACTTCGGCCTTCTCAACGATCTCAACATTGTACTTCTTTTCAACAGCGTGGTTTCTTTCGAATACCGCGTCATTAACCTTACCACCGGTAAGTGTTTCTGCGTCGATGAATGCGCCGCCGTAGTAGTCCTTGATAATGTCGCTGTGCTTGATTACGAGGAATGTAAATTCATTGCCTTCGTAGTCAGCGCTCTTGAAGTTACCTGCATTGGGGTCTTCGTTCAAGCTGCCCTGGGGACGAGTTTCTTCGCCGTCACCATCATTACAGGAAGCAAGCACGCCGAGGCACATGATAGCTGCAAGAACTACTGCAAGAATTCTTTTGAAATTCATTGTGTTTTTCTCCTTTTAAATTATTTTTTTGCTATATACTGCTGATTGCAGGAAATCCTGCTCTCAGTATATACGAAATTAATTGGGCTCTTACTTAACGATAACTACGTTAAGACCGAGGAGCTTTCCGAAGAACTCAAGTTCTTCAAGAGTTGCATTATAAACGAGAGATGAATGGTGAGTTACACCGGCACGGCTGATCTTTTCAAGGAAATCACCGAGGGGCATACGAGGCTTCATCCAGCCACGAACTGTTCCCTGGAACTTATCACCCTCATTATCAAGCATATCGACGGGAGAAATAAGCATATTATACTTTTCCTCATCACGATATACATTTACGAAAACTGCTTCGCCGCTCTTATAGCAGCCATAGCATACAACAGGATCATCAGCTTCGCCGAACACGAAGGGGATCTCCTTGATCTCAGGCTTCTGAGCTGTGAGCGCAAGGTTGATCTCGCCCATATGTGAAAGGCATACAGAGCCATTATTCCAATCGGGGCAGAAGATTTCAACAAATGCAGCTTCGGGGAAGCCTCTCATAAGAGCGCCTGTGATAGAAGCTGTGAGCACATCGCCCTCGCCTGCATAACCTACGCCTCTTGCCATAGCCTTTGAAGCTTCAACGAAGGGCATTACTACGAGACCGTTTTCAGGGCGGATCTCACGGAAGTTTACTGTGAATGCGGAAAGACCTTCCTTTTCGATCCACTTTCTTACTGCAAGGCAGTTACGCTCTGTTTTTTCATGAGTTTCAGGATTGATTGCGGAAATAGGATTGAAGTTAGCATTATCATACTCAATTTCAGCCTTGATTTCCTCATCTGTAACACTTTCTCTGAGGGCTGTGAGCTCCTCACCCTTAGCATATACAGCTGTTACGCCGAATGTTTCAAGCAGTTCTTCATCGGAAATGAGGAAGTCGCCCATACCGTCGAAGCTACCGCCGATTGTTCCAACCTTTGTGCCGTTGAGGCTTGCTGCGCCTGCTGCTGCACGAACAAGGCCTGCAGTTTTCTTAATAACATCGGAATTGGGATAGTGACCTGCTGCAATTGCATATGCCTTACCACGACGGAGAAGCATATTTGTCATATCCATAACACCGTGAATACCATGGTTCATATTGATCTCAGCAGGATCGGATGCGGGGCCGAAATCAAATGTTTCTGTTGTGTCAAGAACAACGATAGGAAGCTTTGTTGCTGCAAGAACATCAATGGATTCAAGAGAGGGAGAATAAGCAGCGTGCCATGTTACCATACACTGAACGCCCTCAGCCTCAAACTTATCAACGCAAGCCTGAAATTCGTCCTTAACGCAGCAAATGGGGTTGCGTACAACCTCAAAGCCTTCACCTTCAAGAGCCTTAGCAAGCTTTTCGTAGAAAGCCTCGGAACGATCTCTGATCTCCTGAAGCTTGCAATCGTCATAAAGCTTGATATAAAGGCACATCAAACCAACTTTGATCTTATTCATTGGACATCACCTCAAAATTTTATATTGAATAATTCTGCAGCATTGCCGCACATTATATCATAAACATCTTTTTTGGAAAGACCAAGCTCCAGGGCACACTTTTTGAATGCACGAAGCTCTTCATACATAAATGTGGTCATCTGTGAATAGTCGTCAGTCTCTCTCATATTGGGGTCGCCTGAAACGTCACCATATGCTCCTCTGGGAACAACATTGACATATTTATCAGGTTCGCAAACACGATACATACGCATTTTTGTTATGGGCATATCGGAACCGAACATAATACGCTTGGGTCCAACTGTTTCAATGCACTTTGTCATAGCAAGAGTGAGTGTGTTTGCTGTGAAATCAAAGAGCATATTTTTAGTGTTTTTAAGAACCTCAAAGGCATCACCAATATCGGATGGCACATATGCTCGGCCTATATGAGCAATAATAACCTTTGCATTGGGATACTTCTCCTCAATTTCCATCATCTGCGCAAGGTTTACAGGGTCACGAAGACGGAGAGAACGAGGAATATGAAGCATAACGATACCGCCAAGCTCGTCCATAACCTCCATATGCTCATGAGGAAGCATATCAAAAATGCGAACCTCCTTTGCAGGAAGCCAGGGCGCAACATTGTTCTGATAAGGCTTGATACCTACAAAGCCCATCTTCATTGCCGCACGGATCTCATCCTTTGTGTTATCCCAGTTTGTGCAGAAAAGAGCAGGAAGATTTTCCTTTTTAGCTTCACCGAGAACAAACTCGTTCACCTCGTTAAGACGGCATGTGGGCATACCCATAATAATCTGCTTAACATTCTTTCCGGGGAACAT
Organism: Candidatus Avispirillum sp.; assembly: GCA_045631345.1. Classification (GTDB taxonomy): domain Bacteria; phylum Bacillota; class Clostridia; order Oscillospirales; family CAG-272; genus Avispirillum. Next base: position 79,523 of record JAZQUP010000034.1, read on the forward strand.
CTGAGCAAAAGACTCTTTCATATCCTCAATTGTGAGATCGGGCGCAACCATATGAGGCCAGTTTACACAGCCCTTTCTCTCCTCGGGATTTTCCTTCTGCATTTCTACCTTATATATATGTACATGCGCATCGACAATATTATCGGGAAGGAAATCACAAAGCTCCTCTTCCCAAACTTTTCTGTCATAGTCAGTTACATTAACGCCAAACATATTGCTATTCCTTTCTTTGATTCGGAAACAAATTTGGCTCAGCTTAACGCCGTTTTTCTAAAAAAGGGTATAATTCGGCCATAAGCGCAAGTCTACATCTATTTTATAACACATTATGGCTGAAAAGTCAACAAATATTATCGTCTATTCTTAAATTTCCCAAGCGTTCAAAGTTGTTTGAATAAATAGCCAAATAAAGCAGATGTGCATTTTTTCAATATCCTTTTCAACGGATATTCCCTGTTTTTCAAAAAAGCAAAAACCACCCTCACGGGTGGTTTTAATAAAGCTTTATTCTTCTATTACGACCTCTTCGCCGTTTGTTCTGATATACTCGCAAATATCATTTACATCAGAGGAAAGCTGACAGGAATAATACTGACGATCAGACTGGAAAACTCCTGCATATCCGCAATAAATAATTGAGCTGTTGCCTTCGAAAACGCATATCTCGTACTGGGTGCTTATTGTGAAGGAGAGAAGCTTATTCATTTCCGCAGGACGTGAGGATTTTTCCCATTGACCGCTCAACATCTCTGCAAGCTCTTCTCCACTCTCAACAGAAAATCCCTTTTCGTCTGCATAAACATAGCAATAAACATCCTCTGCTTCTGCAAGCTGAGCCATCGCCTCATTATAATCACATTTAGGGTTAGCTCCGCATCCGCAAAGCACTGTGCACATCACAAGCGCTGTTACCATACAAATAATCTTTTTCATCTTCCACCTGCCAATTTCTGCTTTCTCACGTCTGTTCCGCTGAAAATAAGAAGATTATACAAACCAAAGAGACGGCTTGTTATTCTATCGTCATATCTTTCTCTTATCTGCTTATGAGTAAGATTTGTGCTTATTATAGTTGATCTGTTTTTATTAAGTCTCTGATTAACAAGATTATAAAGCACGGAAACTGTGAACTGATTTGTCAGCTCGCTGCCCATATCGTCTATAATAAGCAGATCTGCATCATAATATTTTTCAATATTTTCTGATGATGCGCCTCTGAACTGATTTTCTGCAAAATCGTCCATCATTGTCTGCATAGTTTCGTAAACAACACTATAGCCCGCCTCTATGACCTTAACTGCAGTTGCTGTGGAAAGGTGAGTTTTGCCAAGGCCTGTAGCTCCGATGAGAAGCCAGGATTCTCCCTGCTTTTCTTCAAAGTTTTCTGCCAGCTCCTTCAGTTTTTTATATGCAACCTGAACTCCCCTCAGATCCTCTCCACCATAATAGTCAAAGCTGAAATTTTCAAAGCTCTGCTTTTTGGCAAGCTGACCCAGTCCTGACGCCTCAAGCATCTCCTCTGCAATAACCTTTTTCATGCATCGACACATATTTATGCCCACATAGCCTGTGTCATTACACTCATTACAACTATGCTTTATATCAGTATAATCGGCAGGATAGCCATTTGAAACAAGTAGCTCGCCTCTCTTTTTTCTCAAAAGCTCGTTTTCACGTCTGAGCTCACCTATTTTTTCCTGAACATCGCCGCCCGATGTTATTGCTACCATAATTTTTGTTGAGGTTGTAGCAAGCTCAATATCATATTCTCTGAGAGAGGGAATCTCTGCATAGAGCGCCATCTTTTTTCTCTCGCACTCCTCATATGTTCTTGCACGCCTGTTTATGTAGTCCTCTTTAACTCGTCTAATTATATCCTTAGATGAAACAGACATTGTTTATCTCCTGTCCTGTGTTAATCTTGGTTTCCGTATGAACGCTTAAGCGCCTCTTCAAAGAAGTCGTCAGTTTCAAAGCTGCCCTTCTTTTCTGTTACGCCCGTTTTGTCATGCTTATACTGCTCGCTTGCAGCTTCAACATCTTCAAGTGTTTTATATCCGTCATCATACCATCGGCAAAGAATTGCATTGCAATAGCTGATTGAAGCCTTGCCTGTGTTATTGACCGTTGTTTCAAATGCCTTTTCTATAACCTCAAAGGGAAACTCCATTTTTCCGCACCAATTATCAAAGGCATCCTGCTCCTTCTTTGTCAAAGCACGGCGACCTATTCCAAAAAGCTTTCTGAGGGGCTTATCATATGCCTGCGCCGCTTCTATCATACAAAGATGAGCGTCAAGCTCCTCATAGCTCATAATGCCTTTATCAAAAAGACCTATTGCAAGCTTTTCTATATATCTGAGAGATTTTTTGCCATTTCTTGCGCAATGAGCAAACAAAAGAGATATATATGCCTCGTCAAGCTTGAGATAATCAAGCAGACCAATAAGAATTTCTGTTTCCGCAAGATTGAACATCTTACCAATCAGTTGCTGACAATCCAGAAGGAGCTGACGAACGCCTGCGTGTCCTTCTATATATGCGGCTATCTCTTCGCTGGTATACTTGGGAAGCTCTGCTGCTCTTACAACCTTCCCCTCAGGCTCTGTTCCGGCCGCCTTTGATTTTCCACTCTTGCTGCCACTCTTTTCAAGCGCTCCTGCCTTTTCCCAAAAAGCAAGAGCCATATTAAGTCTTTTCTTTGTTATGTCCAGTTTTTCGCAAAGCTCCTCGCTGGTTATTTCAGGATTATCCATTATGCAAATAAGAACCTTCATCTGAACAGCATCTGCCTCCAGCAGATTGTTCATCACAGGCTCACAAGGAATTCCTATGAGCTTATCGCTTTGCGTTGCTTTATATTTCACAACGTCCTCCATTTTTTGTCAGTAGACACCCGCCTACAGCCAAAATGATTTATTCTTTCGCCGAAATCATCATTTTTCAATTGCAGAAAACTCAAACTCCTTGTAGTTAAAGAGTTTTCCACACCTTGTTGAAAACTCTGTTGAAAACTATTTCGGCACTTATCTTAAAGCTTAACTACATAGTCGGTCGCATATTAAGCAAACGACTAATCATTATTTGGCAAATTTCATCAGTTCAGCCGCCGCTTCAGCCGCTTCACCGGAAGCATAGGCATTAAGCGAGCAATCAGCTCTGACGCCTGTTTTATACTCAAAATATGCCTGTGCGCCTACCATAGCGCCATTATCTCCGCAAAGAGACAAAGGTGGAATACACAGCTTAACTCCTGCTTTATCACAAACCTCTTCAACGGCACGGCGCAAATGAGAGTTTGCCGCCACGCCACCTGCTACCACAAGTTTTTTGGCGCCTGTTTTCTCAAGCGCCGCCTTCAGCTTCTGGCAAATTCCACCTACAACGGTTTCTGTAAATGAAGCCGCTACGATGCATTTTTCGCTATGGGGAAGTTCATCCTTATCCCCAAGATCGTTTTTCTGTCTATAATTATGAAGATAGTTTATGCAAGCTGTTTTCAAACCTGAAAATGAATAATCAAGAGTTTCATCAGGTATTGCTGGAGATGGGAACTTGATCTTTTCAGCTCCGTTTGCAAACATTTCAAAACCTTCCGTAGCCAAACGATCCATTGCGGCACCACCGGGATATGTGAGCCCCATAACTCTGCCAACCTTATCGAATGCCTCACCTGCAGCATCGTCTCTTGTTGAGCCTATTTCTTCAAAAATGTGAGGCTCGCTTACATCATATATAGATGTGTGTCCTCCTGAAACAACAAGAGAAAGAAAGGGAGCCTGCAGCTCACTGTCTACAAAATAAGCCGCTGCTGTATGGGCCTTTATATGATCAACGGGAATAAGAGGCAACTTAAGGTCGTATGCAAGGCTTTTTGCAAAGCTTACGCCTACCAGCAAGCTGCCTATTAGACCGGGAGAATATGTTACTGCAATAGCATCAAGCTGAGAAAGCTCAAGACCTGATTTTTCAACAGCCTCTCTCACAACAGGAGTTATTGCTTCGCTATGAGCACGGCTTGCTATTTCAGGAACAACACCACCGTATAGAGCATGAGTTGCTATCTGCGTTGCAACAACGTTTGAAAGTATTTTGCGTGAATCCTCTGCCATTTCAACAACGGCACAAGCAGTTTCATCGCATGAAGATTCTATGGCAAGTATATACATAACTAAACTTTTTTCTCCCTTTATAGTTTTCTAAGCATTAATATTGCATCCTCACGAGGATTTTTGTAGTATTTTCTGCGCCTGCCTATTTCTGCAAAATCCGAACTCAAATATAGCCCTCTTGCAGATAAATTTGACTCCCTTACCTCGAGAAAAACCTCAGAAACCCCATAACTACGGGCTTTTTCCATCGTTTTTTCAAGCAAAGCTTTTCCCAACTTTTGTCCTCTGCATTGAGGTAAAATAGCTATATTCCCCAGATCAGCCTGATCCATAGCATATATCAGAACAGAATAGCCAACTATTTTCTGCAATTGCATATCTTTCAGAAGAATTATACAAAAACCATCATTTTTTGATGCATCAACGAACATTTCCCTATCCCAAGGATCATTTTCAAAGCAAATCTGCTCTGCTTCAACCAACTCGTCCAGATAAACAGAGTCAAAGTCAACAAATTCAAATTTTTCTGCGTTCATCATCAAAGCTCCGCTATGATAATACTATCAATAGCCAAACTTACCGGAAAGGCTGTCGTCATTTTCAACCCAATCCTCAACATCATAAACTGTGTAGTTTTCCTTATCCTCACGAACAATAACACGAGCGATACCCGCATTGATAACCTGACGCTTGCACATCATGCAGGAGCATGTATTGGGAACGATGCTTCCATCAGCAGGATCTGTGCAAGCCATATACAGATCTGCGCCGATCATCTGCTCGCGAGCAGCAGCAATAATTGCGTTAGCCTCAGCATGAATACTGCGACAAAGCTCATAGCGTTCTCCACGAGGGATATTGAGAGTGTCTCTCATACAGCTTCCAATATCGCTGCAATTTTTGCGACCACGAGGAGCACCATTGTAGCCTGTTGAAACAATAACATCGTTTTTAACAATAATCGCACCATAACGCTTTCTGAGACAAGTGCTTCTCTCAGAAACTGTTTCTGCGATGTCAAGATAATAATTAACTTTAGAAACTCTTTCCATATGTAAACTCCCATCCGCCAAAGGCAGTAAATTTTAAAAAATCATAATGTCACGGGCAAAATCTTGCACTTCACCCACTATATCATCTTATTATACAATAAAGAACAGATTAAATCAATAGCTGACACAACGCACCTGATATTTTTTTTGCAGTATCAATTGACAAATGAGTTTTAATCTGTTAAAATATGTGGGTGCATAAAAAGATTCTGTGCCGCAACAAATCTTCATAAGATTTGTTGACCGACTTCACCGTAGGTAAACGTCGTGAGGTGTGGCGCAATTGGGGACGTTTGCGACCGCCGCCGATGGCGGATAAAGGAAGCAAAAAGGAGCGGCAGCAACTTGGCGATTGGCAAGCAAGCCCCTGCTAGCGTAGACAGAGCCTTAGTTGCAACGGGAAGCGTAGCGCAAATTTAATAATAACGAGGTGTGGCGCAATTGGTAGCGCGCTTGCTTTGGGAGCGTGTCGGGCGGTTATAGCCGGGAAAAAGCAAAAGTCCCGAAAAGCCTTTATTTATGCGGACTTTCGGGATTATAAGCAAACTCAAAAAAGCGTGGATTTTGCGTTTGACCACAGTTTGTCCCACTTCCACGCAAAAACTGAATATTTCGAGGTGTAGCTCACCTGGTAGAGCGCTAGATTTGGGTTCTAGAGGCACGGAGTTCGAGTCTCCGCACTTCGACCAAAAAGCCGCCGGACATATGTCCGGCGGCTTTTCATTATGCCTCTTTAGATTGATTTACGCTCTCCAACAAATGAGGATCTTCAACTATTTTTTCGATGATAAAATCTAATGCTTGTTTTGAGAAAAACAATTCATGTTTTTCCGTGCCTCTTTTTTCGCAAAAAGCACTATTATCTTTTATCGAAAAGTAATTAATTATAGAGGAAAAAGCGTGCTCTTTGAAAATAACAGTTCGCTCTCCAACAAACAAACTAACACCCAGTTTTTTCAATTCATCTCTTATAATTTTAACACTTGCTTTTTTTCCATAAATAAATGCGTTTTTTTCATCAGGTAAACAAACATACGAGACTAGGTTTCGATAGTAATTAACCTCGGCTTGTTGCATTCCAAATGAACCAAGTAACTTGCGCAGTTCCTTTGCGTGATCAGCAACATTTTGTCCGCTAATATCACCATTTTCCACACATTTCAAATAATACTTTATAACATCGTACGAACCAAGATAGTGATCTTTCAAGTATACATCCAGGTTAGAAACGACTTTGTGGACTAATTTGAAGTATTTTAACAACTTATCGTGAGATATCGGCTCTAGTGGTTCAGGGAAAAAGGATAACGGCGCTTCATAATCATCTTTCTTACGTCCGAAATAGTGTCCTACTGAATTGCGTTTTCTTCGCATTTCATCAATTAGAAGAACATCAGCCTCTTCAATAGGAAAGGTTCCAAAATATTTATTGAAACTAACTATTCTGTTCTGCCACTGACCAGTACAAATGGATTCAACTTGATCGGAAAATTTATATTCTTGTGAGCCGAGCACTCCATAGTTTCGATTGTTTTTCAAGAGGAAAACACCGTCTTTTGAATCCGGAGAATCAATAATAACTCCGGGCTTAGATTCAAAGGCAAAAGAAATAATCGTACGGAAATATGTCTCAAAACACGAACTAAGCAACATCAACATGTTTAACCTCGTGTAAACATCAAAGCATCTGTAATACTCTTTCCACTCATCATATGTTAAAGGCAATCGCCGATCATCTTCGTCTCTAATCAAAAAATATTTTTTAGGATCTGCGTTACCATTCCCTAAAGCTTCTATAGCCTTCTTTTCAATGGTATTTTTAGCTGGAACATGAGCCCAATATATATTGTTCAACTCAGTAAAATGCTCAATAAACAGCAAGTATGGAATGGTGTGCGAAAAAGGTGAAACCCAACGTTCATTAGCCATAATAACCTCCTATGTACGTCCCATTATCAAAACCGCTTTTCTTTGTTTACTGCGTATCATTTTTGAAAACCGACAGAAAAGATCCGCTAGCCTTTTTATGCACTTACTCTCAATAAAAATCGGAAATGATATCAGTAACATATTATTTGCTCTTCAAATATTTAACAATCTCATCGACCAGTTCAGGATGCCATGCATCAGAATTCAATACTCCCTTATGCCACATTGAAAACTTAGCCCCTTTGTCAGTAGTTCCCCATCCATTACCATAATGAATTAACAGTCCCATTTTTTCCATAAGCTTATTTAGAGCATTTACGCTTTTAATGTTAAATCCCATATTTTGCAATCTTTTTACGATCTCAATTTTATATAAGTCCCCTTTGCAATTATAAGGCATATTTTTCCTCCCATCTTAAACTATACAATGAACTCCTTTATTCAGTCATCATTGGGTAAATACCAACCATGTTCGCGGTGAACGCCGTAACTCTCTTTAGAGTGATCCTCGCTATTATAACGATCCCACGATATTTGGTTCAGTTCCTCGTCAATAGCATCAAGAGCCTCAATTTCAGCATCAAAATCACCATCTAAAATTGATCCAGAGCGCCAATCCGTATCTGCTGAAATTTCCGCTTTTCTGGATCTTAATTCGTCCTCGGTTGCAGATTTAAGCCAACTCTTATTCACTATATCTCCTCCTTCATCGTCCCCACTAGAAAGGGGTACATAATCTGCTGTATCATCCCCAGCGGCACTTGCTGCTAAAGCCGCTACACCAACGGCTGCGGCAACAACGCCTACTACTTTTCCGGCTTTAATCAGCCACTCCTTGGCTCTTTGTCGCCGCGCCTCACGGCAATCTGCACACAGCGTGGCATCCGGATCGGAGAGCTTTTTACCACAGTCCAAACAAGCGCCTCTTATGTTTTCAAGGGTGGTGTCATTTTCATAACCGCAGTTCTGGCAGATGTGTCTGCTACCGTGAGTGTCGAAGTCTTCCTGGTTATTAAGGTAGGTTTCACACTCATCACAGAACCAGAACACGCAATCATTCAAGAAATATTCTTCGGAAAAATAATATCCGCACTCTTCGCAAGTCCATTGCGATTTTTTCTTATTGAAAGTCATTCTCCCGTTTTTACAAGCCGGACAGAACATCCGCTTTTTTATGTTTTTAATATAAAAATATGTTGCTCGGTCGCTAATACTTATCGATTTCTTTTCATTGTTCTTCGCGGTAGATTTCATTCTTTTCCTCCTTTCCCTTCACTTAAAGTATCAATCATCTGCTGAAAAGCGTCTATTTGTATCTGTTCTGATTTGATCTGCATATTGAGTTGAGATATGCTCTCCTCTTTATTCTTAATTGATACTTTACGGGTATCAATCTCGGATTTTAAAAACTTTATTATATCTGCGTCGGAAATACGCGCCCTCTTCAGCTGCTCAACATCGATAATTTTCTGAGCTATCAATCCGCCAATCATCGCTGTTGAAATTAGTGCTGTACTTGCTATCGATGCATATTTAGGAGACGATTTCAAAAAAGTATGGAGAGCAGACTCGTATACTATATGACCACCTTTTTTTGACTCAATTGTAGCTTCCAATTTCTTATCACGAATCCATCTACGAACTGTTTCCGGATTTGTATTGAGCAGGTCTGCTATTTCTTTAACACTATAGGTCTTCAAAATCTCACCGCCTTTTCAACTAAATAATACAACAACTCTAAGGTTTTGTCAATACATTTGTAGCATTATTTTAATTTAATACAACAAAATAGGGCACCTTAATCGGCGCCCTATTTTAGTTTTGCTTTTTCTTCTGCAATTTCTGCTTTGACTCGCGCGATCATCTCGGCGAGTTTGATTTCGCATTGCTCTTTTGTTTCGGCGTAGACATTGAATTTCTTCCGCTTGCCGCCGGGGAGTCTTGGGAAGAAGCTGCCTTCCCAGAGGTTGTCGTTTATCTGATACAGGCATCCCGTGCCGGATTTGCGGATCTTTCTCGGCTCGGGTTCGGGATGGGGCTCTATGGGCGCACACGGGGCGTTTACGGGCGTGTTCAGCGCTTCTGTGGGTGTTTGCTCTACCTCGGGCATCTGCGCGTTTGTGCCGCCGATCTTGCGGTCAATGCTCACCGCCGCCTGCATCTGCATGGTGTCGGTCATGTGGCTGTAGATATCAAGTGTCGTGGTCGCTGACACGTGACCGATGGTTGCCGACAGCGTTTTCACGTCCATACCGTTTTCCATCGCCATGGTTGCGAAGGTATGGCGCAGATAGTGGAACCGCACGTGCTTGCATCCCGCTCGCTTGAGCAGGATCGACAGGATATCTCCAACGGACGTAGGATACCTCGGCACGTCGGGATTTTGCGGCGACGGGAACATCCACCGCGAGTTGATTGTCTCCTTATATTTTCTCAGCACCTCCACCAGCGACGGCGGCAGTACCACCGTGCGGATAGAGCTTTTTGTTTTCGGCACGGAAATTTCGATCTTTCCGTTCACCGCACACGCCTGGCGGACGATGTGGAGCTCGCCCGTTTGGAAGTTGAGGTCATCCCATTGCAGTCCCATCAGCTCCCCTCGGCGCATGCCCGTGCCGAGTTCTAAAAGGAACAGTTCGTAGTATCCGTCCTCTTTAGCTTGGGCGAGGAATCGCTGCAACTCATCCTTTGTCAGCACCTGCATCTCCCGTGCTTTCTTGGGCGGCAGTTTACAGCCGATGGCGGGATTGACTCGTATCAGCCCTTCGGCTACTGCTTTTTCCAATGCCATTCTGCAACTCGCATGGCAGGCGCGCACCATACGGTCGGACAGTCCGGGGCCGTATTTCTCAACGTATTGCTTTCGTCCGTTCCGTTTCAGCCGTGCATAGAACTGTTGCAGATCGTTCTGCGTCAGTTTGTTCAGCAGTATCTTGCCAATCTCGGGGATGATGTGGTCGTAGATGCGGTTCTCGTAGTTTTGCTGAGTCAGCGGTCGGATGGCAGGCTTGGAGTAGTTCTCGTACCAGAACTCCATCCAATCGCCGAACAGCATATCCGGCTTGCATCGCGTGCTCGGCGGTCGGTATTCCTCTTTCAGCTTTTCAAGCTTTTCGGCACACTCGGTCTTGGTATGAGCGAGGACGTTTTTGGTGATGGTCAGTCCTTTGTCATCGTAGCCGACCACCACACGACCTTCCCACCGTCCGTCGCTCCTTTTGCGAATCATCCCTTCGCCGTTCTTTCTTCTTTTAGCCATTTTATTTCTCCTTTATGATCAAGTCTTCCATGAATCCGCCGACGATGCTTGACGCGCGTTTTTGCATGTCGGTGGTCACGTGGGTATACGTATCCAGCGTGAAGCTGGCGTTGGTGTGCCCGAGGATTCGCGACAGCGTTTTGGCATCCACGCCGCCCGTCAGCGCGTGGGTGGCGAAGGTGTGGCGCAGATCGTGGAAGCGTATCAGCGGTAGTCCCGCTTGCCTGAGCAAGGTTTTCATACGGTTGAAGGGATACTCGGGATGCATCGCCTCCTCGGGTCTATAGATGTTCGGGAAGATCCATTCGCTCATCAACCTTTTCTTCCGCTCTCGCAGTATCTCCGCTGTACTCGGCGGCAGCAGAATGGTGCGCATTCCCGTTTCGGTTTTGGTGTCGCCCCAGGTCACACCGCCGCCTTTCTTTTTCTTCACCGTCCGCGAGATCTTCAGCCGCCCCGTCGCTTCATCGAAGTCCGACCACCGCAGTCCGCAAATCTCACCGAGACGCAGTCCTGTGGTCAGCTCGGTGTAGAAGAAGTCGCGCCACACCTCGTCCTGCATCGCGACGTGCAGGAATTTATCCAGTTGTGCTTCGGTGAGTATCTGCTTGGGCGCGTAATTGTTTTTCGGGATGGTAGTGCCGTCGGTGGGGTTCTTGACGATGAGCCGTTCCCTCACCGCCGCGTCCATGGCTTCGTGGAGCATCATGTGAACACTGCGCACCGTGCTGTCGGCGAGCTCGTGACCGCGAAGAGGATGCGCCTCTTGCCGTCCGCTCTTTTTCATTTTGTTATACATTCTCTGCACGTCGGCGGTGGTGATGAACGCGATCGGCTTGTCGCCGAGGTAGGGTTTGACATGCATGCGGATCAGCGAAGCGTAACCGTCCCAGGTGCTCTCGCGGACGGTGAAGATCATATACTCATTCATCCATCGGTCGAGCCACTGGCTGAGGGTCAGCTTGCTGTCCTCGGTCAGCTCCACGCCGCGGTAGTCCTCAATGCGCTGATGCAGTTTTTCAAGAGTCTCCTTCTGCGTCTTTCCGTAGACGTAACGGAAGATCGGTTTGCCGTCGCTCTTGTGACCGACGGTGATGCGGCCTTCCCATTTTCCGCGTTTTTTCTGCCGCACCATTCCGTCGCCTGCAGGTCTTCTGTTTGCCATAGTTCTCATCTCCTTTCCTTGTCAGCACAACAACATACCACAACTCTTTTGGAATATCCAGCGACTTTAGAAATCTTCTTCATCTTCTGTCGGCAGAATAGTCTCGATTTGATTCTTCGTGTAGTAGCCGGCGAGTATCTGTTCCAGCGGAACCTTACCGCGCAGTCGGCGTACGTTTTTGCACGCCTCCCACATCATATCGTGTACGTCCGTGTAGCTATAACCGTAATGGTCAGCCATCA
>JAZQUP010000035.1:0-15356 GCA_045631345.1 Candidatus Avispirillum sp.
TCATACGCTGTAAATAGTTAAGAGCAGTTCTTTCGCCCGAAAGGAGTACACGGATATCACCACGGACAATGCCGAGTTTTTGACCCTTTTTAACCTCATCACCATCTTTGCAGGTAAAGGTCACTTCGGTTTTATCGTCAAGCAGTTCAAACACTCTTTTGAATACGTCAAGACCGGCGATAACGCCGTCTTCCTTACAAATAAGCTCTACCTCGCCAAGCTGATATTCACGCATTACGGAATTGGTCGTAATATCCTCGCTTGTGATATCCTCCTGCAACGCCTGCATAATCAAGTTGTCGGCATTCAATTTCATAGAAATGTTATTCATGACTGTTTTTCTCCTTTTCGATTGCTTCCAAAACAAGCTTCTTATATTTTTCAGCATATCCTTCGTAGTCGGAAGGATTTACAGTAACGTCTGCGTGTTCTTTGGGCTCAACGTAATTGTCTATAATATGTGTTGCGGCTCGTTTAGCAAAAACAAGGCTCTCAAGCAAGGAATTACTTGCCAATCGGTTTCTGCCGTGAACACCGTTACAAGCCGTCTCACCCGCTGCATACAAACGTCCCATAGATGTTTTACTGTATCGGTCAACGTCGATACCGCCCATAAAATAATGCTGAGAAGGAACAACCGGAATGGGTTCCTTGGTGGCATCGTATCCTTCTTCAAGGCAGCGCTGATAGATATTCGGGAAATGGGATTTGATTTCCTCCACGGGAATCGGCGCCATTGAAAGCCATACGTGTTTAGTGCCTTCTTTTTTCATTTCGGCCAAAATAGCATTGGCAACCACATCACGAGGAAGCAGCTCGTTTACAAAGCGTTCTCCTTTAGAGTTGAGAAGTATTGCACCCTCACCACGAACCGATTCGGAAATAAGGAACTCTCTGCCTTCATTTTCGGTATAGAGTGTTGTTGGGTGGATTTGAATATAATCAATGTGCTGAAGTTTGATATCGTGCTTTAACGCAAGGGCGATGGCATCGCCTGTCAAGTGCTTATAGTTGGTCGAATGTTCAAAGACACCGCCGATACCACCCGTTGCCAGAACAGTATAGTCGGCTTGGATTGCAGAATAAACACCATCCGCATCATGACCTATTATACCATAACACTCGTTATCTTTGCAAATGAGATCTACCATCGTATAGTTTTCGATAATAGTAATGTTCTCTCTGTTTCTTGCAGTTTCAAGCAGATGGGACGTAATCTCCTTGCCCGTTTCATCCTCGTGGAAAAGGATACGAGGGTTACTGTGAGCACCTTCACGCGTATATGTAAATTTCTCACCGTTCATTTCAAAGCGAACGCCAAACGAAACAAGGTCAGAAATAACCTCACGGGAAGAATGAATCATAATGTGAACCGAGTCGGGATTGTTCTCATAATGACCGGCTTTCATTGTATCTTCAAAAAAAGCATCATAGTCTTTTTCATCACGGAGAACACAAATACCGCCTTGCGCTAAGTAAGAGTCACTTCTGCGTGCCTTGTCTTTGGTTACAACAATAATGTTTTTATCTTTTGGAAGATTCAGAGCGCAGTAAAGACCTGCGACACCGCTTCCTACAACAAGTATATCTGTTTTCATATTATTTTCCAAGTTCTAACATCCTTTCAAGAGGCCTTAATGCGCCTTCACGAATGCTACTGTCAACTACAATTTCTTTATCTTCTTTTTCCAATACCGATAAAACAGCTTCAAGTGTATTAAGCTTCATATCTGCACAGCAAGGATGCGGATTGGGATAATAGAAGCGCTTATCGGGGTTATCTGTTACAAGCTTATAGTCCACACCGTCTTCGGTACAGATAATGAATTTTTTGCAGGTACTTGCCCTTGCAAAATCAATAATTTCGGCGGTACTGCCTGCAAAGTCGGATAATTCAACCACTTCTTTTTCACATTCGGGATGTGTTAAAACCAAGGCATCGGGGTGCGTAGCTATTTCTGCCTGAAGTTGAGCTACGGTAATCTTTGCGTGAATTGGGCAACAACCGTCATTCAGAATGATATTCTTTTCAGGAACCTGCTTTGCAACATAGCTACCGAGATTTTTATCCGGTATAAAGAAGATGTTTTTGTTAGGCAGTGCCTTAACAATTTTAATTGCATTGGAAGATGTTACGCATACATCACTCTTACATTTGAGTTCTGCTGTAGAGTTGATGTAGCATACTACCGCAAGGTCATCATATTTGGTTCGCATTTCTTCAATAATTCCATCAGCGACCATATGGGCCATGGGACAGTCTGCTGTCAGATCGGGCATAAGAACTTTTTTGTCAGGATTAAGAATCTTTGCACTTTCTCCCATAAACTGTACACCACAGAATACAATTATATCAGCATCACACTGCTTTGCAATTTTCGCAAGATAAAACGAATCTCCTACATAATCGGCAATCTCCTGCACCTCGGCAGGAGCATAATAGTGAGCTAAAACAATAGCATTCTTATCTAATTTTAATTGTTCTATTTTATTTCTCATATATTGTTTACCTCATCATACGAATTTTCGCAATCCGTGGGTAATTATAACACACCTCTTTTACATCTGTCAACTTATCTGTAAACCTTTGTTTGTAGAACTTTGCTAACCAAAAGCAAAACAATTTGTTCATTTTCACAAATTGTATATTTGATTATAAACTTTCTAATTACGCGCACTATGCGATGGATCTTCTATAGTGGTCAGAGATAAAAAATGCTCTGCAGCAACCATCTTTAAGCTACCGCAGAGCTATATATAATATTGGTGGAATAGCCTTTTTTAGTTTCTAAGTGTATCAATAGTAGGAGGTTTAAGTACACATGAACTATAATTCTATTTGTAATTTTAACATTGGTAAACTATGGAGGAGGTTTTATTTTTTAATGTTTATATTATAATTGGGGGAACATAATGTGAACATTAAATAAGCAATCCACCGAATATTTACTTAATTAACCCCACAGCGCTGAAAGGCTGGGTATGACCTGCTTTTTACGGCTCATAACATCGGGCAAAAACACCATATGATCTTTGGGCAACACATCAAAAGCCTGACTGATAATATCGTCATCTCCGACATATAACAGATAACTGCCTTCTAAAAGAACGTCTGTCAACATCAAAATTACCATTGAGGTATTTGTTTCTTCAGAAATAAGCTTCATCTGCTCTATCAATTCTGTTTTTCTGGAGAGTAAACTTACACTATCAAGACAAGTAACCTGAGAAACCGCTAAATCATGGCCGGCAATATGAAATTCCTTGTAGTCTGTATACAACAATTCCTTTGCAGATTTTCCATCTACAGATGCAGAGAAGATCTTTTTGCCCAATTCTTCTAATGAAACATTAGCAATACGCGCCATTCGTTCTGCAGTTCGAATATCTCGAACAGTACTTGTAGGGGATTTGAACATTACCGTATCTGACAGAATAGCTGCGGCCATCATTCCTGCTAACTTTTCGGAAGGGATCAACCCTTTATCCTGAAACATAGAGGCTATGATAGTGTTTGTAGAACCAACAGGTTCATTTCTTACGAAAATAGGATTGTTGGTTTGAATATCTGCCAAACGATGATGATCAATGATTTCAAGAATATCGGCTTCCTCCAATCCTGGAACAGATTGGGAAGCTTCATTGTGATCTACAAGTACCACACGCTTCCTTTTGGGACGCATTAAATGGTATCTTGTAAGGATTCCTACGATTTTTTCATTTTCATCCAAAATAGGATAGCATGGCTTTCTGTACTTCCAAACCATTTCTTTCACCTGATCAACTCTGTCATCCAAATGAAAACAAACAAGATCTTTGGTACTGCAAATTCTTCCTATGGGAGTTGACTGAAAAATAAGTCTGGTTGCTTTATAAGCATCGCAGGGAGTATATATAATGCAAGTGGTTGTTTCTATTTCCATCAATTCAGGTGCCAACTCGGTTCTGCACAGGATCAGACAGTTTACGTTCTGTTCCAATGCCTCGCGAATCATATCCGGTTGATTACCGCATATAACTACGCAGTCACTATCAGGAAACATAGTTGACCTTCTGCTTTCAGGAATTGCAAGTACCACTTCACCTGTCACAGTATCCAAATATTCACCCGCATCGTTGATAACCTTACCTTCAAGTACTGATAGGACGTTATACAGCGGTACCTTATTCAGAGTGCATGAATTGTTCAGCTCCATATTATAGCTTGCAATATCCTCTCTGGATATCATACCTAATATAGTACCATCATCGTTTGCTATAGGAATAGCACGCAGTTCTGTTCGATCTTGAAGTGCATTCCAGGCTCTGTCAACTGTGACTGCAGAACTGAGGATGGGAGGTTTATCAAACTCAAGATCGCGCACCTGTGTATATACATTAGTTATCAACGTGGGAGGCTCAAAGCCAAAGTGATTTAATACTAATTGCGTTTCGTCAGATACACGGCCAAGACATGCAGCTGTATATTCCCTATCGCCCAATGCATTTCTTAAAGATGCATAAGCAATTGCAGCCACGATGGAATCAGTGTCCGGGTTAAGATGTCCCGTTACATAAATCGGCTCCATAATTTTCTCCTTAACGCAATTTTTATAGTTTTAGTTTTGAAACTACAAGATATCATACTATAACTTGCACCATCTTGTCTAACGGGTGATCGGAGGATCAGCTGATCGTGACACCTCCGATCCCGTTATTCAGTTCGCAATTAAATCAATGAACTATTCTTTATTTAATCAGAATGTGAATTTAAATGTATTCTTATATGTCTTAGGAATTTCGTATTCAGCAGGGAGGTCGGGACCGCAGGAATGAGAACCAACTCCGCGCATTGCCAGGTCGATACATACGTTAACAAAATCATTTTCGCTAAGTTCAAATGAATGAAGTGTTTCACGCAGCTGCTCTGTTGTAAAGGGATTTACGGAGAATGAGAAAGGAAGTTCAGCTGTCACCTTAAAGAGGTCCTTTACAGCCATATACTTACATGCATAATGGCTACCGGATTCCTGAGGACGGATATACTCATAATCATAGTTTTCTTCTGCTGAGTTTACATAATAGCCATATTCGCAAGCAATATGCTTATCTACATAGCTTTCTGTAGGACCGTAACCAACATATGAGAAGTTACCGTGAGCTTTATCGACACCAAATTCAATACCAAAACGAGGGAAGTTCTCTACATAATCCGCCAGTTTATACTCAATGGATGTTGTCAGAACATTGCCTGTTACTTCATAGGTCAACTCAAATTCAGCAGCGGGCATCAAACAGTTTGCTGCAAGACAGCCCTTGAACTTATAAGTGCTGTCACTCTTTTCACAGGAGAAAATATGAGGTCTGCAAGCTTCAAGATGGCATCTTCCTATCCAATGAGGTACAAGATCACGGTCATTATCTGTATAACGTGTGATATTGAAATGAATGGGAGTGCGAAGAACTTCCTTACCGTCCGCCTTAATAGATGTGATCTCACCTGTATGCTCATCAACTTCAATAGCAATGGCAGAAGAGAACTTATAGGTGCTGGGCGGAATATCTACGGGACAAACTTCTGATTTTGTTTTTCCACCGTAAACAGCCTTCATTTCAAGAGCATTAGACTTAAGCTTTCTATCAGGTGTCAAAAGACCGTCTGCACAGAAGTTGCCGTCGTGCTCAGGCTCCTTGAAGTCACCACCATAGAGAAATCCCTTATCTGTCTTGATACCGTGGTCTGCCCATTCCCAAACGAAGCCGCCCATCATCTGATCATTGTTATAGATCATATCCCAATATTCAGCAATATCTCCACAGCTGTTACCCATTGCATGAGTATATTCACAAAGAACAAAGGGTCTGGTTTCTTCAGGATTATCAAGAACCATTTCACGAATCTTTTCAAAGGAAGGATACATCATGCTGACCATATCAACCATATCGGTATAATAATACTTGGGATCTGCATTCTGAAGTCCTTCATAATGAATAGGTCTTGTATTGTCACGATTCTTTATGTATTTTGCTCCATCAAAGAACGCCTGACCAAAGGAGCTTTCATTACCGAGAGACCAAATGATAACACTGGGACGGTTCTTGTCGCGTTCTACTAGAGATATGTGTCTGTCTGTAATACCGGGTGTAAAGAACTCATTTTCCGCATATTCTTCCCAAAGAGGAATATCGTATCGTCCATCGCGGCTGCAAGCACCATGCATCTCAAGGTCTGCCTCATCCATTACGTAAATACCAAAGGTATCGCAAAGCATGTAAAACTCAGGACTATTGGGGTAGTGAGATGTACGAACCGCATTTACATTAAGCTCTTTCATAAGATGGATATCTTTTGCCATATCCTCAAGGCTTACTGTTGCTGCTGTTTCACAATGGAAATCATGACGGTTTACACCCTTGAGCTTGACAGGAGTGCCATTGATCTTAAATACCTTACCGTCGATGGAAACAACTCTGAATCCAACGCTTTCGATGATTTTTTCGCCTTTTGCATGAATCTCCAGCTTATAAAGATTAGGCTCTTCCGCTGTCCAAAGCTTAGCATTGTTTACAGTCATATATCCTGTATCCTTTGCAGGAACGGTGATTTCCATTCCCTCAAGAGTCAACACAGCATCAACGTCGCTTTCATTGATGAACTTGAGAGTGCCGTTTTCGCCGTCAATATAGGTCTCGATCTTATAGTCGGAAATATGTCCCTCGGGACGAGTCAGCATATATACGTTACGGAAGATACCGGAGAAACGGAACTTATCCTGACATTCAAGATATGTGGAGATACACCACTTGAGGACAAGCACGTCGATGGTATTCTCACCGTTTACAGCAAGATCTGTAATATCAAATTCACTGGTTGCATGGGAAATCTGAGAGTAACCCTTGAATTCGCCGTTGATATATACGTAGAAAGCACTGTCTACACCTTCAAAGTTAATGTAATATCTTTCGCCCTTCTGCTTTTTGATATTCAGAGTGCGTCTGTAATGCCAGCAGGGATTCTCATAAGGCAGATGAGGAAGCATAACCGGGAAAGGATAGCGAATATTAAGATACTGAATATGGTCATATCCATGCATCTGAACACATGCAGGAACAGGAATGGACTCGCCAAGCATCTCGTTTACGTCAAAATCCTCTACATGATCAAGCTGTTTGATCTGCCAAACACCGTCAAGTGAAGTGAATCGGGAGCTCGAAGTGCGATCGAGAATGCTATGCTTTGTGCGCACAACATCATCTTCTGCAAAAGGAATATAGTAGCTTCTATGAGGTGTTGTTCCTATTCTATCAAATTTCTGAAATTCTTTCATAATTGATTCTCCTTATGCATTAGCCTGAACTGTTTCAACTTCTGTTGCTTTCTTTTCTTCAAGGAGCTTTGAATTTGCCTTCTCAACACGGAGGAAGCAAAGGAGGAACGCTACAGCCGCGCAAAGAATAACGGGCATCCAGAGATACAAGAAGTTAAGCATATTAACTGCGGAAGCAGTCTGCACTGCCGCGTTCTCAACATATCCGGCTGCTGCAAGAAGCCAACCGCTTATTGCTGTACCAAACGCGCCGCCGAGCTTAATACCAAGAGAAGAACAAGAATACATCATGCCCTCCAGTCTGTGGCCGGTTGTGAGAGTAGTATATTCGGAGCAACATGCGATAAGTGCGTTAAGGTCGCCCTGAAGAGGTGCAATACCAATTGTGGATACGGCTGTAAATACGAGCATCATAGGAAGGCTACCCATATAAGCTGCTACCATTACGCCAACTCTTCCTACAGCGGCAAGCACATAACCCCAGATATTGAGCTTATACATGCCGCCGAGTTTTCTAATTACGAAGGGTAAAATTGTAAGTGCTACAACCATAGTAATGTTGATAGCAAGTGAAAGAGTACTGAAGATGTTCTCATCGCCGAGGATATACTTTGCGTAGTATGTTCCCATACCGATTACAGATGCATAAAGCTGAGTGAGAATATAGCTGCAGCAAATGATTATGTAGTACTTGTTCTTAAGAAGAACCTTGAATGACTGCAGGAAAGTAAGCTTGTTTTCTTCAGAATTCTCTTCGTTCTCAAATTCTTCCTCAGGAAGTTCCTTAACAGAGAACACAGAATATGTGTTTGTGATAAGACCGATGATTGCGTAAATAATAGCGATCATTCTCCAACCGAAAACGCCGCCGCCAAGCCAAACAACTGCAGAAATTGTAACGGCCTCAATAACGATCTTAGTTGCAAAAGCAAAGATAAAACGGAAAGAACCGATCTGTACGCGCTCGCTTGTGTTCTTAGTGATAAGCGCAGTCAGGGATGCATATGCGATATTGTTTGCAGTAAAGAATACCGCGTTAAGAAGTGTATAAGAGAGGAAGAAGAAGATGTACTGTGCTGTCTGACCCCAGCTGGTAGGAATAGAGAAGCAGGCCACCAGGGTTACTGCACAACCAATATAGGGCCAAAGCATCCAGGGACGCGCTTTACCCATCTTTGTATGTGTCTTATCGATCATTCTTCCGAAGAAGAAATCAGATACACCGTCGAAAACTTTGGATACTGCAATCAACGTACTTACAATACCCATGCTGAGTCCAATCGTATCAGTCAGATAGATCATCATAAATGCGGTCAAGAGCGCATACACGCAGTTACCTGCTATATCGCCTGAGCCATACCCGACTTTGTGATACCATTTCAAATACTTTTTCTGTTCCATAATGAAGCTCCTTTTGTTTTTTATTTTTATACGTTTATAAATTGGACGAATTTAAGGAAGGCTGCCTCGCCTTCGGGATCACGCTTGAACACGCCGGCATCGTTAAGAACTTCGAGGAATACGCTGCCGATCTCCTGTTCAAGTATTTCTTTTACATTATCAGCACACAGCTCAGGATGACGCTCTGTAATATCCTTTGCCCATTTTGCATGCTGTGCCAACTCGGGAATGCCAAACAGATCTTGTCCCTTGATTAATGCTCTCTCTAACATTCCGATTTCTCTTGAAAGTCTGGAAGGAAGAACTGCAAGTCCCATAACTTCGATAAGACCAATGTTTTCCTTTTTGATGTGATGTAGACTGGGATTGGGATGGAATAATCCGAGAGGTCTGTCTTTTGTTGTAAAGTTGTTTCTTAAAACAAGGTCACACTCATATGCTTTTCCGTTTTTACGGGCGATCGGAGTTACTGTATTGTGCTGAATACCGTCTGTCTCTGCAAAAACAAGAACAGAAGAATCACTATATGCTCTCCAACGTTCAAGCACCAAATCACAACAACTAGCAAGTTCCTCTCTATCCTCGGAACTGAGTCTGATAACCGACATGGGCCACTTTACTATTCCTGCCTTAACACTAGGATACTTGGGAATGCTAAATTCCTTTTCCACTTCAGCTACTTCCATAGCAAATTTAAATTTACCGCCCTGAAAATGCTCATGTGTCAGAATAGATCCGCCTACAATAGGTAAGTCTGCATTTGAACCCACAAAATAATGTGGCAGGAAATCAATAATATCAAACAGTTTTCCAAAAACTTCTGCATCGATTTTCATCGGAATGTGGTTGACATTAAACACAATACAGTGTTCATTATAATAGCCGTAAGGAGAATACTGAATCTCCCACTGCTCCCCTCCCACTCTCAGCGGAATAGGACGCAGATTTTGTCTCGCAGGATGCTTTGCCGTTCCAACAAATCCTGCATTTTCGGGGCAAAGCTGACATTTGGGATAAGCAGAAGCTTTTTGCTTTTTAGCCGCTGCAATATCTCTCGGATCTTTTTCAGGCTTTGAACAATTAATTGTTATGTCCAGTACACCATATTCGCAAGGGAATTTCCAACGCAGATCCTTTGCAATTCTTCCTGCCCTCACGTAGTTCAGCTCCTGACTATATTTATAATACCAATCAGTTGCTTCTTCGGGACTGATCTCATAACGTCTCTCAAATTCTGCTATGATCTCTCGAGGCATAGGAGTAAGCACGCCCATCACTTTTGTATCGAACAAATCTCTTGAATTTATCGTGTCAGTTATGATTCCCTGCTTACAAGCATAATCCACGATGGGATCCAAAATCTCATCAATCGTTTCCGCCTCATCGCTAATTTCAACGTCCTTCCAGTCCGTAAGATGAAGAACATCCATAAGCGCATTTCTGACTACCAACTCGTCGGCATCTGTGATCAGATTATGCTTAATGCCGTAGTTGATAAGCTTTTGGACTGCTCCGCAAATCATTTTTACCACCTCATTTGTTTTTAATTACTCACTGTATCCATTAGGATTGTTTTTATGCCATTTCCAAGCGCTGCTTATAATATCAGCTAAATCTTTAATCTCAGGTTCCCATCCAAGGATCTTTCTTGCCTTTTCACCGGATGCAACAAGTCTAGCAGGATCGCCTGCTCGTCGGGGTTCCACTTTTGCAGGGATGGGATGTCCTGTTACTTTTCTTGCAGTTTCAATTACTTCTTTTACAGAGTAGCCAACACCATTTCCGAGATTAAATATATTACTTTCTCCACCATTTATCAGATGCTTTACAGCCAGAATATGAGCCTTAGCAAGATCTGTTACGTGGATATAATCACGAACGCAAGTTCCATCAGGTGTGTCATAATCTGAACCATAGATCGAAACAAACTCGCGTTTTCCGTTAGGTACTTGAAGCACCAAAGGAATCAAGTGACTTTCAGGATTATGAGCTTCACCTATCACACCGCTTTCGTGAGCACCGCATGCATTGAAATATCTGAGGGATACATAACGAAGTCCATGTGCCTTTGCTGTCCAGTAGATCATCTTTTCCATTGCCAGCTTTGTTTCGCCGTAAGGATTTGTGGGACAGGTTCTATCGCTCTCTAAAATTGGAATGTTTTCGGGCTCTCCGTAGGTTGCAGCTGTGGAAGAAAAAACTATCTTATCAATGCCGTTTGCAACCATCGCATCCAACAGCACCTTGGTTCCGTATAAATTATTTTCGTAATATTTAAGGGGATCAACTACGCTCTCCCCGACTAAAGATGAGGCTGCAAAGTGAATTACCGCATCTATCTTTTCTTTCTGAAAAAGATTATCAAGGAACTGTTCATCTCGAATATCGCCTTTATAGAAGACCGCTTTCTTCGGGATTGCTTTAAAATATCCTGTAACCAAGTTATCTGCTATTACTACCTCGTGACCATCATTTAAAAGTTCGATCGCGGTATGTGAACCAATGTAACCTGCACCGCCTAATACTAAAAGCTTCATTGGATTTATTCCCTTTCATTAAATAATTTCAATACCACCAACAGGTCTGATTTTCATCTGATAACATGATCCCTCTCCGTATACTCGTTCCATTTCAGCCTTGTATACCTTTACCATATAGGTAGGAACAAAGGCCTGGATCGTACCGGCAAAGCCGCCTCCGTGTACTCTAACCGCACTCTTATTACCGAGAATAGATTTGCTGATCGCTAATGCAAGAGGAATTGCCTGCTCGGTAGGTGTGTTATTCGAATACAAATTCTGAAGAAGGTTTCCGGAAGATGTTCCGGATTCATTAACAAGCTTCAGGAAACTATCGATATCCGCGTTTTTAAGCGCTTCTGCCTCTTTCTTTGCACGTTTTGTTTCTGCAAAGAAATGCATCGCTCTCATTACCGCGCGATCGGAGCATTTTTTTCTAAGCTTAGGGATTGCGTTATAAAAAGCTTTATCGCTTACCTCGCTGAGCACTTCACAATCAAAGTATTCAGCAACCTGACCCATTTCACTGCGAATAGCCACATAATCATCAGTCAGATTTTCGTGACTGCTCTTAGTATCGGTGATGCAGAGTGTATAACCATAATTTTCGAAGTCAAAGTCTATTTTTTCAATTATCGGATTGCCTTCGTCTTCAAAATTTATTGATACCAATCCGCCGAAGGAAGAAACTGTTTGATCGAGAAGTCCGCACTTTTTACCGAAATAAACGTTTTCTGCGAACCATCCGTACTGAGCAATTTCAAAAGGTGTACTCTGGCCATCGTTGTATTTCTTATCTACGACTGTACCGATAAGTGTTTCGAATGCTGCAGATGAAGAAATTCCACCGCCGCAAATAACATCTGATGTTGTATACATATCGAACCCACCTACAGACACATTCTTCTCGTTAAATTTTGAAATAACACCTTTAACAAGAGCTGCGGTACCATCATCTTTGCTGTTCGGAGCCAGATCATCAAGTTTAATTTCAGAAAGCTCATATCCTTCCGATTTAACTCTTACTATGCCGTCATCATGAAAGGCAACCACCGCGACAGTGTCGAGATTAACTGCTCCGGCAAGAACGATTCCGCGCTGATGATCGGTGTGGTTACCGCCTATCTCTGTTCTTCCGGGTGCAGAGTATATCTTTATTTCTTTACGGTTTGGGAAATTTTTCTGAAACGCTTTCACAGCCTGTATATATCTCTGCTGCTGTTTCTCAATAACAGAATCCTGTTTTCCATAAAGCTCTGCGAAAAGATTTTTCACTTTTTCGCTATTGATTTCTTCTATGCAATTTGTAAGGTTCATATTATTTTCTCCCTATCTTGTTCGGATTGTCTACCGACCTTTTACGATTACATTCTATCATTCTGTAAATAATATGACAATAAACATTTTCACCGTATTTATGCACAAAATGTGATAATAATGTTGAAAAAACTATTATTTTATGTATAATATAACTAACAGGATTTAATTCATCTAAAATAATATATAACGGAGGCAAAAGAATGTACACAAATTTGGCATATCTGGGAAAAGAACACGAAGATATAGTTGATAAAAGTAAGCCTATTATTGTTACTGCCGCAGGATACTACAGAGTACATACCAGCCGTGTTATTGAAACCGAAAGACCAAATGGACGTGGAGATTATCAGCTGCTCTATATTGCCTCAGGATGCGCACATTTTTTCTTTGACGGAGTTGAAAGAATTATCCCCAAAGGAAATATGGTTCTGTTCAGACCGGGAGAAACACAGATATATTATCTCTACGCCGCAGATAAACCCGAAACATATTGGGTCCATTTTACAGGCTCGGACGTTGGTCTTTTATTAAACTATTATCAGATGCCAAGAAACGAAAATGTATTCTTTACCGGAACATCTCCCGACTATCAATGGCTGTTTCGTCAGATGATCCAGGAACTCCAATTACAAAGAACTAACTATGATGATCTTTTGAATATGAACCTACGCCACGTATTTCTGATCATTAACAGATATCTTAAAGAAGGAAACAATATAGGAACAGAAATGCTCGATGAGGTTGAACGCGCCACTCATTATTTTAACGAGCATTATAATCAACCAATCGTTATTGAAGACTATGCAAAGGAACACGGATTGACAGCAAATTGGTTTATTCAAAGTTTTCGTAAGATAACCAAATTTACTCCTATGCAATATATACTGTCTCTTAGAATGACAAACGCTATGAACCTGATAGATAACACTAATTACAATATGACTCAAATTGCGTCTTCAGTCGGATATGATAATTCCATGTATTTCAGCAGAGTATTTAAGAAGTATACCGGAATGACCCCAACTGAATATAAACACCGCAACGATCTTACCAAAGATTGAATTGTACAAAACAGCAAAACGGAGTGTTGAATTATTTCAACACTCCGTTTCTTGTTTATTTTACTTCATACTTGGATCTGATAACATCTGCGATCTTGTTTGCAATCTCTGCGCACAGATCATCGCTTTCTGCCTCAACCATTACACGAACGACAGGTTCTGTTCCGCTCTTTCTGAGAAGAACTCTGCCATTGTTGTTAAGCTTTTCTTCAGCACTCTGCTTTTCGCTCAAAACATCAGAATCACTTAACACTACATCTTTGTCTGCAACCTTGATATTTACTGTTAACTGAGGGAATCTTACAAAACCATCACTAAGCTTAGATGCGGGAAGCTTTTTCTCCATATAAACTTCCATAAGTTTTATAGCAGTAATAAGACCATCACCTGTGGAAGCATATTTAGAAAAGATAATGTGTCCTGATTCCTCACCTCCAAGGCTATAACCTTCATTTTTCATAGCCTCATATACGTATTTATCACCAACGTCTGTTTTAACTGAAGTTATGTTTTCTGCCTCAAGAGCTTTATAAAGTCCCATATTTGACATAACAGTTGATACAACGGTATTATTTAAAAGCTCTCCCTCTTCCTTCATATACTTTCCGCATATGTAAAGAATATGGTCTCCTGTAAGTACGTCTCCATTCTCGCATACAGCAAGACATCTGTCGGCATCACCATCAAATGCAAATCCAATATCAAGGTGATTCTCTGTAACAAACTTCTGCAGATTCTCAATATGTGTAGAACCGCAACCCATGTTTATATTAAGTCCGTTCGGTGTATTTCCAACAACGTAAGTCTCTGCACCGAGTGTATCAAATATATTTTTAGCAAGCATCCATGTTGAACCGTTTGATGAATCAAGACCTACTTTAACACCTCTGTAAGAATTCTTTGCAAGAGATATTACGTATCCTGTGTATCTGTTTCTGCCTGCAGCATAGTCAACGGTTCTACCTATATTCTCGCGTGTTGCTAAAGGGATTTCGCCAATGTTTCCGTCAAGGTAATCTTCGATATCTGCTATAATTGACTCGGACATCTTCTCGCCGCGGCTGTTGATCAGCTTGATTCCGTTATCATAATAAGGATTATGGCTTGCAGATATCATGATTCCGCAGTCAAAAGAGTCTGTTCTAACAATATAAGCAACTGAAGGGGTAGTAGTAACGTGCAAAAGATAAGCATCGGCGCCGCTTGCTGTAATTCCCGCTGCCAGTGCATATTCAAACATATAACTTGATCTTCTGGTATCCTTACCAATTACAATACGGCATTTGTGCTCTTTTCCATAATACCATCCAAGATATCTGCCTATCTTGAAGGCATGCTCAACTGTAAGATAAATGTTAGCTTCACCGCGGAAGCCGTCAGTTCCAAAATATTTTCCCATTTCGTCCTGTTTCCTTTCAAGATTATTCAACGGTTACGGATTTTGCAAGATTTCTCGGCTTATCTACGTCAAGATCGAGACCTACTGCTGTATAATATGCAAGCATCTGAGCGGGAACAACACCGCAAAGAGGCATAAAGAGCTCAGAAACACGAGGCACCTCGATCACGTCGTCCGCTACCCCATCGGGAACGCTCATTCCTTCCCTTGTGACAAGAAGTACGACAGCTCCTCTCGCCTTGACCTCTTTAATATTACTGATGGTCTTCTCAAACAAAGAAGGATCTGTAGCATAAGCAAACACAGGTGTTCCGTCCTCTATAAGGGATATGGTTCCGTGCTTAAGCTC
>JAZQUP010000036.1:0-20492 GCA_045631345.1 Candidatus Avispirillum sp.
GATGAACCTGTTTGTAAAGCAGATCGTAGCTCCTAAGGGAGACGAAGCGATTGCAGCAGATATTGACGGAAACGGAAAAGTAAACTCCGTTGATATGTTCTATCTCAAGTTCAGAATCCTCAAAGGTTATTGGGGTTAATAGAAAAAGAGGTCACGAAAGTGACCTCTTTTTTTGCTGAATACAGAATTTTAAATTTGCGGAGAAGGATTTGAGATAGGCTATCTCAAAGGCTCCACTTGCTTAGGGGAGCTGTCGAGCGTTAGCGAGACTGAGGGGGAGGGAAATAGTGAAGAGTGAACTCGGTAGGGGACGGCGCCCTCGACGTCCCGTTTTAATTGCAATCATTTTTTCTACCCTTCCGTCTTGCCTTTGGCAAGCCACCTTCTCCGCTGGAGAAGGCTTTGGATAGACGATATCCTCACGCTTTTGCGAAAAAGCTATTTAATCTTCTCTGAACTGAAGGCTATAAAGATGAGCATATGTTTTACCAAGAGAGATAAGCTCATCGTGAGTTCCCTGCTCTGTTATAACGCCATTTTCTATAACAATGATCTCATCAGCATTCTTTATTGTTGAAAGACGATGAGCAACAACTATTGTTGTTCTGCCCTGACAAAGCTCATTGAGCGACTGCTGAATGAGAATTTCAGTTGTGTTATCAAGTGCGCTTGTTGCTTCGTCCAGAATAAGAATAGGAGGATTTTTAAGAAATACTCTTGCTATACTGAGGCGCTGCTTCTGTCCGCCTGAAAGCTTAACTCCTCGCTCGCCTATATTGGTTTCATATCCCTCGGGAAGTGACATAATATATTCGTGAATATTGGCTCTCCTTGCTGCCTCATAAACTTCCTCATCTGTTGCATCAAGTCGACCATAAAGAATATTATCCTTAATGGATGCATTAAAGAGATAAACATCCTGCTGAACTATTCCTATATTACGACGCAGGGATGCTTTTGTGATCTCTCTGATATCTTTTCCATCTATCTTGATCTCGCCACCGGAGATTTCATAAAATGCAGGAATAAGATGGCAGATGGTTGTTTTTCCTCCGCCGCTTGCACCAACCAGAGCATAGGTTTTTCCCTTCTCTATATCAAGATCGATTCCGCGTATAATATCTCTGCCCTCTTCATATGCGCTGGTGACACCAACAAACTGAATGTGACCCTCAGCTCTGCCCATATCAACTGCGCCATCGCTATCCTTTTCAGGCTCCTCCGCAAGAATTTCAAGAAATCTTTCAAAGCCTGTAACACCGTTCTGATACTGCTCTGTGAAATTGATAAGCGTCATAACAGGAGCAATAAACAAATTTACGGAAACGATAAATGCAGAATAGTCACCAAATCCGATAGCGCCGCTATAAAGGAAAAATCCGCCTGCTATAAGCACTATAACATTGAATATATCTGTTATAAATGTGTTTGCAGAATGGAACTTACCCATAGCATCGTATGCTTCTTTTCTGGAGTTTACGAAGGATTCGTTACCCTCCTCAAACTTTTCTTTTTCCTTTTCCGCATTGGTGAATGCCTTTGTTACTCGGATTCCCGAAATGCTGCTTTCAAGCGCAGCATTTATCTCTGCAATTGAAAGACGGCTCTGCTTAAATGCCGCTCTCATTCTCGTTCTCAGCTTTGATGCAATAATCAGAAGGAAAGGAACGCAGGCAAAAATAATAAGAGTGAGCCAGATATTGATTGTGGAAAGATAAACAAATGAGGTTATTATGGAAATTGAAGAAATAAGCAGGTTTTCAGGTCCGTGGTGAGCAAGCTCGCTTATATCAAAAAGATCGCTTGTCATTCTGGACATTATTTTACCTGTTTCGTTTTTATCGTAAAAACTATAGGGAAGCTTTTCAAGATGATTGAACATATCGCTTCTCATCTGAGCCTGCATACGAACACCCATAACATGTCCATAATACTGAATAAAATAATTCAGCAGCATTCGCACAACATAAAGTAGCAAAAGAGAACATCCGAATATAACTACCATTTTGTAGTTTCTGTTGGGGATCAGATCGTTTAGCATAGTTCTGGTTACAATGGGATAAACTATTGCTATCATTGAAACCACAAGGCTTGCAACCATATCCAGAGTGAATATAAGCTTATGGGGCTTATAATACGAAATGAATTTTTTAAGCATATTTTAACCTTTAATTTTAACTTTTATTTATCTTAAAACGCAAAACCGCCGAGAATCCCCCGGCGGTTTATAAATAATGCGAAATTAGATAAGATCGAGAATGCCCTTATCGCCGTAAACGCTCTTCCAGTCAGCTGTGAAATCTACAATAGCCTTATCTGTGAGAGGATGGTATACGAGCTGATCATAAAGATCGGGGTTGATTGTTACAGCGTGACCGCCGCAAAGAGCACATTCGTGAACCTGCTGAACGTTCTTGAAGCTTGCTGCAAGAACCTTACAGTCAAGACCGTAAGCATCAAAAATTGTAACGATGTCAGCAACAACGCCAACGCCATCAGCGCAAACGTTATCAAGACGGTTTACGTAGGGAGCAACATATGTAGCACCTGCAAGAGCAGCCTGGAGAGCCTGCTGAGGTGTATGGATAGCTGTCATTGTAACGCCGATTCCGGAACCCTTAAGCATCATTGTTGCCTTGAGACCTTCAGCACCAATCGGAATCTTAATATAGAATTCGCCGCCAACAAGATTGTGAAGAGCTTTAGCTTCTGCTACTATATCTTCAGCCTTTTCGCTTGTTGTCTGGATATGAACCTGCTTGTCGGGACCAACTGCTTCTCTGAGATCGAGAGCGAGCTGCTTAAAATCTGTCTTTTCCTTGGAGATGATTGTGGGGTTAGTTGTAACACCAATTACAGGGAAAAACTCAACAATTCTGCGAATAGCCTTAAGATCGGCTGTGTCAATGATAAATTCCATAGTTATAAATCCTTTCAGATTATTTTATATTTATTCATTACTTCTATAATATCACGCATTTTCAAAAATTACAATATATTTATCTACAAATTTTAATAATTTTGCGCCTATTATTTGGTCAAGAATTAAAAAAAGAGAAATTGTATTGACAGAACAAAGTGAGCAGGGCTATAATGAATACGAAGAGTAAGAAGCCTTGCGTGAAGTGCTGTTGGGACGGGGAGTTGCCCGACAGACGAAGAGGTGCAAGCCGTAGGCTTGAAAATGATGAATGTTGAATGATGAATGCTGAATGAAAGAAGAAATTTGCTCAAAGCAAATTTCAACATTTAATTCTGTATTCTGCACTCTGCATTCTGCATTTGCAAACCGCTGGTTTGCATTTTGCGGTGTGGCTTCTGCATCCCGCTTCACGATACAAACGGCAGACCTGCCTCTTTGCGTCGCGAAAAAAGCGGACAAGGAGGTATTTTTTTATGGCTAAAAAACAAACAAAAGCCTTTGGAAAGGTTAAAAACCTATGCGCCTGCGCCCTGCTTTGCGCATTGGCTGTTGCAATTGCATATGTTTGCAAGTTTATGACCTTCGGAAGCATTCGCATCACCTTTGAAAATCTTCCAATCATTCTTGCAGGCATTTTTTTCGGTCCCGTTGCAGGCCTTATG
This sequence comes from Candidatus Avispirillum sp., assembly GCA_045631345.1. Taxonomy (GTDB): domain Bacteria; phylum Bacillota; class Clostridia; order Oscillospirales; family CAG-272; genus Avispirillum. Next base: position 3,586 of record JAZQUP010000036.1, read on the forward strand.
ACAGGAATTTGCGCTGACCTCGTTAGCACAGCCATTTCATTTTACGGACTTGGAGGGCTTAACCCTATTATAACTTTGGGAGCAGGCTCCATCGGGCTTGTTTCAGGAATTTTGTTCCGCCTTCCCAAAATAAAAAAGGACGGCATCAAAGTGTTTCTTGCTGTTTCAGGAGCTCACATTGCAGGCAATATGCTGATCAAAAGCATCGGGCTGAAGATCTATTTCGGATATGCCCTTCCCCTGCTTCTTCTCCGAGTTCCCACATATATTCTTATCGGCGCAATTGAATTTGTTATTATTCTTATTCTCACAAAAAACAAAGGCGTTATGAAAACTGTTGGAAAGCTGAGGTAAAGAGTTTATGACATATAAAGAAACTCTAGACTATATCCATTCTGTTTGCTGGAAAGGCAGCAGACCGGGACTCGAGCGAATAACCGAGCTTTGCCACAGACTTGGCGATCCTCAGAAAAAGCTTGATTTTATTCATGTTGCAGGAACAAACGGCAAGGGCAGCACATCTGCTATGCTGACATCCATTCTCTGTGAAGAAGGCAAAAAGGTTGGAACATTCACTTCTCCCTTTATCTTTGATTTCAGAGAGAGAATGTGCATAAACGGAGAAATGATAAGCGAGGAGGACCTTTCAAAAGCAACTGAGTTTGTTCGTCCTCACGCCGACGCTATGGAGGATTCACCCACAGAATTTGAGCTTATCACCGCAATTGCTCTTGTTTATTTTATGTGGCAGGAATGCGACATCGTTGTGCTTGAAGCAGGACTTGGCGGCAGACTTGACTCAACAAATGTTATTGACAGAGCTGAGGTTTCCGTTATAACAAGCATTGCCCTTGAGCACACAGAATATCTGGGCGACACAACTGAAAAGATCGCCGCTGAAAAGGCGGGCATTATAAAAGAGGGTTCTATCGTTGTGGCAGGAAAAACTGACGATGGCGCCGCTGCCGTTATTAAAGGCAAGGCAGAAGAAAAGGGATGCCCTTATTTCACTCCCGACTATTCAAACATAAAAAATCTGAAGGTTAGCCTTGCAGGCTGCTCCTTTGATTATGACACAATAGAAGATATAAAAATCTCGCTTGTTGGCTCATATCAGCCCTCCAACGCTGCTGTTGCGATCACTGCGGCAAGAGCTATGGGAATTGACGATGCTGTTATAAAATCAGGACTTGCCAAGGTTAAGTGGGCAGGCAGATTTGAAATTCTTTCAAGCGATCCTGTTGTTATCTACGACGGTGGCCACAACGTTCAGTGCGCTGAGGCTGTTGCAAGCACGCTCAATGCCCTTGATTGCCAAAAGCTTGTTATGCTCACAGCTGTTATGGCAGATAAGGAATACCACAAAATGGCTGAGATACTCTCACCCTTTGCAAACAGAATATACTGCGTTACACCTGTGGATGTTCCCCGCGCCCTCTCCGCTGAGGATTATGCAGAGGTTTACAGCCAGCTGGGATGCTCCGCAATTTCAGCAGGAACTGTTGATGAAGGTCTTCGCCTGGCATACGGATATGCCAAAACAAACAACATTCCCCTGCTGGTTACAGGAAGCCTTTATCTTTATAAGGAATTCAGAGAAGCTTTTGACAAACTTTTATAATATTATTTTTTCACTAAAAAAGAGTGCCTTAAAAGGCACTCTTTTTATTTACAACTGAACTCTTTTAATAACTGTTGCTCCGGCAATACCGATGAAAACTCCTGCGGCAATACCGCCAATTATTAATGCAGGAAGATAATATGCTATAGCTCCAACGCCTGTTATGATAACAGCAACTGCAACCTGAGCCATATTATGAGCCACTCCGCCCATAACGCTGACGCCCACTACTGAAAGCAGATTCAGCTTTTTAAGCACCGTCATTACAAGAAGGCTGACTACTGCTCCTGCAAGGCTATACCAAAGGCTCATAACGCTTCCGAAAAGGAGCGCTGTCAGAATAACTCTCACAATAGACACCCCGAATGCCTTGACTGCTCCAAGCTTATACAGCAGATATACTATAACAATATTGGGGAGCCCTATCTTAACGCCATACACAATAGACGGAATAAAGCTTTCAACATAGGAAAGCATCATTGCCGCCGCTGCAGAAACACCAAGGAGGGCAACTGCTTTTGTTTTGCTTTTCATATCACTCACCTGCCTCAATTGAAACAACGGTTTTGTTTGGCAGGCAAACGATAGTTTCGCCATCCTTTGAGATAGCATGAAAATCAACACAAAGCCCATCGGGACAGCTTGCCTCTGTGACATCGGCGTATCCATCTTTTATAACAAGGATGTTATATCCTCCGTCGCACTCAAGGCGCACCTCCCTATCCTCACCTAAAGGATAGCGCGCAGTTTCAACTCCGTTTACCGTTACAACAGCATATTCGCCTGTAGGCGAAAAGAGGCTGATACAAAGCCACACCAAAAGCGCTGATACAAGAAGTATCACAACAAGAATTATATCGTTTCGCTTAGTGCTCTTCATAGCAGCCTCCTTAAAATTTATCAGATACTGAGAGCGCCTGAATAGTCCGCTTCTCTGATGCATCCAACAGGACAAACGCCTGCGCACTGTCCGCAATTGGTGCACTTATCATAATCAATGCTTGCAAGATTATCGTTTACGGAAATTGCGCCTGCAGGGCAGGTTTTTTCGCATTTTCTGCATCCGATACAAGCATTTTTACATTTTGCTTTGGCCAAAGCGCCCTTTTCCTTATTGCTGCATGTGATAACATTACGCTTCACATCGGGCATAATATGGATAATTGCATTGGGACAAGCCTTTGCGCAAAGCCCACATCCGATACACTTTCTTGTATCCACATGGGCAATGCCGTTTTCAATACAGATTGCATCGTTGGGACAAACAGCAGCGCAATCGCCAAGGCCGATACAGCCGAATGTGCAGAGGTTTTCTCCTCCGAACACCATCTTTGCTGCCTTACAGCTCTGAATGCCCTTATACTCAGCCTTTTTGCTTGTTGCGTTGCAATCGCCGCAGCAACGGATAGTTGCAACCTGCTCAATTGTATCCTCAAACTCAACTCCAAGAATATCGGAAATATCCTTTGAGGTTTTATCACCACCGGGAATACAGAGGTTTGTTTTAATACCCTCTTCTTCGCCAAGCGCCTTTGCATATCCATCGCATCCGGTATATCCGCAGGCTCCGCAATTTGCGCCGGGCAGGCATTCTCTGATCTTTTTAACCTTTTCGTTTTCAGGAACGCTCATAAACTTTGCGGCAACAACAAGCATCACCGCACACACTATACCGATTACAGTTACGCTGATAACTGCAGAAAGAACAGCTTCTAACATTAGCGCCACCTCCTATCAGGCAAACAGGCTGTCAATAACGCCTGCAAAGCCATAGAAAGAGAGAGAAACTATTGCCGCACTAACAAGAGTTATCGGCACGCCCTGGAAGCACTTGGGAGGATTGGATGTTTCAATTCTTTCTCTAACTCCTGCAAAGAGAACCATTGCAAGAAGGAAGCCAAGTCCACATCCGAGAGCAGATGCTGTGGATTCAAGGAATCCGTATCCATCTGAAATATTATTCTTAACAACGCCGAGAACAGCGCAGTTTGTTGTTATAAGGGGAAGATAGATACCGAGAGACGCATGGAGCGCAGGAATATATTTCTTTAAAATTATTTCCACAAGCTGAACAAGCGCCGCAATAACAAGAATGAACACTATTGTCTGCAAATATTCAAGCTCAAACTTTGCAAGAACAAATGTGTATATAGGCCATGTTGCGAAGTTTGCAAGGAGCATAACGAATGTAACCGCAATGCCCATACCTGTTGCCTGACCCAGTTTTTTTGAAACGCCCAGGAAGGGACAGATGCCAAGGAATTTTGTTAAAACATAGTTATTAACAAGAATAGATGTGAAGATTATATAAGCAAGCTCTTTCATTATGCTTCACTCTCCTTTCCTGCTTCACCGCAGCTTCCCTTGCAGAGAGCCGCTGAAGGACATCCTGCGCAGGAGAAGTCTTTTTTCTTTGTTCCACGACCGAATTTGTTAACAAGAGCAATAAGGCAACCAAACACGAAGAATCCGCCGGGAGCCTCTTTAAGAATCGGAATTGTATAGCCTGTGAGGAAGGGGATCTCCATACCCATCCAGCTTCCTGCGCCAAACACCTCACGGATAGATGACATTGCAAGAAGGGCCAATGTGAATCCAACACCCATTCCCAGTGCATCTATAGCAGATGCGCCAACGCCGTTTTTACTTGCATACATTTCAGCTCGGCCGAGAATAATGCAGTTTACAACGATAAGAGAAAGGAAAACGCCCAGAGCATCATAGATTGCGGGAACAAAAGCGTGCATTATCATTTCAACAATTGTTACAAATGCCGCAATGATAACTATATAAGAAGGGATACGAACCTTTTCGGGAATAACCTTACGAAGGGCGGATATTGCAACATTGGAACCAAGAAGAACTGCTGTTGCAGCCGCGCCCATACCAAATGCGTTTGAAACCGAGGTTGTGACTGCAAGAGTGGGACATGTTCCAAGCAGAAGCACAAGAACGGGATTTTCTTTAACTATACCTTTAATGAAATTCTGCCAGAGCTTCACTGTGCTGCCACCTCCTCATTTATAATTTCGTTATATGCCGCAAATGCAGCTTCAGCCGCCGCCTTTACTGCAGCAGTTGAAATTGTTGCGCCTGTTACAAGCAGATCATCTGTTATATCAGCTTCTGCCTTACCTGCCATATTCTGAGCGTATTCGCTTTCGTTAAGACCTGCAACCTTATAATATTCACCAAACTGGATGAAATCGCCGGTGTTCTTATAGGTTGAGATTGCGCCGTTTTCAATAACAAATGTCATTGCCATAGGATCCTTATATCCGAAGGGACGACACACAAACACATAAGCGTCGCTACTTCTTGTTACGCTTGTTATTCTATATGCATTTGAAACAACGCCAAACTGGTTCTTAAGCTCAACTTTTTCAAGAATTTCGCCTTCGAGAAGGACTGTTTCAGCAAGCTTAAGGTCATTTTCTGCTTTTGCCGAAACACCTACTGCAGACACTATATTTTCTACAAATGCAGAATCAATATCAGCCACAACATTTGCTTCAAGGTCATAGAAGCACACACTACCGCTTGTGGAAATAACACAAACAAGCTTTTCGCCGTTATAGTCAACAACAAGGGCAAAACCAACACCATTATCGGCGCTGAATGCTGAAATAACGTTTGCTGCGTCAACCTTCATTTCAGTTGCTCTGAATTTGCCTGCAGAATCAACTGCGCCGGGGAATTTTTCAGCCATAAGCTCAGAAATTATCTGTTCTTCGCTCTTCTGACCCTCGGAAATACCACCGATTGCAATAAGGGCAGCGAATGCATCTTCAATTGCCGCCTTAAATGCGGAGGATGAATATGTTACGCCTGCTGCAAGCTCAATTCCGCCAAGAGCAGAATCTGCGCCTACATAGCTCTGAGGATAATCGCCGAAATCCTTTGTTTCAGCATAGTTTGTCATTTCAACTGCAACGATCTTGCCATCAGTTCCAAAGCCTACTGTGAATGTCATAGGGCTCTGAGAATAGCTGGAGGATGTGGACATTGTTACAGCATATCCGCTGCCGCCCTGATCCTTATGAATACCTGTTACAGTTTCAGCAGTTCCCTCAGGGATAGCAACCTCCTCAAAGCCTGTTGCATCAGGAAGAACAACAAGGAGAGATTCGGATGCCGCCGCACCTGCAGCCGCTTCAATGATGGGAGCTGTTATATAATTTACTACAGAAAGGAGAATTGCAACAACGAGGCAGATTGAACCAAGAACTGCTATGCTTTTTACGCTATCGTTTTTCATGCTGCGCTACCTCCCTTGGAAATCTTTTTTGCGCCGAATATCTTATGGCGTGTAAGCTTTGAGATATAGGGAGCAAGAATGTTCATAAGAAGAATTGCATATGAAACGCCTTCAGGATATGAGCCCCACAGACGAATAACCAATGTGATAAGACCACAGCCAATGCCGAATATTGCCTTGCCAAAGGGAGTGGGGGGAGTTGTGCTATAGTCTGTTGCCATAAAGATTGCGCCAAGAATAAGTCCGCCGGAAAGGATCTGATAAATCGCAAAATTCACGTCAAAGCCGGAATAAAGGAGTGCGCCTGCAAAAACTGTTGCAACAAAGCAAACAGGAGTGTGCCACTTGATAACTCTGCGACAGATAAGATAAAGTCCGCCGAGGATAAGAGCAAGTGCGCTTGTTTCGCCAAGGCTTCCGCCAATATTACCGATAAACATATCAAGAAGAGAAGGAAGGTTTTCTGTTGCGCCCTCCTTAAGAGAAGCAAGGGGGGTTGCACCTGCAACAAGCTCTGCTCCCTCGGGGATAACCCAATTTGTCATTGTGCCTGAGAATGAGAGAAGCATCATAACTCTCGCTGTGATAGCGGGGTTTGCAAAATTATGGCCGATGCCGCCGAAAAGCTCTTTCACAACTATAATTGCAAACACAGAGCCAACAGCTGCCTGCCACAGCGGAATAGTTACAGGCAGATTGAAGCCCAGAAGCATACCTGTTACAACAGCGGAAAGATCGCCCGCTTCAACTTCTCTTTTGCAAAGAAGCTCAAAGAGATACTGCGCTATAACAGAAACGCCTGCGCAAAACAAAGTTACTATAAGCGCTCTGAGACCGAAGAAATAAACTGATGCCGCAAGAGCGGGAATCATTGCAATTATAACATCAAGCATGATTCTTCTTGTTGTGGTTGCGCTTTTTATATGGGGAGAAACTGCGATGATAAGCTTTCTTGCCATTATTTTTTCTCCTCCTTTTCTTTTTTCATATAATCTGCCAGAGCAGCCTTTGCCAGCTTGTTTTTCTGAACAAGAGGAATTCCTGCGGGACAAACAAATGCGCAGCATCCGCATTCCATACAAAGATTTGCATGCAGAGCCTTCATCGCCTCCATATCGTTCTGCTCAAGAGCTTTTGCAAAAGCAACAGGAGCAAGGCCGAAGGGGCAGGAATTTGTGCATCTTCCGCAACGAATGCAGGATGTTGTTTTCTTGGGAGCGGCTTCCTTTTCGTTCAAAGCAATAAGAGCATTTGTCTGCTTCAGAACAGGAACAGAGAGCTCTGCAACGGAGATTCCCATCATAGGTCCGCCATAGATAACCTTGGCAGGCTCACTCTTAAAGCCTCCGCAAAATTCAAAAACATCTGCAACAGGTGTTCCGATAGGAACGATAACATTTTTGGGCTCCTTAACTGCAGAGCCATCAACTGTTACGCATTTTTTCACAAGGGGCATTCCTGTTTTTACATAGTTTGCAATTGCAGCAAGAGTTGTGCAATTGATAACCACAACGCCTGCATCAATAGGAAGCATACCCTCGCCGATAACTTTACCTGTTGTGTTATAAACAAGAACCTTCTCAGCGCCCTGAGGATAAACTGAAGGAAGCGCTTTGATTTCAAGCACACCATCCTTGGCATCAGCAAGCTTCTTCATTTCAGCGATACATTCGGGCTTATTCTTTTCAATGCCGAAAATGATCTTTTTTGCGCCAAGATATTTCTTAAGAAGCTCAATTCCATCTCTGATGTCTTCAGAACGATCAAGCATAGTTCTTGTATCGCTTGTGATATAAGGCTCGCATTCAGCGCCGTTTATAACTATATATTCGATTTTGCTAAGGTCCTTAACGCCAAGCTTTACCGCTGTGGGAAAGCCTGCACCGCCCAGACCAACCACGCCGGACTGCTTGACTGCTTCAATAAAGCTTTCAAAATCGTGAACATCAGGAGCTTTAACGCTCTCATCAACTGTCATCAGTCCATCATTTTCAACAACAACGCACTGCTGATATGAGCCATTTGCCTGAAGCATATCATCTATCTTCTTCACCTTTCCTGAAACAGAAGAATAAACAGGAGAAGAAACAAATCCTGAAGCTTCAAAAAGAACAGAGCCCACCTTAACCTCATCGCCTATTTTAACAACAGGCTTTGCAGGTGCGCCTATGTGCTGAACCGCAGAAAAATACAAAAGCTGAGGCGCAGGCATTTTAACGGGAGCCATTGCTTTAGTGTTTTTTCTGTGAGGAATCTTCACACTTTTAAGTGCCATCAATTTATCATCTCTTTTCTATCAAATTTTAAATTGCATAATTCTACGATTATAATTATATAGTAACAAGTCTTTAATGTCAAGAATATTGCAATCAAACAGGTAGGTAATTATACAAGTAATTTTTATCACATATTCTGAGTTTTTCCATCAGCTTACGTTATTATTAAGAACTATGATTTAAGCCTTCACTATTTTTGATTTTCTTAATTGCTGACCCTTAATTGACAATTATCTGCGCAGCATATATAATAAGTACAGAATTATCTGCAGAGGTGCTTATATGGCAATTATCAATATTAAATTTGAAAGCAAGGCTTTGGGAAAAGAAACATCTGTTAACGTTATTATTCCCGAAAAGAAATATGACGGAGCATATAAATGTCTTTATCTTCTGCACGGGCTCGGCGATGATGAATGCTCCTGGCTGCAGCGCTCAGGCATTGAAAAATATGCAGAGGAATATGGCATAGCTGTTGTTTTACCCTGCGCTGAGCAAAGCTTTTACAGCAATATGAAAAAGGGCCATAATTATTATGACTACATTGCTGTTGAATTGCCCGCATTTATTGAAAAAACATTTAATATTTCAGATAAAAGAGAAAACAAATTTGTGGCAGGTCTTTCAATGGGCGGCTATGGTGCGCTGAAAGTTGGCCTCAGAGAAAGCGGAAAATTTGCTGCAATCGGCTCCCTTTCTCCCTGCGGAGATATAGCAAAGCTTGAGGGATTTGACGGCTATCTTACAAAGGTTTTCGGCGACGAGCCGGTAGTGCCCGAAGAGGACGACATTCTTTGCCTTGTGAAGAAGCATGAAAACGATGCTCTGAAACCTCGCATTTATTTAGCAATAGGCCTGCAGGATTTCCTCTATGAAAACGACAAGCCCCTGCGTGCCCTTCTTGAAAACAGCACCTACGACTATACATACGCTGAAGGCGCAGGCTATCACAACTGGGATTTCTGGGACACATATATTCAAAAGGTTCTTTGCTTTATGCTTGGATAATATTTATAACAAAAAAACCATTTCAAAATTGCTTTTGAAATGGTTTTTATTTTTTTACTGCTCCATCTGCTTCTTTACAGTTGCTATATTCTGATCGTGCTCTGCCTGAGTTGATGCAAAATAAGTTTTGCCTCCCTGGCCTGCAACAAAGAAATAATATGTGGATTCTGTGGGATAAAGAGCATATCTTATGGCGCTGGCACTGGGGTTTGCTATTGCGCCGGGAATAAGTCCGCTATTCATATATGAATTATAGGGGCTGTCAAAATTTCTGATCTGATCTGCTGAAATATCCTCGGGGCGAACTCCGTTATTGGCTATCTGGAGAGCATAAACCGTTGTTGCGTCACTTTCAAGCTTGGGGAATCTGCCGGGATTGTTGAGACGGTTATGGAAAACTGAAGAAACATATCTATAGTCGGCAGCTGTTCCCGCCTCTTTTTCAATAAGAGATGCTATTGTTATTATCTGGTCAACACTCATTCCAAGCTCTGATGCCTTTTCACGATATGCATCAACGAAAACCTCTTCAAATCGTGCAAGAAGCTTGTTTATAACTGTGATTTCGCTTGAGCTGTTATAAAACTCATATGTGTCGGGGAAAAGATAGCCTTCAAGGCGATAATGTCTGCCGGGGTTATCGGGAATCTCCTTTACAAACCAATAGTCAAACTCATAATTATTAATAACATCTATATAAGTTTCTCTATCTCCAATTCCATAGGACACCATAAGAGAAATTATTTCATCAACCGTATAACCCTCGGGAATTGTTATCCAGCTGGTACCCGTTACAGGTTGTGGCTTGAAAGCGGCCCTCAGGTCGTCATAGCTCATTGCAGGAGAAACACTATAGTCGCCTGCAATAAACTCGCCGTTATCCTTTTTCAGATTGCCATACATTGTGAAAATTCCGGGGAATGAAATAATGCTGTTTTCGTGAAGGATATTGGCAACTTCACTAAGGTCTGCTTCCTCGGGAATCGTTATGTCGATAACCTCATCGTTTTTAACAAGAGCAAAAACATCATTGCCAACTCTTATCACTATTATTGAAAGAAAAATTGCAACAACAAAAACAGCCGCAATATATATAAGCGCTTTAACTGCGCTGCTCATCATTTCGGCACCTGCTTTTGAAAGCGTTGTTTTTTTCTTTGTTCCTTCTTCAACAGGCACATTGGCTGTGTTCTGAGCAGGTTTATCTGCTTCTGCCGCCTCTGCTTTTTGAGGAGCAACAGGAGGCTTTACAGGCTGTACCACATTTTGCGCAGGTGCAGATGCTGCTGCGGGACGCTGAGCAGGAGTTGCTGCGGGACGCTGAGCAGGTGCTGCTGCAGGACGCTGAGCAGGTGCTGCCGCTCTCGGCGCTACGGGACGATTTTGAATATTATTTTCAGGGGTTTTATTTTCCATATATAATCAACCAACCTTTCGTTGAAATGATCTCTCTTTTTTAACTAACGGCAGTGAGAATAATAAAGAAAACTGCCAGAATAATAAATGTTGGTGAAAGAAGCGCCTGCAAAATATAAGGCATATCGTTTTCCTTTTTTCTGCGTACCAAGGGTGCAGGCTCGTTTGCATAGGCTCTGTCGCTATAGAGCGATTCTGCCTTCATAAAGAAAAGGAAAGCAAAAACAAGCATCAGAGTTACCACAACAAACATCATAAGTCCAAGTCCGCTTCCGCTTTTAGCGGCTATCCTATATAAATAGGGCTCTAAGAACAAAACAAAAATATTATTAAGCGCATGGACAAGCATTGATGAAAATACAGAGCTTGAAACAGATGCTGTTAGTGAAAGCACAATACCTGTGAAAAGATAGATAGGAAATTTCACAAAGCTTGTATGAAGCATTGAAAACATTAATGCGCTCATTATAACACCTGTTATAGAGCCATATATGTTATATTCTGCCGAAATAATTCCACGGCAAAGAAATTCCTCAAGAACAGCAGGCACGATTGCAAGGCTGATGGCCGCATATATTGCACCGCCCGCCTCTGCCACAGAATATGACATATATGATGTTGATGTTTCTCCTGCCACATTGGGAAACAGCTTATACATAACAAGATTGAGCGCCATACTTCCAAAAACAAGGAAGGCAAGAGAATATATAGTCATCGTCACATGCCTTGCGGGAATAAGCCTCAGGCGAAGTTTTTTAGTGTAATCATGCCCACGGAGCAGGCAGAAAAACACAGACGGAATACCTATTATCATAAGCTGAAGCACAGTGACCGTCAGCATAGGGCTCATTCCGCCGGAAATTGCAGATATATCGGCAAAGCCTGCGGCGCAACTGAGCGCCATAATTACAATGACCAGAGCAGGCGCTGCATGTAGTCCTTTAACTTTCAAGGGGGATCCTCACATTCTTTTCTGTCAACATTATATCAACCCTGTGGTCAAAATGACCTCGGGGCACTTTGTCTATAATAAAATCGCTGTATATCACGCCAATTTTGCATCCCTTATATCCCATAAGAAATCTATCGTAATATCCGCCGCCATAGCCAACACGATATCCGTTTTTATCATATATCATTCCGGGGATTATACAAAGAGAATCAGCGCTATCAGAAAAATCATAGGCGGGGGCGCTTTCGGGAGGAGCTGGAATTCCATATGCATCTCCCTCAAGCTCATCAAATGATGAAACCTGATGAAATGTCATAGTTCTGCTTTCCTTACAGCAACGAGGAAAATATACTCTCTTTCCTCGTCTGAGCGCTTCGCTTGCAATAGGCATAACATCTATTTCAGAGCCGATGGGCGCATACAAAAGAATACGCTCTGCATGTCTGAAGGTTGCCAGATTTACTGCATATTTGCATATGGCACTATCACGACGAGCCTTATCCTCAGGCAAAAGAGAATCTCGCTTTTCCCTGAAAACAGCTCTCAGCTCCTTTTTGCGATCAGCGACCTTTACAGAATGATAGCTCATAACAAAATAGATTTTTTTATTTCTTCAGCCAGCTCGTCTCCTCTGAGAAGACCGATTATGAGAAGGGCAAACTGAGCGGCGCTGCCCATAGCTCTGCCGCAAACAACATTTCCATCACGAACAGCAGGAGCGTCAACCACCTCTGCGCCCTGAAGATATTTTTCAAAGCCGGGATAGCAAACTGCTTTTTTACCTTCAAGCATACCACGCTTGCCAAGCACCATAGGTGCGGCACAGATAGCGCCATAGGGGATGCTATTTTCTCTTGCATACAAAAGAAATGCTTCAACTGTTTCGCTATTATCAAGATTTGTGCTTCCGGGCATACCGCCGGGAAGAATAACCATTTCGGCGCCTTTTTCGCTGAGCATAGCAAGCGCCTCGCTTTCGCTGACATCTGCCTCAACCTTGATTCCATGAGCGCCGCAAACTGCTTTTGCGCCGATGCCAACTGTTACAACATCTATTTTCGCACGGCGAAGAAGATCAACGGGAGTGAGCGCTTCGATCTCTTCAAATCCTTCTGCCAAAAACAAATATACCATAAGATTTCTCCTTAATTATCTATCATATCAATAAGGATACGAGAAATTTCTTCCTTTGATTTCTGAATGCCATCAGGGGCGCAGTTTATAACGCTCCAGCCCCATTTATCAGCTGTGTAAAGAGCGGCATCATAGCATTTTTTCAGATATTCGGCATCCTTCTCGTGAATATCCTTAACAGCGCCTGTTTCGTTGCAACGCTCCTCAACCTTTTTGGAGCTATATGACTGGGGCATTTCAAGGAATATTACCTTATCAGGAGCAGGAAGCCCTAATTTATTGAATTCAAAATCGCACAGCCATGAAAGAAATTCTTCCCATTCAGCTCTTTCTGTTTTTGAAAGCTGATGATATGCATTTGAAGTTGTATATCTTGTGGAAATAAGAACTGTGTCGGGGTCCTCGTAGTCCTTCTTCCAATCAGTTACAAAGCTAACATATCTGTCTGATGCAAAAAGCATAGATGCAGCATATCCGTTTGTATCGGAGGCTTTATCACCAAGCTGACCTGAAAGATACATTTCAACCAATGTGCAACCGGGAGTGTTATAGCAAGGGAAGCTGAGAACACGAACCTTTTTGCCTGCTTCTTCATAATGCTTGCGAAGAAGCTCTCCCTGAGTTGATTTTCCGGAGCCGTCCAGCCCCTCTATAACTATAAATTTACCCATAATAATTCTCTTTTTACGGGACGTCGCCTGCAACGTCCCCTACCTTTACTCTTTTATCTGCATCAGCTGGGATCTTCATCACGAAGAACCATTTCCATATATTCCTGCTTGGAGATAAGAAGCTGACGGGGCTTCTGACCCTCGGGAGCGCTTACATAGCCAAGCTCTTCAAGACGGTCGATTATCTTTGCCGCTCTGCCGTATCCAATAGAAAGACGGCGCTGAAGAAGTGATGTTGAGATCTTTCCGCTTTCAAAAGCAACGTCAAGAGCCTGACGAACAAGAGGATCGCCATCTCCGTCTCCGCCGCCTTCAACTGCTGCGCCTGAGCCCTTCTTCGCTCCGCACATAGCAGCTGCCGCTTCAATTTCCTTCATAATTTCGTCTCCTTTAGCATTTCCGTCTGCTACGTTATGAGACTTGATAAAGGAAACCACCTCGTCTACCTCCTTATCGGAAACAAACGCACCCTGAACTCGCATAGGCTTGGAGGAGCCAACAGGGCTATAGAGCATATCGCCTCGGCCAATAAGATTTTCAGCGCCGCTGCGGTCAATAATAGTTCTGGAGTCTACCTGAGAAGCAACTGTGCATGCAATTCGTGAAGGAATATTTGCCTTGATAACGCCTGTGATAACGTCAACTGAGGGACGCTGTGTACCTATAATAAGGTGCATACCTGCAGCTCTCGCCTTAGCTGCAAGGCGCGCAATAGATGTTTCAACATCATCGGGAGCAGTTGACATAAGATCGGCAAGCTCGTCGATAACGATAACTATCTGGGGCATATATTCATAATCGGGATCGTTCTTTGTGATCTCGTTATAAGAAGCAATATCTCTAACGCCAACAGCCTCAATAAGACCAAAACGGCGTTCCATTTCATTAACAGCCCAGTTAAGTGAGCCTGCAGCCTTTTTAGGATCGCTCACAACGGGAACAAGCAGATGAGGAAGTCCGTTATATATATTAAACTCAACTTTTTTAGGGTCAATAAGCATCAGCTTTACTTCGTCGGGAGAAGCCTTATAAAGCATAGAAACAAGCAAGCAGTTGATACAAACTGATTTACCCATACCTGTTGCACCTGCAATAAGAAGGTGGGGCATTTTTTTAATGTCCATAAACACAGGCTCGCCGCCAACGTTTTTACCAAGGGCTGTGGAGATCTTACTTGCGCTTTCGCTGAACTCCTTTGTTTCAATAAGTGAACGGAGATAAACTGTTTCTGCAACTTTGTTGGGAACCTCAATACCAACTGCTGCCTTGCCGGGGATGGGAGCTTCTATACGAACACCTGTTGTTGCAAGGTTAAGAGCAATATCGTCCACAAGGTTTGCGATGGAACGCACTCTTGTGCCTGCCTCGGGAAGAAGCTCATATCTTGTGATCGTGGGTCCACGGGAAACTCCCACTATCTTTGTTTTAACATTAAAGCTGCCGAGAACACGAACAAGCTTTGCCGCATTATCGTGAAGCTCGCCTCTGATATCTCCTGCCTTTGAGCCTTTATCCTCTGATAGAAGGTCAATAGGAGGAAATTTATATTCAGGCTTGGGAATTTCTATTGCAACCTGCTCAACGCTTGTGATCTCGCCCTCATCGCTTCGTTCAACGCTAAGGCTTTCTGCCTCTCCGTTTCCACGACCAAGATATGCATCGGCAAGCTGATCAAGAATAGCCGCTGAATCTGCAGAAACAGCACTGCCCTCAGGCTTGATCTCTTCAGTCTTGATCTCGGGAATAACCATTTCTGCCTCAGCAGGCTTTGCGGCTCCCTCAAAGAATGCCTTTTCAGCCTCGATCTCCTCAGCAGATTTCTTGCTTCTTGTTCTTTCAAGAACCTCATTGAAAATAGCTGTGTCCATATCAACAGGAACGCTTTCAACAGGAGGCTCGTTATCTTCAGGAGGAAGCACCTCCTCGGGAATATCTATTTCAACAGGAACATCTGTGTCAAACTTAGGCTTTCTTCTCTTCTGCTCGGGCTCGGGCTTTTCCGCCTTTGCTTTTGCCTTTTCTGCCTGTCTTGCTTCATAAGCTTCAGCAATTGCATCAGGATCTCTGAAATGAATGGGCTCGCTGAGCATTTCCTCTGCTTTTCTCTGAGCCGCTTCTTCTCTCTTTGTTTTTATTGTGTAAGCAATATAAACGTAAATATACTTGGGAGTGAGACCGATCATAAGTAAAACAGAAAGAATGAGGAACGCTATAACAAGCACATAAGAGCCTGCCTCCTTAAAGCAAACGAGAAACAATTCACCTATAAGTCCGCCTATAACGCCGCCACCTGAAAGCTCTGTTCCGTTTTTGAACAAAACCACGGGGGAAAACACGCCTGCAGGAGTGATAAGCTGAAGCAGCGCTGATAATAACAGCATTGAGATTCCCGCAAAGGTATATCTCATTGTGCTGCTTGCATCAGTTTTGTCTGTAAGGCTCATTATTGCTGAAACAAGCAAAAACACGGGCAGGATAAATGCAGCGCCTGCAAAAAGACCTGTCAGAGTGTTATAAATAAATCCATTAACAACACCGGGATCATCTCCTCCTCCTGTGAAATAGCACACTACAAGAAAAATAGCTGCTACGATCAATATGTAAGGAAGGACCTGTGTTACAAAAAAGCTCTGGCGCTCAGCCTTTCTCTCCTGAAGTCTTATCTGCTCAGCTTTAGCAGAGCTTGCCGCAGAAGTTTTCTTTGTCTGAGTTTTTTTCGCCTGCGCTTTTTTAGGGGATGTTGCTTTTGTTTTTTTCTTGGTTGTTTTGTTCGGCATTGAAAAACCGCACCTTTCTTTTTATGTCAAGCCGTATAAGGCAAAATATCAGTGGAATAATAAAACTACTTCATATTATAATACCACAAAAATTTGATAAATACAAGGATTGTAGGAAATTCTTTGAATAAAGGACGCAAATCATGCATATCAAAATCGAAAAAAAGGCAAAGAGAAAGCTTCTTCTGGCTATTCTCTCAGGAATTGCCGCAGGCTTTTTAAACGGATTTTTGGGAGCAGGCTCAGGAGTTGTGCTGATGTTTGCTGTTGCAGCGCTTAATTCCGACAAAAGCGAAGAAGCTGCAAGAGATAATTTTGCAACAGTTGTTGCGTGTGTGCTTCCCTTGTCTCTTGTAAGCACAGCCATATATATTTCAAAAGACGCCGCAAGCGGAGAGCTTGTTGGTAGATTCGCTCTGCCTGCAGTTGCAGGAGGACTTTTTGGAGCCATCCTCACAGAAAAGCTTAACACTAAAATATTGCGACTGGTTTTTGCAGTTGTTGTAATCATAGCCGGAGTGAATATGATAATATAGCTTTATTTAAAAGCGAAAACCAACTAAAAAAAAGGCCAAAAAATATTTTTTTAAAAAATTCAAAAAAGGTGTTGACAAATGAAATATGGTTTGCTATAATGACAAAGCCGCGTGAGAAACACGGCAAACAAAATGGAAGCATAGCTCAGTTGGGAGAGCATCTGCCTTACAAGCAGAGGGTCATAGGTTCGAGCCCTATTGTTTCCACCATACGGCCCGGTAGCTCAGTTGGTTAGAGCGCTAGCCTGTCACGCTAGA
>JAZQUP010000037.1:0-64315 GCA_045631345.1 Candidatus Avispirillum sp.
AGGCTTCTGGTCATTAACGACCGTGACAGGCAAAAATGCATTTTTGCAACAAGCGTGAGCTTGTCCGTTCTTTATAACACGCTTCAGCGTGTCTTTTTTATTTGTTTGCCCGTATTGACGGGAATCGAAAGGGCGGTCGCATGCCGTAGGCGCGACTAAAATGCTCCGATGGAGCATTTTTAGCCCGTAGCGCTAATCTGACCACGAGGCTTCTGGTCATTAACGACCGTGACAGGCAAAAATGCATTTTTGCCACAAGCGTGAGCTTGTCCGTTCTTTATAACACGCTTCAGCGTGTCTTTTTTATTTGTTTGCCCGTATTGACATATTGATATGCTCTAAATATAATAAATATATAACAAGCTGCATACATTTTGAGGATACCGATATGCTTATATTTTTCTGTTTATTTTTAGCACTGCTGATCATAGGTAAGCTTCTTAAAAATTCTAAAATCCTGATAACAGGCATAATAGGATTTTGTATAAGCACAGCAACTCTTATTCTAAACATCGCAGGATTAAGATTTTCCCCCACACTAGACTACCCTCTTGGCATCGCTATGGGAATAGTTGTTTTCGTTTGTACAATAGCAATTATCCCCAAATTGTATCTTAAAATATTTATCGGCATCATCCTTGCCCTTCTTTTTATTCTTTGCTCAATTATTTTTGAAAAAGCAACAGCTAATATCGAAATTGAAGATCAATCATATGCTGCCGAATTCAACAAAATGAATGTTGGCCCTGTTCTTATCAGCTACTACGAAGAAGTATTCCCCTTTGTATATAAAAACACTCCTTCATTCTATGCCGGTTACACAAATCTGGTCAGCTGGGAAAAGATTGTAAACGCAATTGAAGAAAATGACGTAGGTGACTTCTTCACCAATCCCGAAGACTTATATAATTAATATTTCCGATAAATCAAAAAGAAACTGCAAAAGCAGTTCCTTTTTTAATCGAATTCAGATATTCAATTACTTGAGAAGCTCTGCGATTTCATCGCCGAAGTTATCTTCTCTCTTTTCAAGGCCTTCGCCCTTTTCGTAGAGATAGAAGCTATCGATTGCGATTTCGCCGCCGAATTCCTTAGCGCACTTAGCTACGTATTCGCCAACCTTCATATCGTCGTCCTTAACGTAAGCCTGCTCAACGAGACAAACTCTTTCGTAGAACTTGCCGATCTTACCTGTTACCATCTTTTCGATGATAGCGTCGGGCTTGTTAGCGTTCTTTTCATCGTTCTTGATCTGAGCGATGAGGATTGCCTTTTCTTCTTCAACTGCGCTTGCAGGAACCTGATCTCTGGAGATGTATGCAGGGGGGTTACCAGCTGCGATCTGGAGAGCGATGTTCTTTGCAAATTCAGCAAAGCCAGCGTTGTTAACAGCTGCTTCGTCAGCTACAAACTTAACGATAACACCTGTGCCGCCATTACCGTGGATATATGTGGATACAACACCGTCAACGATAACGAAACGACGAATGTTCATGTTTTCACCGATTGTGAAGATCATGTCCTTGAGCTTAGCTTCAACTGTGAAGTTGTCGTCGAACTTCTCAGCGAGGAAAGCTTCAACTGTTTCAGGTCTTGCAGCGAGAAGTGTCTTCTCAAGACCACGAACAAATTCCTTGAATGTTTCGTTCTTAGCAACGAAGTCTGTCTCGGAGTTAACCTCGATCATAACTGCTGTGTTGCCTTCAACCATAATATCTACTACGCCCTCAGCTGCAACTCTGCCTGCCTTCTTTGCTGCTACGGAAAGGCCCTTCTCACGAAGGATCTTTACTGCCTCTTCGAAGTCACCGTTTGCCTCATTGAGAGCCTTCTTGCAATCCATCATACCTACGCCTGTCTTAGCGCGAAGGTCGGATACCATCTTAGCTGTAATAGCTGCCATTTTTATATCCTCCTAAAATTTTTCGTTGATTTTTTATATAATTACTCAGCGTCTGCTGCGGGAGCCTCTTCAGCTTCGCCAGCTTCCTCTGTCATCTGCTCGCCCTGTCTGCCTTCGATAACTGCGTCAGCAAGAACGGATGCGATAAGACGGATAGCGCGGATAGCGTCGTCGTTACCGGGAATTACATAATCTGCGTCGTCGGGATCGCAGTTTGTGTCAACGATTGCAACTACGGGGATACCGAGTCTCTTAGCTTCGAGAACTGCGTTGTGCTCCTTGCGTGTATCTACGATGAAGATACAGTCGGGAAGGCCACCCATGTTCTTGATACCACCGAGGTTACGCTCGAGTGTCATCATTTCCTTCTGGAGAGCAGCAACTTCCTTCTTGGGAAGCATATCGAATGTGCCGTCAGCCTGCATCTTTTCAAGGCTGTTAAGTCTTGCGATGCTTGTCTTGATTGTCTTGTAGTTTGTGAGCATACCGCCGAGCCAACGTACGTTTACGTAGTACTGACCGCAACGCTCAGCTTCTTCACGGATCGCATCGGAAGCCTGCTTCTTTGTACCAACAAAGAGAACGTTGCCGCCCTGCTCGGAGATCTCGCGAATGAACATATAAGCTTCTTCGAACTTCTTGATTGTCTTCTGAAGGTCGATGATGTAGAGGCCGTTACGCTCTGTGAAGATGTATTCAGCCATCTTAGGGTTCCAGCGTCTTGTGTGGTGACCGAAATGTACACCAGCTTCAAGGAGCTGCTTAATAGAAACAACAGACATTTTAATGTCCTCCTTCGGTTTTTTCCACCATACGTTTCCGGGAATCGCAGCCTTTTGGCACCGGCGTCCCGCCTGATCGTATGTGTGTTTTATTTAATGTCACGCTTTCGCATGCATCGGTCATTCTACCATAATTTATTTGTCATTGCAATAGGCAAACACACGTGTTCACACAAAATTTACAATTTACTTATATAGAATAATTTCTTGCAATTACGTTAAAAATAACCAAAACGGAAAGGAGATACACTTATGTCAGTTCAACCTAAAATAAAAAGCATTACAGCCGATGAAATTCTTGATTCACGAGGATGGCCGACAGTTTGCGCCACGATCACCGCAGACGATGGAAACGGAGCTTATGCTTCAGTTCCCTCAGGTGCCTCAACAGGAAGCCACGAGGCTTGCGAAAAAAGAGATGGCGACAATTTTAGATATTTGGGCAAAGGTGTTCTTTCAGCTGTTGAAGCAATAAACACCATAGCTCCAAAGCTTGAGGGAACAAGCCTTAACCAAAGCTGCTTTGATTTGCGACTGATCACTCTTGACGGAACTGAAAATAAAGAAAAACTTGGCGCCAACGCTACCCTTGCCCTTTCACTTGCAGCCGCAAGAGTTGGCGCTCTTTCTTCAAACCAACCCCTATATAAATATATAGGAGGAATAAATGCCCATAGGCTCCCTGTTCCTATGATGAACATTCTTAACGGAGGCGCCCACGCATCAAACAACGCAGATATTCAGGAATTTATGATCATGCCCATAGGATTTCCAACATTTCGTGAAGCGCTGAGAGCCGGAAGCGAAATATATCACACATTGGGCAGAATACTGAAAGCTGATCACAAAAGCACTACTGTTGGCGACGAGGGTGGATTTGCTCCCGATTGTGACAGCGAGCTTGAAATCCTTGATTATCTTGTTCAGGCTATTATGGAAGCTGGATATACTACAGATCAGGTTAAAATAGCGCTGGACGTTGCGGCAACCGAATGGTTTGAAAATGGCAAATACACCTTACCAAAAAGCCATGAAACTCTTTCAAAAGAAGCTCTGATTGAACGATGGGATTTTCTCATTTCACGTTATCCCATAGTTTCAATAGAAGATCCTCTTGCAGAGGACGACTTTGACGGATGGAGGCTTATAACGGAAAAGTTGGGAGACAGGGTTATGCTTGTGGGCGATGACTTGTTTGTTACAAATGAAAAAAGGCTTTATAAAGGTATCTCCGAAGGAATTGCCAATGCTATTCTCATAAAGCCCAATCAGATCGGAACTCTTACAGAAACAATGAAGGTTATGAACCTTGCCGCAGAAAAAGGATATAAAACCATTGTTTCGCACCGCTCGGGTGAAACAGAGGATACTGCAGTTGCCGATCTTGCTGTTGCGATGAACGCACCCTTTGTTAAATTCGGCGCACCCTGCAGAGCGGAACGTACAGCTAAATATAACCGACTGCTGCGAATTGAAAACCTGCTTGGTAGCTCTGCGGTTTATGGAATGATGTGAGAATAATTATGGGGGAACTCTCTTTCGCAGAGCGTTCCCCCACACCCCCTCAGAGAACCTAACGCCGCTGTTGAAAGTTGGTTTAGCTGAGAACGCACCTTCCCGCCCAATTAACTTGCTTGCAAGTTGATTGGGGAAAGAAAAGAATAGGGGTATGCAGATTGATGACATTCATCCATATGCATACCCTATTCTTTTCCCTGCGACGCAAGTCGCAAACGGGAAGGTTTGATAAACTATATTTTGTCGGTTATATGGTTTCGGGGGTTAAAGGGGGTGCTTTTACTAAAAGCACTCCCTTATAAATAATCCGTTATTAAAGTCTTGCAGCGATTTCGTGAAGGAATTCCTCTGTATCAACCTTCTTCTTGTTTTCAAGATTGGAAAGAAGATAGAGGTCGCCTGTCATAACGCCTTCCTCAATTGTTCTGATTGTTGCAGCCTCAAGTCTGTCAGCAAACTCGCAAAGCTCGGGAGTTTCGTCAAGCTCGCCACGCTTTCTGAGAGCGCCTGTCCATGCAAAGAGTGTTGCAACACTGTTTGTGGATGTTTTTTCACCTTTGAGATGCTTATAGTAATGACGCTGAACTGTTCCGTGAGCAGCCTCATATTCATAAACTCCATCGGGAGAAACGAGAACGCTTGTCATCATTGCAAGGCTTCCGTAAGCTGTTGCAACCATATCACTCATAACGTCGCCGTCGTAGTTCTTGCAAGCCCAGATATATCCGCCTTCGCTTCTTACAACACGAGCAACTGCATCGTCAATAAGAGTATAGAAATATTCAATACCTGCAGCCTCAAACTTTTCCTTATACTCTGCTTCATAAATTTCAGCAAAAATATCCTTGAAACGGTGGTCGTACTTCTTAGAGATAGTATCCTTTGTTGCAAACCAGATGTCCTGCTTTGTATCAAGCGCATAGTTGAAGCAACTGCGAGCAAAGCTGGAAATGGACTTATCTGTGTTGTGCATACCCTGAATAACGCCTGCGCCATCAAAGTTGTGAATTGTCTGTCTTGTTTCGTTGCCCTCAGCATCTGTGCAAACGATCTCGCACTTGGAGTTTGCAGGAACCTGCATTTCTGTGTTCTTATAAACGTCACCATATGCATGACGTGCGATTGTGATGGGCTTTGTCCATGTGGGGATATAAGGAGTGATGCCCTTTACGATAATGGGAGCACGGAATACTGTGCCGTCAAGAATAGCACGGATTGTGCCGTTGGGGCTCTTCCACATTTCCTTAAGATTGTATTCGGGCATACGAGCTGCGTTAGGTGTGATTGTTGCGCACTTAACTGCAACGCCATACTTCTTTGTAGCCTCAGCTGCGTCGATTGTAACCTGGTCGTTTGTTTCGTTTCTGTAGGGGAGACCAAGGTCATAGTATTCACTCTTAAGGTCTACATAGGGGTTGATAAGTATATCTTTAATCATCTGCCAGATGATTCTGGTCATTTCGTCTCCGTCCATCTCAACGAGGGGAGTTTTCATCTGAATCTTTGCCATTTCGTTGTCCTCCAATAGTAAAAAACTAATATATAGTTTATCACATTAAAGTTGTAATGTCAACCAACATTTTAAACATATAAATCAACAAAAAACAAAAGCACCTGCCTGCGCAGATGCTCTATGCTTATTCATTTGGTACTGTTGAAATGATAACCGTCACTCCTGTCAAGGAGCTTATAACGAAATCCGCTATGCCCTCGGGAATAAAATAGCTATCTCCCTTTTTCACAGGCTCGCCGCTGATATATCCCTCTCCGTCAAGGCAGAGAATGTGACACCAGCTTTCGTTTTTAAAGCGCTTTTTGCCTTTTATATCAAATTTGTCAGCTGAGAAATAGGGACAGTTTGCAAGATTATTTCCACCCTTTTTACCGAGAGAATATCTTCTCTTTTCTATATCCTCATCTTGCCAGGGACATATAGTTTCAATAGACTCTTCAATATGAAGCTCTCTGAACTTTCCGTCGGCCTGACGACGATTATAGTCATAAAGGCGATAGGTCGTGTCGTCATTTTCCTGGATTTCGGCAATAACGATTCCTTTACCTATTGAATGAACAAGTCCGTCGGGGATAAAAAACGAATCGCCCGCCTTCACCTTAACACATCTGAGCATTTTTTCAAGTGTGCCGCATCGCACCTCTCGGGCAACCATTTCACGATTGAATATTTTATCAACACCGTATACTATCTGCGCTCCCTCGTCTGCTTCAACAATATACCACATTTCGTGCTTATGAGGATGGACCTGCACGGAGAGGGCTTCTTTTGCATCAAGCAGCTTTACAAGGAGGGGAAATCCTTCGGGAAAGCCAAGGTATTCCTTCAGGCTCATCCCCGAGCATTCTCCGTTTACAATAACAGAGTTTTCCTTTTCTCTGACGGATAATTCCCATGTTTCACCAAGGTTATCCCCGTCAAAATCCTTGCCATACTTTTCTCTGAGAGTTGTG
The DNA here is from genome assembly GCA_045631345.1 of Candidatus Avispirillum sp. GTDB lineage: Bacteria > Bacillota > Clostridia > Oscillospirales > CAG-272 > Avispirillum. The sequence goes on from JAZQUP010000037.1 coordinate 6,670, forward strand.
CCTCCCCATACAACGCCTTTTTTATATGCTTCTAATTTCAGCGGATATATTTTCATTTCATATTATATCTGCCTTCAAGAGCACGGCGAAGTGTAAGCTCATCGGCATAGTCAAGGTCGCCGCCAACGGGCATTCCGTTAGCAATTCTGCTTGTTTTTATTCCAAGGGGAGCAAGAAGGCGAGCAAGATACATTGCTGTTGTTTCGCCCTCAGGCGTAGGATTGGTTGCAAGAATAACCTCCTTGACCTCGCCATCAAGACGTGCAAGAAGCTCCTTTATTTTCAGCTTATCAGGACCGATACCTTTCATAGGAGAGATAACTCCATGAAGAACATGATACATGCCCTTAAACTCTCTCACCTTTTCAACAGCCATTGCCGCACGATAGTCCTCAACAACGCAGATAACGCTGCGATCACGATCACTTGATGCGCATATATCGCAAATCTCACCTGTTGAAATATTCTGACAGCAGGAACAGAACTGAAGCTCATTCTTTACAGAAAGAAGCGCATCTGCAAACTCGCACACCGACTCCTTATCCATATCAACAACTGAAAGCGCCAATCGCATAGCAGTTTTTTTGCCGATGCCCTCAAGACTTCTGAATTTATCGCAAAGCCTTTCAAGCACCTCGGGATATTCTGCCATATCAGAACAATCCGGGCATTCCGAAGCCGCCCATATTGAGAGCGCCTGTTACCTTGCCCATTTCCTCACTGTTAGTATCATTTACAGTTTTGATAGCCTCGTTTACACCTGCAACGAGAATATCCTGAAGTGTTTCAACATCATCGGGATCAACAACATCGGGATCAATCTCAATGTTCTGAACCTCAAGCTTGCCGTTGATCTTAACCTTAACGGCGCCGCCGCCTGCGCTGATGTCATATACTCTTGCATCAAGCTCTTCCTGAAGAGTTGCCATATCCTCCTGCATCTTCTGAGCCTGCTTCATAATTCCCTGCATATTTGTAGGTCCGCCGCCACGTCCCTGAGGAAGTCTTGCTTTCATAATAAATTCTCCTTTTTATTTATCATAACAATTCGCCCAGTTCATCGGATGCTGTTTCCACGCTCTGAGCTTTTTCTTTTTTTTCAACAAAAATTTCTGCCATTCCGTCAGTTATCTTTGCAATGGCAAATGCTTCGGCAATCTGCTTTTTGGCATCAGGTGAGCCTAGAATAACAGGTCCAAAGCCGCTTGAATATATAGCCAGCTTCTTTCCGTCCGCATTAGCATATATTGCCGCCTCGCGAAGAAACTGTGTTAATCCGGGATTGACAGCTTCAAGACGGTTGATAGCCTCGCTTGCATCACGAACAAGCTCCCATTTTGTTTTTACTGCAGCTTTAGCCTCAGGCTGTGGCTTATCATTGACAACCACCTTCTCAACCTTAGGCTCAGGAGCTTTCTTCGGCGTTTCGCTCTCCGCAGGAACTTCACCCTCGGGAAGCTTGCCAATTGAAAGCAAGGCAATTTTATCTTCAAGCTTAGCAATTCTGGCAGAAAGCGCCTCATTTGACTGATCAAGCTCAGGTCGGCACATACGAAGCAAACACATTTCCGCTGTCAGTCTTTTATTCTGAGGAGTTCTCACCATTGAAGCACTGCCCTCATCAAGCACCTTGCAACAATATATAAGCTCTGCCAGCTTAAACTTAGATGCTATCTCAGAAAGCATCTGGTTTTCAGCCGCTGTGAGATCAAGATAAGCCGCCGAATCATCGGAATATTTACAAACAAGCATATCACGAACGAAGGAGATAAGCTCCTGCCAGAAAACAGCAATATCCTTTGAAGATGATGTTACAGATGCAACTGCTTCAAAAAGATCGCTCATTCTGCCCTCACGAACAGCTGTCATAACAGAAGCAACTGTTTCATATCCGCTAAGACCGAGCACGCCTTTAACTCTCTCCGCAGTTACATCAGCTCCGCCTGCGCCGCAAAGCTCAAGCAGACCAAGAGCATCACGCATACCGCCCTGCGCCTGACGGGCAATAAGCTGAGCCGCTTCAAGAGTCAGCTTCATTTCCTCTTTTTCCGCCACATACATAAGGCGGCCTGCAATAACATTCATATCAATTCGTCTGAAATCAAATCTCTGACATCTTGAAACGATAGTTGCAGGAATTTTATGAAGCTCTGTTGTTGCAAGAACAAAAACTATATGCGACGGAGGCTCCTCTATTGTTTTCAAAAGAGCATTGAATGCTTCTGTTGAAAGCATATGAACCTCGTCGATTATATAAACCTTCTTTTTAAGCATAGAAGGTGTGTACACAACCTCTTCGCAAAGACGACGGATGTCTCCAACGCCATTGTTTGAAGCTGCGTCCATTTCAATAACATCGGTTGCAATTCCCGAATCTATATCTCTGCAGGATGAGCATTTGCAACAAGGACTGCCATTTTGCAGATTTTCACAGTTGACCGCTTTAGCAAGAATCTTTGCGCAGGTGGTTTTACCCGTTCCTCTTGAGCCGCAGAAAAGATATGCATGTGAAACACGCTCCTTCTCAGCCTGAAAACGCAAAACATCTGTGATATGTGCCTGTCCGCAAACATCCTCAAAAACCTGAGGTCTGTATTTACGATACAACGCCTGATGCATATAACTCGCTCCTTTCTGTTGCTTGCAAAATAGAACAAGCCTCCGGGAAAGGCCATACGCCTGAAAATCGGCATAGCTTTGAGAGCGACATCGGTTTTCCTGCTCAGACAGGCACCTCAACGGCACATCAGCTAAACTGCTTAATGCTGCTTGGTTCCCCACCTGACATGGTTCACAGCCGCCAATTGCGCTGAAACCCGCCTTTCAACACAGGAAAAACGATACAGACCTTCTCTCCACTACACCTCAAATCAGGACATAACCCCCGCATATAGCGGATTTCGGGTTCAGGAGCCCGCTACTCTCCCGGCTTGTATGACCTTACCCCGAGGCTTGTTACCATAGCATTATACCACAGCATATCTTTAATTGCAATATTTTTTTGACTTTTCCAAAAAAAGATCATACTCAATAAAAACTCTCAACAAAAACTCTTTACAAATTCGTTATTTTAGAGTAAAATATATTAGGTATACTCTGTTTAAGAGTTATATACCGTACTAACATTATAAGGCGGTTATTACCATATGAGTATTTCTTACAAAAGAGTTCTTCTCAAGCTCTCCGGCGAAGCGCTTGCAGGAGAAAACGGAATTATTAATTACGACTACATACGTGAGATCGGAAAGATCGTTCGCGGCGCAGTTGAGGAAGGCGCTCAGATTGCTATCGTTGTTGGAGCAGGTAATATCTGGCGTGGCAGACAGGGCTTTGTTGATATGGATAGAGTTCGTGCAGACCAGATGGGCATGCTTGCAACTGTTATCAACGCTCTTGCAATTCAGGATGCTTTTGCAGCAGAAGGCTGCGAGGCTGTTGTTATGACAGCGGCTGAAATGAATGCCTTTGCTGAGCATTTCACAAAGCGTGACGCTATTCGTGCCCTTGAAAGCGGCAAGGTTGTTATTTTCGGCGGCGGCACAGGCAGTCCCTTCTTCTCAACTGATACAACTGCTGTTCTTCGTGCGGCAGAAATTGAAGCTGACGTTATTATGATGGCTAAGAATATCGACGCTATCTACACAGCAGATCCCAGAAAGGATCCCAACGCTGTTCGTCTTGAAGAAACAACATACGAATATATCCTTGAAAATAAGCTGGGCGCAATTGACATCACTGCGGCTAGTCTTGCTATGGATAATGGTCTCCCTCTTTACTGCTTCGGACTTGACAAGGCTGAAAACATCGGCAGAGTTATCCGTGGAGAAAAGATCGGAACAAAAGTAAACTGTAAATAATTTATCTTTCAGGAGAATTTTAATATGAAAATCGATTGCAAACCCTTTGAAGAAAAAATGAAGAAGTCCATTTCCGTTTACCAGGATCAGTTGGATACAATCCGTGCAGGCAGAGCAAACCCTGCAGTTCTTAACGGAATTATGGTTGAATACTACGGCACACCCACAGCTATCAACCAGATGGCTGAAGTTAAGGTTGCTGACGCACGCACAGTTACTATCACACCCTGGGATATGACAACTGTTAAGACAATCGAAAAGGAGATCCTCGCTTCCGATATCGGTATCACACCTATGTCTGACGGTAAGGTTATCCGCCTCACATTCCCCCAGCCCACAGAAGAGCGCCGTCGTGAGCTCACAAAGCAGACAGCAAAGATGGGCGAGGATGCAAAGGTTCACGTTCGTAACATCCGCCGTGATGCAGTTGATGCAGCTAAGGCTATGAAGAAGAATGGCGAAATGACAGAAGACGAGCTCAAGGCTTCCGAAAAGCTCATCCAGGATCTCACAGATAAGTACACTAAGGAGATCGACGCTGTTACATCCAAGAAGAACGCAGAGATCATGGAAGTTTGATCCTAAAGACGAAAACACTCTCTAAGCATTTGCCTTGACTATGCGCACCATAGTCAAGGCAAACTGTTGTTTATTATTTGCTATCTATCATATATTGGCATATATGGCAAATAATAGATAATAGTTACAACACATACGAAAGGACTCGGGCAAATGATTTTCAAAAAGAAAAACAAAGAAATTGACCTTTCCTCTCTTGATATGAAAAAGGTTGTCAGCGATGCTAAGCTGCAGCACATCGCTTTTATTATGGACGGCAACGGCCGCTGGGCTCAGAACAGAGGCCTGCCCAGAGAAGCAGGACACAAGGTAGGCGTTGAAGCATTCCGCCGCATTGCTAACAAATGCAAGGAATACGGCATCGGCACCATCACTATATATGCCTTCTCCACAGAAAACTGGGCAAGACCTAAAAACGAAGTGAACGAAATAATGCGTCTGCTTGATAAATATATCTCAGAGGCTGAAAAGGAAGACGCTGAAAACAGATCTCAATATCACGTTCTCGGAGATAAGGAACGCCTTGGCGAAGATCTTAAGGCAAAATGTGAATACCTTGAGGATTTCACAAAGGATAATCCCTATGTTGTAAACATTGCTCTCAACTATGGCGGAAGAGATGAAATAGTGCGCGCTGCAAATCGTCTTATAGCAGAAGGCAAAACCGAGCTGACTGAGGATGATATTTCCGCAAAGCTCTTTACAGCTCATAGCCCCGATCCCGATCTAATCGTCCGCAGCGGCGGCGAATATCGTCTCTCCAACTTCCTTATGTGGCAATCAGCTTATTCCGAGCTCTATTTCTGCGACACTCTCTGGCCTGATATGAACGATATGGATCTGAGACGCGCCATCGTTGAATTTTCCAAGCGCAAAAGACGCTTCGGTGGGATCTGACTTTTAACAATACTTAAATGAGGTAATACTATTATGCTTAAAAGAGTTATAACCGGCGCAGCAATCGGATGCCTTATTGCGCTTCTGTTTATCTTTTCCGACACCTTGGTTTTCCCCATAGTTCTTGGATTTTTCTCCGTTATGGGAATAAACGAAATGCTTGGATGCATCGGCGCAAGAAAAAATCTTATCATCTCATCTTGTATGTACGCTCTCGCTCTCGCAACAACTGTGCTTGCCTGCACAATTGAATCTCATTCCTTGTTCATCACGATCTATGCAGGCACATTGTTTATGATGCTGCTTGTTGTGCTTGGATGCTCTGTTTTCTCCCACGGCGCTATTCCATTTGAAAAATCCTGCATCGCATTCACCACATGCGCATTTGTTGTGACTGGCTTTATGAGCCTTGTTCTTCTTCGTGATCTTGAAATCGGCAAGTATGTTTTCCTTCTTGCTTTCGTAGGCCCCTGGTTTACTGATACATTCGCTTACTTCACAGGATATTTCTTCGGTAAGCATAAGCTTATTCCCGACGTTAGCCCAAAGAAAACTATTGAGGGAAGCATCGGCGGAACAGCATTCTGTATTATCGGCTGTGCTGTTTACGGATATGTTATTAAGGCTAATTTCCTGAGCGATGTTCCTCCTGTGTGGGCATTTGCATTCCTTGGCCTTATTCTTGCAACAGTTTCTCAGATCGGCGACCTTATTTTCTCACTTATCAAACGCAAATACGGAATCAAGGACTATGGCTTCATCTTCCCCGGCCACGGAGGAGTTCTGGACCGCTTTGACTCCATTATCGCTACAGCACCTTTGCTGCTCATCTTCTTTGAAGCTTATAATAAGCTGTTTTAATTGTGAATTATGGACTATACTAATATTAAATGCGCTATCCTCGGTTCCACAGGCTCTGTTGGAACTCAGGCAATAGACGCCCTTACAGAATTAGGCGCAAATATCACTATGCTTGCCGCAGGAAAAAGCTTTGAAAAGCTGCTTGAGCAGGCAAAGCTTTGCAAGCCCGAAATAGTTGCCACTTCAGACGAAGCTTGCGGAGAAAAGCTTCGCTCGGCTCTCGCTGATACAGATATTAAAATTTACAGCGGTAAGGATGCTATCTGCCGCGCAATCTATGATTGCAAAGCAAAGCTTATAGTTCATTCCATTTCAGGAATGGCAGGTCTCCCTGCGGCTCTTGCATCTGCTGAAACAGGCGCAAGAATAGCTATGGCAAATAAAGAAGCTCTTATTGCCGCAGGCCACCTTATTTTTGATCGCCTTGAAAAATCAGGCGGAGAGCTTATTCCCGTTGACAGCGAGCACAGCGCTATTTTTCAGTGTCTCTGCGCTCAGGGCGCAGCTCACCCCTCACGCCAGGCTGATTCAAGCAGAGTTCGCAGAATTTTGCTGACAGCGTCAGGCGGTCCCTTCTTTGGCTGGAGCAGCGATCAGCTTGATACAGTTACTCCACAGATGGCTCTTGCACACCCCACTTGGAAAATGGGACCCAAAATAACTATTGACTGCGCCACTCTTATGAATAAGGGCTTTGAGCTGATCGAAGCATGCCGACTTTTCGGAGTTGATGCTGATAAGGTTGAGGTTCTCGTTCATCGCCAGAGTATAATTCACTCAATGGTTGAATATATTGACACATCAGTTATAGCACAGCTTTCCTATCCAGATATGAGAGACTGCGTTCGCTTTGCGCTCACATATCCCGATCGTGCTCCTGCAGGAAGCCCTCCTCTTGATTTTGCTAAGGTTGGAACTCTCACATTCCACGAGCCCGATAATGAAGCATTCCCTCTCCTTAACCTTGCCAGAGAAACATGGAGACGCGGAGGAACAGCTCCTGCTTCACTTATCGCAGCAGATGAAGAGGCTGTTGATGCTTTTCTTCACGAAAAGATCAGCTTTGGCGATATAGCCAGAGTTGTTATTGAGGCTATGAAAAAATGCCCTGTTTATGAGGCGGACAGCGAAGAGCCTATCTACAGAGCTGAAAATGAAGCCCGAATCATCACAAACGAAATTATAAATCAGTATATACACTAACAGCATGGGGAGAATTATTCTCCCCTAATGCTATATTATCCTAAGGAAAGGCAAATATATGATAAAGATCCTTTATGTTTTCCTCGCCATCTTCATTTTCGGATTGCTTATCTTTATCCATGAGGGTGGACACTTCTTCTTTGCCAGACTTTTCAAGGTTACTGTCAGAGAATTTGCAATCGGCATGGGCCCCAAGCTCTTCACAAAAAAATCAAAGAAAAGCGGAATCGCATATTCTCTCCGCCTTCTCCCTATCGGCGGCTTTGTCAGCATGGAGGGAGAGGATGAAGAATCTGACGATCCCAATGCATTTAATAAAAAGCCTGTGTGGCAGAGAATCATAATCGTTGCCGCAGGCGCTCTTGTAAATATAACTGTTGGTATTCTTGTTATGTCCATTCTGGTTTTCAGCAGCGAATACCTTCTTTCTACAACTATCGGCGAGGTTACCGAGGGAAGCGTTTCTTACGAAGCAGGTCTTCAGGTTGGTGACACTGTCGTTAAGGTTGACGGAGCAAATGTTCATATCGGCGATGAGCTCTCCTATCAGATTATGCGCAGAGGCGTTAAACCCATTGACCTTACTGTTATAAGAAACGGCGAAAAGGTTGTGCTCAGCGATGTTCAATACCCCGTTGAAGCCTTAGAGGGCGCAAATTTCGCTATGATGGACTTTAAGGTTTATGGCATCTTCCCTGAGGACTACAATCTTCCCGTACTTCTCAAACACGCTTATTATCGTTCCACTTATACTGTTACAATGATCTGGGAATCTCTCATTGATCTCGTTTCAGGCAGATATAGTATGGAAGCAGTTTCAGGCCCCGTTGGAGTTACGGAGGCGCTCACAGATGCTATTGACACCGACGTTAAAACAGGCTCAAACAGCTTTATATATCTTGCGGTTGTTATAAGCATGAACCTTGGCGTTATGAACCTTCTTCCCTTACCTGCTCTTGATGGAGGACGACTTGTTTTTCTCATTATCGAGGCTATTAGACGCAAGCCCCTTAAGCCTGAGGTTGAAGGCTATGTTCATTTCGCAGGAATCGTTGTTCTTATGCTCTTCATGGTGTTCATTTGTGTTAAAGACGTTATAGGACTTTTTGCTTAATAAAAGGAAGGATACTCTGATGGAAAGAAAATTAACTAAAAAAATTCAGGTTGGTAATATCTTCATCGGTGGCGGCGCCCCCATTTCCGTTCAGTCTATGACAAACACTCCTGCAGAAGACCTGCAGGCAACAGCACAGCAGATGCTTTCATTACAGAAGGCAGGATGCGATATTATCCGTGCGGCTGCTCCCAACGAAGCCGCAGCAGAGGTTTTCACTCTTGCTAAAAAATCAGGCGTGACCATTCCAATGGTTGCTGATATTCATTTTGACTATAAAATTGCTCTTGCCGCTCTTAAGGCAGGCGCAGATAAAATAAGAATCAACCCCGGCAATATTGGTGAAGCCTGGAAGGTTGAAGAGGTTGCGCGCGCCTGCAAAGCAGCAGGTGTTCCCATCCGAATCGGTGTTAACGGAGGCAGCCTTGAAAAGGGTCTGCTTCAGAAATACGGCGGTCCCACAGCAGAAGCGCTTGCAGAAAGCGCTCTCACTCAGGCTGATATGCTTGAGGGTTTCGGATTCTCCGATGTTGTTATCTCTATCAAATCATCTCATATTGACAGAATGATCAAGGCTTGCCAGCTTGTCAGCGAAAAATCTGACTATCCCATTCACCTTGGCGTTACAGAAGCAGGCGACGAATATTCAGGTCTGATCAAAAACTCTATCGGTATCGGAAGCGCTCTTATGCAGGGCATTGGTGACACTCTGAGAGTTTCTCTCACAGCTGACCCCAAGCGTGAGGTTATTGCAGGAAAAGAAATTCTTTCCTCTCTCGGTCTCAGAGAAGGCGGAATTGACATCATCTCCTGCCCCACCTGCGGCAGAACAAAAATTGACCTTATCTCCCTTTCAAAGCAATTCCGTGAAGCAATTGAAGGAATTGATACAAAGGGCAAAAAAATCACCTGCGCTATTATGGGCTGCGTTGTAAACGGCCCCGGAGAAGCACGAGAGGCTGACTTCGGCATCGCAGGAGGCGACGGATGCGCTATGCTCTTCCGCCACGGAGAAACTGTGCGCAGAGTTGAAGAAAACGATGTTATCCCTGCTCTGCTTGCAGAAATTGACAGAATAATAGGCGAATAAATCTTACTATACATACTATCTTTCAGAAAGGACAACGCTATGGCAACAACAAGAACCTTAAAAACCATATTCAGCAGATTTACTCCTGCTGACGCATTTTCAGAAAAGATTTTTGCATATGCCGAAAATGCAGTTCTTTCCGGAGACAAGGAAAAGAAAATGTATCAGGTTGCATTTTCAATTCCCTTTATAATTCCTAAGAAAACCCTTTATTCATTGGAAGAATCCATTGCTGAGGTGTATGGATTAAGCAGCGTTAAGCTGCTCCCACGCTACCCCTCAGAGCTGTTTACTCCTGATTATATGCCCTCGGTTTACACCGAGGCTAAGCGAATAGGTGCTGTTACCAACGGCTTTTTTGACAATTGCCAAACAAGCATTGGAGACGGACTTATAACTATTTCTATCCACTATTCTGAAGGTGGAGTTGCTCTTCTTGATATGGGTAGAGCGGGAGATATAATAAGCGGCATTATCCGCAGCGAATTCGGACTTGACTATGAGGTTGAAATAAAGCAAAGCGACGAATACGAAAAATATCGCCAGGAATATCTTGAAAAGCAGGCGGAGTTCATTCGTCAATATCAAGAAAACGCTGCAAATCAGCGAGCTGCATATGAAGCTCAGATGGCAGCGCAAAAAGCTTCCGCTGAGGCAGACAAGCCGGAATATGAAAGAGTTGTTTCTCTTTTTGAAGGAGATGACACTGTTGAACATATTTCGGAAAATGTTATCCGCTCCGGAAAGCTGACCTTTAATGTTGAAGGCGGAAGCCTTCTTTACGGAGATGACGATTTTGATGCAAGTGAACCTACTGCGCTGCGCTCTATCAATCATCCTATGAAAAGCTGTGTTGCCCTGGGTATTATCTTTAACGCTACAGCTCAGGAGCTTAGAGGCAGCGATAATATGGGCATCACTATCGGCATCACCGATAAAGACAGCTCTGTTTTTCTTAAAATGCAAATGCCCGCAGAAAGCGCAGAAGGCTTTGTTAAAAGCATGAAAAGCGGAACTCCCGTTGCGGCAATCGGTCCTGTTCGTCAGGATAAATCGGGAGAATATAATATACACCTTAAATCTCTGAAAAAAATAAAGCGCATAACCCGTCAGGACAATGCTCCTGAAAAGAGAGTTGAATTGCATATGCATTCCAATCTCTCTGCCAACGATGCTATTGCTCTCCCCAAGGAGATCGTTTCTATGGCAGCATCCTTCGGTCACAAAGCTGTTGCCATAACTGACCACGGAAACGCTCAGGGCTTCCCCACCGCTATGCTTGCCGCAAACGGAATGGAGGATTTCAAGGTTATCTACGGAATGGAAGCATATTTCGTTGATGACACGGCCAGAGCGCTTTACGGAAACTGCGACATTGGCTTCGATGAAGAATTTATCGTTTTTGACCTTGAAACAACAGGCCTTAATCCTCACCACTGCAGAATAACCGAAATCGGCGCAGTTAAAGTAAAAAACGGCGAGGTTCTTGAAAGCTTCAATACCTTTGTTGACCCCGAATGTCCCATTCCCGAGAATATAGTTGAATTAACAGGCATCACCGATGAAATGGTGAAAGATGCGCCCAAGCTTAAGGATGCGCTCACATCATTCTTTGAATTTGCAGGTAACCGACTTCTTATTGCCCATAACGCAGGCTTTGACACCAGCTTTATCCGTGCTGCAGCAGACGAATGCGGCCTTCCCTTTGAAAACTCATATCTTGATACAGTTTCAATGTCCAGATATGTTAACCCTGAACTCAAAAAACATAAGCTTGATGTACTTGCAAAATATTTTGAGTTGGGCGCATTTAACCATCACAGAGCCTCTGATGACTCTGCTATGCTTGCGGAAATATTCTTCTGTATGCTTAATAAGCTTCGTGATGAAGGTATCACCGACTTTGCTCAGATGACACGTGCAATGAGTGAAAAGGCTGACCCGCTGAAGCTTAAAACATATCATCAGATCATAATTGCAAAAAATCTTGAGGGGCTCAAAAACCTCTACAAGCTTATTTCTGATTCTTATCTTACATATTATAAGAAGCGTCCACGTATCCCAAAAACACGTCTCACAGAGCTTCGTGAGGGCCTTATAATCGGTTCTGCCTGTGAAGCAGGAGAGCTCTTCAGTGCAATTCTTGAAAATAAGCCTCAGGCTGAAATTGAAGAGATCGCTTCTTTCTATGACTATTTTGAAATACAGCCCCTTGCAAATAATATGTTTATGGTTGAAAAGGGCACTGTTCCCGATGTTGAAGCGCTGAAGGACCTGAACCGTAAAATAGTTGCGCTGGGTGAAAAAATGGGTAAACCTGTTTGCGCCACTTGCGACGCTCACTATCTTGACCCCGAGGATGATATTTATCGACGTATTCTCCTTGCAGGAATGAAGTTTGCTGATGCAGACAAGCCTCAATCCCTCTATTTCAGAACAACAGAGGAAATGCTTGAGGAATTTTCCTATCTTGGAGAAGAAAAAGCATATGAGGTTGTTGTTACAAACACTAACCTTATTGCCGATATGGTTGAAAAGATCAAGCCTATCCCCGATGGAAAATATGACCCTCATATTGACGGATGCGAGGAAGAGCTTACAGAAAACTGCTATAAGCTGGCTCGTGAAATGTTCGGCGATCCTCTCCCTGTGCAAGTTGAAAGCCGCCTGAAGCGTGAGCTTGATGCTATTATCAAAAACGGATTCGCAGTTATGTATGTTATCGCCAGACGACTCGTTGAAAACAGCGAGGAAAAGGGATACCAGGTTGGCTCACGAGGAAGCGTTGGTTCATCCTTTGCAGCAATGATGGGCGGTATCACCAAGGTTAACTCCCTGCCCCCTCACTACAGATGCACTAATCCCGATTGTAAATACAGCGAATGGCATGAATCAGGCGATGTTAAATCAGGATTTGACCTTCCTCCTAAGGATTGCCCCAAATGCGGAAAGCCGGATATGGTGAGAGACGGACACGACATCCCCTTTGAAACCTTCCTTGGCTCCTATGGAGATAAGGTTCCCGATATTGACCTGAACTTCTCAGGCGACGTTCAAAGTGACGCCCATAAATATACAGAAGTTCTCTTTGGTAAGGGACATGCCTTCCGTGCAGGAACTATCGGTACTCTGGCTGAAAAAACTGCCTTTGGTCTTGTTGCAAAATATCTTGAAGGCAAAGGCATTTCCGTTTGCAGAGCAGAAATGGAACGCTTTATCGCAGGCTGTGTTGGCGTTAAAAGAACCACAGGCCAGCATCCCGGAGGAATCATTGTTGTTCCCCAGGAATATGAGATCTGCGATTTCTGTCCTGTTCAGCACCCCGCAGACGACCCTAATTCAGAAACTATAACAACTCACTTTGAGTTTAAATATCTTCACGATACAATTCTCAAGCTTGACATTCTGGGACACGATATTCCCACCAAGTATAAGCGCCTTGAGGAATACACAAACACCAATGTTCTTAACTGTAACCTCAGTGATCCTAAGCTATATCAGCTATTTACAACTCCTGCTCCTCTTGGAGTTACAAAAGAGGATCTTTTAGGAGTTGATACAGGAACATTGGGACTTCCTGAAATGAACACAAAGTTTGTTCGAGGAGTTCTTATTCAGGCTCAGCCTAAAAACTTCTCCGACCTTTTGCAGATCTCAGGTCTTACTCACGGAACGGGCGTTTGGCTTGGTAACGCAGACGAGCTTATCCAAAGCGGAATATGCACTATTTCCGACGTTATCGGATGTCGTGACGATATAATGCTATATCTTATTCAGCGTCACGATATGGATAAGGCTATGTCCTTTAAAATAATGGAAGACGTTCGTAAGGGTAAGGGTCTAAAGCCCGAATATGAAGAAGCAATGATAGCAGCAGGAGTTCCCGATTGGTATATAGAATCCTGCAAGAGAATCAAATACATGTTCCCAAAGGCTCACGCAGCAGCCTACGTTATTGATGCTCTCCGCCTTGGCTGGTATAAAATATACTATCCTAAGGAATTTTACGCAGCATATTTCACAGCAGCTCCCGGTGGAGTTGAAGCCGATGTTGTTGTTGGCGGAAGACCTGCAGTTAAAGCTAAAATGGATGAGATCGAAGCTCTTGGACGTGACGCAACGGCAAAGGACAAGGAAACTGCATCAGCTTTGCAGCTGGTTAACGAATGCCTGGTTCGTGGTCATCGCTTCCTTCCTGTAGACCTGAAAAAATCTCATGCAAGAAAATTTATTCCAGAACCCGATGGTATCCGCCTGCCCTTCAACTCAATTGCAGGCCTTGGCGATACTGCAGCGGAAAATATTATGCACGCACGAGATACGGAAGATATTTTCTGTATTGAGGATCTTAAGAATGCCGCAAAGCTTTCAAAATCTGTTATAGAATGCCTTGAAAAAAACGGAGTTCTTAAGGGTATGTCTCAAACAAATCAGCTCACTTTCTTTTAAATAAAAACTGATAAATAACAAAAATCCCGACTTTTATGCGTCGTACAGTTAAGGACAGTACAACACGACACAAAAACACCCGTAGTTTATTAAAACTGTGGGTGTTTTTAATATTCTCTTTCTTTGTTAGTCAAGTTGTGCTATAATACAACTAACCGATAAATAAGAATTTGACAAAGGAGTGTGAATACAATGAAGAAACGAAATAAGATAGTTGTTATATTGTTGATTATTGCTTTAGTAGTTGCATCCTTTTTCTTTGGTAGTCATTTAACAGAGCAGAAAAACAGCAATGCAAGGATTGAACGCTGTTGCACACTAATTAAGTTTGCAATAGATAAAGCTGAAAATGGTGACCTAACAGATGAGGGAACAATCAGAGGGCTAATTAGTAATGTCTATGCTGCCTATCAGTTTTGTGATGATAGTAAGTCAGCAAATCAATTACACGATTTATGGAATTACTTAATTTTTGAGGGTGACAACGACATAGACAGTGCAAAAGAAATTGCTTTGCGTGAGCTAAACACCGTCCTGTATTCAATCAAAACATCTAATTGACCAATTCCAATTTGACGAATTGTTCCGCAGTAACGATACCGAGCGGGTTAAGGCAGTAACGAAATGCACTGCACCGGGCACGCATTGTCAGCGGCGACTCGCCGCCAAATTCCAATTTATCGAATAGATGATATTTGTTTAGAAAAGGGTTTTAGGTTCTCCTAACAAGTGACATTTGGGCTCGCAAATGTCCTGCTTGTTACGGTATGAGACAAAAATTTAAGAGCTGTGTAGAAATTTTCTACACAGCTCTTTTACTGTCCTTTAGAGTACGACGCTTAAAGTCGGGATTTTTTAATTTGTTGATCAGTCACGCTTGATAGCGTATTTCATCATATAGTATTCGTAATAGTGGTTATATTCCTGAACCTTACCCTCTTTAACACGATTGAGATACTTATGCATATCCATATCATCGTGAGCCATTTCAAGAATACAAGCTGCAATGTTAGAGCAGTGGTCAGAAACTCTCTCAAGGTTTGTGAGGAGGTCAGACTGAACAAATCCCATTTCAATTGTGCACTCGTTCTTGCGGAGACGACGGATGTGCTGCTTTCTCATATAAGACTTAAGCTCGTCTACTACCTGCTCAAGAGGCTCAACTGTTACAGCCTTATCAAGATCGTTGTTAACAAGTGTTTCAAGAGATATATCAAGAATCTCATTAACTGCAGCAATAAGTACATCCATTTCCTTCTTAGCTTCAGGAGAGAAGGAGAGCTTCTTCTCGTGCATCTCTATAACAGAACCTATAATGTTGAGAGAGTGGTCTGAAATGCGTTCTATATCACCAATAAGATGGAGGAGCTTGTTGGACTCGTTGCTGTCTTCTTCTGTGAGGCTATGGTTAGAAAGCTTAACAAGGTAGGAGCCTATCTTATCTTCGTATTTATCAACAACGTTTTCACTTTCTCTGATAACCTTTTCCTTTGCCTCATCATAAGGCTCGGAAATCATTGCCATCGCAGCTTTAACGGATGTGATAGCTTCCTTTGCCATATCAACTGTTACCATACGGCAGCGCTCAATAGCAACGGGAGGTGTTGCAAGGAGACGCTCGTCAAGCATAACTGTCTTTTCAGCCTTACCACTCTCATCATCACGGATAATAAGGAATGCAAGCTTTTCAAGAAGACGTGTGCAGGGCATAAGGAGAGCAAGCGCTACAAGCTTAAAGCCTGTATGTGTAATGGAAATTGTAAGAGGAGAAGCGTTGATTGCATCAAGGTCAAAGGGGAGAGCTCCAATGCCATCAAGGAGAGAATATACAGGGAGAATAATGATAGTTGAAATAACGTTAAATGAAAGATGGATGATAGACGCTCTTCTTGCATTCTTGGATGCACCTGCAGAGGAAATCATCGCTGTTACACAAGTACCGATATTCTGACCCATAATGATCGGAACGCATGCGCCACAGGAAATTGATCCTGTGGAGGAAAGCGCCTGAAGAATACCTACAGATGCAGAAGAGGACTGAATGATCGCTGTTACAACTGTACCAACAATAACACCGAGAATGGGGTTAGAGAACTTGAGGAATATCTCAGCAAATGCTTCGGATTCCTTGAGGCCGCTAACTGCCGCAGACATAGTGTCCATACCAACCATAAGAACCGCAAAGCCAATAAGAATAAGGCCTGTGTCCTTTCTCTTGGGCTTGTTCTGGAACATATAGAAGATAACGCCGATAACTGCAAGAATCGGAACAAATGAAGAGGGCTTAAGCATCTTGATCCAGATAGCATCGCCATCAATCTGTGTAAGAGTGAGTATCCACGCTGTTACAGATGTACCAAGGTTTGCGCCCATAATAACGCCGATGGACTGACGAAGAGTCATAATACCGGAGTTTACAAAACCAACAACCATTACTGTTGTTGCAGATGAAGACTGGATAACCATTGTTACAAGCAGACCAAGCAAAAAGCCCTTAACAGGATTACTTGTCATACTTGCAAGGATGTTTTTCATCTTGCTTCCCGCTCTCTTTTCGAGACCGTCACTCATAACGTTCATACCGAAAAGGAACATAGCAAGGCCGCAGAACAATTCTAATACGTCAAATAATGTCATATTAACCTCGTTTTTACTTAAATTCTACATTTTTTATGTTAAACCATTTAAGTTAAATCTGCAACCCTTTAATGTTAAATCTATGTTAAATCTTCTGCTTTTTCAGCAAAGAAGCGGCTCATAAAAGAGCCGCTTTACTATACAATATAATTTATGCAAAGAATGAATGGTTTCCTATAACAGTTATACATTCTCTATTTTCGGAAACCCAGGAATTTGTTGCTATATTAACATTAACAAAAAACAACGCCCCCGGCAAAAGATTTACACCCTCAAGGCAAAGCTTGGCTGCAATAATGCTTTCTTCTCCGGGCTCCTGATAAATAGCACCGTTTACTGTGGGAGTGAACTGAACTCCATTGTTTTTATCAAATATCACTCCATATATAGTATTGGGGAACAATGGACTGTTAACTCTATTAAGAACTACATTTCCTACAGCAATTTTTCCCTGCAAGGATTCACCCTCTGCTTCTGCATGGATTATCTTTGCAAGCCATTTAACGCTGTCGTTATCATAATAGCTATCAGCACTTTCAATCACTCCATCGGCTTTGTCTGCAGATGCCGTTCTTGTTGCGCCGTCCCAGCTTATATTACAGCCAAAGGCTGCACCGACAGAGCGAATGGGCACATACATGGTGCCATTATCTATAATGCTTCCATGCTCAAGCCATAAGGTTCGCCCATTAGCCTCCATATAATTTGAGCCACCCTTAACATTTATTTTCAATCCATCTGCTATAACTGTTGCAGTTCTTGTTTCCTGATTCCACGAAACCTCATTTGCTCCCATAGCATTGGAAAACTGACGGATCGCTACATATGTTGTGTCGTTATGCAAGAAATATTTACCGTCAAAGGCTGCGCAGTTTATTCTGACATTTAAAGAGACGGTCCCGACTTCCTGCAGAGAGCTTGCTTCTAATGGCAGCGCTTCTCTTTTGCTATCATTGATCAGATCAGCATTTACTCTTAGCGCAGATGATGTAATGATGCCAAAGCAAAGTGATGCCGCAACGATGCATCGCAAATATTTGTTTTTTCCTGATGTTTTCATATAAAACCTTCCTTTCACATTTGGTTAGCCTGCTTTTTCTTCTATCCTCCCTTCAACATTTTTGACCGCAGCGTTCACTGCAATTCACCACTTATTTTATCATCAGTGGCTTTTTCTTTCAACGAACAATATTTGCCATAGCGGAGCTAAAAAAACATCAATATATAAAGATTCACACTTTAATGATTGATTTTAACTCCGCTATGTAGTAATATATATGCATAACTACTCTGATTTATGAAAGAGAACTATAAAATGAAATGTTTTTTTTATAAATTCCTCAAATCAGCAGCTTGTATTGCCCTGTGCCTGTGTATGCTTTCAAGCTGCGGAGTTATAGTTTTTAATTCACCTTCGTCCCCCGACGATATGGCTGAAACTGCAGCTCCTGTTGAAACAAATGATCCATATGAGGTTGTTGAGCATGAGCCCTACCAATCCGATTACGCTGAAAAAACAAGCAAATTCCTTAAGGATATTAAAAATACTGATTACAATGGCGGAACATTTCTGATTGCTAACGCAAAAGCTCCACTTATCACGGCTGACGAAAACTGCACCACTGTTATTTCTCAGGAATATGAATACCGAAACGCCTATGTTAACGAAACGCTGAATATTATGCTGGCAGAAAAAATGGTTAACCCGGATACTATGTACAGCGAAATAAAGCAGGCTGTTAAAAGCGATACCTACTATGCCGACCTTATTCTTATTCCGCAAACAAAAATAGGCGAATATGCCGCAGACGGACTTATCGCCAACCTTTCTACTCTCCCCTCAATCAATTTTGAAGCTGAATACTTTAATTCTTCAGCAATAGGCGCTGCCGGCGGAAATTCTAAGGTCTATGCTGTTGCAGGAGACGCAAACACAAGCTATGAAAGCCTTTCTGCTGTTTTCTTCAATAAAACATTGTTGTCACAGATAACAGGCGATGATCTCTATAATCTGGTTGATGAAGGCGGCTGGACATGGGCAAAATTCCTTGAATATTCCGATGCTGTTGCCTCTCTCGAAGGGGAATATTATTCTTTTGGAGCGCAGAATACTGTTATGTATCTGCAAGATCTTATTTTCGTTTCATCAGGACTTCAGTTTGTTAACAGCGCATATAATCATATGCCACAGATTGCATTTTCTGCAGAAAATGCAACTCCTGTGGTTGATATGATAAAAAGCGTGACAAATCACACTAAACGCAATAATAATAACCTCGAAGCAATCACAGCCTTTGCCAATGGTAACACTCTTTTCCTTATCGATAAGCTAAGCACAATGAGTACGCTGGCAAACAGCGCTGCTGACTGGGGCGTTGTGCCACTCCCTAAACTCAGCGCAGAGCAGACAGAATATAAAACCCTGGCATTCGCTGATGATGCTTTGTTCTTCGCTATGGTACCCACAGTTTCTGATACACAAAAGATCGCAGATGTTCTTGCAATGATCAATATTTCTTCGTATGGCGAAACTGTTGATTCCTTTACAAACAACGCAATGTATTACTACCTCAGAGATAATGCAAGTGCAAGAAATGTTTCAAGGATCATAAAAAGCACATATTATGATCTGTCTTATTCCTTCTCCTCAGAAGCAAAAGCTATTTCAACTGCAACATATATAAATATAAGAAACTCCTCAACAAATTTCTATAGCGTTCAGTCGTATCTCAAATCATGGGCACGTTCATTTGACAACGCTATGATAAAGCTGTTTGGTAATTAATAAGTTGTGCATCAAAAAAGCATCCCTCCATATAATCGGCAGGAGATGCTTTTTTGTATATTATCTTGATAACAGAAATATTGACAGATATAAAATCATATAATGATATACAAACTAAACGGAGGTCATCATATGGCTTGCACAACAGACGCACTTTCCTGCAAAATAGTGATACGAGTTTGCGACGGCAAACGTCTTGGATACATATGTAATTACGAGGTTGATACGTGCGACGGAAGGATAACAGCGATTTTCGTGCCTGAGGAAAATACCAGACGAATTTTCAGCAGAACACCTGAATTCAGGATTCCCTGGTGCAAAATATCAAAAATCGGCGAGGACGCAATACTTGTGGACGTGCCGCAAGGTATAGGAGATTGCGCCTGCCAAACACCACCAAAAAGGAAATGGTGGTCCTGGATATGATAAATACTAATAGATAAAAAGCTCTTGATTATGGAGCAAAACTGTGATATAATAATTGAGCTTGATTTTTCAAGCTCAATTATTTTTAATGTAGTGAAATAGGGACTCTTGAGAGTACTGCCGTTGTCAGATGCAGCAAGAAATCCGGAGACGTATCGAAGTGGGGACGTTTGTGAGCGCTGCCGGTGGCAGATAAAGCGAGCAATAAGGAGTGACCGCGGTCGAAATTTTTACACGGCAGTGTTAAAAAATTTCGGGCACCGCAATAGGACATAACGGGGCGCCCCGTTCGGTAAAAATCAAATAGTTCGTTATACTCTAATCAGAGTTTAACATATACGGAGACGTATCGAAGTGGGGACGTTTGCGAGCGCTGCCGGTGGCAGATAAAGCGAGCAATAAGGAGTGGCCGCGGTCGAAATTTTTGCACAGTAGTGCATAAAAAATTTCGGGCACCGCAACAGGACATAACGGGGCTGACTCGAAATTCTCCGTAGCTTAGGCGGTTTCGTCCGCACAAAACCCTTGATTCATCGGGGTTTCAAAACATTAAAATCGAATATTTTTTCCTGTTCTCTCCTGTAGTTCTCTCCAAATCGTTTTTGAACGAGAAAACTACAGTTCAGAAAATACACGGAGAGTTGTCCGAGTGGTCGAAGGTGCGACACTCGAAATCTCGACATTTACCAAAATCAAGAATCCCCAAAGCCCTTGATTTATAAGGCTTTTTTACAGTACAATTAAATATCCAAATCCGGTTTCTCTCCTACTTTTCTCTCCTATTTCCAAGGTTTGCGTTGAAAAGTTGGTGTGAAATATATCCGGAGAGTTGTCCGAGTGGTCGAAGGTGCGACTCTCGAAAAGTCGTGTCCCGAAAGGGACCTAGGGTTCGAATCCCTAACTCTCCGCCAAAGACTTTGCCTACAAGCGTTCGTTCGTTTGTGGGCTTTGTTTTTTATTGTACCGATACAAGTGCTCCACTCATTCCTGCCATCATAGCTTGTGCAGAACTTAACTTTGAGTTGAAGTCCAAGTGCGCATAAATATTTGCAGTTGTACTGAAATCTGAGTGACCGAGCCATTCTTGAATCTGTTTCATAGGAACGCCGTTTTTCATCAGTAGTGATGCACAGGTATGTCTTAAATCGTGGAAACGTATTCGACGCAGATTATTTTTGACTAACAATTTCGCAAATGAATCAGTTAAATAATCTGGTTTAATAATATTACCCATTTCATCCACGCAAATATAATCAATGTATTGCTGGTTATAACATTTTCCGCAGACTCGTTTATACTCTTCCTGCATCTCCCAACGTTGCAAAAGCATTTCTTTAAATTGAGTGATCAACGGCAAAGTTCTTCTGCTTGACTTGGTTTTAGTTGTATCCGAAGCTATCTCTACTACTTTCCCATCAACTTCGCAAATCGTAAATGTATGTTGAATAGAAATGGTATTCTGCTGAAAATCTATAGCATCCCATTTTAATCCCAACACCTCGCTTCGTCTCAATCCATAAAACGAAGCAAGCACCATCGGAAGCTCTAATTTTGTACCTTTAACTATTTCAAATAATTCTTGTAGCTCATCCTCCGAATAATAACTTCCTTGGAATGAGTTTTTCTTTGGCCTGTCCACCTTATCGACTGGATTAGTAGCAATTAGATCTGTTCTTACTGCATACTTCATTGCTCTATGAATAACTGCATGATAGTGTATTACTGAGTTAGCTGTTACTCTATCTAACTGTAAAATATAAAACTGCTGTATGTCATTTGCAGCCACCTCTGAGAGTTTAAGCTTTTTGGGCTCAAAGTAAGGAATTATAATTTTATTTACCATACTAGCGTATGATGAATATGTAGTTAGTTTGATCGTGCTTTTAGCAACTGTCAGCCACATCTTCAGAAAATCTGTAAACATCATATCACTAGAAATAACTCCTTCAATGGGATCATTCGGCGGTATAAATGTTTTGCGAGTTTCAAGAAGCATAGCCTCAGCTTTCTTTTTGTTTCCTTTCACAGGAAGCTTTGTGGTTATCCACTTAGATTTTCTTTTTCCTGTTGAACTTGTGTAATTCAGAACCATATAATAGGTACCGTTTTTCTCTTGCAGATGTCCTGCTACCATAAGTAAACCTCCTTTTATGTAGCACCTATTTATTTCTGCTGTTGACTGTATATCAATTTTATATCATTCAACTTACAGTTTCAAATGTGCGAATTGGGTCTGCCTTTTCTTGCGATACTATACCCAAGTATTGTAAAAGAAAAAACTTTGGAATCCTATAACTTCTACCTACTTTAATACTAGAAATATGCCCCTCGTGTAATAAATTAAGTAATGTTTTATCTGATATATCCAGTATTTTACGAACTTGTTTAGTACTCAAAACATCTGGATATTCTCGAAAATACAAATTATACGCTTGTTCTACCGTCAATAACTGCGTCATCTTTGTCCTCCTTGTTTTTTAGAGATGCTTTGTAAAGTCTTCCTTTTCTATGATTACAGAAAGAACACTTTTTTGTTTTATAAACAAAGCTACTATCCCTTACAAAAGAAAAAGCACTTATGCTTTTTAATCTTTTAGCACAAGTGTCACACAACCATAGATATTTTTTCTCTGCAGTAACATTCAATCCAATGCTTATAGCAAGAGCATTATCTATATCTATAATATGTTTTTCAGGGATTTTTCCTATGTATCTATCAAGGCGCTTCTTATCAATAGTTCTGATCTGTTCTAAGAGGATATATGAATCCTTTTTAAGACCGTCTACTGGTCCAATCATATGATGCACAGGTAGATTACCTTTGTGTTTAACTTCGCTTGTTATCGCTGCCACAATCACCGTTGGACTATATTTATTACCAATATCGTTTTGAATAATAATTACCGGTCGTCTTCCTCTTTGTTCTGAACCTATTCCGGTTCCTAAGTGCGCAAAGTATATTTCACCGCGCAGATATTTGCCGTCCATTTCATTTCTCCTTTTGTTTGATATGTAAAGCCAAACCAAAGGATATCAACCCATAATCATTGATACCCTTTAGTTGCTATAAAATTCTATTTGTCCTCGACGCCCGAATTTATAGGGAAGTCATCAAACAACTGACAGCGTATCAGTCTCACGGGAATTTCACCCTCACGTGGTTCTCACGCAACCGCCCCTATTTCTTGCGACGGCTTCACGCCGGAACACGCTTATCACGCTCGAGTTAGTAGCTGGACGGGAGTATCATTATCCCCACTGCTTGTCCTGGCCACATTGGAAGCTATCCAACGCTCATAGCAAATGTTAGTCGCTTCCCAACATCAACACCGAAGTATATTTGAATGAAGTGTAGTTTGGATCGTGGCGCACTTGCTAAAGTAGCTTATGTTTTCACACAGCAGTAGGAAAGTATTTGATGAATGATATTCAGTTGTCAATGAACACCCTACCATAGAGGAAGTAGGCAAAGGACTTTCCGTTGCCCTTCACCTACTAGCTCACTTAAATGCAAAAAGTTAAGTCAAAACTCAAAATTTCATTAAATATTTTTTTATTTTCTTTTTTGCATTGTCTATAGAGTATTTAATTGCCGCCTTAGAACATCCTTCGATGTTTGCAATTTCCTCATAAGTCATACCTTCAAAATAGTAAAGCTCTATTCTGAATCTTAACTTTTCGGGTAGTAAAGCTATTGCTTTATGTAACTGTTCTTCTTCTATTTGATTGAGTATGATTTCTTCTACAGTCAACGGAATGGATCTAGCTTGCATATTTAATGATGATTCATCTCGCTCTTTTAAATCGTAGTGACGTTTCCATTCGTTAATGAAAGCAACATCTTCTAGTTCAAATTCATTGAGTATATCAAACAATTCTTTTTCTATTTCCATGCATATTTGTACTCCCTGACCATCTTTGAATGAAACATAGTAATGTGGGAAATCTGTTTCTGAACCAACAGAAAAAATTGTATAGGGATTATATTTATCTTTACTTCTTTTTGGACTGATGTCCTTTGTTTTAGGATAGAATTTATCCATTGTTTTTCCTCCAATCAATCATTTCATCTTTAAATCCTGAAATATTTGGTTGGAGGAGGACCACGACAATATAGCTGAGAAAGATCGAAGAAAACAAAAATGTGCCTGCTGCACAGCGCAATTTGCTGTGCTACAGACACATATAAATATGGTATTTCATTATAATACTGTACTGTCAGTTCAGTATTATTGTCAGACTGTCCCTTTGTTATAGCAAATCTTTTTTTAATGCTTCACCACATATACAAAGATGACAGAGAATATAAATCAGTAATCGTTGCTTTTAATAAGCAACGGTGTACAGGAGCTTGTCCAATACATAAAAATCCCTCCTATCAAAAAACTTGATTAGGAGGGATTTGGGCATAACAAGTACCCCCGCCAAATCTCGTTTTTTTAAGCGGGGATAGATATTGTATTACAATATTTTTTACTGAACTGTAAGGGCAATAAATTTGAAATGTTGTTTCATTATCGACAAAATTCGTTTCCGTATAATTAAATATGGAGGTGAACTGTTAGTGCATAATAAACCTGAAACGCTCGGAGATATTATAAAATTTGCTCGTGAACAAAGTAACTATACTGTTGAAGAACTCGCATACTTGGTTGGAATATCAGAACGATATTTATATAAAATTGAAAACGAGGGAAAGAAACCCAGCTATGATGTACTATACAAATTAATTCGCACTTTATCAATACCATCAGATTCAATTTTCTATCCAGAAAAAACATCTACCAGTTATGAAATTGAAAATCTTTTTCATATTCTATCTTCGTATGACGTGCGATCACTAAATATTATAAAAGCTATAGCCAAAATACTAATGGAGACAACAAACTAATGTATCCATAACAAATTTAGTAGTAGCAGTTTGTGATGACATATTATTCTCAATTCAAATTATTATCCTTTAAATAAAAACAATCGTCTTATCACACTAAACTATTAATTTATTATCACAAACTATCAATTAGCTTCCATACATTTATGTGACACAAACTATATATAGTATTCTACATTGTCAATAATCAATATCAAGTATTTTATCTTCTTCGATACATTTAACTTCCTCATCGATGTTGAATTTTATTATCCATTATAGTATAATTATAAAAACTTAATTGTTATTCATTACCATATAGGAGTAATTTATATGAAGATTGCAATCTGTGATGATTGTAAAGCAGATATTCTTAATCTAAGAACTTTAGTTTTATCTCATCCCAAAATTAGCGAAAATCAAATTGATATTTTTTTATCAAGTGATAAGTTAATAAGTACCATGCGTCACAAAAAAATGTATGATATAGTTTTTCTTGATATAGATATGCCTCAAATAAATGGAATCGAGTTAGGTATGAAAATAAAAGAAATAGCTCCAGATACATACATTGTATTTGCAACAAATTACTCGCAATACGCTATTGCAGCATATGATTGTGAGGCTTTCCATTATTTACTCAAGCCATTAGTTCCTCAAAAAGTAAATAAAGTTTTGAACTCATTAATCAATGCTCATCAAAAGAATCATGCCACGTATCACTTTAAAACCAAATCAGGATTTGTTAACATCCCGCTAAAGACCCTATACTATGTAGAATGCTGTAAAAAGCACATTATTTTTCATATGAAGGACAGAATAATTGAATCACCAGGTAAGCTATCTGAAGTATACAGCTTCTTAGTTAATTATGATTTTTGTCAAGTGCATCAAGGATATATTGTAAACATGAGAAAGATAATAAATTTAAATAAGCTCAATATATATTTGGACAATAATGAAGTTGTTCCCATTAGTCAAAGAAAAAAAGCTGACGTATTATCTCGCTACGCTGAATATTTAGGAGAAAACTGCTGATGAATATAATGAACTTAGTAATTCAAACCATTAATGCATCTTTACACTTGTACATTGCATATGTGTTTTTTCATTCATTTTATAAGTGTAAGTTTAAAACAATCACTTCATGCATTGTGTATGTTGTATGCAGTATTTTACTCTCATTTTCTATGTTTTTATTTAGAGGTAATCCTGTACTATACTTGATTATGTTCGCTCTTACAACCTCAATTTCATTACTATTCGATGGTAAATTGATATTTAAAACAATATATTCAATTCTATTTCTTGCGATTGCAGCTGTAATAGAAGCAGTAGTTGCAATAACTGTAAATACGGCTTTTGGTGTTGATTACGCCGAAGGACGAGAGGGGGCCTTGTTTATAACAGGCATGCTTTTGTCAAAGTTTGTATTGTTAATGATAATTATCTTATTGCGAACCAAAAAGCATTCTCCTATATTAAAACAGTTTAAGAAAAAATATTATTCAATCTACTTATTCCCTGTTTCTACATTGCTGATAATAATTGCGCAACATAACATTTTTGTAAAGAATCCTAACCAATCTGCAAGTTCCCTATATTTTGTTTTGATTTGTTACAGTTTGCTTATGCTTGCGAATATGATTGTTTTTGATTTTATAGATTCCCTTTATATAAATACTGTTAATGAAAGTAAGATTATTGCTGCAAATGAGATAATTGAAAACCAAAAGATTCAGTATAAATCATTAATTGATCACAACAGTCATATAGCTAAAATTCAGCATGATAATAAACATTTGTTTTTGGCATTAATATCTGAAATAAAAAATGGTAATTATGATACGGTGCTTAAAGGACTTTCCGATGCTTGTTCTATATGCGAAAAAGATGTAATAGTAAATAACAATATTATAGAGTCTGTATTAAATATAAAAGCAAAAGAAGCCCAAATCAAAGGAATTTACATAGACTACGAATGTAGACATACTGAGGGTATATTAATTTCACCATTGGATATTGCAGTAATTCTCGGCAACTCACTTGATAATGCAATTGAAGCATGTGATAGAATAGATACAGATTTTGAAAAAACAATATTTTTACATATTATATTAAAAGGTGATGCACTAATGATATCCATAAAAAATCCTGTAGTAGAAAATGTGGATATAAATAATCTAACGAGCACAAAGGAAGATAGCGACCGACATGGTTTTGGGGTCATAAGTATGCAACAGATAGCTAACAAATATAATGGTGAAGTTGTATTCAAGTGTAATAACAATATATTCACCACTACAATACTGCTCTGTAATAAGCAATGAACATATCGAATAAGCCGTAATGTATATCACTTGAGCAATTATAATTGACAACCTCCTGTAAATATGTAGTATTAATTTATAGATAATTAATCTCATACTTACGGGAGGTTGTTGCTTTTTGAATAACTTATATAAGGCATTATCGAAATCTACAACTAAGTATTTTATTAGTAAAAAAATACTCCCGGTAGAAGAAAAAGAAGTATATGAATATGGATTTGAAATACTATTTTCATCTCTTATATATACTGTATTTCTCATTACAACGGCTTTGTTAACTGATACGCTACTTCCATCATTTGTTTTTTTCTTAGGATTTATCATATTCAGGTCTATAGCAGGAGGTTTTCATGCTAATACATATATTACATGCCACTTGCTCTTTTTCTTTAACCATTTGATTTTTATTATAATATATAAGACGCTCCCCTGTACCATAACTATTAACCTATCTGTATTATTGTTGATACTTTCCTCATTATCACTATTATTGTTTGCCCCTATAGATCATCCTAACAAACGTTTCATTAAAAACGAAAAGGAGAAATTCAGACGATTGAGCTGTATTTATGCCGTAATCCTGTTAGCGTTTTCTATACTGATTCTTTTTATACCAAATAATTTCCTTAACATGACTTCATTGTGTATAGCAGTTGGTACGTCATCTGCTGCTATTGCATTAGTGATAACAAAACTAATACATTTGAAAGGAGAACGTAAAAATGAAAAAGATTAAAATGCTTATGATGAAATTTTCTAAGTTTCTTCCGGCAATAGCTCTTTTGGTAGGAGTTTTAGCTTCACGCTCTGCTTGTGTAGTTTACTATCATCAGCCTGAGACACCTTCCGCAATGGATAAATACCGTTAAATGTAAACAAAAAAAGGACAGCTACAGTTCAAACTCAGTAGCTGTTCTTTTACTATGCAAGCATTTTAAAAATATTATTGTTCATTTAATTCATGCATATCTTTTCTTATTCTTTCTTTGACACATCTTATGCTTCGATAATTCACTGATTCACCTTCTTCTAAAATGCCTGAAGCTAAATAACTAAGCTGCTCTTCGTTGGATAATTTTGATAATTCTCTTAACATGGAAATGGTAGAATCATTTAATTCGCACGATGAATCATTAATTATATCCTCATCCACCTTGAACATCATAGAAAGCATCTTTATTAATTCATAAGGCATTATCATCCTATCTTGTTCCATTAATAAATATGTGTGAACAGTAATATTCAATAATTTAGATAAGATTTTAGGCTGTACACCGGATAGTTTACGTATATAAATTAAATTTTTCATTTAACCCCCAATATAGTTTACAACATAATCGGCATTATGTTGTAAACGAAAAAGATATATCATCATTATAGTGGGATACTGAAAATAAATTTGTAGAATAATGGTAAGTTTTTCAACCTTTTTATATGAAAGGTTTTTTTGCACGCTTTATTATAGTATTAATTACATATTTTTATATCTCATCACTTTGTTTCGATTGATTTTTTACATAAAATGATGTATATTAGTTATGTTAGATTCTATGAATTAAGTACATAATGCCGATTATGTTGTAAACTATACTATGAGGTGCATATTTTCCATTCTTCTCTTATGCTCGGAACCGGTTGATATGATATAGATTCTCGTGGTATTGATATTTGAATGACCAAGGACATCTGCAAGCTTTGCGATGTCTTTTTCTATTCCATAGAAGATTCTTGCAAAAAGGTGTCTCAAATTGTGTGGAAATACTTTCTTTTCAGATACACCTGCGTCCTTACAAAGCTGCTTCATTTCTCTCCATATATTTGATCTGTCAAAAACTTTTCCGGTCCTTGTTATGAAGATCGGACCGCTTGTAATATGATGTTCCTTGGCGTATTTAATCAAAAGTTTCCTCAGCTTTCTCACAATAAAGACTACTCTATTCTTACCTTTACAACTTACCTCCGCTTCACCCGATAACACTGACTCTACTGTTATATATTTAAGCTCACTTACGCGAATTCCAGTACCACAAATCGTCTGCAACACAAGATTAATTCTTTCTTTGCCTTTGCTCTTAGCAGCTCTGACAAGACGTTCATATTCTCCCTTTGAAAGCTCTGTTTCTTCTGAGCAAAATACTCTTCTCTGAATCTTAAACTGCTTAATGCAAAGATCTAACCATCCCATAAACTTTAAGAAAGAGTTTAATGATGCTATCATTGAATTGGCACTATTAATTGCATAATTCGATTTGAGATATTCTTTATATGCCAAACATAAAGCCTTGTCAATATTTTGATCACCTGCAAACTTAAAAAAGCAAACTATGTCTCGATTATACTTTTCAACAGTTGCTTTGCTAAGTTCACTATTCTTTAAATGCTCAATAAACTCTTTATTTTTAATTCCACTTACTTTTCTCATTTTCTTACTCCTTTTATATAAATTATTATATCCACAGATTGGCAGATAATTGCGAAATTAAAGAAAGCCTTTTTTCTAAAATAAAAAACACCAGAATTTGCTCAATTCTGGTGTTTTGATAATGATTTATAATTGTTCTGTTTCCACCGAAGCATGTTAGCAATCCATTCTACGATAGATCGATAATATATCAAACAGTAGGTTTTTCAAAAAAATATTGAATATAAACGTTTTTTGTCCACGACATAAAATATCTATAGGCTCTAACATAAAACATAAGCCCGATTACTGCATCAATCACCAAAGTGAATATTAGTGAAAGCCAATTGGGATCTAATAACAATGGTGAAAAAAGCGTAATAATAAAATGAATAGCAAAGCTAAATAACATACTGCGCGAAAATGCATATACGGAATGATACAAATCAATTCTTTTAGTGCTTATGTTGTTATTATACTTCAAATACGAAATTGCTTTGTCAAATGAAGTTTCATAGAATTCATCCAAGTCTATTGTTGTGGTAATCGCATCAACAGTTTTTTCTTCAATTTTACGTATTGGACAAATCGGATTGTATTCCTTAAATTTTACCTTGTTCTTTAAACGATCAAAAGGAATATTCCAAATTATCTTACCAACTTCATGAAGAATAACTCCTATAAAATATGCTACTGCAGTATAAAGAATAATTATAATATATACCTGAGATAGGTTCATTTGATCAATACTTAATACCTTGAATACATTAACAATCCAATCGTGCAATGTAAACATAAAATAAGTAACAGTTATCGCCCCGGGTCCCCAAACACCCAAAAAATCATAAATACCGAATTTTTGAAAAATGCTGTCCATTTATCCACCTCGATGTGCAAGACTTAATTATCTATTATGTTTACGGAACATCCCTTATCTCTTAGAACTTCAATTGTAAATTCTAATATCTTATAGTTGTTATGCTTAGTAATAATATTAAAGAGTTTTTGACCATCAGGCGTGAATCTAATATTTCCCACAGGAATTCTGTCTGCCTTTAACTCAAGCATATGATTCTGATAAATCAAAAGTTTCTTTTTACTAAATGCAAAACCCGTATCATAATTTGTTTCTAACAAAGAAAAACTTGATAATTCATTCAATATGCTAGTTGTGATATTATAATCCGCATAATGACCGGAATGTTCCTTAATATAAAGAATAGGATGAGTTATCCTGTCCTTTTTATCCCAAAAGCAAAATCTTGAAATATTAAGAAAATTCTCAGCATCGGAATTTGACATTAGCGATAAATTGTGCAAGAGTTTTTTAGATACAGTTCCGGGGGAATTAACTTCTTCCGCCAATATATGTCCCCAAATAATTTGAAGTTCTGAATCTGAAATCAACCTAGCCTTGTCCATAAACTGAAGATACCAGTCGTCCGATACGTTATGGGGATTCGCATCATCCCGGAGTTGTGACAGTGCATGTTGAACTATATTTTTCTGATTACTATATTCCTTTATTGTTTTTCTGGCAGAGCTAATTGCAGCCGCTTTAGTTATTGGATTAAGATTACTATTCCGAATTTCTTCGATATATGTATCTTCTGCAATACGCTTGGGTGTGGGATGAGTTACTATCCATCCCACCGCCTCCGCTAACCTATTAATAAGATTGTTCGCTATATCAGATAGTGCTTCCCACGGCGTTAAGTTGCTCATATTTTCTCCTCCCTTTGTTGTTATTGGTTATAACATCAATTTGATCATTATGATATGTGATTCAAATAACTATATATTTTACTTTTTTGAAAAGCTCCTATCAAATTTGATAGGAGCTTTTCTCGGATTGCAACTAAACTTCTATCATTCTCTACTTTTGATTTCGTTTAGCTTTTACTGCCTTTACTACGCCTGTAACAGCTATTACTATATAAATAATATATCTAACCAGCATTACTGGACGTTCGTTAATTAAATGCTCTAAAATATCCATACTTTAATTATCTAACTTAAAACGCTCTCCCTTCCTTATAAGTTCAGAACCAATTGGATAATTCAAGTACGCGATTATGCTCCTGTCATAATTACATACAGTATTCAAATTGACTATACTAAAATTATTATAATTGTTGGTATATTCTTCTGATTCATCACCAGCGAAGAATCGCCATCCGCTATCTGGAAACTCAGAATCACTTAATTCACGATACATATAACCAACTTTACATCCATCTATCATAATCCTGTTAGATACAAAGCAACCACAATTTCCTTTGTGATTATATACCTTTTTTATTTTGTTGGCAGGTATAAAAAAGTTCATATTATTTTCCTCCAACCTCATCCATAAGTTGTATAATATCAGGATAGTTAGAAAACGACTCATATGGAGTTATCCCAGAATTGTTTTTTATATGTGGATCGGCACCATTATCCAACAAAAACTTTATTAAATCAACATTCACAGGTGAAGGCATAGACAAAACAGTACCACCATATTTATTAGTAGCATTAATATCCGCACCATTTGAAAGTAGTATTTTTGCTATATTAATGTTCTTGCATTTTACAGCTGCATGTAGTGCAGTATATCCTATACTATCTTGGAATCTGATATCTGCTCCTATATCAAGTAACCTCTTCAAAACATTTTCACAGTTATATGCCGCTGCATGAATCAACAATGTTCGGCCATCTCTTCCCACCATATTAATATCCTCGATTGCCTCTATGATGTCAATAATTTTAAACTCATCAGCTTTGTTTTCTACACACATCATCTTAAATGAAATATCATCAATTATATTTTTCTTTTTCATTTTTGCTCCTTGTTATAATTAGTGTTATTTTGGCATATCGTAAGGACAGGAAACGTTCGCTAATTAAATGTTCTAATATGGTCATTTAACAAATCCCCACATATAATGGATTCGCAACACTAACAAATCATATTTTACAGTTGATCCTATCCAAATCGTCTAAAGTAACCTTAAGGGTTTCTAAAATATCAGATATTAATTTTTCACCTTTAAAGTCTAATTTAGATTTTTCGATAATAACATTAATTGATTTTATTATTATATCAATAAACATTAAACGTTTGTTTTCAAGGGTCTCACCAACAAAGCGATCATAATCCATACGTAAACGTATATCTGCCTCTCTTTTTGTATATCGAATCAACTTGCGCTCTTTCCATCCCAAAGAAATCCAGCAATTGTCATCAACACAAGTTGGAATAATAGAAACTACTCGAAACTCAACTCCATAGTTATCAGTTTCTTCCAACCCCACATTTTTTTTTGTTACAAATGACAATTCATTATTAATGTTTCGAAATATATCCGACAAGCCAATTTCGATCGCTTTTTGAGCTTCTATTGTTATAAACAACCTCATAATGATATTACCTCACCAAAAAGATTTGTTCAAAGGTGGTTTGTGACCATTGGCATTATAATACTCTATAATTTTTTCATGTTGCCAATAATGCATATCATACTTTGTACCTTCTGTCATTATATCCATATATACATCGTTTTCCTCATAGAACTTATTAGTATATCTTTTTGTCCCTTTGATAGTTTCACCATATTTCATTATTTCGTCTGTATCATTTTTCCTTAGCGCATATCCATATGTTGTTTCTGTTGTGGATAGTGAATTTCCATGAACTTTCTTTGTGATTGTCCCTGCATCTTTTAGGTTATCAATATCTTTTACAGTTTCTGTTACATTTTGGACAGCTTTTATTCCATCTTTAACATCATCAGATTTTTTAAAAAGATTAACAACACCTTTAAAAGCATTGTCAAGTAAACCTGCACCTTTTTTTATATATTTACCAACGACACCAATGTCTCCTACCACAGGTAGAAAAGCTAAAGCTGAAACTGTGGCATTTTTCCAATCGCCTTCAAGAACGTAATAAATGCCATTAATTCCGTCGGGTATCATTCCTAAAGCAGGAATCATGCCAGCAACATCAAGAACAGTATGTATACTCGCAGATACCTGGTCATAGGTTACATTGGGATTATTCTGAGGATCATCTCTACAAAGACCAAAAGGATCTACAAAAGAAATAGGGTTGCCGTTTACATACGTGTAAAGGTTAAGTGAAGTGGAGTCTGCTATTGTACCATTTATTATATCAGCACTCATGAATCTTTTCAAGTCCGGACTATAATATCTGGTTCTCATATAGAGAAGTCCACTGGGATCAGTTAAAACACCGTATTTACCATTATAACCGAGTATAATTTCACTTGTACCGGTACGTTCTGATATGTTACCATATACGTCATACTTGATAGTGTCAGTTACAGTTCCATCAATACCTGTTACAGCCTTCACACTTCCGCGATAATCATAATGATAGAACTTATATTCTCCGTTACAAAGCGACCATACGATACCGTCTGCTCCATATCCATATATTGTTTCTACATCATCTTGATCTTTAGTCCATATAAGGCGGTTTCTACCATCTGATGTATCGTGAGTATAATACATTGAAGAGGTTTCAGACGTCATACTTACACGGTTGTTTTCAGCATCATATGTATACTGATATCCGTTGGAATTAGTTGATACTATTCTGCTTCTCTGGTCGTAAACTGCATCAACAAATCCCTCACCAAATGTCCAAGTAGCGTTACCTTTATTGTCAGTAAAATAAGTAATTCCATTTGCAGCCTCAATAACATTGTTTTCTGAGTATCTGAAAGTGTTACCGTCGCTGTCAGTTAAAATATTTCCTGCGGCATCATAGGTAAATATTTCGGTATCACGTATAGCATTATTTCTAATATCCTTTTCAACACGTTTAACAAGTCTTCCGAGACTGTCGTATGTCATAAAATACCATGAAAAATCTTCCAGATTGATTTCTTCCGTGATTCTTCCGAGTTTATCATAGTAAAATACATTTACGACTATAAAATCTCCGTTAACATCCATATCATTGGAGTTTGTTAACTGTCCCGCAGAGTTATAAGATTTTGTACAAATACTTCCGTCGGGACGGTAGATCTTAGTTAGCTGATTCTGCGCATTATACTCATAAGTTGTAACATAGGTACTGTTAGCAAGAGATGTTGAAATCATATTATGATTTGCATCATAAGTGTAAACAGCTTGCTCGCCGTTAGGATATGTCATCTTAGAAAGATTTCCGCAACTATCATACTCATACAGAACAATATTGCCCAATGTGTCAATATATCGTATAACTCTGTTAAGTGCATCATATTCACGAGTAACTGTTCCTGATTCATCTGTTACAGTAAGGATATTCCCATTAGCATCATACGTATAACTAACTGTATAACTTGTATTTCCTGCTGTTTCGGTATAGCTTGTGAGCCTTCCTGCTGCATCATATACATAATTAGTTGTAGCATAAGAAGCGCCTACTTTTTTTGTTACCAAACCGAGTGCATTATATGTATAGTTGTTATCCCAACCGGTTACTGTACTTTCGGACGTTACCAAACCTGCAGCATTATATACATATTCTTTCAAACTTCCTGCAGGGCCTGTCATTGATGTAAGGTTGCCCATGCCATCATATGTTGCATAGCTTATTCCGCCCATGCTATCAACAGCACTTATCATCTGACCATTGCCATTGTATGTATAGGTGGTTGTGTTTCCTAATGCATCAACTTTCTTTGTAAGATTGCCTGAGTAGTCATATACATTATAAGTAGTATTACCCGCAGCATCAGTTACTTCAACTGCTCGTCCACCTTCGTCATACTTGGTTTCAAAGTCTATATAACCTGACTGATCAGTTACCTTTATTATATTGCCAAGCTCATCATAAAACTGATGGATAGTGTTGCCTCGTGCATCTGTTGTAGCTGTTAATCGACCAAGTGCATCGTAAGTGTATGTCGTAGTGTGATTTCCGGGATCCTTTGTGCTAACAAGGCGGTTCAGACTATCGTAAGTGTTAGTTGTCACTTGACCAAGCGCATTTGTGACTGTAAGAATATTGCCAACCTCATCATAAGTATATGATGTTGTATTTCCTCTGGGATCTGTAACACTAACAAGATTTCCGCGGTTATCATACGAATTTGTAGTTGTGTTACCAAGGGGATCTGTAACTGTAAGCAAATCACCTGATGCATTGTAAGTATACTGAGTGATACCACCCATTGCGTTTATCACCTTAGTAAGATTGCCCATTACATCATATTCGTAGGTTGTGATATTACCACGTGCATCTGTAGATTTAATAACATTGCCAATAGCGTCATATTCTTTGGTCGTAATTCCGCCGTTAGCGCTTGTTGTCTTAATCACATTACCCACTGCATCATATTCATATGATGTCACATTTCCATCTTTATCTTTTTCAGAAATAACCCTTCCTGCATCATCATATGTGGTTTCTGTCGTTCTTCCATCAGGGAAAGTAACACAGATCAATCTGTCTTCACTATCATATTCATAATAAAGAGTAGTACCTGTGGGCAGTGTCATTGATGTCATCTTAAGGTTTCCATTGTAAGTGTACTTTGTAGAATTCCCTTTTGCATCAGTAACTTTAATTAGGCTTCCGTTTGAATCGTACTCTTTTGTAGTAACATTTCCCAATGCATCAGTTACAGTAAGAACATTGCCCTTATTGTCGTAAGTATAATAAGTAGTATTATTGTTGCTATCTGTAGAAGAAACAAGCAATCCTTCGTCATCGTAATTGTTTATAGTCTCTCTACCAAGGCGATCTGTAACAGATGTTACTCGTCCATTCTGATACTCATACTCAGTACTCTTTCCTAAATATGTAGTCTTAATAAGCTGACCTAATGTATCATACTCATATGTAGTAACAACACCACGAACATCTGTAGAAGAAACCATACGATTGTTTGTATCATATGTGTTTGTAATAAAACTATCATTTGGATAGTCTACTCTTGTGAGATTGTTATTATCATCATAGGTATACTCGGTTTTTCTTCCGAGTTTATCTGTTACAGAAATAAGATTATTTCTGTTGTCATATTCGTTGATAACACTGTATCCCAGTCCATCGGTTTCCTTTGAAAGATTACCTGCTGCATCATATTCGTAAAGAACTTCTACACCGTTAGCATCGGTTTTGCTTATGAGCTGCTTAGATGAATTGTATTTATATACAGTTTGCTTTAACTCTCTATCAAAAACTTTCACTAACAAATAATCTGAATTAGAGTCATCATAATTTATAACAGTGCTATTATGTCCAGAAATTGCATCTCTCTGTTCGATAATACGATTAGCACTATCATATGTATTTACAAAATATGTAGTGCCGGCTTCATCCATTCCACGCTTAATTAATCCATCTACATACTGGTACGATGTGGTATTTCCATTAATATCCTTGATAGATGTGAGACATCCATCTGTATATTCCAATACACAATTTTTGCCTGTATTATCAACAAGTAATGTGATTTTCCCATCACTGTTTTTTGAAATAACAATGAATTTACCAGATATCTCGTCTGTTACTTTTGTAGTATTAGAATCAGGATAAGTTATTAATGTATTAAACCCATTTTTAGCTGTAATTTTATACAATCTACCATATGAATCATAATATTCAATAGCGTTATTATTACAGTTTACTTCATAATTAGATCCTATTTTCTTTAAAATATAATTATTTTTAGTCGTTGTTTCTGTTGTATATGTATTAGGATCTTCTGCAGTAGGATTATACAACGAATAATATGTAGCACTGTCATAAACTTTGATAGAATTTCCATCTACAACAAGCTTCTTCTCATAATTGTGAGTCCAACCAGTTCCCAATTCCCCAGATGTTTTTAAGTTAGATCTATAATTTGCATTTATATTGATTGTTTGAGCTCCAAAAATGCTCATAAGATTATGATTAATAATATGTGCACCCGTACTAAGATCTATTGGATCGGCTACATACTCAACATCTAAAGGCTCGTTCTTCTCAATTGGTTTTTCTTCTGTTACAGTAATCTTAGGAATTGTTGATCCTACTAATGTGTCTTCATTAGGTGTACTCGGGGGCAAACCATCCTTAGTTGTTATTACTATTGCTTGATAATTTAAAGCTTCGTAAGCCTCAGCCACTTCCGTTTTATTGTATTCAACACAATCATACTCGCCCGTTCCAGGAACCTTAGGATCATTGATATAATATAAATCTTTCTCCTCATCATAACCAACTAAAAGAAGGCAATGCAACTTGTTGTTATATGCAATGCGTTTCCCAGTAGGCGTTGTCCAATATTTGTTAACACCCTTTTCCATATTGACTGTCGCCCATATTATTACTGGTATCCCATTATCTATATATGTACTACAGAGTGTTTCTAAAGATTGATTGCTAAGTTCTTGTACTGAATATTTACTTTTGTCTATGTACTTGTTTATAGCTTTAACTATTACTGGAGCATAACAGCCCCAACCTCCATAACTATGAGGATCTCCTGCATATACTATACTAGGATCAGGTCCTAAACCATTAACTACAGGTGCAGGTCCCCTATCCAAGTACTTAGTAACAAATTCTTCTGAATTTATATTCATTCCGTAATACTGTAATGCCATAACAGCACTAACACTTTCACAACCATTGGGTAACCCAACATCGTCCTGATTGATGTAAGGTGCTTCTATTAATACTGCATTTTCAGAAGGATTAACAGCTAAACCTTTACGTTCGTAAACTCTTATTTCAAGAGCCTGAATACTTCCTAAACTGGCCCAGCCGGCATCAGTTGCTTCAGTATCAAGTTCACCTTCAAGATTGAACTGTGCTTTGATACTCTCCATAACAATTGGCTTACCATTACTTACCCAATCAAGCCATGTGCCACCAACTTTTGCTCTATACATCACGACATAATTATCGTAAATTCTTGTACCACCTCTTGTGAAGACTTGAATTTCTACATGTGTTGTAGGAAACTCGGGCCATCCGGCATAATCGGATTGGTTTGAACTATTACTTGTAACAAAATCAAGCCAACCATGAGTAGAATCTTTAGTCCTATATTTGAAGTAATATGGTTTGTTATTTGTTCTAAGACGAATACCATCTATTAAATTTGTTTCAAACACATTTGAAAAAGAAGTAAATGTACGATTCTTATAGTATTCCATAGTAATTCCTGTTGCACCATCAAAAGCATCGGTTTCAACCGTTCCTTGTGAATCATCATCGACG
Source organism: Candidatus Avispirillum sp. (assembly GCA_045631345.1). Lineage (GTDB taxonomy): Bacteria > Bacillota > Clostridia > Oscillospirales > CAG-272 > Avispirillum. The sequence continues at coordinate 45,386 of JAZQUP010000037.1, forward strand.
GAATTAATACGCTTAAACATTCGTATTTCTATGGATTGAATGTTACCTTTACTATACCAACCTGCATCAGTTGAAGCAGTGTCAATTTGACCCTCAAGATTGAATTCTGTTTGTATTGTTTGCATTACATCCGGTTGCCCATTACTCACCCAAGCGAGCCAGTCTCCTGCAACCTTAGCTCTATACATTACAACATAGTCATCATAAATACGAGTACCGCTACTATTGTAAACTTCAATTGCTAAATGCCTCATTGGATCCTCTGGCCATCCAGCATAATCATAAACTCCCGACTTAAAGCTATATACAGGATCTAGCCATCCATGACTAGTATTACGCGATTTGTATTTGAAGTAATATTCATCACTAGTGGTACCAAGTCGAATGCCATCAATTCCTTCTAATGTTATGTCTGAAGTAAGATTATTCCACCCATCATTTACATAATACTGTTGAGTGAAATCAAACAATTCTTCAAACTGATTTAAAGAAGTCCCTTCATACCCAGTTTTTTCAAAAACTCTAATAACGAGTCCCTGTATATTGCCCAAAGTATACCAACCAGCATCAGTTGAAGATGTGTCAAGTTTCCCATCCAAACCAAACTGAGATTTGATACTTTCCATAACCTCGGGCTGACCATTACTTACCCAATCAAGCCATTGACCATCAACATACGCTCTATACATAACAACATAATTATCGTATAATCGCGCACTTCCTTCATATACCTCAATAGCTAAGTTAGTCATTGCATAGTTATATAAACCAGCATAATCTGTATCTCCTGAATTATAACTATGAACATAACCCAACCAGCCTTTGTCTACATTTCTGGATTTATATTTAAAATAATATAGCTTATCATTTGTCAAAATACGTATGCCATCAATTCTATCTACAATGGTACCGTTACTGTGAGTATACCAGTTTTCACCTACACAATATGACATAGTAATATCCGAAGTTACTTCTCTAAAAATGCCTTCGGATGTCGTAGTCGTATCTGTTACAGTTGTAATTTCACCATTAACATCTGTTGAATTTAAACAATTAGTATCACTTTCATTTAGAATCACAGATGAAGTTACTTCCTCAAACAAATCGGATTCATCCAAATCAGATTCATTATCTCTTTCGTAGGGAAAATAATTTACCATCAAATATGAATTAAATGGCAATGTTTCCAATAACGGAAACGATGATATATATCCCTCATTAGTTTCATTTGTTGAAACTAATGCTATTCCATAAGAAGAATTTCCTTCATAGAATTTGCGGATTTCTTCAGTTATATTCCACTCCGCATCTTCGCAAGTATCGTTGCTATTATCAAAACTTTTTGTATAAAGAATTCTATCAGAATACATTGGCTGCGTATCCCATGTGATGGTATCAGAATCCCACACATCTGTAATACTATAAGCCGCGATATTCAAAGGCACATCTTCAATCGGTCTATTTTTAATAATTTGTGTTGTCTTGAGTTTAGCAGAGATAAAAACATCGCTATTTTTTAGTGAAGGAAGTTCATTAAATTTTAAAAATGTTCTATATAGATTATTTTCTAGTTTTCCAACATCAATATGCATATTATCTCGTAGCAAATTCGCTGTAGAAATTGATGTTACTGAAATCGGGTCTATATAAGAATTGTCATCTGATGCTATACTAACACCAGTTTTCACGGTAATAGGATAGTTAATATTGGTTGTATTAAGTAAGCTGCTATTAATACAAATTGTTAGCGTATAAGAGCCATCTCCATTGTCATTCAATTCATACTGCGCTATATCATATATCTTATAATCTGCATCATATACATAAGGAGATGCAATGGTATATACCAACTCTCCAGTAGCATCGCTTATCTGTATATTGCCCAAGTTATCTAATGAGGCATTTAAATCACCCACATCAAATTTGAATTCAAACTCATTCATCATACAAGTTTCATTAATGATGAGTTTTCCATCTAAACCATGTGGCGTAATACCATAAATAAAATTGACACCTTCAAACACATTGGAAAAATGTATTTCTGAAGACTTTAGCGGTTCATTGATAATACGATTATTTCTTTCTTCTGTACTTTCCGATTCACTTATACTATCAAATGTAGGTTCTACAATATTAGCAAAAACTGTACTATTGTTATTCGAGCCGATTTCAAAAGATAAATATGATTCTTTTTCACTATTAAAAATTTTCCATAGTGTATTCTCTGTATTGTTTGAAACTTTAATGGTATTACCTTGAGTTTCGTTAACATATCCATCAAAATCTTTTTCGTTAGTTGCCGGCTCGTTCAAAAAAGATGAATCGATATTTATCCATTCGTTATTTTCATTAAGTTTATGTATGGGTTGATTGTACTGCACTGCCAAATAAGTACCATTATTCAACTTGTAATGTTTAGTAAATTCAGTTCTAAGTGCAATATCTTCTGATTCGATAACTATTTCATTATTCGTTATAATACTATTATCATCTCCATCATCGACCTGATTTTCTGTGCTTAAAAAAGTCTCAATGGCCATAGTAGGTATTATATTAAAACAAAACACTACTGCCAAAAATAAAGCTAATATTCTACTAGAAAGTTTGTTTCTTGTTTTCATATTGATCAATCTCCTTAAAATTTATTATTTTGTTTAGTGTGAATTCTTTATAACTTTACATGGAAAATCCTTCTTTCTAAACATTATACTTTCACTCAAATGTTTGTTTATAGTTCTTGTTTGCCCTCAAGAACTTCTTGATGTTTTTATCGTAGAATAGCAAACAAACAAATGCAATATTAGTTGTCTCTTCGATAAGTTTAATAACCTATTTGATGTTAACTCATATACTAGTTAACCAAAAATATCAAAAAAAATCAAAATATTTTTCAACAACATTACAATTTATTTAACAAATATAACCACATTACAATCCATTCAGAATTAAATCCCATGCACTACGATTCTTTGCGGAAAGGAGTTCAGCAAGCTGTATTCTTTGTGACTCATTAAAGCCGAATTGTGATGCTATTTCATCTGCTGATTTATGTGTAACTGATATATACAAATAAATCTTTGGAATATTGTGTATAGATTCGACTTTGTTCCCGTTACCATCATCTACTTGAACAACAACTTCTTCTATTTTTAATTTTGTTCCATAGGATATCTCAGTCATTTGCCAAAAAATATCTTTCAAAATCGCTTTCTTCGTGGCATCAATAGTTACAATCTCTTGACCATTCGCAGAATCTGTTGTAGTTTTTATAGCATATACCGAAAGCACTTCGGGCCATTGAACGGTTGACCCCGATATATCTACTTCATCATATATATAACTATTCTTTATTGTTTCAATTTGGTTATCATATTCTGCTTTTATTTCCAAAATAGCTAGTTGCAAGTTTTCTGTTTCCGTATCTTCAATAGCAAGGAAAATACCATAGTATGAATATACTATTAGTGCAATAATGCATATTATCACTATAACAATTATAGCAATTGATCCTCCAGCAACTATAATGGCAACAAGGCCTTTGATGGCGAAAATAAAGGCCTTAAAGGAAGCTTTTACAGCCTCGATTATGGCCTTCAGCATTACTTTTGACATTTGAGTTGCAGTTTTAGCGTTTTTTTTCACTACTTTATCCGTAGCTTGGACATGTTTAGATGCAGTTTTCATATTTTTTTGTATTGATTTGAATTTTTGTTTATCTAAAGAATTAGCCGTTTTTATTGCTCTGTCATACGTTTTATCCATATATTTTACACATACATTAGGTTTGGATTTTTCTGGTAGATTCTTTTGGCCTGTTTTTTTTGCAAATAATTTATGTTTAACACTTCGTACACTATTACATCCGTTCTTTTTTAATTGATCTATCAATTCAGCAGTATCACCACATACTGATTTCGAAAAACAATTAGCGTTATATTCATCGACTGTATTTTCATCGGATAATGTACTATTTCCGTATTTGTCTTTTGTACACACATCCTTTATTCTCCCTGCAATCAAAAAGGAACGGTCAAAAATTTTGACCGTTCCTTTTTCTATATCTCTTGTCTTTATTTCAATCATAAATTGTCTCCCTTAACGAGGTATTTATTTGTATAAAGTGTTCTCTGATTTTATTGTAGACATATCTTTAAATTGCTTTTAATTATACCTTATGTCTGCCGTCATTTGTCTGTACCTCCTTTATACAAACTTTCTCCGGGTTTTGTGGTCATAAGTCTGTACAATTCCGTGTCTTTGGGAAAACGATTGATGAATGGTACAAGAGTGCTGCCGTAACGAATGAGTCCGCTTCCGGCTTCTGCATTTGTGATATAGCTTAACTGATCGTCGGATATATTCAGTTTTTCCGCAAGTTTCTCTCGATCACTTGCCGCCTGATTTAGCATAATAATGAACTCGCTGTTTGAAAGCATCGTGCTGGCTTCCACCGAGTCAAGGAGATATTCTACGTTCTGTGTAATAGCGGTAGGATAAGCATTACGCTTTCTGAATCGGCGCCAAGCAGAGGAAAAGAACTCTGCTGAATGCTCGTTTTCAAATACAACGTGGAACTCGTCTACAAAAATATGAGTTCGTTTTCCTTTTTTGCAGTTCTCTGTAACACGGTTGAGCATTGCATCCGTTATTACAAGAAGTCCCATTGTTTTGAGCTGTCTGCCAAGGTCGTGTATATCGTAAACGATCATACGGTTTTGTGTATCCACATTGGTCTCGTGGGCAAAAGCGTTAAGACTTCCCGACGTGAAAAGCTCAAGGGATAAAGCAAGGTCACTTGCTTCTTCTTCATACTGTTCAAGGAGCTTTTCTCTCAATGTGCAAAGTGTAGGAACGGGACCACCGTTTTTATAGTCGCGGTATACTGCATCAACACAGCGGTCGATGATAGACTTTTCACGGGGACCTATGCCTCTCGGATCAAGCTGTTCAAACAAAGAAAGAACGAACTCGGATTTATCTATTACGGGATTTCCGCCGTCGCCGTAGCCTTCCACCATATCCATAGCATTTATATGATGCTCACTTCCTGCGGCTATTCGGATAACTTTTCCATTAAGAGCAACAACGAGATTTCCGTATTCTCCCTCCGGATCGCAGATAAGAATGTCATCATTAGGAAAAGCCATAGCAATAAAAGCGATAAGCTCCTTTGCACTGAAGGATTTACCACTGCCGGGAACACCGAGAATAATGGTTGACTGATTAAGAAGATTTGATTTGTTGCAAAGAATAAGGTTGCCGGATATTGCGTTGATACCGAAATATATTCCGCCTGCATCCATGATTTCCTGTACGCGGAAGGGCATAAGTGCCGCAAGACTTTCCGTTGTAAACGTTCTCAGAGCATCTATCTTTCGCACACCGATGGGAAGAACGGTATTTAGGCCGTCAAGCTGTTGGAATTTGAGTGTTGCCATTTGGCAAAGACGCTTTCGTGCAAAGGTCTTTATGTTTTCCGTATCGGCTTTCAATTCCTTCATACTGTCTGCAGTGTGAACGTAAGTGAGATTTGCAAACATCATTCGCTGATCTCTTGTTGTGAGGTCATCAAGAAATTCCTTCATTTCGCTTCTTTGCTTTTCAAGATCATATGGAATGGTTCCCGAAAAATTGTTGTTGTCCTGCTGTTTACGAAGAAAATCTACGATGTTTCTCTCAATACCGAGCAGTCTGTTTTCTCCCTCGCGGACAGCTTCATCGGTGGGAACGGGAATTATGTCTATTGACATAATGATGGGGCGTTCGATACTGCACAGCTCGGAAATGAAATCATTTTTTAAGAATGAAGCATAATCCTTGAGATACATAACACGTCCGTAACGTTCTCCGATCTTGAAATGGTCTGACATAAGCTCTATATCATCGGGGCAGATATGGTCTTTAAAGTTGTGCCCTTTTTTGGTGCTTTCGGAGAGGTCAAAGTGAAAATCTGCTTCTTCACCGTGACGGTAAAAGCGGTGTAGTATTCTAAGACGCTCCGTTGCATCCAGTTCTGTGCATCGTGAGCCAAGCCTTGAAAGAAGAATAGATATTTCAGATCCCACACGGGCAAAATAGTTTTTTGCTTACTCATAGTTCTTTTTTACAATCGAGACCGTTATGAACATATCACGAACCATACAGCTTGAGTTTGATGCAATATCAAGAAGCATATCGTTGTATTCTTTGCGGAGACGGTCGATATTATCTCCTGCTTCTTTTATGAGAATATCGTTTTCAAAATCACAGCGATTTAGCTTTCGCGTCATAATGGTGATCTTTGTGGTAGCATTGCTGTCGAAGGAATTAAGAAGCTCGCTGTAGGCAAGGAACATAGCCTTTTTATCTTCTTCACTTGCCTTGCCGTAATTAATATCGGTGAACTGATATGTTTTACTGTACTTGTTATTGCCTACAAGGAATATTCCGTTTTTCCATATGGTATGAACGGGGATTGTATCCTGTACGCTTGTGGGGATCTTAAGCTTTTCTTTGTCTTGATGTATGATATTACGCAGACTTTTTATCATGATTTTTCAACACCTCTTTTTCTGCTTTGGTATAGGTCTCTTTGAGTGCTTCATAATACAGATTGGTTGACTTGAACGAGAGCTTCTTGGGATAAAGGAACTCTGATTTGATCCAAGCGGCGATAAATCGTTCCGCTGTCATTCCGTGGTATTTAACGAAACCCATAAGCGCAAATGGAAGGGCACCGAGAATACACATCCACGATACTGTTTCAATACCTATATAGGGTTTCATTAAAAAGTAAATACCTACGGCACTACCGCAGGCAAGAACTATTACTGCACCTTCAAGGCATACCGCTGAGTATGACTTTATGAAGCTCTTTCCTAACTGCTGTGTAGGCTCTCCCGCAAAGGAGGAAAGCGGTATAGGTGCAAGTGCCGTGTAGATATACAGCTTAAAGAAACGTCCATATACCGTGAGGATCATAATAAAAGCAAGAACCGTAATGAACAGGCTTCCTATAAGCGTAACTGCCCATAGTGGTATACTTTCAAAAAATCCGCAGTCTTCTATTGCAGTTATGATCTCTGTGGGAAGTATAGTCTGCTGAACTGAACCGAGTCCCGACGTGGACATAATATCGGCAATCAAGCCTTGAGCTATTTCAAACAGTGCCATCATCAGTTCAAGTCCATACGTTACTACACCTTTGGCTATGGCAAAACGGATAAACAGCTTCAGTATTACTTCGGGTTTCTTGACTTCAACAAAGTTGCCGCAGGTCTTTATCACCCCCACAACGAAAAACAAAACGAGTAGAGCAAGACCTATTGCTTTCACCGTGTCGTGAATATTTGTTATGACTGTCCAAATAGTACCGCCTTTGAAAGTCTCGGGAGACTCGGTGATAAGACTCCAGATCTCAGCGAGCTTTTCGTTCCAGGTTTCAAGAGCATTCTCTAAGTTTTGGACAATCCAGTTATTACTCATTGTGTTGCTCCTTTCTATGCAAAAAGCCCTCCGTATTCCGAAGGGCTTTTTACAAAGGTATTAAACTGTGTTTTATGCAATTATCAGATCAAGGATCTCTTTTGCGAAGGTGATAATTACTCCTCCTGCAAGTGTCAGAAATCCGTTTGCACGCTGAGAAGGGTCATGGCTTTTCAATGACATACCGATTTGAACGATACCCCATCCAAGAAGGATAAGTCCGATGGCACGGATAAGACCGAAGATAAAGTCGGAGAGATTATTGATAACCTCCAATGGATCTGACGTTGCTGCGGAAACGGAAATAACGCAACTGCATATCATAATGGTTACGAGAAAAGATGCGATAAATGCTTTGAGTCTTTTCTTATTCGTCGGTTTGTCGTTTTTCTTGTTCATAGTATTTGTTCTCCTTTATTCTGATAAAAATATAGCTTCCATTTCTTCATTTGAAAGAAGCTCGTAAACAGTGTCGTTACTGTCGGGGATGATTTCTTCGCCTGCGATATTGGTCATATTAAGAGAGATCACGCCTACCGCATTTTCCGTTGTGCCGTGGATATATGGCTTCCCACCACCGTCGGGAGTAAGTCCAACGCTCGGATGCTTGGTTATATCATATTTATCATCAATAACAGGTCTCTCGCCACGAATGAAGAGAAGCGCTTTTGAGTTGTCAAGCATTCGTATCTCATCGGGAGTCATGAGCTCACGACCGCTTATCTGATAATTGGTACTATAGTTTCCGCTGTGACCCGTTGATTTGCCGTAGGTGTTAGTATCAATAGTGGATTTGCCGAGAAGCTCCGATACGTATTTATGGGTGCTTTGCTCGTTACCTCCGAGATACAAAAACTCATCACAGTTACCAATAATGCTTTCCCATTGCTTTTCAAAAAGAGCCTTTAGCTGTGCTATGTTTTGAAGGATTATAGATACAAAAACGTTTCGGGAACGCATTACCGACAGTATCTTGTCAAAGTCATCTGGAAGGCTGACGTTCGCAAATTCATCCATAAGAAAATGTACGGGAACGGGGAGGGAGCCGCCGTGCTTGTGGTCGGCAAGGTAGAATAGTTGCTGGAATATCTGTGTGTATAAGATGCTGACAAGAAAGTTGAAGGAGGTATCGTTGTCGGGAATGAGAGCAAACAATGCTACCTTCTTTTCTCCGAGTGACTGCAGATCAAGCTCGTCTGTGGCGGTAAGTCCTGCAAGAGATGACAGGTTGAACTTTTCAAGTCTTGCGGCAAGAGTAATCTGAATGGATTTCAGAGTTTTTGCACTGCCGCTGTGATAGTCCTTGTAGTACTTGACAGCTATGTGATCCGGGTCTTTCATTTCAAGCCTTTGGAATAGAATATCAAGGGGAGACTCGTACATATCGTCATCCTCGCGAACTTCGCCTGCCATCAAGAGCTCCATTACCATAGGAAAGTTTCTTTCATCCTCGGGAGCTTCATAATGAAGAAAGAAAACAAGAGACATAAGCAGCATACTTGCGGCTGTGTCCCAAAATGGATCGTTACTTTGACTTCCTTTTGGAGTGGTAGATTTAAAAAGGTTGGTAACAAGTCTTTGCACGTCATTATCATCACGAAGATACACAAAAGGATTGTAGCAATGGCTCTTATTCATATTGATAAGGTCAAGCACACGTACTTCATATCCGCTTTCTGAAAGCAAATGCCCTGTATCTCTAAGAAGCTCACCTTTAGGATAAAGGCAAACGAAGGAACAAAATTGTCCGTCCTTACCTGCAGTATTGCTTTCAAGAATACAGGGCTTTGCATATGCTCTCGTTTTACCTGCACCGCTTCCGCCTACTATTACCGTATTGAGATTGCGGCGGTGCTTTCTGCCGTCAAGTCCCATTCTTACGTTTTGAGTAAATATTTTATTTGGCTTTGGTTCTTTTGCTCGGTATTTTTTGTTAACTGAGTTTGCATCTCCCCATTTGGCGGAGCCGTGTTCCTCTCCGCGACGGTAATTGCGTTTTGAGGACAGATAAATACCTATTCCCATTCCGTAGGCTAAAATGAGAACAAGGACAGTAGATAAACTGTCCTTGCACCATTCTATATTGAAAGGTTTTTCCATCATTGCAGGGAAACGGGAAATGATCTGAATAAGTCCGCCGTCAACGCAAGGTGCCATAAGAAGGCCGAGCCAGACACAAGGGATGATACCGAACAGATATGCCCAATACGAGGTTTTACCTTTCATACTTTGCACGAACCCTCTTTGCAGGAGCATCAATGGCTTTAAGGAGCACTTCATCAACTATATCCGTAGGGCGATGCTCTTTGATGAGGTCATTTCGTTTATCGTTGAGTGCGTTTATCACTACACCGTGCTGATGCTGGTCAAGGGTCAATATCCTTTTTTCTTCCTTTCCCATTTTTAACGCTCCTGTGCTTTAGTGTCTTTGCTTTTGTTCTGCTCAAGAGCTCTGTCCATACGAGAGCTGATAGCTTTGAAGGTATCACGGATTTCATTCAGTTCTGCGCGACGTGCTTTTTCGTCTGTGTTTTTTAATTCTTCGGGCATATGGCTGAAATCATATCCGGAAACATCAATTCCGTATTTCTTGCACAGCATATATGAAACGCAGTAGGATTTGAAAGCAACGGTTTTGGTCGTATATTCATCCTTGTTCTACGCCATTTCGGCACGTGCAAGAGCAAGGGATACACTTCTGAAAACATCAGGACCCTCCATTCCTTTTCTCACAAAGATCTTCTTTTTTTCGTTGTCATAGACAGCGCCGTTTGCGATATCGTCACTCAGTTCAATGGGAACAGGACGCTTTGAGATAAGAGCGGTAATGAGAAGCCTTTCGTCATAGTATACGGAAGGCTTTACGGGAACGGGAGCATCAGTCTGCGAAATATCATAGACCAAGTGAACGTTGTAGTAGTTGCCATAGGAAGCGTCGTCGCGCTGATAGCTTTTACCGGGTTTAATGATTGAAATGGGAGTTGCGTTTTCATTGATGGAGTGACCTGCTTCGATCCAACTTGATTTTTCCTTGAGGTAGGTTGCCTTAGGGAGCTGGGCAAGAATGAGAAGGGCATTTGTTGCAGAATAGTTTTCAAAACGAGACTGAATATCAAGGTATTCACTAAAACGCTTTCCGTCCTCGCTTATGGATAAAGCGGTCTTGTCTGCAAGAGCGTATGCTTCTTCACGGGCGGCTTTCTGTTCTGCTGCCCAATCGGAAGTGTTTGCAGAACGGTTTGATTCCTCCGTTTTCTCAACGGGTGCTTTAAAAAGGTCATCGTAGATTGCCATAATTGTTTACCTCTCTTTGGTGTTTTTTACTTTCTTTTTGTTGTAGGGTAGACGGTGATTGTTGTATCTTGGTTTTGGTGTTTTATTCTGAGTAGGACGTTCTTCGCGGCTTGCAGGTTTTGTGCCCTTTGCTTTCTGCTGACGTCTTATCTCATTCAACTCTTTGCGTACCGAAGTTCTGTCATCACGCTTAACTGTACCCTCGGCGGATCTCGATCTGCGCTTTGAGGAAGGCTCGGACGGACGCGCTCTTTTCGTCTCCGCCGCAGAGGGGTTTTCTTGAGCTACCTCCGTTTTCTGCACAGGCTTTTTCAGCATATCTTCAACAAGAATGTCATCTGCACTCTTCTCTGGGATATCTTTCTCCGGTGAGGTTTTGGAGGTGTTCTTGGTCTTGCCGTTTTCCACCTCTTCCTTGATTGCTTCAGGATTGAAAACAGTAGCGATCCTGATATTTTCAACTATGCGGTTTATCTTTGCCGCATCTTCAGCTCTCACCATTATTTCACATTCTCCGCCAGGATTGTTTTTGGGATTTCTCAGAGCACAGTAAACTACTCCATATCGCTTGGCTTCACTAACAAAGCGCTTCATATCCTCGTTTTTAACGGAGAATATTGACAGCTCCTTGCCGCTTTTCAGCATAGAGGTAAGGCGCTGTCTGCCCTTTATTTTATTTTTGTCTCTGTTCTTGAGGGTGGCATAAAGAAGCGCGGCTACTTCTTTGGCGGCACTTCCTGTTATCTTGGCAGCTACCTCCACGCCCTCAAGGCTTAGTCTGACGACCTGCTCAGCCGCATCGCCTGATGTGTTCATTTCTTTATCATCTCCTTATCTTTTTCTTGTGATTTTTCCTTTGCTTCCTTTCTCGTTTTCTTCTCGTCTTTACGAACTGTTTTGAGCTTTTGAGCTATTACCCCTGAACGATCAGCAATATCGTCACACAAATGAATTTCGTGTCGGAGCCCTTTTAGCTTTTCATTGAGACTTTCTATTCTCAAATGTATGGATTGCTTTTCTTCGGGACTGTCACGAACTGCAATTGTGCGTAGTTTATCGTGTAAAGCTTTTCGCTCATCGGTTAACTCATTTATTTGTACCTCCAATCCTTTTTTATATAAAGAAAGCTGCTCGGCGGTATCAATATGATTTCGCACAAGCAGCTTTACTTCTTTTGATATATTATTCATTTTTAATATGTCCTCACGCAACAGAAAATGAAGACGTGCGGGGGGTGTTTTCGTTCTTTTGGAAATATGCCGAGTTTATAGCAATAGTGAAGATACAAAGCGCGAAAGCCTGTGATCTTTCTAAGCTTATTAAAAGAGCCTTTGAAACTATATTTTTTAGTATTATTACTGTATAACACGCTATCCTTTCTTGAGGTTGCCTGCAGGAGTATCCTTTTTCGTATGTTCTCAATAGAATAGTCGTCACCGAAGTTCCTTTTTAGTCTTACGAAGCGTTCCTTTCCGCAAGGACGAACGGAGATATCTTTTCCGATTTTCACTTCATATCCTTTATCCTGCAAATAACGAAAGAACTGCTTTTCGGTAAATGAAGATCTGATAGCCGCATCTATATCTGACCGTATCATACCGCGCCATGTTGGACGCATTTCCTGTTCTGCTTTCCACTCACCGTAATGCTTTGAAATACCTTGCCGGGGGGCCTCAATTACGGACAGACCGTATTCGCGGCACAGCTCATCAGATACCTTTTGCATATTATAATAGTCTTTTCCCGTGCGGTGATACTTGATGCCATCAACGAATGATACGTTATTCAAAACAAAGTGATTATGCAAATGATTTTCTTTATCAAGATGAGTGGCAACTATGACCTGGTATTTATCTCCCCATAGCCTTTGTGAAAGGCGGACTCCTATTTCGTGAGCCAGTTTTGGATTTGCTTCTCCGGGAGCAAAGGATTGATAACCGTGGTACGCTACGATGCCTTCATCTTTGCCGTATCTCTTTTTGACCGAAATCATTTCTGCACGTGCAGTCATAGGAAGACAGTTTATTCCTGTTACAAACTGACTTTGTGTTTCAATGTTTTCGTCATCTATTTTTGCATTAGTCTTCTGAAGATCAGTAGCATAGTCTATGACGTCAAGAAGACCTCCTGCTTGATTTTCGCTCATATCCTTTCTTTCAAAGAACTTTGGATTTGTGGTCTTGGCAGGGTTTTCTACGTATATAACCACTTTCCCGATCCATCCTTTTACGCTCCATATTGAAGTGGTAGCCATAAACTAACCTCTTTTTGCAGGCACGATAACGGCATCGGTAACGTCAGTTATGAGCTTTGCAAGACGACGGCATTCCTCGTCGTATCGCTTTACGTCTATTATGTTTAGCATATGAGCCTTCTTTACTATCTGATTGAGATTATTGCCTATACTGTGAAGCTCTCTTGTGAAATCGTAAAAATTTGCAGGCGGAGCATCTCTCGGTATTCTTCCGTTTATGAGGTGCCGGAGATATGCTTCTCTTGTTATACCGCTTTTTAGTACGTCTTTATTAAAGCTAACAGCTTCTTCTTCCGTAAGACGGAATTTTATTTCTACATTACGCTTTCTCATTTTGTTTTTTTCCTCTCTTAAATTTTCATTTTTGTTGATATGTGAGATAGAAAATACATCTGCATTTTGATTTGTGTATGACTTTTATTCTTTATAAAGACTACATTTGCATACAAAAATACCGAGAGGCTTAGTTCCTCTCGGTAAAACATAATTTCTAACTACACAAAATTAGAGTTGCTAAGATAATTGATATTATCAATAATATTATGCAGATTGTGTTATTCAATTTTGTTAGTTTAACTTATAAAAGCAAGAATGTCTGTGTTAGAAAACCTTTCTTTTAAGATTTAATATACATATTTTCCATTTGCTTGCTTTTAGTTGTTACCCATTAAGGAAATCCTGAACAACATCATTAAGATGGATGGGCGAAAGCTCTAAATCATTACAAAGATGAATTAACGCCTGTAATTTTTGCTTATCCAACGTAACATCGTGAACAGATGCTATAATTGTGGATACATCATTATCAAATTCGGATGCAAACGCTACTATGCCATAGGAAATACGAGTTTTACTTTCATAACTGTATATTTCCTCTACTATCCCATATACGACTTTCATACAGGCTGCAATTCTTTTTCATACCAACTTGCAAATTCTTTATTAAGTTGATTCAAAAACATTTTAGGGTCATCCTGCATGTCCAAAAGCAGTACAGTTGTCAGAGTACCACAAGTCGTCCTTCCAGTTTCAATGTCGGAATATGAGCTTTCACTCATATGTAATCTTTTACCCATTTCCTTTTGAGTAAGATTAAGTTGGTCTCTTGTTTTGATTGCGAGAAATCGTAACTCTGTTCCCAAAATCTTTTCAAGATCATGTCTCATAATTATGTACCATTTATCTAACACAGACAAAAGAAAATATTAGCTATTTGTTTCGTCGTTTAGAATCGGGCACACCTATGTTTCGACACCTTGTATCAAAAAAACCCAAAATACGATTCTTAGCTTTTTGGTATGCTTTTGAGATCAGATTCAAACAGTTACGATTTAATGTATATTAGAAAATATGATAGTCTCATCTATTTTGATGTGTTTAGTAAAATATGTTATATTTGATAATGCTGATTAGTGCTTGTTTTTATCTTATAAACCTGTTTTAATACCGTCAATATGGATAACCCAAGTGATGATTTTATATGCATCATTGATACGCTTTCAATAATACTTTCACTAAAATATTTATTAAGATTTATCCTTATTTCCTAGTTATATTTTCTCGTTTTCCTTTTTAACATACGGCTATTTTCATCGTTGAGTCGGTTAATCTGCACAAGGCACATAGTACATACGCCCACAGCTCCTCCGAACATTGCGCCTAATATGAATACGATAATATACATTTGTAATTCCTTCTTTCTTTTGATTTTTTTAGGGTTTAAGGGACTATCCCTGACAAGCCTGCCGTCGGTCCCCCAAAGGCGATGCTTGCTGGTATAATGCATTTTTACCCTTATACCTACGGTTAAATTATTACCTGCTGAAAAAGAAAAAAGCAACCTGTGATTCACCAGTTGCTTTGTATCATTATTTTGTTTGTTATCTTTGTGGATGAGATTTTATGGTGGCGTTAATTATTTAATTCATCAAAAAGGAGCACGTCATTTCTTGATGCAGCAAGCTCTTTCAGCTCATCTGTAAATCCGTTTGCACCGAAAAGAACATAATACGTATTTCTATGATCTCTGTTCCATTCAACCTCGACAGCCTTTTTTTCAAGGTCACGAAGCACGTTTATTCCTACAGGCTCTTGCCAGTACTTACATTCACCAAGTATAAGGTTCTTTCCTTCCGGATCGATAGCGGCTATGTCTATCTCATTCTTGCCATCCCACCATCTGCCGATCTTGGTGAAATTAAAACTCCATCTATCTTCAGCATTAAGCTCCCACATACGCTCTCGGCACACGTCCTCATATACAAAAGAAGTGTGACTACTTATGAGCCCCTTTTTTATCTTATCCATAACTATGCGAGTATTGCCGCTTTCTATAAAGCTGAGGTTAGGATATACAAAGGCAAACCAAAAACGGATGTAATTGTCTTTTATCTTATACAGTCCTCGTTTGCTCTTTTCGGGACTATCCTCAGTAACGGGAACTTCACGTTCAAGAATATCAAGATCTATCAGAGTTTTAAGATATTTAGTAAGATTGGTCTGCTTGACCTCAAGAGTCGTTGCTATTGCAGAGAGCTTACTGTTTCCTGCTGCTATTGCCTTGATAACTGAGAAATAACTACCAACCTCCGTTACTTCCTGCTGGAGCAAGAAGTGAGGCTCGTCGTATAAATATCCGCTTCTGTTGAGAACAGAGCGCTGTATTGAGTTGTATACGTCGTCTGTTTCGCTGAAGAGCTCTATATATTTGGGAACGCCGCCTGTAACAGAATACATTTCTATGAGCTCGCATCTGCTCTTATTCGGGAAGAACTCGTGGTAGTAGCTGAAGGGGATCTGTTTGAGCTTTATTTGGGCAGTTCTTCTACCGTACAAGGGACTGTCATAAGCTAAGGTCTGAGATTCCATCATAGATATAAGGGAGCCACAGAGTATCACCATAACAGATGTGTTTTTCAGTATTTCTTCCCATATGCGCTGGAATACGGAAGGGAATGCAGGATTTGCTTTTCCTATATACTGAAATTCATCTATGACGATAACAGGCTTTGTTTCATATTTTGTGTCTGCTATAGCTTTGAATATCGTATCCCAGCTTTTTATATCAGCATCTTTCAAAAGTGCGTTGCCGGTAAAATCAGCAGCCTTATCCTTGAATGCAGTGCGGTTCTGAGCCTCAGACTCCTCGCTTGCAAGAAAGAATAATGCTTTTTTATCTTTTATGAATTCGGATATGAGAGTTGTTTTTCCTACTCTGCGTCTGCCGTACATAACAACAAGAGCACTACCACTTCTTTCATATTCACCCTGTAAGGTGTCCATTTCCATTTCGCGGTCAACAAATTTAACCATACTATCCCTCACTTTCATATTATTGTAAAATTATTATACCACAAATTATTATAATTTCAAGTATAATAATTTATATATAGTATATTTTATGCTATAAATATATATTTTATCTTTCTCGAGGGGACTTTTCTTTGATAAGATCTTTAACTTTTTCAAGATCTTCTTTTTTGAAGTAGCAGCGCTCTATTTTCCAACCGTCTTTTCCGCCTCTTTCCGATGCCATATATCTTTCTAAACGAACACAAACATCTGTCCCATCTAGAGATGATCCATAGATAGAATAACCGCCCATATTGGGTTGAAAAGCTTTGTTGTTGCTTGAAATTGCGTATGTTCGTGCTTCCTCACTATACGGGACTTCAAAGCTGTCTTCACAAAAGACGATATATCCGCACAGATGCCGTCCGTCATTTGCACGTTCAACCATTCTGAAATATGAGCACATTTCGGAATATGAAACATTTTTAATGTTCTCATCAGTATGTTCTTTCATCGCGTTACCTCCTTTCTGTCATATTGAATTCTTGGTAATCCAAGCCTGTCACAAAGACTGTCGTTATAGTCCTTACCGCTTGGCGGAGGGATAGGACTTACATCATAACCATACTCCTCTGATAAGATATGGTACAAAGTATTCATGGCAGCTCTCCCTGCAGGATCGTTATCCAGGCGAAGTATTATTCTTTTGATTTCCGGATAATCAGAAAGAAACTGCTTTAGAGCCAATGGGAATGTGCTGTTCTTGATTTCTTTTTTCGGTTGGTAAACTCCCGCAAGAGAAATAAGATGTTCCGAGTCCCATTTTTTGCTGTCCATTTTTTGCAAGGTAGCAAAAGAGAGAAGATCTATTGCACTTTCAAATACGTGTAGAGTGTCACTGTTTTTTGCAGGAAGGCTAAAGGAAAAACGTTTATCACTTCCGGTTGCCTCTCCTTTGAAATCTGTACCGACACCTCGAATATTTGCATATTGCGGTTTTCCGTCTTTGTCTTGGCCCACAAATACTACGTTGTGATACGGATAGCTCTCATACAAACGCCCCGTGCCTATGCAAAAGTTTATGATATTCCGGTCGATTCCGCGGTCAGTTAGGTATTTTACTGCCGTTTGTGCATGTCGGTTAACTTTAGGAAGCAAGAGTGTTTTGGCAGTCGGTTTTGATTTGGAGGAAATAAAAAGATGTGGCTTACTTGCCACTCTTCCGGAGATAATTTCTACTGCTTCTGTAAAGGGAATATTCTTTACATTAACGAGATAGTCAAGAGCGGATTTGCCGCCTATCCCTCTTGAAAACCAAAACCACCTGCCGTTTGAAATTTTTAATGAATCATGTTCTTGAGTACAAAACGTACCTTTACCACAAGAAACGAGATCCTGTGGTTCATAGTTTTGCAGATATGTGAGAAGATCCATTTCTCTTGCTTTATTTATGGCGCACGGATCAACATATCCCATTGTATCACGTCCTTTCTTGATTATGTAAAAAAGCCGATACTGATTGCATTGCAATCAATATCAGCTTTTTTATTATTTTATTGTGTAAGTGTGGTTGAATTTTGATTATAAACAAATTTAATCAATTATTTCATTTCGCTGCATTCTCAGATATTTTTCTCGCAAATACCAAGCTTACTCTGTGCTTATGAGAGACTCTACTTCTGCAATATTTATATGGGATTGCAAATTGCAATAATCGCAATCCAAGCGCAGATATTTTTCACCTTTATCAATCCGTGCCCAAGCTTTTTTCATTGCTTCAATAGATTCTTGTAAAAAGGCAGGCAGATCGTACTCGAAACATAGTCGGGTCTGTCACGACCATATCTCCGCAAACCCTTTATTTATCGGCGTTTACGCCATGTGCGTATGCACTTTCAGAATTCTGCATCTCGCAGTTTTCTCGCAATTTGGTAAATTGGCTTTGCCTTTACAATTTTATATGGAGACGTATCGAAGTGGTCATAACGGGGCTGACTCGAAATCAGTTAGGGAGCAATCCCCCGCGAGTTCGAATCTCGCCGTCTCCGCCAACGCGGCTCTGCCGCATACAGAGCCGCAAGGGGAACCTTGCGGCTTTTAGTTTGATTTAAAATCAAGGAGTGCTCATTATGATTGGCTCACCCATTACTGAATCTAATAAGAAAATAATTCAAACTGCTCATGCCAACTTGGAAAAATATCTCGATGCAGATGTACTTGTTTATTTTGGCGAACTCGTAGATGGTGTAGAAACTGATGTGAGAAAAATCGTCGAAGATTTAGCTAAAACTCCTGAAAAAAAGGATAAATTATATATACTTATAACCACTGGTGGTGGTAGCCTTAACCCCGTAAAGAGAATGGTAAATATATTTAGAAATTTTTATTCAGAAGTTATTTATATTGTTCCCGACTATGCATATAGCGCCGGAACCGTAATGTGCTGTAGCGGTGATTCCATATTAATGAGTTATTATAGTGTACTCGGCCCTATAGATCCCCAAGTTTTGAATAATGATGGGAAATTTGTTGCTGCATTGGGTTATTTGGATAAAATAGATGAACTCATCAAAAAGGCGCAAAATAATACTTTGACACAAGCCGAATTTTTAATTCTAAAAGATTTT
>JAZQUP010000038.1:0-3849 GCA_045631345.1 Candidatus Avispirillum sp.
CGCCGTCCCCTACCGAGTTCACTCTTCACTATTTCCCTACCCCTCAGTCTCACTAACGTTCGACAGCTCCCCTAAGCAAGTGGAGCCTTTGAGATAGCCTATCTCAAAGCCTTCTCCAGCGGAGAAGGTGGCTTGCCACAGGCAAGACGGAAGGGCAGAAAATGAATGATTACAATTAAAACGGGACGTCGAGGGCGCCGTCCCCTACCGAGTTCACTCTTCACTATTTCCCTACCCCTCAGTCTCGCTAACGCTCGACAGCTCCCCTAAAACCACCTTCGGTAGTGTCAGGGGGCTTAGTACGTAAAAAAGAGGTCACTTGCGTGACCTCTTTTTCTATTAACCCCAATAACCTTTGAGGATTCTGAACTTGAGATAGAACATATCAACAGAGTTTACTTTGCCGTTTCCGTCAATATCAGCTGCAAGAGCTTCATCGCCTTCGGGAACAACTATCTGCTTTACAAACAGGTTCATCTTGAAAAGGTCTACTGAGTTGATGTTTCCGTTACCGTCAATATCACCCTTTTCAACCTGAGAAGCGCCTGCTTCTTCGTTTCCGCAGTTTTCACAAATACCGTCTACATAGTTATGTCCAAGAGCGGCAAGTTCCTCGCCCTCCTGATGTCCGCAATTGTAGCATACGCCGCCTGTGTAGCCTGCTTCTTCGCATGTGGGAGCAACTGTTGTTTCCTTCATATTATGTCCATGCGCTTCAACATCTGCCACCTTTTCTACGTGTCCGCAATAGATACATACATCGTTCTGCACGCCTGCGTCTACACATGTGTTGGTATATTCTGCACGGAATGTGTGCTCCTGCTCATCAAAAGCTTCATCGCAAGCAGTGCACTCAACTTTATGTCTGTAATTAAATGTGGGATGAACTGTATAAACTATAGTTTCGCCACTATCGTGGAATGCTTTTACTGTATCGTACTTAACATATCCGCAAACACCGCATTCCAGCTTGTTCTTACCTTCAGTTTCACAGGTAGGCTCTGTTACTATTGTAACCTCAAAACATTCGCCATCTGCATGAAGTGTGGGAAGATTTTCAATATTTTCTGCTCCGCAAAGAACACATGTATATGTTATCTCACCCATTACAAGACACTGAGGCTCTTTTGTTACCTTGCCATCATCATATTTGTGATCACAAGCCGTATTCATAGCGCTCTCAATTTCATTACCAAGCTCAATTCTTGCAAGAGCCATAACATCATAATCATCAAGCGCAGGATCAAGGGCGCTGCGATCAAACTCAGGCATAGAAATATAGTTGATAACATTCTTGGAAACGGAATTTACTATACTATCAGATGCCCTATCTCCCTGAAGATTCTCAAGCATAGTGAACATCTGATATTCCTCTATACCATCACGCATAATCTCAACACGAACAGATCCGATATAATCAACATTGGAAAGTGACGCCATAGAAGCTGTGTAGAACAGCATACCGTTACCATATACGGGATGCCCATCAGCATATGTGGGGTTCATATTAACCTTCCACGCTGCCTTTTTATTACCTGTTACAGTTGTGTCCACATGATTTCCGTTGCGGTCGTCATATTCTGTCCAGAAATTTGCTCCATAGTAAAGATAACCGTCAATATCAAGCTGATACATCTGCCAGAACAGCATCTTTGTCTGGAGACCTGTGTTATCTATAAGATGATTGGGATATGCATATCCGCTGTTGTATCCGGCAGAATATGTCCAAACCTCGTCGTTATTATTTTCATCTCTGTTTCTTACGATAGTGGAAGAAACGATTCTGTCACGCAGATCTCCGAAAACGCCTTCCCAATTGAAATATGATTCACCTGCAAGAATATTACCTGAACGATTGCCTGCAAGAGTTCTTATGGGCGCATCAGATCTGTTCTGATCATAATCGTGAGAAAGAATCTCACTAAGAGGAGTGAATCCGTAATACTGAGGACACCAAACTGTGCAGGATGCGCTATCTATCATTCCCTGAACGCCATCCTTGATAACAGAAATATCCTGGGAAGCAATTGGACCATCATATGTATAATAGGGGTATGCATGATTTTCGTGATAAGGAATAACCTTTGCAGCATTGGGCCAGAATTTATCAAGATATTCGGAGCGATATATAACATCATCAATCGTTCCCGTGCCCCAGCCCATAGTGTCAATAAACTCCTTGGACATAGCCTCATCCAATGTGTAGAAATAGAACTTATCCTTTATTTCTTCCCATTCAGCCATACTGCTGAGATCTGCATATATATCTGCATATTCGGGATAAGCAGTATAATGATCAAGATAAGCGCCCACGTTACCACCGTTAACCGCAGAAACTCTGATTGCGCTTACTCTGTCGTTTGTTACATATGGGTTGGAAGAATCAAGATTTCCCGGAATATCCATTGCTAAAATTCTGTTTTCAAGAAGATAGTCGTAATATTCCTTATATGATCCATAATTATCGCTTTTACTATCTAAAAAGAAAGATGTTTTAAGCTCTGTTTTTTCTTCAATAGTGAAATCCCAGACATATGCATATACAGTTGCAGTTTTAACGATCTGGCTATCTGAATTGTATATATTCAGCTGAGCAGAATACCAGCCGGGCGCTGAATCCTCCGTTGTTTTAAGACGGATATAGAAAGCCTGACTCTTGCCCCCATTCAGCTGAAAACGGCCTATCTTGCTTGCTGGAACAATAGGGTCGGGCTGCTCACCATTGCGGATAACTGTGTTTTCCTCTGTTGCCCCCGGATATGCAAGTGTGTTAAGATTTTCAAGAGTGATATACATCTGATAATACAGCTCTGCATCAACTGTGTTACCATATTCATCCTTAAAATCAGTTACGCTTGCACGCATTTTTGTTTTGGTTTCATCTGAATAAAGAACGAACTGAGCATTTTCAATTTCGTTTTTAGCCATATAAACTGAATATGTGTCCATATCCGAAGGAGTTATATCGCTTGTCATAATCTTTTTGAATGAATGCTCAAACCACAAGTCTATTGAAGGATCTTCATATGGCGCGATCTGAGGCTTATAAATATCCGCAGGATCTCCCGAATCAGTTGCAGAAACACTGAAAACTCCTGCGCATAGACCGATCATTATTAATGCGATCAAAGAAATCAATGCAAATCTTTTCATATTTTTCCTCCCGAACTGTTTTTATCTATCTAAATTTTACCATATAATATGTTAATAGTCAACATTTCCAAATTCTATGAAGCCCCCTATTTTATGAATTACACTTTGGGTGAAGAACTGTCATCAAAAGGTGACTGAGGGGGTAGACTTTGTTATTTTCAACCCTTCCGTCACAGCTTCGCTGCGCCACCTCCCCTAAAACCACCTTCGGTGGTGTCAGGGGAGCCTTAGAGCGCTAAATTATCGTTTACCACCATAGCCTCCACTGATAACTGCGGAGCAGTTTTTAGGGGAGGTGGCTTGCCACAGGCAAGACGGAAGGGTAGAAAAAATGATTGAAATTAAAACGGGACGTCGAGGGCGCCGTCCCCTACCAAGTTCACTCTTCACTATTTCCCTACCCCTCAGTCTCACTTCGTTCGACAGCTCCCCTAAGCAAGTGGAGCCTTTGAGATAGCCTATCTCAAAGCCTTCCCCAGCGGAGAAGGTGGCTTGCCGAAGGCAAGACGGAAGGGTAGAAAATGAATGATTACAATTAAAACGGGACGTCGAGGGCGCCGTCCCCTACCGAGTTCACTCTTCACTATTTCCCTACCCCTCAGTCTCACTAACGTTCGACAGCTCCCCTAAGCAAGTGGAGCCTTTGAGATAGCCTATCTCAAAGCCTTCTCCAGCGGAGAAGGTGGCTTGCCACAG
>JAZQUP010000039.1:0-56209 GCA_045631345.1 Candidatus Avispirillum sp.
TCATGACTTGATTCCTCCTTTGGTTTCTTTGTTCGGTTGGCAGACCTTACTTCAATTCTACCAAAGGAGGATTATTTTTTCTACTCATAGCTAAAGCTTTTTGGTACCACCAGCACTGCTGGTGGTTTATTATTACAATAAGAAAAACGAGGTGGAAACACCTCGTTTTTTATATTTCTATTGCGAAACTACAGAATTCGTGTTACAATACTTTTATCAAAATTAACAGGAGGTTATATGGACTCAAGCTTCCTTTTATCTTGCGCTCTTGATATTGGTGAGCTAATGCTTATCAGCGGCGCTGAAATATACAGAGTTGAAGATTGTATCAAAAGAATATGCACTTCCTATGGAGTTAAGAGAATTGACGTTTTCACCATAACTTCAAGCATTATTGCTACTCTTGAAGATAACGATCACAGAAATATTACGCAAACAAGAAGAATATCTTCCTATAAAACAGACCTTACCAAATTGGACAAACTTAATCAGCTTTCAAGAGAAATGTGCACAAACAAGCCTCCTCTTGAGGAAGTTCATCAAAGAATCAAAGACATCAAACATTCAAAAAGATATCCATTTGCTTTTGAATGTTTGATCTATGGTATAACTGCGGGAGCATTCACAGTTTTCTTTGGTGGTAGCTTTGTTGATGGAACTGTTTCATTTTTTATAGGTCTTATCCTTCGATTGATTGTTTATCTGATCAATGCATCCAAGGTAAATCAAGTTTTTTCCAGCTTGATTGCCTCCTTTACTATGTGCTTCTTAGCGTTCATATGCGTTAATCATATTATAGGTGAATCGATAGACAACATTGTTATAGGTAACATTATGCTTTTGATTCCGGGCGTTGGACTAACCAATTCTCTACGTGATCTTATCAGCGGCGACATAATGTCCGGTATGCTGAGGCTGTGTGAAGTGGTGCTAATTGCGCTCTCCATAGCGGCAGGATACATACTTTCTGCCCTTGTTATAGGAGGTATCGGACTATGAATGAAATTATAATCAGAAATATTATACAGGTTTTAATGGGCGCTGTCGGATCATTTGGCTTTTCCATTATATACAACATCCGTGGAAAGAAACTGATTCTCGCAGGACTCGGTGGATTGTTCTCCTGGAGCTTATGTCTGGTTCTTCAAATATGGTTTGGCAGTGAGGTTATAAGATATTTCCTTTCCGCTGCATTTGTTGCAGTTTACGCTGAAATTCTGGCTAGAATTATGAAAACTCCCACAACAACTTTCCTTGTTCCTGCTATTATCCCTCACGTTCCCGGTGGTTCTCTTTATTACACAATGAAGTTTGCTCTTAACCAGCAATGGTATGAGTTCTTCTCCAAGGCTTTTTACACTGTTGAACTTGCGCTTGCGCTTGCTATGGGTATTATAGCAGTTTCCTCATTAGTAAAAGTTGTTTTTGCAATCTTTAATAAAATAAAAAAGAAGTCCGTTTAAAACGGACTTCTTCTTTATTTTAAAACAGCACATTTTTCAATGCCATAGTATTTAAAGCACTCAACATCTAAACCTCTAATTTTTTCTCCACATACAACCACAGGAACAGCAGGAGGGCATCCAACTGTTGCTGCCGCAGCTATTCGGCCAACACTTTTCTCAACATCAATCATTTCAAAAGGACTGAACATTGCCTCTCTTATAGACAAAACACGTTCAGGAATATTGAACAGCGGAGGAGAATTTAATATAGGTTTCTTTTTTGATAAATTTACAAACACCTCAGTTATAGCCGAGATATCATCTATATTTTCAGGTGTTAGCATAAGCACAACAAAATCAGGGTCTGCAAATTCGCATTCTATGCCATTGCTACGCAAAAGATCAGCCAACTCAAAACCGTAATATCCTATTTTTTTAGCATCTATGGTGATTTTGGTCAATTCGTCTCCAACCAAAATATATCCCATATAAACAAACTGAGCCTTAAAAGCACTTATCTTTTCACATAAACTGTTCAATCTGTCTGCATATCCCTCAGACAAATATTTGTTAGCTTTATCAAGAGACTGTAATATGAGATAAGACGGACTTGTTGAGCCAAATAATGCCAAAGCATTTTTGGCATAACAACTTAAACCTTTAGAAGCAATATGCAGATAAGCACCACCCGTAAGTACAGAAAGTGTTTTATGAGCTGAATCGCAACACATATCAGCACCAAGATCCATAGGATGCTGCGACGGATTTAAAAAGCGCAAATATGCACCATGGGCATTATCTACAAGGAGTATAGCGCCATATTTATGGCATACTTCAGACAGAGATTTTATATCAGCAACATTACCAAGATAGTCAGGGCTTGTTATATAAATTGCAGTTATACGACCATCGTTCTCTATTAAAATATTCTCAAGCTTTTCCGAGCTTATAAGACAAGAAAGATAATTCTCATTTGCTTCAGGAAATATCCACTCAACATCAAAATCTATCAAGGCAGCTGCGCTCAGAAAGGTTTTATGAGCGTTTCTTCCTGCAAGAATAACAGGCTTTCTGCCGTTTTCTTTTGCGTGAATTGTAGCAAGGTAAAGCATCGCTCTTATACACTGAGAGCTACCTTCAGTTGAATAAAAGGTGTCACATCCAAACAGTTCACTTGCATTTCTTTCACTTTTTGCTATAATACCATCCGCTTCATACAAGCTATCCGCACCTTTAATTTCAGTTATATCATATTGCTCAACTTGACCAACACCCTTATGACCGGGCATATGCAAACGCATAACGCCGCTATCAGAATAGCGGCGTACGAAATCACAAATAGGAGTTTCCATCATTTAATACCAAGCTGTCTGGCAACAGCTACCATTATGGCACATTCCATTCTCTTACGGAAAAGTCTGCATCCCTGTTCATATACACCGGTTACACTGCCTGTTGAATGATAAGCATTGGCAGCGCATCCTCCTGAACAGTAAAGACGAGCCCAACAATCCTTGCATTCGGGATGAGCATACACATTACAAGCTGCAAACTCGCTCTGAATTTCTTTATTGGTTACGCCATTCCATATGTCACCAAGCTTGAACTTTTCCTCACCTACAAACTGATGGCAGGGATAAAGATCACCCCAAGGAGTTACCGCCATATACTCTGTTCCTGAGCCACAGCCTGAAATTCTCTTATAAATACAGGGACCACCGGTCAAATCAATCATATAATGATAGAATGTGAATGGCTTACCCTCCTTATCCTTTTCAAGCATAAGCTCAGCAAGCTTCTCGTACTGATCCATAACAACAGAAATATCTTCTTCTGTAAGCTGAGAGGGATCGCCGTCTGCGCATACTACAGGCTCCATACTAAGCTCGTTGAAGCCAAGATCAAGCATCTGCTTGATATCGTTGAGAAAATCAGGATTTGCGTGAGTGAAAGTGCCACGCATATAGTAACCCTTGCCACCTCTGGCTTCTACAAGACGCTGGAACTTAGGAACTATTCTATCCCAGCTTCCATTTCCTGCATAGTCAACTCTATATCTGTCATGTATCTCTTTTCTTCCATCAAGACTCAATACAACGTTGCTCATTTCACGATTTGAAAATTCAATAACATCATCATCAATAAGCAAACCATTAGTTGTAAGTGTAAAACGAAAATTCTTATTATACTGTT
Source organism: Candidatus Avispirillum sp. (assembly GCA_045631345.1). Lineage (GTDB taxonomy): Bacteria > Bacillota > Clostridia > Oscillospirales > CAG-272 > Avispirillum. The sequence continues at coordinate 3,639 of JAZQUP010000039.1, forward strand.
TTTCAATGCTTCTGGCATATGCAACAAGCTGCTTTACAACATCAAAATTCATAAGAGGCTCACCGCCAAAAAAGTCAACCTCAAGATTATGTCGTGTGCCGGAATTTGCCACAAGGAAATCCAAAGCCTGCTTGCCAACTTCAAAGCTCATAACAGCTCTTTCACCGTGATATTTACCCTGACTTGCAAAGCAGTATTCACAATTGAGATTACAAGTGTGAGCTATATGAAGACAAAGCGCCTTGACAACGCCTGCTGTTTTAGCCTTGAGATGACCTGCCATTGATTCAAAATTGTCGGGAGCAAAAAGCTTTCCACTGTTCTTCAGTTCAACTATCTGATCGTAACACTCCTCAAGCTCAGGAATAGTTACATCCTCTCGGTCTGCATATTTTTCTGCCATTGCTTTAACAATACAGTCTTTACTGTTATTCTCAAACATACCGATTATATCGTAAGCAACCTCATCTACTACATGAACTGCTCCTGAACAAACATCAAGCACTATATTATAGTTACCCAATTTATACTGATGTATCATAAATAAACTCCAATCCAAAATGAAAAAATGCCGCCAATTTGGCGGCATTTATATCGAACAAATTACTTGCTTTCTGTGTTTTCGCACTGCTGATTTGCAATGCCGCAGCTTGTCTTGCAAGCAGACTGGCAGGAAGTCTGGCATTCGCCGCATCCGCCATTCTTCGCGCTGTCACACAGATTGCGGGTTTCGATGGTCTTAATACGTTCCATTTTGGTAACCTCCACAAAAAATGTTCTAATAAATACTACCACAGATTCAATCGATTGTCAATAAGATTACTGATTTTTCTTTAAACAGTCGATTCACTCACTACATACTTTCTTTTATCATCTGTTCAAGCTTCAATACTCTGCTATAAGCATCAAAAATAAACTGCTCAGCTGTATAATTCTTATACATTGAGTGAACATCCTGATGGACTTCCAAAGAAATCGGTCCCTCATATCCTACCTTGATCAGCCCTTTAGTAACCATTTCAAAATTCACCTTGGCATCAAAAGGAAGCATATGCCAATCGTAATCACCGAAATTGTCGTGAAGATGCACGGCAATCAGCTTATCACCAAACATTTCAAACAAATCAAGCTCAGGACACAGATAATTATGATGACCGCAATCAAAGCAAAACTTTATTCTATCAGATGACAGATTATCATATACATACTGAAGATAGTCTATTCTGCGCAAATTTTCAAAAGCAATATCAACACCATATTGTTCTGCTGCTGAAACTACTCGCTCTATTCGTTCAATTCCCTTGATATTATATTCAGGAGGAGTGTAAGTACTTGACACGTGATAAACAACTGCAGGTATATTAAGTTCTCCGCACTTTTTAACAAGCTTACAATGCTCATCTGTGATTATATCGCCAGCATCTCCTTCTTCCCAAATGCAGTTAATATTTTTAAAAGGAAGATGAGCATTTGAAACATAAAGTCCCTGCTCTCGTGCATACGCTACAGTCTCAGCTAAACATTCATCTGCTGCCCATACCATTACAGAATCAAAGCCTGCGCTCTTTATAAGGTCAATGCGATCACGCATCTCCATTTCAAAACCAAAATATATATAAATACCCTTTTTCATACAAAAAAGTATATCATACAATTCTTTTTTTGTAAACCATACTTAGTTTATTTTGACAAAAAAGAAAATATTGCAAAATATTACTTGACAAAAGCACCTTTTGATAGTATGATTATTGTGGTTAGCGAATGCTAACTTTTATAATGGATACCAGTTAGCATATGCTAACTACCAATTTTCCTTAATAATAAAGGAGATTATATATGAACACACTTAAAGACGCCAAAATTGGCAAGCCCGTTAAGGTTATAAAGCTTCATGGAGAAGGTGCTGTTAAACGCAGAATTATGGATATGGGAATAACTAAAGGCGTTGAGCTTTGCATAAGAAAAGTTGCGCCTCTTGGTGACCCTCTTGAAATAACTGTGCGCGGATATGAGCTTTCTATAAGAAAAGCTGATGCCGAAATGATTGAGGTTGAATAACCTTTTTCCTGCTTTTATCGGCTATAATTGACAACAAGGAGATTTTTTATGAATATTAAGATTGCTCTTGCCGGTAATCCTAACAGCGGCAAGACTACAATGTTTAATGCCCTTACGGGTTCAAATCAGTACGTAGGTAACTGGCCCGGCGTTACTGTTGAAAAAAAAGAAGGCAAGGTAAAAAAATACGATAATGTTACGGTAACCGACCTTCCCGGTATCTATTCCCTTTCCCCTTATACTCTTGAAGAAGTTGTTGCAAGAAATTATCTTATAGGAGAGCGACCCGACGCTATTCTTAATCTGGTTGACGGCACAAATCTTGAGAGAAATCTTTACCTTACCACACAGCTTATGGAGCTTGGTATTCCTGTTGTTATCGCTATCAATATGATGGATGTTGTTCGCAAAAACGGCGACATTATCGACATTGAAAAGCTCAGTAAAAAGATGGGATGCAAGATTGTTGAAATATCAGCGCTTAAAGGTGATGGTATTTTTGAAGCTGCTGAAGCAGCTATTGAAGCCGCAAAAATTGGCAAGGTTGTTCCCCGTCATATCTTTTCAGGCACAGTTGAGCATGCTATAGCGCATATAGAAGAAGCAACTGTTCACAGCCTGCCTGAAGAGCAACAGAGATGGTACGCTATAAAAATCTTTGAAAGAGACTACAAGTTGCTTGAAGATTTTTCACTTGAAAAATCCAGACTTGAGCATATTGAAAAAGATATAGTAGCAGTTGAAGAAGAGCTTGATGATGATGCAGAAGCTATTATAACAAACGAGCGTTACGTATATGTTACTAACATCGTTCAACAGTGCTACACTAAAAAGAACGCAGGAAAGCTTTCTACATCTGATAAAATAGACCGAATCCTTACTAACAGAATTCTTGCTCTTCCTATTTTTGCTGCTATAATGCTCTTCGTATACACTGTTTCTATAGGCACAATCGGCGACTGGACTGTTGGATTTATGAACGACACTCTCTTTGGCGAATGGATAATTCCCAGCGCAGTTGATATGCTTGAAGGCGCAGGGTGCGCAGAGTGGCTCATAAGCCTTATTGCAGACGGTATACTCAGCGGCGTTGGTTCTGTTCTTGGATTTGTTCCTCAGATGCTCATTTTGTTCATTATGCTTTCTTTACTTGAAGACTGCGGTTATATGTCACGTGTTGCATTTATTATGGACCGCCTTTTCCGCAAATTCGGTCTTTCAGGAAAAAGCTTCATTCCTATGCTTATAGCAAGCGGATGCGGAGTTCCCGGAATTATGGCAAGCCGCACAATTGAACAGGACAGAGACAGAAAAATAACAATTATGACAACAGGCTTCATTCCCTGCAGTGCAAAAATGCCTATAGTCGGTCTTATTTCGGGTGCTCTCTTCGGAAACAGCGCTTGGGTTGCTACAGCAGCATACTTTGCAGGAATTTCAGCAGTTGTTATTTCAGGAATTATCTTAAAGAAAACAAAACTTTTCGCAGGCGATCCCGCTCCTTTTGTTATGGAGCTTCCCTCTTATCACGCTCCTGTAGCAAGCAATGTTTTCAGAACAACATGGGAACGTGGATGGTCATTTATCAAGCGTGCTGGAACAGTTATTCTTGCGGCAAGCATACTCATCTGGATATTCAACAGTATCTCCTTTGATGGTGGCATACATTACATAACAGGCGACGAAGATTCTGTTCTCAATGTTATAGGATCTGCTATAGCAATTATGTTCAAACCTCTTGGCTTCGGTTCCTGGCAGGCAGCCGTTGCAACTATACTCGGCCTTGTGGCAAAAGAAGAAGTTGCAGGAGTTTTCGGTTCACTCACATCAATGGCAAACTCCGACCTTGCATTTGAACTTATTGAATCAGGTGAATCTGCTAAACTGGCTCTTATCGGATATGAGATTTTTGGTGGCAACAAGCTTGCAGGATTTTCATTTATGTTGTTTAATCTGCTTTGTGCTCCCTGCTTTGCCGCAATGGGTGCAATCAAGCGCGAAATGAACAACTGGAAGTGGTCTCTTGGCGCTATTGCTTATATGTGCGTGTTTGCTTATGCTGTTTCACTCATCGTATATCAGATCGGTTCACTTATCTCAGGCGGCGCATTTTCATTGGCTACAGTAATTGCATTTATCGTGTTTGCTGCTCTTATTTGGCTTCTTGTTCGTCCCAACAAATTTAATAAAAAATAAATCCCACGGAGGTTATTATGAACGCTCCAACAATTATAATCGCTTCTATTGTTGCAATAGTTTTTATTGCAATTATAGTTAATGAAATAATAAAGAAAAAGCAAGGAAAATCTTCCTGCTCTTGCGGTTGCAGTGGTTGCGCATTCCGCGACAGCTGCCACAAATAATGATTATAAAAGAAGCCTCAATCTGAGGCTTCTTTTCTTTTAATTATAAGTATTAATCCTATTATCATAACTACGGGAAAAACTATCCCCGAAAGAATTCCTATTCGCAAGGAATTACTGCTGTTAATAAGATCGGAAACTGTGCCACACATAAACGGCCCGAGAGAGCATCCTATATCGCCACCAAAAGCAAGGAACGCAAACATTGATGCACCTCCACCTTTATATGCATTTTGGGATAGTGACAAAATGCCTGGCCAAAGAAGACTTATTCCCACACCTGAGAGTCCCATTGCCAAAAGTGATACTGTAGATATTTTGCAAAGAGATGCAATAGCAAAACACACAGCTGTCAACGAAGCAAAGAAAACAAGTGAACGTTTCAATTCGAGTTTACTACCGAAAATACCATAAAAAGTTCTGCCTATAGCCATTGTGAGAGCAAAAATAAGCGGTCCTACAAGGTCACCCACAATTTTAGAAACTTTGAGAGCTACCTCTGCATAATATGATGACCATTGAGCCATTATCTGCTCTGCAGCCCCTGAAGAAATCATCAGAATAAATAAGAGAACAAACAATTTGCATCTGAACAATCCTTTTATACTTTTTCCTTCTTCGTGACACATCATTTCAGGGATACATACTCTGCTGAATTTTACTGCGCAAGTTAACGGAACAACAGACCATAAGAATGGTATAACAAACCACAGGTCATCTCCCGTTACTTTTAAAAGCAATGTTGTTACAGCAATTACTAAAACATGGCCCCATGAATAAAAGGAATGAAGAAGAGATAGAGATGAACCTCTTCCTTCTTTTTCAGGAATTGATTCAATAAGCGGAGAAAGAACAACCTCTGCCATTCCACTTCCAACTGAATAAAATACAGACGCAATAATAAATGCAAACTCTGCTTTTATCAAATCAGGTAACACTCCAAGCAGAATAAGTCCTACTGCACACAGATACTGGCTTGCAACAGCCAATGCTCTAAAGCTGACTTTTTCAATAAATTTCACAGCCGATAAATCTACTAAGATCTGAACCACAAAGGTTACGAAGGTTAAAAAAGCAAGAAAACCCAGCTTCACCTCATACTTTCGCTGAAAACAAGCGAAAAGAAGCGGAGCCAGGTTGACTGCTACAGCGTGAGTTATATATCCGAGATAACACGCTGTTTTAGTTTTTTCATAATTCACTGAAAATCAAACTCCATATGAGGATATTGAAATCAGCCAAACAAGAACGGAATCACTACAGAAGCGCAGCTGAGCACCATCAATGCCACCAATACAATAGCAACAACACGTACTACTGTTTTAACTGATTTTTTCTGCATTTCAACTTCACTTACCTTTCTATACAGGATTATTCTATACCGAGCTGCATTTCTGCAATATCAGCAATTGTGAGAGGATTACCTGTTGCAGGAATCTTAATTTTTCTGCACTTAGATGCTCCCTCAAATTTTTCAATTCGTTCACCATTCACAGCCAGAATTACTTTTTGGTTTTTCTTAAGAGTGAACAATGTTACACCGCCTGCGGTTCTGGTTGTTTTTTCAGGAATAAGAGTGGATTTAATAAGAATACCTCTTCCTGCATCACTACCAATAAGAACCTCGCAGGGCTCACTTTCATAAAGAGCCGCAACCACGGGAGATGCTGCGCTATATGCATTTGTGAGCTTTTTACGGTTTGATTTTGTTTCATAAGCGGACACGGGAATTCTGACGCCCTTTCCGTTTTCAAAGATATAAATGATATGGTGCTCTGCCTTAAAGCTATCATTAACAGCCTTGATAAGAAGCGGCTTTTCTCCATCCTCAAAATCAAGCTTTGCAGGAAGATAGTCGCCCATAAGGGAGGCCTTTACAGGTTCAAACAAAGAAAGCTTGACCTTATATGTGTGGCATCTGTCAGTTACAACGAAAAGATCATCAATATTCTGTGCATCCTCGCTGCAAATAATCTCGTCTCCATCCTTCAGTTTATGCTCGTCGTTACCTCTTAGTGACTGATGTGTAACTTTTTTGAAGTATCCGTCACGAGTCAGAACAATACGACAATTATAATTTTCTATTTCTTCTGTTTTTGGAGCCTCAATAATATCATCAGCAAAAATGAGCTGTGTTTTTCTGGGCTTGGCATACTTTTTCTTTATAGCCTTGAGCTGTTCGGCAATTACGCCCTTCAGCTTTATTTCATCCGCAAGAATGGCTTCAATTTCTTTAATTTCAGCACGCAGACTTTCTATTTCCTTAACTCTGTTTATCAAATATTCGTGATTAAGATGACGCAATTTGATTTCTGCAACATACTCAGCCTGAACCTTATCAATATCAAAGCCTGCCATAAGGTTAGGTATAACATCTGCTTCCTTTTCTGTTTCACGAATGATCTTAATCGCCTTATCAATATCAAGAAGGATCTTACTGAGAGCCTTAAGCAAATGAAGCTTATCCTTTTTCTTCCCAAGATTATATGTGAGCTCTCTTGAGAGACAATTCATACGGAATCTTATCCATTCACGCAGAATATCAAGAACTCCAAGCTGACGAGGAGATGAATCAATAAGAACATTGAAATTACAGGAAAAATCGTCCTGCAAGGTTGTCAGCTTATAAAGCTTTGCCATAAGCGCATCGGGATCAACTCCACGACGAAGATCTATGGTGAGACGGAAGCCTTCAAGTCCGATTTCATCACGAATATCGGTTACTTCCTTAAGCTTACCCTCTTTTATAAGATCAACGATTTTCTTGATTATAACCTCAATTGATGTTGAATAAGGAATCTGAAGGATATCAATACAGTTGTTATCCTTATCATAGCTATATCTGGAACGGAGGCGAACGCTGCCTCTACCTGTTTCATATATGCTTTTAAGCTGTTCTCTGTCATAAATGAGCATTGCTCCACCTGCAAAATCAGGCGCCTTGATAAGATCCATCAACTTATCTGTTGTAAGTTTGGGATTTTTAAGAAGCGCTATTGCGCCATCGCAAACTTCACCCAGATTAAATGAGCATATCTGAGATGCCATACCTACAGCGATTCCCATATTGGGAGTTACAAGAACATTCGGAAATGTTGTGGGAAGCAAGGCAGGTTCAGTTGTTGTGTTATCATAGTTAGGAACAAGATCAACAGCGTCTTTATCTATTCCCTCAAAAAGCTCTGCGCATATAGGGTCAAGGCGAGCCTCTGTATATCTGGAGGCTGCGTATGCCATATCTCTGCTATACTGTTTACCAAATGAGCCCTTTGAGTCTATAAAAGGATGAAGCAGACTCTCGTTACCTCTTGTGAGACGCACCATTGTTTCATATATAGAAGCATCACCATGAGGATTGAGACGCATAGTTTGTCCTACTATGTTGGCACTTTTGGTTCTTGCACCACTGAGAAGTCCCATTTTATACATTGTATAAAGCAGCTTACGGTGCGAGGGCTTGAAGCCGTCAATTTCAGGAATAGCACGTGAAACTATAACGCTCATTGCATAGGGCATATAGTTTTTTTCTATTGTTTCCGTGATTGGCTGATTAACCGCAGGCGCATGAGGAAGCTCTATCTTCTCTACCTTTTTCTTCTTTGCCATTTACTTTACCGTTCCTAAATAGATTTAATGAAAAAAATTGCTTCTTTGCAAACAATCTCTTCAATCTTCAACGCTAACGTTGATAACTTCCCCGCCGCATGCGCGAATCATTCTGTTATAAAGCGCAAGATATTCATCGCCTTCGGGAGGAAGATTTGCATAAATAATATCAGCCTCAGCCTTTTCCACATCACGCAATGCTTTGAAAAGATTATGCATCTGGCCTTTAGGATCATTTATGCTGCCTATATCTATAACATAGGCATCAATATATTTTGCGGCATCTTCTGAATATGAAAGCACCGCTTTTTTTCTTTTTTCATTATTTACAAAGCTTATAACATCTTCTCTTTTTCCGCCGAGAAGGATAAGCTGAGTTTCGGGAGCATAATGCCTATACTTCATTCCGGGAGATTCAGGTTTTTCACCTGCTGCAGAAGGAACCTTTACAGCCTCCGCAACTTCCACCTCTCCAACAACCTCATATAGCTCTCTCGGAATTATTTCACCGGGACGAAGCACTGTGCATACGTTTCCGGACAAGGAAACAACTGTGCTCTCAACCCCTATATCCGACTGACCGCCATCTATGATCATTTCAATTCTGCCATTCAAATCCCGCATTACATAGTCAGCAGTTGTAGGCGACGGAGAACCAGATAGATTTGCAGAAGGAGCCGCTATAGGAACCTCTGAAACTTTTATCAACTCTCTCGCAACAGGATGCGAGGGACAACGAACTGCAACAGTTTTGATGCCGCCTGTAACGGAATCAGGAATTATATCCTTTTTGGGAAGAACAACCGTCAACGGTCCTGGCATAAAAGCTTTTGCAAGCTTGTAATATATTTCGTTAGTATACGCTATGTTTTCTGCATCCTCAGGAGAAGCTATATGGACTATAAGCGGATTATCGCTGGGTCTTCCCTTCGCAGCAAAAATCTTGTTTGCCGCATCAGGATCAAACGCATTCCCTCCGAGACCATATACAGTTTCAGTCGGGAAAGCTACAAGTCCGCCGGCTCTCAATATTTTGCCTGCTTTTTCATAAACCTCACTTGAGGGAGATACTAATTCTGTTTTCAATTTTTTCACCTTTAGTATGCGGGCGGAGAAAACTCCGCCCCATAATAAACTTTTATGAATTTGAATCGCCTTTTAACTTTTCTGCTGTATCAGCGGTTGCAAGAGCATCTATCATATTCTCTATATCGCCATTTACAAACGCATCAAGAGTATAAACAGTGAGACCGATTCTATGGTCGGATACTCTGTTTTCACGAAAATTATATGTTCTGATACGCTCACTACGGTCGCCTGTTCCAACCTGAGAACGACGCTCGCTTGCAATTTTATCAGCCTGCTCTCGTTGCTTCATATCAAAGAGCTTTGCTCGGAGAAGCTTCATAGCCTTATCTTTGTTTTTCAACTGACTACGCTCATCCTGACATTCAACAACAATTCCCGTTGGCTTATGAATGATTCTGATAGCAGACTCTGTTTTGTTAATATGCTGTCCTCCTGCGCCGCTGGACTTACAGGTTTCAACCTCAAGGTCACTCTGATTTATCTCAACCTCAACGTCCTCCGCTTCGGGAAGAACCGCAACTGTTGCAGTTGACGTATGGATTCTGCCGGAAGACTCTGTTTCGGGTACTCGCTGTACACGATGCACACCGGATTCGTATTTAAGGCGTGAATATGCTCCCTCTCCGTCTATCATAAACGAAATCTCACGGAATCCACCAAGACCTGTTTCGTTAGCTGAAATAAGCTCAGTTTTCCAACGCTTGCTTTCAGCATACATAGAGTACATACGATAAAGCACGCCAGCAAACAAAGCAGCCTCATCGCCACCTGCGCCTGCACGAATTTCAACAACAACGTTTTTATCATCGTTGGGATCCTTAGGAAGAAGCAATATTTTCAGCTCTTCTTCAATACGCACAAGTTCGTCTTTGCCGCTATAATATTCTTCAGCGGCCATTTCACGCATTTCGCTGTCAGTTTCCTCTTCCATGATCTCACGGGCACCTTCAACGTCAGCCTGAGTTTTTTCATACTCGGCATATTTCTCTACTATGGGAGCGAGATGCTTATATTCACGCATAAGCCTTTTATAGAGATTATTATCGGAGGCAGTTTCAGGGAGAGCAAGACGAGCTTCTATGGATAAAAAGTTTTCTTTAACTTCTTTGAGTTTGTTTAACATTCGTTCTCCTTATTTACAGAACGCAACAAATGCCTTGTGTGTTTCGTAAAGGTCACCCTTGGAAATAACTTCAAAGGGAGCGTGCATAGAAAGAACAGGCACACCAACGTCGATTGTGTCAATATTACAGTTAGAAACATACTTAGCAACTGTTCCGCCGCCGCCAACATCTATCTTACCAAGCTCTGCTGTCTGCCAGAGAACATCGTCACCAAACATATCTCTTACCTTACCAACAAACTCTGCTGTTGCATCATTTGTGGAGTACTTACCGCCAGCGCCTGTGTACTTATTAACAACAACGCCGCAGTTTACGATTGCAGAGTTACGCTTTTCATATACTTCAGGATAAAGCGGATCGTATGCTGCGCTTACGTCAGCAGAAAGACACATAGACTTGGAACGGCAGATATTGGAATCAGCATCTGTAACTGCACAAAGCTCATCAATAAGATCAGAAAGTATCCAGCACTGCATACCTGTGGGGCCGTCACTTCCTGTTTCTTCTTTATCTGCAAGAACACAAACTACTGTATGTATGCTATCGTCTGTATCCCAGAGAGCTGTAAGAGCAGGATATGCGCAAACTCTGTCATCATGACCGTAGCCGCCAAGGAGCCATCTGTCAAGACCAACATCTACACTTTTACCTGCAGGAACAGCACAAAGCTCTGCACAGATAAAATCGCTTTCAACAATACCATACTTTTCATTAAGCATAGCAAGAATATTAAGCTTAACCTTTTCGTCAACCTTTGTTACAGTGCCATCTTCTTCATAATAAGGAGTTGAACCAACAAGAAGGTTGAGACCTTCACCGGAAAATGCGCTTGCAAGAGGCTTCTTGTTCTGATCTGCGCTGAGGTGAGGAAGAAGGTCTGTAATAACAAACACAGGATCTCCGGGTTCTTCACCGATATTGATCTCAACTGTTTCGCCACCACGCTTTGTTACAACACCATGAAGCGCAAGCTGAATTGTGGGCCACTGATACTTTCTGATACCACCGTAATAATGTGTTTTGAGATAACCAAAGCCGTTATCTTCAAATAGAGGATGCTGCTTTAAGTCAAGACGAGGGCTATCAATATGAGCAACGCTGATGCGAATACCTTCATTAAGACTTTCACTACCCATTCTGAAAGCAAAAACTTCCTTGCCACGATTGTTAAGATAATATTTGCCGCCTGCTACAACCTTATCGCCAAGAGAATACTCAGTATATCCTCTTTCCTTAAGCATCTTAATTGTTGTTACAACGCATTCTCTTTCTGTTTTGGAATTATCGAGATATTCAGCATATCCCTTTGCATATTCTCTGGCTTCATCAAGCTGTTCGGGAGTTCTTACTTCAAAAACGTTCTTTTTTGTATAAAAAAGTTCTTCACGAAGCATTTCACCTTTTGTTTTGTTTTCCATTTCCATTATGTTTACCTCCAAAAATTAAACTTTATAATACAGTCTGTCATATATTTCAGCTGCTTTATTTACTTTCTTGATATATTTTCTTGTTTCCTCAAAAGGAACATCACCAAGCCTTTTGGCGCCATCTGCTTCAAGCGCTTCTCCAAGCCACTGGTCTACATTTCCTTCTCCTGCATTGTATGCAGCATAAACAGTATCCCAGCTTCCATATTTCAGATAAAGATACGAGAGATAATATGTTCCGTATTTTATATTTGTTTCAGGATCATACAAAAGACCTTTATCAAGATTTTCTTTAGTTAATGTTGTGAGCCAGTTAAATGTGTCAGGCAACATTTGCATAAGACCAACTGCGCCCGCCTCTGAAACAGCACCAGACTCAAATCCACTTTCTGTTTTTATAACAGCGTATACTATATACTCAGGCACACCATACTGAGAAGCATATTTTTCAACATATGCTTCATACTCTTTCGGATATACATTTCTTTCATACTTATCGTAGAAAAGCTGAAAGAGAAATCCGCAAATGATGGACAGCACCAAAATTATTATGATAACCACGCTGCGCATCAGCGCTTCTTTATATTTCATATCAAGCCTCCTTATGAAAGCTTATTTATCAAGTTCAAATTGCTCTATTATATTTTTGATCTGCTTCAATATATCCTCTTTGCCATCGTTGACAATTTCAGCATCACAAAGCTGACGAAGGCGATTGACCGGCATTTGCTTATCAAGGCGCATTTTTGCTTCAAACTGCATAATGCCATCACGATTACAAATTCTTTCGCACAAAACATCTTCAGGCGCTGTTACGCACAACTTAATATCGCAATAATAGTCGAAACCGCTCTCAAACAGAACAGGAGCATCTATAATAGCAGCCTTTTTGCCCATTTTTTTATATTCATTCAGAATTCGCAGGGTTTCTGCAAGAATATATTTATGCGTTATCTGGTTAAGCATATTAAGCTTATCCGAAGCTCCGTCGGCAAAAACTATATTCGCCAACTTGCGCTTGATCAGATTACCTTCGTCGTCCACTATAGATGAACCAAACGCAGAAACAAGCTCACCTACGCATTCTGTTCTTGCGCCACCTGAAATAATTCCTTTATAAACAGCATCTGTGTCTACTGAAGGAATATCAAAAAGCGAAAACATACGGCTGACATATCCTTTTCCTGAACCACTTCTGCCGCAAACCCCTATAATTTTAAGTCCCTCAATAATCATACGTGTTCCAGCTTTCCTGTTTCGGAAGAACGATAGGCTGCCTCCATAACAGCCTGAATATGAGCCGCATCATCAAATGAAGGAATTGCTTTTTTTGAATCAGCTACAGCCTGAAGGAAATTATACATGCTGCCAACATGTCCCCTGAGCCAGCCGATAGGAGCCTTGACACCGGGGAAAACTCCACCGGGCGCTGCATATCTGCCACAACACTCAACTTTTGTATATCCTCTTACAGATTCAGGAGCTGTTGCATCATAGAACCAAAGGAAGTTGGGATCCATAAGATCAAACTTCAGGCTTCCTTTTGTTCCGTAAATTTCAAATGAATGATCATCATTAGTTCCATGCATAATCTTACCCACAGAAATAGTACCGCAAGCGCCGTTTTTAAGGCGAGCTGTCATATAAAATGCCTCATCAGCATTTGTTTCCCAGCTTTGCCCATCCATACCTGCCCTTGTTTTGTATGCAATCTGCGACATACCGGAAACTGCTTCAAACTCGCCGCACAGGTAATAGATAAGATCGATTATGTGCGAACCAAGATCAAAGAGCACGCCTCCGCCGCAAATTTCTTTATTTTGCTTCCATCCTGCAGGCTTGGCAGGATCAGCAGAGCTGCTATGAAGAAATGCACCTCTGAAGGAAAGCACATCTCCTATTTTTCCTGCATCAACAATCTCCTTTGCGCGAATCACAGGCAAAAGAAATCTTGTGTTAAAAACAACTGCGCAGGTCAGATCCTTTTCTCTTGCAAGCTTTGCAATTTCATATGCCTGCTCTGCAGTTGTACAAAGAGGCTTTTCGCAATATATATGCTTGCCTGCTGCTATAGCCTTTTTCAATGTTTCATAATGAGCTATATTGGGAGTGCATATATCTATAACATCAATTTCGGGATCAGCTATCATTTCATCTTCGCTTTTATAGGCTTTGCCTACTCCGTACTGAGAGCAAAGCTCTTCTGCTCTGGAAATGTTTCTGGTACAGATTCCCTTTACTTCAGCGGAAAAGCTGAGAGGAGAATAAAAATATTTAAGATTTGCAATGGAATATGCATGAGTTTTACCCATACTGCCAAAACCGATAATTCCTATTTTCATACTAACCTCCATAGACATACGCATACTATGTCATCTTATTTATCATACCATACTAAGATGTTTTTTTCAAGCACTATAAGCTTAATTATACCTAGTAATTAATATCTTTAATAAAAAAGCTCATTGGCATCATAAAAAATCACACTTCCGGTATCTCTTCTGATAACAACTAACACCGTTCCGTTTGAGAAATTTACCCTATAGCTTGCTGTTTTTTCGTTAAAGCTATCACAACATACCACTGCATCTTTTGCTTTAGCGCTCCTTGGGATATTTCTGAAAACAAACTGAATTATATTCTTTTCACATTCGTCAATAGATTTTTGTGGATTTGATATGTTGCACTCATAAAACATATATATGGGCTGCATACTGTTTGTATCAAGTTCAATATAAACATTTCTTGTATAACACACAATCCTACCATTATCTCCACAGAATTCCGAAGCTTTAAATTTTATGCCATTGCCTAAAAGGTTTTTTGAGGCGTTTTTGGCATCATTTTGGATCTTTTTGTTATATTTTACAACTGCAAATCTTTGGTTTGCTGATGCAGAAAATACATCTGCATTATTTTCTGTATTTTTGACAAAAGTATATATTTTTAAACCGCCATAAATTATCATAACCCAAAGGATAATAAGTGTTATCAATCCTGATATTTTTGAATATTTTCTCACTTTACAACCTGTCCTTCTTAACGGAAGCACAATTATTTTTCCTCACCTACCTGCAAAGAAATCAAGTTATATTGAGGATAATATTCTTATTTATGTTTTGTTTGACAATCACAAATTAATTTGATATAATAATTAGCAAAGTAGTTTTTCAGAAAGGAGTTTTTATGAATAATATTTTTCCGGAACTCCTTGGAAATAATGCTATAAAAGAATTGTGCGGTATAGATATTTTATCAGGCAAGCACTCCCATGCATATATAATTGACGGACCAGCAGGAAGCGGCAAGCATACAGCAGCATTGCAAATTGCAATGGCTATTCTTTGCAGAAATAAGGCAAAAAACGATTTTGCCCTACCCTGCGGAAGTTGTCCCTCATGCCTTAAAATTTCAGCCGGATATTCAACTGATGTTCAATTTGTTAACCGAGGATCCAATGCAACATTTCAGGTTGAAGCTATCAGAAATATGTTATCTTCTGTCAGCTATTTACCTGATGATGGAGATTACAAGGTTTATATAATCGAAGAAACAGAGAAAATGACCACTCAAGCGCAAAACTCTCTTTTGCTGACCTTGGAAGAGCCACCAGCTCATGTGGTTTTCATTTTGCTTACCTCAGATTCCGGTGCTTTACTTGATACTATTCGTAGCAGAGCTCATATTCTGAAAACAGAAATGCTTACTGCGCCCTTGATACTTGAAACTCTTTTCAAAAAAAGAAGCGAGGGTATCATCAGCGAAAGAGACGACGAAAAGCTGAGGACAGTAGCATCAGCTTCATCAGGCTCTTTAGGATTGGCAATAGACCTGTGCAACAAAACAGAAGCCTCTCCTATACTGAAATATAGAGATATGGCAGAAAAGCTTGTTGACACCCTGCTATTCAGCACAACTGCTGATTCTGTTAATTTCTGCAGAGGTCTTGACTGCAAGAGAGCTGAGTGCGAGCATATTTTCTATTTTGCAATGTGTGCTGTCAGGGATTATATTGCAGTTAAAAACGGCAGCAACAACACTTTGTTTTTCACCGACCACGAGGATGCTTTTTCAAAAGCGGTGAAAATAACTGTACCTCGTTTGCTTAACCTGTACAGATTGCTTGAAAATGCTCAGGATGATATTTGCAGAAAAAATGCATCAATCAGCACAGTTTTCTGCACTGTTGCAGCTAATGCAAGAAACGAAAATCGATAAATACCAAAAAGGATATACATACAAATGGAAAAACAAAACGATACTAACGCAATAATTACAGATAATTGCGAGGAAATTACTACACCTTCTGAATCAGAAGTTGTTGGTGTTAAATTTAAATCAGCAGGAAAAACATATTATTTTGATCCTCAGGGATTAAAACTCAATCTTGATGACAAGGTTATCGTTCGTACATCAAGAGGAATTGAATTCGGTTTTGTTGCCTGCGAAAACAAGATCGTATCTGCATCTGAAATCGTTGCTCCTCTCCGTGAGGTTGAAAGAGTTGCAACGAACGACGATATTCAGCGCTATGAATCCAACAAACAGCTTGAAAAGCAGGCTTTTGACACCTGTCTCCAAATGATAACAAAGCATAAGCTTGAAATGAAGCTTATTGAAGCTGAATATACCTTTGATAACAGCAAGCTTCTGTTCTACTTCTCCGCAGAAGGCAGAGTTGACTTTAGAGAACTTGTTAAGGACCTTGCGGCTGTATTCCACACAAGAATTGAGCTTCGCCAGATAGGCATTAGAGATGAAGCAAAGATGATGGGCGGTATCGGTGTTTGCGGACGTCCCTTCTGCTGTGCTACATTCCTCTCTGACTTTGTTCAGGTTTCAATCAAGATGGCTAAGGAGCAGAACCTCAGCCTTAATTCTGCTAAGATTTCCGGAACCTGTGGACGCCTTATGTGTTGTCTCAGATACGAGAGCGATGTTTACGAGGAAGAACTCAAGAGAACTCCTCCTGTTGACAGCAAAGTAAAAACTCCTGACGGAATCGGATTTGTTCGTGAAATTGCTCCCCTGACAGGTATTTGCAAGGTAGTTATTCCCGACAAAAACGGCGAAATCATAAAAAATTATCACCGAGATCAACTGACAGTTCTTCAAAAGAAAGCAAAAAATGATAAGACTGTATCTAACGACAGCTCAATTGAAGACTGATTTTCAGTTTTTTTATGATTTTTTTAAAAAAACCCTTTTCAAAACGTATTTATTGTGCTATAATTCTTTAAACAAAATAAACGGAGGTATTTTACAATGGCATATGTAATTTCCGATGAATGCATCGCTTGCGGTGCTTGCGCTGCTGAATGTCCTGTAGGTGCTATCACTGAAGGCGACGGTAAGTTTGTTATCAATGCTGACGAGTGTCTCGACTGCGGTGCTTGTGCATCTGCTTGTCCTGTTGAAGCTCCCAAGGCTGAGTAATCAAATAACATAAGTTAAATTAAGCCGGAGCCCTATGCTCCGGCTTAATAACTTTAATGAGGATTTTATGATCAATGTAAATCTTGAGCCTGATGAAAGGCTTGATAAAATAAATGAAAATCTTTCGCTTATTCAAAAAGTTGATGGACTAACTTTCGGAACTGATGCATTTCTTCTTGCAGCATTTATGAAAAACAGAGTTAAGTGTGCTGCTGATTTCGGAAGCGGAACAGGAGTTGCTTCCCTGCTTTGCCTTTCAAAAAACAAGGCGGATAAATTTTATGCATTTGAGGTTCAGGAAAAATTCGCTGCTCTTACACAGCGAAATGCAGAGTTAAACGGATTTTCAGATAAGCTGAACGTTGTTTGCAAGGATATACGCTACGCCTTGCCCGATGACACAAATGGATGGATAGATGCTGTTATTTCTAACCCTCCTTATCTGAAATCAAGCGAAGGCTTTGCAAACAAAACTGATGAAATGAATATTGCACGCAGAGAAATGAACGGAACTATATATGATTTCTGCGCCGCAGCCAACAGAATTCTTAAGCATGGCGGTCTGTTCTATACAGTATACCGCCCCGACAGAATCGCTGAGCTTATTCACGCCCTTAAAGAAAACACCCTTGAGCCCAAAAGAATTGTTACGGTTTATCCCGACACAAAATCAAAGCCCAGCCTTGTACTTATTGAGAGCAAAAAAGGCGCTGCGCCTTCAGTTAAGCTCGCTCGTCCCCTTTTCACCTACAAAGATGGTACAAGGGATTATACAGACGATATGAACACTGTTTATGACACATCATCACTTGACTTTTTATTTTAAGGTAACATAATGGAAAATATTAAGCATTTTGACACATCCGCTGTCAGCGAAGAAAAGAATAAAGTTATCGGCGGAATGCTCTATCTTGTTGCAACCCCTATAGGCAATCTTGCAGATATAAGTGAAAGAGCCAAAAAGGTTCTCTCTGAGGTTGACTTTGTTGCTGCCGAGGATACCAGAAATTCCGGACTTCTTCTTTCACGTTATGGCATCAAAAAGCCTTTTGTCAGCTATTTTGAGCACAACAAAAGAGAAAGAGGCGAATATATAGTTTCTCGTCTCCGTACAGGAGAATCCTGCGCTCTTATCACTGATGCAGGTATGCCCGCTATCAGCGATCCCGGCGAGGATATTGTGCGCCTCTGCGCAGAGGAAGGCATCACTGTGACCTGCATCCCCGGTTGCTGCGCAGCGGTTACTGCCTTGACTCTATCATCACTTGCAACAGGAAGATTTGCCTTTGAGGGCTTTGTTACTACAAACAAAGGCGAAAGAAAAGCTATTCTTGAAAAACTTGCCGGCGAAGAAAGAACTATGATTTTCTATGAAGCTCCCCATAAGTTGAGACAGACACTTTCCGATATGCTCAAATATATGGGAGACAGAAAGATCACCCTTTGCCGTGAGCTGACAAAGCTTAACGAGGAAATCATCCGTACCACTCTATCAGGCGCAGTTGCTCTCTACAACGAAAAGGATCCTCGCGGAGAATATGTGCTTGTAGTCGAAGGTGGTATCAAGGAAGAGGCTAAGGACGAATTCCCTGAAGATCCTGAAGCTCACGTAGCAATGTATGAAGCAGGTGGTATGCCCCATATGGATGCGATAAAAGCTGCAGCTAAAGACAGAGGTATGTCAAAAGGAGCTTTTTATAAGCTGCTTATTAAGTAAAAATTTGGCATTTGTATTGAAAAATACTACTGCTTGGTATATAATATATAGTAACGTTCCTATTCAGAGGTGTACAAAATGGAAAAAGAAAAATTTTATATAACAACGGCTATCGCCTATGCTTCTCAGAAGCCTCACTTTGGTAACACATATGAGGTTATTATGACAGACTGCATCGCACGCTACAAGAGACAGCGTGGATACGATGTTTTCTTCCTTACAGGCACAGACGAGCACGGCCAGAAAATAGAAAACAAGGCTGCTGATGCAGGTATTTCTCCTAAGGAATATGTTGATAATATTGCAGGTGAAATCAAAGGCGTTTGGGATCTGATGAACACAAGCTATGATAAGTTCATCCGCACAACAGACGATTATCACGAAACAGCAGTTAAAAACATCTTCAAAAAGCTTTACGACAAGGGCGACATCTACAAGAGCTCTTACGAAGGCTGGTATTGCACTCCCTGTGAATCTTTCTTCACAGACACACAGGCAACTGACGGCAAATGCCCTGATTGCGGCAGACCTGTTGAAAGAGCAAAGGAAGAAGCATACTTCTTCAAGATGAGCAAGTATGCAGACAAGCTTATTGAGCACATTGAAAACAACCCTGAATTTATTGAACCCGAATCTCGCAAAAAGGAAATGGTTAATAACTTCCTTAAATGCGAGGGCGGTCTTCAGGACCTTTGTGTTTCACGTTCCTCATTCAAGTGGGGTGTTCCTGTAAGCTTTGATGACAGACACGTTATCTATGTTTGGATAGATGCGCTTTCAAACTATATCACAGCTCTCGGTTTTGATCCCGATCATGCTGAGCAGCCCGCTGACTATAAGAAATATTGGCCTGCTGATGTTCATATCATCGGTAAGGACATTCTTCGTTTCCACACAATCTACTGGCCTATTATCCTGATGGCTCTTGGCGAACCCCTTCCCAAGAAGGTATTCGGCCATCCTTGGTTCAACTTCGGTCAGGACAAGATGAGCAAATCCAGAGGAAACGTTATTTACGCTGATGAAATGGCTAAGCACTTTGGCGTAGACGGTGTTCGTCACTATGCGCTCGCTGAAATGCCATATGCTACTGACGGTTCTATCACATACGAATCCGTTATCACTCGCTACAACAACGACCTTGCCAACAATCTTGGCAACCTTGTTTCACGTACACATGCTATGACAAAGAAATACTTTGACGGCGTTATCCCTGCTCCCGCAGGCGACGAAGGTACAGACGGTGAACTTAAGGAAGCAATCGTTAAGGCTATTGAAGCGTTCAAAACCAATATGGATGGATACCGCATTGCTGATGCTGTTGAATCTGTTTACACAATGCTCCGTCGTGCTAACAAGTACATTGACGAAACTACTCCCTGGGTTCTTGCAAAAGACGAGGCAAACAAGGCTCGTCTTGGTACAGTTATTTACAACCTTCTTGAAACTATCAGAATTGCAGCAGTTCTTCTTACACCTGCTATTCCCGCAACATGCGAATCCATCTTTGCTCAGATAGCAACAGATAAGTGCGACTATGCTTCCATTGAAACATTCGGAGCGCTTGAAGCAGGCAAGGAACTTGGCGAAGCTGCTATGCTCTTCTCAAGAATTGACGAAAATAAACTTCTTGAGCAGCTCAACGCAGAAATGGAAGCAAAGCAGAAGGCAGCAGAGGCTGCGGCTAAGGCTGCAGAAAAGCCTGAAGGCTGCGCTCTTATCGGCATTGAGGACTTTATGGGCGTTGAACTGAGAAGTGCTCAGATTGTTGCTTGCGAAAAGGTTAAAAAGGCTAAGAAGCTTCTCAAGCTTGAAGTTGATCTTGGTTATGAAAAGCGTCAAGTTGTATCAGGTATCGCTAAATACTATGAACCTGAAGCTCTTATAGGCAAAAAGATCATTCTCGTTTGCAATCTCCGCCCTGCAACTCTCTGCGGAATTGAATCTAATGGTATGATCCTTGCAAGCGGTGAGGAAACAATTCGTGTTGTATTCCTTGATCCCGAAACTCCTCTCGGAGAAAGAATCAGATAACAAAACAAGGGGACTATACAGTCCCCTTAAACTTTAGGTATTTTATGAAATTATTTGACTCACATTCACATTACAACGACCACCGTTTTGAAAGCGAATATGAAGGTGGCGCAGACGGCGCTATAAACGATGCATTTAACGCAGGAGTTTGCGGCTTTATATGTGTCGGAACCGAACCTAAAAACTGCAAAAAGGCCATAGAAATCGCAAGCAGATATGATAAAGGCTTTGCAGCTGTCGGCCTTCACCCGGAAGATGCGGCACACTTTGAAAGAAATGAGCTGAACAGCGTTATAGATGGCATTACTTCCCTGCTTTCTCACGAAAAGGTTGTGGCGCTGGGAGAGATCGGCCTCGACTACCACTGGGACACTCCTCGTGACATTCAAAAAGAAGTTTTTGATATGCAGCTTTCAATAGCTAAAGAAAAAAATATTCCTGTTATCATACACGACCGTGAAGCTCACGGAGATATTTTTGATATGCTCAGGGCTTATCCCGATGTTTCAGGAGTTATGCATTGCTACAGCGGCAGCGCAGAAATGGCAAAGGACTATGTTCGCCGAGGATGGTATATTTCATTTGCAGGTCCTGTTTCTTACAAAAATGCAGAAAATGTCAGATCAGCCTGTCGTGCCGTTCCACTTGACAGAATCCTTATAGAAACTGATTGCCCCTATCTTGCGCCCGTGCCTCATAGAGGTAAAATCAATCACTCGGGGCTTATGGTACACACACTTGCGGCTATGGCCGAAGCAAGAAGCGAAGATCCTGAAATGCTGGCAAAAGCAACTGTTGAAAATTCTATGAGATTATTCAATATTGAGCTATAAAAAAGAACCGAAAAATCGGTTCTTTTTTTATTTACTTCTTTATTTTCTTTTCTACTGCATTTACGACCCATACTCCACAGAAACCAAAAAGAGTTCCGAGGACGGCTCCGCCAAGAACATCTGATGGGAAATGAACATACAGATAAAGTCTTGAAAATGCAATAAGTAATGCCAGAACAACTGCTGCAATTGCCGTTATCTTCTTTCCGGGCAGAGACTTATAGCAAATAGCCATAACAGAAGCAAACTCAAAGGATGCAAGTGTATGTCCTGAAGGGAATGAATAGTCGTGAGGAGCTTTTATAAGAAGGTCTGTCACCAGAGCGCCTTCAAGCTCATATGGACGTACTCTGCCAAAGAGGTTTTTAAGAAGTCCGTTTCCAAGGGCAAGACCTAAAATAAGAGCTATACCTATTGCAATACCTGTTTTTCTTGTTTTTTTGAAGCACACCATAACTGCCGCTACAATAATCATAAAGATACCTTTATTACCCAGAGCAGTTACAACAGGCATAACAACATCAAGAAAAACACAAGAAAAGAATTCGTGGATCCAATTAAGAATTGTCACATCAAGATTCTGTATAAAATCGGGAAAATAAGGAACCATATTCATTCTCCTTTATTCGTGCTGCATATCATATATAAGAAATTTATCTCCTATGCGACGGAGATACAGGGTGTAGTCAATATTATCCACATAGTCCTGTTTCCCATTGCAGTGAAGCACTTGGGAAAATGATACTCTACAGGAAAATGTGTTGTCATCATACTGTATAAATTCCTCGGTTTTTTCGTTTGTAAACTCATATGAATCATATGAGTTTACATATTTATTTGAAACCTTTTTAATAGAAGCATAAACATCAGAAGCAGGATCAAAATACTGAGTTACCATTCCAAGTGTTATGCCACCGTTACTGTAACGCCCCTGAATATATGTTGCATACTTCTGTAACGCCGAAAGTACATACTCTCCATGGATTGACTGCAGTTCATTATTATACACAGGGGCTGTTTCAAACCCATCTTCACCCTCAATTACCATTAAATCAACATCACCGTTTGTGACTTTGATTTCAGGTGACTTTACGAAACCACCAACATTATATGTTGTATAATACTTTCCTTCAACACCTTCAGGCAAATATTCGTTATGACTATCAGGAATATTATCATTAACAATATAGCTGTCACTGATGCTATTGCCATTCAGAGCCAAATTTGCCCCCTTAGGTATTGTTACTGTCACATCCTCATTGGTGGCAAAAAATATGCTGAAATCACCCGCAGAATATGTAGGAAAACCGTTTTCTCCCACGCTTTCATGCAAATAGAACTCCGCTATTTTAACATCCCCTGCTTTAACTGCATATTTATATGTTCCGCTTTCTGCAGAGGAAATGCTATAATATGAAAATTCTTTTCCTTCAGTTTTCTCACTAAGATATGCTGCAACATTTTCTTTAGTTTCAAGCCCAAAAATGCTTTCATCAAACTTTTCAAGGTATTCAAGAGCATCAAACTGAGCAAAATTCTCTTCAAAAGCTGCTTTAGCCGCATGTTTCGGTTGAGATGCCTCATACTGCGCAAGATAAGTTTCAACTTGTCCCAAAGCAACATGTATCAGCACCAACGCCGCTATAACAAGCACAGTATAAACACACCAGAATACAGGGAATCTACGCTTTTTCATTCAGACACCTCCGACACAATGAAATATGTGGGGCATCTTCTGGGAGAAGTGAATGCAACATAATTATTGACAAGTCCCTTTTTGCCATATTCACTAAGACTGTCATAATCCATACCAAGCTTTTCATAAAAATCTCGGTAGTACATAACTGAAGAAGATCCACCGTCAAGCATACCTGCAGAAACAGCACCATATGACACCATAAGGTCTATCATATCATTATGTGTTGCGCCGATACTGCTTGCACTACGTCCATCCGTTACAACAAGAATAACCGTTCCGTCTGCTGTCTGACCTATAGCAGTTCTTTGAGCTGCACCATTATTTCCGTCAGCATAATATCTGGTTACAGTATCATTTTCGCAGGTTATCAGAGTATTACCTGTCAAAAAGCTAACACCGTCACGCATTCCCAGAGCATCAGCTTTTTCTTTTGTCATATTTTCACTTGCAACAAGCTTATTATCCTTTGTAAAGCCAACAAAGGTTCTTTTCGCTCCGTCATTCCACACACACTCACCATTTGAATATGTGAGACCAACAGGGGCATATCCTGTTCCTACGCCACCTGCATCAGCAAATTCACCGCCGTTAATTGCAACAAGAGCGTTATACTTCTCTGCTGCAGCAAACACGGTTATACCCTCTGTTGCATTGCTATAGTCTTCAGAAGAAACTCCTGTGAAAATTCTTGAAGGATCACGGACAAGAACAACATACGCCTTAAATGTAGATTTAGCAACTGTTTCATAAATTATGCCATCTACAGCATTTGCCCATTTATCTTCTTCAGCCTTTATTTCTTCTTCAGTTTTTTTATCATAATCTCTAAGCGAAACAACTTCCTCAACAACCACTTCGCTTCTTTCACTTATAGCACGAACAGTTTCATCATCAAGAAAGAGACCGGGAACCCATTTGGTTGCGCTTGCCTGCAATGCAGAAAGCACTGCAAGGTCACGAGCAGTTTCGCTGGGTCCTGATGCTATTGTATAACAAAGAGAAAAAAGAGCATAAACACAAATTGCAATTACCGTAAACAAAGACAAAACAGTTCTGAATATGTATCTACCTATTCTGCTTTTTTTCTTTTGAGGAGGTGGTTCAACAGCTGTTACCAGCTCAGATTCACAAGCAGGAACAAAATCCTTCTCCTCAATTTTTTCTTCACTCATTAATGCTCGTCCTTTCTGAATACATACTTTTTCTGAACATTATAGCTAAGAACAAACAAAAGCATATCAACAGGCAACTTTATAGCTGTTGACACTATTGTTTCTACCTGATTTTCACCTATAACTGCAAACAAAGAGCTTATTGCAGGAAGATTGGTTACAAGCATAGACAACACTGTTACTATTGTGCTTCCCAAAACCATAATAAACAATGCTAGCGCATAATAGCGCAATATAGTTTTCCTAACCTTACCCTTATTTTTGAATATTCTTCTGTTCATTGAATAGTTTGCCAAAGAAGAAACTATTCTTGCTCCTATATATGATACGGCAGTTGCAAATGCTTCAGGACTAATAGCCCTCAATGAAAGCTGAAGCAGTATATTCAAACCATAGTCTATAATAAAGCTTAAAACAGAGCTCCCTAAGAACTTAACAAACATACCTGTGAAAAGGAACTTTATAATAAGAGAATAAATTCTGGCAGAATCTCTTACAGGACGGAAATGAGATGTTTCATTTTCGTTTATGTACACTGTTCTGATTTTAACCTCTTCAAATGCAAAGCCCCAACGCTTCATATACAAAAGCATATTGGTTTCATATTCATAGCGATCGCCATAAATCTCGCACATTTGGGGAAGATATTTAGCAGGAATTCCTCGAAGACCGGTTTGTGTATCGCTGATTTCCATACCTACAAATATCTTAAAAACATTTGAAGTTATATTATTACCCTTTTTACTTCTTTCAGGAACATCAGGCTGTGTGAAGTCTCTTACACCAAGCACAATGTTGCCACTATTTTCCATTGCAACAGCAATATTATAGGTGTCCTCAGGAGTATGCTGTCCATCTCCGTCAGCTGTCACCACGCCTATTCCATCTCTGTTTTCGCTATACCACTTAAATGCTGTTTTAAGCGCTGCGCCCTTACCACGATTAACCTCATGAGTTAGCACAGTGCACTGTGGAAACTGAGCAACACGATCAAATATCGCTTTATACTCGTCTCCACCACCATCATCAATTACAATAATATCCTCAAAGCCAGATTCTATAAATCCTTTAACTGTTGCTTCAAGCTTTTCATCAGGCTTATAGGATGGCAATACTACTGATACATTTTTTATCATACGATCACCTTATTTAAAACTATCGGGTAAAAACTCCGAACTTATGGTTTTCTTTACTATTGACACAAGACCTGCAAGGGATAATTCATGCTTATAATAGGTTCTGACAGCGTGGGCATTTGCAAGCTGTTCAGTATAGTTTTCAAGCAAATATACTTTATTTCCATAAAAGCTTCTGGGATAATGACAAACAGTTGGTATAAACAGAACATTTTCAACAGTTGCTCTGTTGTTATTTACTTTCTGAATATCAAATGTTATCATTCCACCGGGAACATTATATTCCCGATCCTGCTCATGAAGGAAATTGCCGAGAGAATAAACACAAAGAGTTTTGTTGCCGCTCTCTCCGTTTATCCATTCAATAGGCTGAAGCACATGTGGATGGTGACCAATTATAACATCTGCTCCATTATCAGCCATAATCTGAGCATATTTTTTCTGTTCATCACTGGGTGTCATTGCGCCTTCCTGCCCCCAGTGAACGCTGACAATAACAAAGTCCGCATTGGCTCTTGCTTCGGCCACCTCTCCTGCTACATCTGCATATTTAAGATATGACGCATATAGTCCATATTTTGCAGGATCTTCTCCGAGATTTGTTCCATACGTGTAAGAAAGAATACCTATTTTTATACCATTCTTTTCTACATAGGTTACATATTTTCCACTATCATTTTCTTCGTGGCAACCTACAAGCGTTACTCCACGCTCGTTCCAGTTTTCATATGTTTCCTTTAAGCCAAGAGCTCCCTGATCAAGCATATGATTATTAGCAACACTGATTATATCAAAACCAACATCAACAAGATCATCTGCTATATCTACAGGGCTATTAAAATTAGGATAAGATTCGGGAACGCTACTATGAGATATTACAGTTTCTTGATTTATAAAAGCAAGATCTGCTGCAGAAATTATGCTTTCCACTTCAGAATACATTGGACGGAAATTATACTCTCTGCCACCTGCTATTGCCATACTTTTGGCATCACGATAGGTTCCATAATAAATTATGTTATCTCCGCACCCTACGAATGAGGCTTTAGTTATTACTTTCTCCTCAGGCTCAGGCTCAGTTTCAGGCTCAGTTTCAACTTCAGTTTCTTTTTCAGTTTCACTTCCAATGATGCTTCCAACTGTTTCTGCATCAGCAGGCTCGGTTACTTCATTCGGAATCTCATCAATTGGCCTTAACGAACAAGAGACGAGACTTATCATCATTACTGCTACCAGAATAGCGGATATTATTTTTTTCACAATTTCCTCCAACTATCCAAAATTATTTATCTATATCTGTTTTAGTATATCACAGACTCGTTTGTTTTACAATAAAATACATTAATTTATAATAATAAAACAAAAAAGCCGCCCTCACGGACGGCTTATGTGCAAAAGATTAGAGCAATTACTGAGCAGCGTAAACGCTAACCTGCTTTCTGCCCTTTGCGATGCGCTCAAACTTAACTGTTCCGTCGATAAGAGCGAACAGTGTATCGTCGGAGCCACGGCCTACGTTGTTACCGGGATGGATGTGTGTACCTCTCTGGCGAACGATAATGTTACCAGCGATTACACCCTGACCGTCAGCCTTCTTAACACCAAGTCTCTTGGACTCAGAGTCACGGCCGTTCTTTGTAGAACCTACACCTTTCTTATGTGCAAAAAACTGAAGACTAATTCTAAGCATTGTTTTTACCTCCATGAAAAATTTAAGATAAAGCTTACTCATCAACCTCTTCAACCTCGAGATAGTCGTAATACTCTTCTACAAGGTCGTTCAGTTGGAAAAAGTAGCCCTGAAACAGTCCTGAAATTGCGTACTGTTTCTTTTCGTCCGTTGAAAAATCGGGAAGCGCTTCCATACATTTAACTGAAATGCGTGTTGCTCCCTCGTCTACCTCATACTGAACATCTGCAGCATAGGAGATTTCAATGGAATTGATAATAAGCATAGTCATTGCGGAAAGTGCTGCGCAGAGAATGTCATCTCCTGCCTCACCATATCCTGCGTGACCTGTTTCTTCAAACCCGTAATAATGTCCATCACGGCGGAAGAATTTAACTTTAGTCACCTTATGCCTCGATCTTTGTGATCTCTACCTTAGTGTAGGGCTGTCTGTGGCCGAGCTTTCTCTTCTCATTCTTCTTAGGCTTGTAAGTCATAACATAGATCTTCTTGCCCTTAGCGTTTCTGAGAACCTTACCGTTAACAACTGCACCGTCAACAACGGGAGCGCCAACCTTAACACCGTTCTCATCGCCTACAAGGATTACCTTGTCGAACTTAACTTCTGCGCCTTCTTCTGCGCCCATCTTCTCAACGAAGATTACGTCGCCTTCAGCGACCTTATACTGCTTTCCGCCTGTTTCGATTACTGCGTACATTTGAAAAGCACCTCTCTTTCATATTGTCTCGCTGGATCGGGTTAGCTTTCGCTATTACAGTACCCATACCACGCGGCATTTTATATTATACCTCGACAAATATAGCTTGTCAAGCATAATTTTTACTTATTTACAGATTTTTTTGCAGCTGTCAATGTGTTTTCAAGAAGCATTGTGATTGTCATAGGTCCAACGCCTCCGGGAACAGGAGTTATCATTCCTGCAACCTTCTCTGCTGATTCAAAATCAACGTCACCTGTGAGCTTACCGTCATCTCTGCGATTCATTCCAACATCAATAACTACAGCGCCGGGCTTTATCATATCGCCTGTTATAAAATCAGCTCTGCCTACTGCTACAACAAG
Source organism: Candidatus Avispirillum sp. (assembly GCA_045631345.1). Classification (GTDB taxonomy): domain Bacteria; phylum Bacillota; class Clostridia; order Oscillospirales; family CAG-272; genus Avispirillum. The sequence continues at coordinate 32,086 of JAZQUP010000039.1, forward strand.
AATATCTGCTCGCTTTGTTACCTCAGCAAGATTCTTTGTTCTTGAATGGCAGATTGTTACGGTTCCGTTCTTATGAAGAAGAAGCATTGCCTGGGGTTTGCCTACAATATTGCTTCTGCCTACAACAACACATTCCTTACCTTCAACCTCAACGCCCTCATATTCAAGCATTTTCATTACGCCCGCAGGTGTGCAAGGAAGAAAATCAAAATCGCCAATCATAATCTTGCCTGTATTCTGAGCATGAAAAGCGTCAACATCCTTTTCGGGAGGAATTGCTGCAATAACAGCATCCTCATCAAGATGACGTGGCAAAGGAAGCTGAACCAAAATCCCATGGATAGCGGAATCGTTTTTCAGTTCTTCTATTTTTGCCATAAGCTCATCCTGAGTAGTTGCCTCCGGCATTTCTATTACAATAGAATACATGCCAACATCTTCACAGGCCTTCTTTTTGTTTCTTACATATACCTGAGAAGCAGGATTCTCTCCGACTATTATTACAGCCAGACCGGGTTTAAAGCCCTTCTCTTTTTCAAAAACCGCAACTCTTTCGGCAATATCTGCTCTTGTTGCTGCTGCTATTTTTTTACCATCAATTATATGAGCCATCATTTTGCCTCTTTCTTAGCTTTTACTGTACCCAAAACGAGAAGCACAACTCCTGTTACACATATTGCTGCTGCAAGAAGCTGAGAAACCCTGAAGGGGCCAACCATAAGGCTATCTGTTCTGAGTCCTTCTATAAGCATTCTTCCAAGACCATACCACGCCAAATAGAAGCAAAGCCACTGTCCATGGAAATTCTTCTTTTTATAAAGAGACGCCACAACTATAAATCCTATAAGATTCCACAAGGATTCATAAAGGAATGTGGGGTGAACCTCAATTGTAGTTGATCTGAACCCGCTTGAAAGAACCTGAGTTATGCTCATTCGCCAAGGAAGTGTTGTTTCAACACCATATGCCTCAGCGTTCATAAAGTTACCCCAACGGCCTATCATCTGGCCGATCATTACCGAAGGAGCAAGAACATCAAGCAAAATGGGAAAACGAATTTTCTTGATCTTTGCAACAACCATTGCTGTGAAAAAGCCTGCGATTATACCACCGAAAATAGCTAGACCTCCACTATGGATGGAGAAGATATTAACTATTGTATTCCACAGGTTTGTGAAAAAGGTTCCACCGGTTGCAACAAATCTATCAATTTCAAAGATAACATAATATAGTCTTGCTCCTGCAACTCCGAATATCATAAGAGCAAGCGCAAGATCAATTAGGTCATCTGTTTTAATGCCCTCGTATTTTGATCTAGTCCAGCCATAATAATAGGCCAGTATCATACCAACGCAGATTATTATGCCGTACCATTTTATTTCATGTCCAAATACAGTAAAGGCCGTGCTATCAATCGCAAATGGGCCTAAACCAAGACCGGGAAAGCCTATCTCATTCATCGCAGTTTTCCCAGTTATGATAAATATCCTGAACGTCGTCGTTATCCTCAAGATGCTCGATAAGAAGATTCATATTCTTAATATCGTCAGCAGACTCAAGAGCGATATAGTTCTGAGGAATCTTATCATTTTCAGCAGAAAGAATTGTATATCCCGCTGCTTCAAGTGCTTCTCTTACAGCTGTAAGATCAGATGTTTCTGTAAAGATTTCATAAACATCTCCATCGGAAGCAAAGTCGGAAGCGCCTGCTTCAAGAGAAGCTTCCATAAGTGTGTCCTCATCAATAGCATCATCTTTTTCAATGATGATAACACCCTTATCATCAAACATAAAGGAAACGCATCCGATCTGGCCGAGATTTCCGCCGTACTTATCAAAGAAGTGACGAACCTCACCGCCTGTACGGTTACGATTATCTGTTGCAGCAACAACGATTACAGCAACACCGGAAGGACCGTATCCTTCGTATACAACCTCTTCATAGTTTGCAACTTCGCCGCCTGCTGCCTTTTTGATAGCACGATCGATGTTATCATTAGGAACGTTATTAGCCTTTGCCTTTGCGATAAGATCACGAAGCTTAGCATTTGCGTTGGGATCAGCGCCACCATCACGAACTGCGATAGCTATTTCCTTACCGATTTTTGTGAAGATCTTACCCTTCTGGGCATCTGTCTTCGCCTTTTTGTTTTTAATGTTATTCCATTTTGAATGTCCGGACATATTTATTTTTCCTTTCTATTGCCCTGCCGGGCGGAAACTACTATTAAATTTTCTTGGGAGCCTTCATACAGATAAGGCTAAGCGCACGACCGAGAACAGTCTGCACTGCAGCTGTGATACGAAGACGTGTGTTTTTAATTGCTTCATCTTCTGCAGAAATAATGGGGCAGTTATGATAGAAGCGGTTGAATGCTGTACAGAGCTCAATAATATATCTTGTGATAACAGAGGGTTCATACTCATCAATTGCTTCAAGAACCTTTTCGGGGAAACGATTGAGAGTTTTAAGAACATCTGCCTCTTCATCAGCTGTGATAACAACATCACCCTTAGCAAGTTCTCCTGCCTTTTCAAGAATACTGCATGTTCTTGCATAAGTATACTGAGCGTAAGGTCCTGTGCTGCCTTCAAAGCTAAGCGCATTTTCAAGAATGAAATTAATATCTCTGGTTCTGTTATTATACAGATAGTGGAATACTACTGCTCCCACACCAACTGCTTCTGCAACAACTTCTTTATCGGGAAGATCGGGATTCTTTTCATCCATAAGCTCTGTTACCTTTTCAATAGCCTGACGGAAAAGGTCCTTAAGGAGAATTACGTTACCTGTTCTTGTTGCAAGCTTTTCTCCGCCTATACTAACTGTACCATAAGGAATATGAATAAGCTTATCAGCCCAATCATAGCCCATCATTTCAACAACCTTGAACCACTGAGCAAAGTGGAGGCTCTGGCCGTTACTTGTTACATAAATGCACTTATCAAAATCATATGTGCGCTTTCTGTAAACAGCTGCGGCAATATCGCGAGTAGGATAAAGAGTTGATCCATCACGCTTAAGAATAAGACAAGGAGGCATGCCATACTCTTCAAGATCAACGATAGATGCGCCATCATCAAGCTTGAGAAGGCCCATATCCTTCATCTTGTCAATCTGTTCAGCCATCTTATCAGTATAGAAGCTTTCACCGTTATAGCTATCAAAAGAAATGCCCAGCTGATCGTATGTTACTTCATATTCCTTGAAGCTTACATCAATAAACCATTTCCAGAGAGCAATATTTTCGGGATCGTGCTCTTCAAGCTTTTTAAACTCAGCTCTTGCTTCGTCATTGAGAGAGGGATCAAGCTCTGCCTCTGCATGGAACTTTACATAAAGCTCAACAAGTGCATCAATTCCTTCTCTTTCAACCTTTTCACGATCGCCCCATCTCTTGAATGCTACGATCTGTTTACCATTCTGTGTTCCCCAGTCGCCAAGGTGGTTGATGCCAACGCACTTATATCCCTCAAACTCATGGAGAAGCTTGAGAGAATGACCGATTACTGTTGTTCCAAGATGACCTATATGGAAAGGCTTGGAAATATTGGGAGAAGAATAGTCCAGAACTACTGTCTTTCCATCGCCCATTCCGTTTGAGCCATACATATCGCCCTTCTCTTCAACAGCAAGAAGAACATTATTTACAAGATAGTCTGTGGATATTTTAAAGTTAAGATAACCACCATCGGCAGTTACGGAGGATATAACCCCCTCACCCTTGCCTGAAATTGCTTCGCAAAGTTCCTTAGCAATCATAGGAGGCGCTTTACGAAGTGTGCGGCTAAGCTTAAAGCAAGGCAGAGCCACATCGCCCATAGTTGTATCGGGGGGATATTCAAGCATTTCAAAAACTGCTTCGGCTGTCAATTCGCATCCGGGAAACTTTTCTTCAGCTGCAGCCGCAGCAAGGTTTGAAAGCTGCTTTTTGAAATCAAGCATTTGATTTTTCCTTTCTTTTCAGTTAATTTATAAAGGATATAAAACGCCGAAAAAGGATAAAGCAACGCTTCATCCTTTTTTGACCTTATTGTCAGTTATTAGCGGTCTTTTCATTCTGCGCATCAAGAAGATTATGAATCTTCTGAACAGGATTGAGCAGAGTGGAAATAGAAGAATCGTGATTGAGTGTATCGATAATATATGCAACATACTTGCACATATTAACAGATTCATGCCAAGGACGTGCAAGAATTTCAGGATCTGTATATGTGAGGTTAGTTGTGAAAACCTTATCAAAGAGGCCCTGCTCATAAGCACGGTCAAATACGCCGGGGCCGGAAACAAAGAGACCGAATGTTACGAAGAGGAATACTCTGCGTGCACCCTTTGCCTTAAGCTGAGCGGAAACATCAAGAATAGAATCGCCGGAAGAGATCATATCGTCAACAACGATTACGTCCTTTCCTTCAACGCTTCTGCCAAGATATTCGTGAGCTTCGATGGGGTTCTTACCATCAATTACAACTGCATAGTTTCTTCTCTTATAGAACATACCAAGGTCAACGCCAAGAAGTGATGCATAATACATACTTCTGCCCATTGCACCTTCGTCAGGTGAAATGAATACCATGCTGTCCTTATCAAAGCGAACATCGGGCACTGCACGAACAAGTGCCTTAAGCATCTGATAAGAGGGACGAATATTATCAAAACCACTAAGGGGAATTGCGTTCTGAACTCTGGGGTCGTGAGCATCAAATGTGATGATATTGGAAACACCCATAGAAACAAGCTCCTGAAGAGCAAGAGCACAGTCAAGACTTTCTCTGCTTGTTCTCTTATGCTGTCTGCCTTCATAAAGCATGGGCATAATAACAGAAATTCTAGTTGCCTTACCTGCGATAGATGCAATAACTCTCTTAAGATCTGCAAAATGATCATCGGGACTCATGGGAACCATTCTTCCCTGCATCTTATATTCAACACCATAATTGAAGCAATCGGAAATGATATAAATATCATGGCCTCTTGCAGAATCGTGAAGCATTGCCTTACCTTCACCGGAACCGAATCTGATGCAATCAGCGTTCATAACAAAATCCTGATCATCATCATGACGTCTCCACTGCTTGAGATAAGAATCAACAACCTCTACAAACTGCTCGCAGCCTTTCATGGCGATAATGCCAAGTTCACCGTTTAAGCGCTCCATACTCTCCTCCGTCTATCTAAAAAATAATATAGATATTATATAGAAATACTTATGCTCAATTGTAGCATATTTTATCGAAATTTGAAAGTTGTTTTAGAAAACCTTAACACTCATTTTGAATTTTCTGCATCTTGCACAACCATTAACAATTTGCGCCGGAATATTTGTGCGTTTTCCACATTTGTTTCAATACAACTCATCGGTAAACATTAAATCAAAAGGACTTTTTAACGTTCAAACATCAAAAAGTCCTTTAAGCGAGTGCTAAGATCAGCTTTTATTTATTTGGCATCAAGCCAATTTGAGCCAACTGAAACCTCCACTGTCAGCGGAACCACTGTTTCTACAGCGTTTTCCATGCAGTGCTTCAATATTTCCGAAGCCTTCTGTACACAGTCCTTATGACATTCAATGATCAACTCGTCGTGCACCTGCAAAATAAGCTTCGCATCAATGCCTGATTCTGCGAGAGCCTTATATACATCGATCATTGCAATTTTTATTATATCCGCAGCGCTTCCCTGAATAGGGCTGTTCATAGCAACTCTTTCACCGAATGCCTGCATATTTTTATTCTTTGCATTAAGCGCAGGAATAGGACGGCGACGGCCGAACATTGTTACCGTGTATCCATTTTCTCTTGCCTCAGCTTTTGTATTACTCAAATAGTCATCAACCTTGATATAAGTTGCGAGATAGTTATCAATATATTCTCTTGCAGCCTTTCTGGAAACACCGATATCCTGTGCAAGAGAAAAGTCACCTATCCCGTATACAATGCCAAAATTAACAGCCTTTGCTCTTGAGCGAAGCTGCTTTGTTACTGCTTCAAGAGGAATTCTGAACACCTTTGATGCTGTTGAAGCGTGAATATCCTCTCCTGAAACAAATGCCTCTCTCATAACCTCATCACCTGAAATTTCCGCAAGGAGACGAAGCTCTATCTGAGAATAGTCTGCATCAAGCAGAACATAATCCTCATTTTTAGCCACAAAAAATTTACGAAGCTCTCTGCCAAGATCTGTTCTTATGGGAATATTCTGCAAATTGGGATCAACTGATGAAAGTCTGCCTGTTGCTGTACCTGTCTGATTGAAGCTGGTATGGATCCTTCCGTTTTCATCGCACAAGGCAATCAGGTTTTCACCATAGGTGCCCACAAGCTTTGCCACCTGACGATAGAAAAGAATATCCTCAACTATAGGGTTATCAACACTCAATTTTGACAAAGTTTCAGCATCTGTTGCATATCCTGTTTTTGTTTTTTTGAACACAGGAAGTCCCATTTCTTCAAAAAGGACTTCTCCCAACTGTTTAGGAGAATTGAGATTAAACTCTCTGCCCGCAAGCATATATATTCTTTCTTCAGTCTGCTTCATCAAAGCTTTAAGACTTTCAATATATCCGTGAAGTCCTTCAGCATCCAAACGAAATCCCAATATCTCCATAGACGCAAGAACTGGAGAAAGAGGAATTTCAATTTCACGAAGAAGCTTTTCCATCCCCTCTTTTTTAATTTCTTCAAGAATAAGAGGATATATTAATCGGCAATACCATTCCTCTCCATCTTCAGATGCTGTTGCAGATAAATATCTGAGAGCAAGCTTAGATATAGGATATGAGCTTTCACCGGGAGAAAGCAGATATGCCGCAGTCATTGTATCAAAAACGCATTCGGGATTAATACCGTATGAAGCTGTGTCCAAACAAAGCTTTTTATAATCGTGACAAACAACGCCATCTTCAAGGAGACCTTTAGCTGAAGCAATATCAACACAAGCTCTGATCTTGCCATCTGTTGCATACAGCTTATCTCCTCTAACAGAAACTGCAACTACTCCATTAAGAGCATCCAAGTTCTCTGCGCTGATGCCAGGCATTTCTATTTCCGGAGCACTTTCACTTTCTTCCTCAAGTCCGAATCTTTTAAGCAGTGCAGAAAACTCAAGACGCACAAACTGCTCTGAAAGAGCTTTATTATCGGGCGCAGCTTCAAGATCAGCTATTCCAACTCTAACAGGTGCCTCACGGCTGATTTTCGCCAGATCATAGGACATATATGCACTATCCTTACCTGCTATAAGCTTTTCTTTAGCAGACTTTCCTGCGCCTCCAAGCTTCTCATCAGCATAAAGCAAATCAAGGCTACCTGCCGTTGAAATAAGCTTCAGCGCAGTTTTTTCGCCTATGCCCATAACACCGGGAATATTATCGGATGAATCGCCCATAAGAGCCTTAACATAAACAAACTGATCAGGGGTTATACCATACTCCTCAAGAAAACGATCGGGAGTATATACAATATCCTCCTTGGTTTTTACAAGCACTACGCTTGTTGTTTCGGTTATAAGCTGAAGAGAGTCTCTGTCTCCTGTAAGAATGTATGAGTGAACATCGCCTGATGTATCTCCCATAGCCGAAAGAGTGCCAAGAATATCATCTGCCTCCCAACCCTCGCAGGTCAGCACATGAAATCCCATATTTTTTGCAGCGTCCTTAGCAATGGGAAGCTGCTCGGCAAGCTCATCAGGCATTCCCTTTCTGTTGGCCTTATATCCATCAAACATTTTGTGGCGGAATGTTGGCGCCTTAAGGTCAAATGCGCAAGCCATATAATCAGGCGCAAGCGCATCAATATGCTTTTTCAGAATATTTACAAATCCGTAAACTGCATTTGTTGGGATACCATCCTTTGTGGTCAGAGGACGTATACCATAAAACGCTCTGTTAAGAATACTGTTACCATCAACTATAAGTAATTTTTTCATACTTCAACCTCAAATATAACATAAACATATTGTACCCATTTTTATGTACAAAGTCAAGAGAAGCATACCTCGTTTTAAAACAGATGGTTTTCTTGTTCGCAAGAAAAAAGCCCTTTCCGCTTATAGCAGAAAAGGCTTTTTATATCAAAATATCATTTTAACCGCAGCTTCTTTAACTTCGATTTCAGCATCTGAGTATGATCCGCCAAACTCACCGTCAAGGCTCCATGGAATCTCATCTTGACTTTCCACGCGCGCTTTAGTTGTTTTCAGCATATAAACCATTGTGTCATCAGGGCTTTGCATAACAAGAGCATTGATGATTTTCTGAACATCCAAGGCGCTTTTGGGATGACGAACAAGAATTATCTCCATTTCTCCATCATCATATAACACGTTCTGCATAATAGGCATCTCAAATCCACCGATTCTACGTGAATTACTGATCATACCCATTATAAAGTCGCCTTCAATAACGCCTCCGTCATAGGTTATTTTAGCATTATACGGCTTAGCTGTACTAACAGATTTAAGCCCTTCAAGCACATAAGCTGCATGGCCCAGATTCTGTTTGAGTTCACGACTTGTCATATACGAAACGTCGGAAAACATACCAAAAGCTGCTACATATACAAATGTATGTCCGTTCAAAATTCCGAGGTCTGTGTTTCTGATCTTACCTTCAACAATCTGCTTTGCTGCGCCCACTGCTACTGTATCTATTCTTCGTGAATTGGCAAAATCGTTTGTTGTTCCACCGGGAATATAACCGATAAGTGTATCTGCACCCTTTTCATAAATAGCTCCTGCAACTATATTGAGAGTTCCATCTCCGCCGCAGCAAACTACTATATCATATTCATCTGCTCTCTTGGCAGACTCGATCATATCATCCTTATCCTTTGTGAGCTTCACATTGATCTCATAATCACCCTTTGAGAAGACTTCAACAACTTCCATCAAGCTATCGTTAAGAACAAGCTTTCCGGATGCAGGATTTATAAGAAAAAGCATTTTTTTCATAACACAATGCTCCTTTCAACTTACCTATACATAATTCTATGCTGAAAAGAACATAAAGTCAATCAAAATATGGATTTTTATATTATATTTTTTAAATTTTGTTGCATAGAAATTAGCTGTGTGTTATACTTTATTCGGATATGATCGTTGCTTTAGTAAATAGCGCGAAAGCTATATCATTACATGATTGATGACAAAAAAATAATTTGGGGGCGGCTTTCATAAGCCGCCTTAAAATAAATATAACTGAGGTCAAACTTGAAAAACTATACTGTTGCAATTAACAAATATACTAAATATGATGACAATCTAACAAATCTCATTTACGAGCAAATGAAGGCAGCCGGGGTTACACGAGAAATGCTTGAAAATAAAAAAATAGCTATCAAGCCCAATCTTGTTATTTCCAAAAAGCCTGAAGCCGCAGCTACCACTCATCCTGTTTTTCTTAAAAGCGTAATTTCTGCGCTCAAGATGTTTGGCGCTGAAAATACTACCCTTATAGTTGCCGAAAGTGCGGGAGGACCTTACACTACTGCTACTATAAAGAATCACTACTCTGTTTGCGGTATTGATGAAAATTGCGGTGCTGAATTAAATTATTCAACTGATGCACAGATCGTTATGTATCCTGAAGGAGAAACCTGCAAACGCTTTAACGTTATCTCACCTATTGCTGAAGCAGATGTTATCCTTAATGTTTGTAAGCTGAAAACTCATTCTCTCACTAAAATCTCCTGCGCACAAAAGAACTACTTCGGAGTTATTCCCGGAATTGAAAAATTTGAGATGCATGCCGCATACAGCGATCAAAAGGATTTTCGCAGTATGCTTTGTGATCTTTCCGAAATGTTAAAAAAATCCAAAACTCTTATTAATGTTTGTGATGGTATTCTTGGCATGGAAGGTAATGGTCCAACAGGAGGATCTCCCAGAATGTTCAATGTTGTGCTCACTTCTCTTTCTCCCTATTGTCTTGACCTAGCGGCAGAAAAAATACTTGGATTTGAAGGAACTGCCCCAATGGTTTCGCTGGCAAAAGAAAAAGAACTTTGCCCTGCTTCAGCTGATGAGCTCGATATTGTTGGTGATGATATAAACTCACTTGTGATAAACGATGTTATCGCTCCTGACGCTCAAAGAAAGACGTTTCTCAGCGAGCTTCCTAACTTATTCGGCGGAAAAATTGCAAATTATTTCAGCCCTAAGCCTTATATCAACACTAGCAAATGCGTTGGTTGCGGAGAATGTGTTCGTTCTTGCCCTATGCACACAATTGAGCTTGAAGAAAAAAATGGCAAAAAGAGGGCGAAAATCAACAGAAGCAAATGTATTCTTTGCTATTGCTGCCAGGAACTTTGTCCACTTGTGGCAGTTGATGTCAAACAAAATTTCTTAATTAGGCTGGTGCACTGATATGAACAATATAACACTTGAAGCCCCCGCAAAAATCAATCTCTATCTTGATGTTCTGGGAAAAAGAGCTGACGGATATCATGAAATTGAAAGCATTATGCAATCTGTTTCTTTATGCGATATTATTGATGTAACCTTGCAGGATAAAGGTATAATCCTCAGCGCAAGCGAAGATACTGTTCCACTTGATGAAAGAAATCTTGCCCATAAGGCTGCACGTCTTTTCTTTGACCACACAGGCATCAACGGCGGCGCAAAGATACATATTGAAAAACGCATTCCCGTTTCAAGCGGGCTGGCTGGCGGAAGCACAGATGCAGGAGCAACACTTAAGGCTCTTAATCAACTTTACGACAAGCCCCTCTCCAAAGAAGAACTTCTGATGCTCGGCGCCAAACTTGGAGCAGACGTTCCTTTCTGTATGGAAGGTGGATGTGCGCTTTGCCGTGGAGTTGGAGATAAAATGACAAAAATCGAGCCTATGACGCCCTTCACTGTTGTTATAGCAAGAGGCGGCGAAGGCGTTTCTACTCCTGCGGCATATAGAAAGCTTGATGAAAATTTTGGAGAGATGCTTGCACGCCCCTTCTCTGACATACAGAGAGTTATTTCTGCAATTGAAATGGACGACCTTAACGCTCTTGCCCTCTCCGTTTTCAACACTTTTGAAAGTGTAATTCTCGGCGAACACAAGGAAGCTTCACTTTACCGCGGAAAGCTTCTTGACTACGGAGCACTCAACTCTCTTATGAGCGGAAGCGGTCCTGCTGTTTTCGGAATATTTGATGACACTGAAAAAGCTGATTATGCCCATCACTATCTCTACGATATGGGCGCAAAAAGCTTTGTTTGTACTGCAAGATAATAAGTGATACTAAAAAAGATGTGTAGAAGTTTTCTACACATCTTTTTATTTATTTCAAACCAGACATCAATTACGCAACAATCACAATATATATACCAAAAGCAATAACAACAACCGAAAGCGCAAATCCAACAAAAATTACATAATTCTTCATTTGCTTGTATACACAAACACCGGAGGGATCCTGAGGATTTATAAAAACATTATAATTGTTACCCACTACAAACGACCTGAAAAACTTACGTTTATAATAGAATTGCAAATCATTAGCCTTATATGATTTCCCATTATACTCAAATGCAAATGTGGGTGTATAACTGTGCGGAATGCTTCGAACGATCTTATAATAATCGGTCAATACAGCAGTCACCATTACATTGCAATTCCGATAAGTATGACGATAATCAATAGTTAATATTGCTAAGCTTATACCAACAAGAATAATGACTGCCAATGTGAATTTTACTGAATCAAAAACAGCTCCGCAAACTGCAAGAACAGCGATGCCAAAACTCAAAAAAGACACAACTAAATATAATGTTTTTTTATATTTCTCTTTACTGGACATATTTAAGCAAAGCATGATAAATGCTATAAAAGCAAATAAACACCCCAAAAATGCTCCTAAAAGCTGCCTGTCAAGAATGGTCATTATACTCACCTCTCTATGAATGATTATATCATACCGCCAGACTCAGTTCAAGATACTACCATCACAAACGCAAACAAAATGACGTAGTATTCTTCAGAATGCTACGTCATTAATAGTTCTTATTCTACTTCAACAACACCATTTTCTTTGACTGTTATGGTCATACCATCCTTAACGTAGTCAAGAAATTCTTCGCCAAGGCTATCAACTACGGGCATTGTTACGCTATCTACCCAAACATCAGCAAGGATAGCTCCTGCTGCCGCAAGAGAGTCGATAGGCTTTGAAAAAAGCATACATGCGGGCTGACGTCCCATAGCAGCTGCACAATAAAGCACAAGGCCGCCTGTTGTTGAGCCGATTGTCTGAGGGAGGCAAAGTGCTGTGCCTACCATAGGCTTTCCATACAGATCGGGGTTATTCTGATCACCGCATTTTGCCTGCTTATCTCCAAACTGGAGCGCATTCTGGAAGGATGCAAGAGTGTTAAGTCCGCCGTGTGAAACGAGAGCCTTCGCTGTAACGCATCCGGGTGCTATTACTCTTCCCTGAAATGTTTTCATCAGTTTTTACCTCCTTTTGTGATCTGCATAAGTATTTCATCGTCTGTATAATAACGTGATGTTGTATATGTGCGAAGTTTATTTGAAGATGTTATAACAGGCATCTTTTTGCAAAGAGGATTGTTCATATACATAAGAGGACAAATATATGATGTTATAACTCCTGTTGCCTTCAGTCTTGCGGCATAAGGAGTTTTTTCAAATTCCTTCAGCACTCCGGGCGCCGCTGTAAATACTGTAGGTATAAGCACCTTCTTATTACCTGCTTCTTTAAGGCTTGCTTCAACCTTATCTGTCCAGTCCTTAAGCTGCTGGAGAGACATGTGGGGGCATCCCATAAAGCAAAGCTTGGGAGTTGCATCCTTATCCTTCCAGATTACAGGATATTCGTTCTTTACTCTTTCAAGCTCTTCATCAGTTACAACATAAACTTTAGCATCCTCTGTTATCAGACTTCTGCCAAGCTCAACAGCTTCAGGTGTGAGATTCTCAATATGGTAAAGACCAACAGCGCCATTGGATGCTGTTGCAGCGCCAAAATCCTTAAGATATGTGCAAGCGCTGTCGTCAAGTTCTGCGCCGATCCATTTATCAAGACCTACAACATAGGGCACATCTTCCATAACCTTCATACCGATAGCTGAACCAAGAAGCTGTGCTTCGGGCTTTTTGGTAGTTTCTATCTTTACAATCCATGTTGCTTTTCTGCCTTCATCTGTGAGAAGACCAAATTCAGGAACATAACCAACGATTGAACCCATAAGATCTATAATACCGGAGTTACGATTACATCTGGCACCAAGAACAGAGTTTGCATATACAACAGCACTTGACTCTGCCCAGCTGAGGATTTCTCCCTTCTGAGGCTTATTACCAACCTCGTCCATATAACAAGTGCAGGAGAAAGCATTTTCATCCATAAGACCAAGCTTTTCAAGCTGATCTTCATAGAAATCCTGCTTAGAATACATAAACTTATTAAAAACAAGCTTCTGCAGGAAATTTGCAGGAACGTTTTTATCTACGGGGCGAGGGTCTACAGAGAATTTCTGGGATGAAGAAACTCCTGCATCAATAATCTTCTCCATAAGATCATAAACAGGGCTCATTACCTTGAGACCAAAACTTGTTACCAGATGATTATATTTACTTGTTACAGGAACAAGGCGCTCAGCGCCAAAGGTTTCGCCATACATAACAAGTGTTTTCATAACCTTTGCCATTGTTTCACCTTTGGAGCCATTAAGTATCGCCTGCTGTTCTTCATTAAGAATCATAGCCATTTTAATTTTTTTCCTTTCATCAAAGCTTCATTGCCACATTCCAAGCTCCCCAGATAACTGTTCTGAGGTTGCCTACCTTATCAGCATCACCAATAATATGAACATGCTTCTGCTTTTCGGCAACGGGAGCAGGATTATATCCAACAGACATAATTACGGAATCTGCCGCAATTTCAAACGCTTTTCCATTTTTATCAACTACCTTAACGCCGCTTTCTGTGATTTCTGAAAGCTTTGTTTCAAGATGCACAGGAACCTTATTTGTTTTAAAGAAATCACGAAGATAACTTGTGTTTGCAAGGCAAATACCGGGAGTTGTTACAAGGTCGTCCTGCATTTCAACGATAGTGGGCTTCTTACCCTGGAGATAGAGATCGTATGCGATTTCACATCCTGTAAGGCCGCCGCCTATAACAGTTACGTTTTCTCCAACCTGAGCGTTACCAAGGAGATAGTCAACAGCCTCAATTGCGCCATCTGCGCCCTTAACAGGAATTCTCTTTGCCACAGCGCCTGTTGCAACAATTATTTCATCTGCCTCAAGGCTCTTAATGTCTTTAACCTCAGTGTTCATCTTCACTGTGATGGGCTGCTTTGCTCCCTCACGCTCATACCATGCGATAAGAGCCCTGTCCTTTTCCTTGAAGGAAGGAGCCGCAGCTGCTATAAATACGCCGCCAAGCTTATCGCTCTTTTCATAAAGTGTTACCTTATGGCCACGCTTTGCGCATACGATAGCAGCTTCCATACCGCCGATACCGCCGCCGATAACTGCTATATTCTTCTGCTTTTTAGCAGGAGTTATCTTATATTTCTTGGACTGCATGGTTTCGGGATTAAGCGCGCAACGGGCAAGTCCCATTGTATCTGTCAGATCCTGAGTATTAGCATGTCCCTTTGAGGATGAGAAGTTAAAGCAGCCTGAATGGCAGCAGATACAAGGCTTGATATCCTCAATTCTATCCTCAATGATCTTTGTGATCCACTGAGGGTCAACAAGGAACTGTCTCGCTACGCCTACACCATCAATAAGGCCGTCGGCTACAGCCTTTGCGCCAACTTCAGCATCCATTCTACCTGCACAAACAACAGGAATATCTACAAACTTCTTAATATGCGCAACGTCCTCAAGATTACAGTTTTCAGGCATATACATAGGTGGATGCGCCCAATACCATGAATCGTATGTACCATTATCTGCATTAAGCATATCATAACCTGCATCCTGCAGATATTTGGCAGCCTTTTCGGATTCCTCCATATTTCTGCCTACCTCTATATAGTCTTCGCCGGGCATTGCACCTTCGCAGAATCCCTTCATTTTAGACTCTACTGAATATCTGAGAGAAACAGGATAATCTTCACCACATGACTCTTTAATTGCGCGAACTACTTCTTTTGCAAAGCGATAGCGATTTTCAAAGCTTCCGCCATATTCATCGGTTCTCTTATTAAAGAACTCAATTGCAAACTGGTCCAGCAAATATCCCTCATGAACAGCATGAACCTCAACGCCGTCTACGCCTGCATCTCGACAAAGCTTTGCTGTTTTTGCAAATGCCTCAATAATCTCGTGGATCTGCTCAACTGTCATCTGAGGACATTCAATATCATGTGCCCAACGTGATGGCTGTGGGCTGGGACATGCAAGCTCATGATTTGTGTCAATAATAGGCTTGATAAGCGCACGTGTAAGCTTATTTTTATGGAGAGGAGCCACAAGCTCTGTGATAGCCCAGGAGCGTCCCATACCGGCTGTGAGCTGAACAAAAAGCTTAGCGCCTGTTTTATGAATTTCATCCATAAACACCTTCAAATCATCAAACATCTTGGGATTCTGCCAAAGCCATTTTCCCCAGAATGTGTCACGAAGGGGAGCTATACCGGGAATAATAAGACCTACATTGTTATTCGCTCTCTCAATGAACAGCTTGGCAGCCTCTTTATCAAAATGGCAGCCGCCCAACTCAAACCAGCCAAAGAGAGACGTTCCGCCCATAGGGCACATTACTATTCTGTTTTTGATTTCTACGTTACCTATTTTCCACGGAGTGAACAAGGCTTCGTATTTGGGATCCATCTTTTCCATAACAACCGTTTCCTTTATTAATTAGTTTTTATCACAAAGCTCTTGAAGATTCTTTGCAATCTTCGCAAGACTATCATACATTATCTTTCTGTGCTCCTCACAAACACCGTTGCCTGCCGCACTGAGAACATTATCAATTTTTTCTACAAGACTACGAGCAACATCTCTGCCCTTCTCTGTTAAACAAATAGGCGTGAGATATTTTTTCTGAGTTTTAGACTTACATTCAAGAAAACCATTTTCCTCAAGATATTTAACCGCTCTTGAAATATTTGCCTTATCCTCATCGCATATATCACATAGCTCTTTGGCTGTCATTTCTTCTTTATACAAATAGTAAAGGCACGAAACATGAGAGCTTTTAAGCTGATATTCTGCCATTTCTACAGTTTTCAGCTTGTGGATACTTCTGTTAATACCGTTCATAAGCAAGGTGAACGTTTTAAATCTTTCTTCCATAGGCCTCCTCTTTTTGTTGTGGTTACAACATGACAAGTATATCACAACCGACTTTTTTTGTCAATAATCACAAAAAAGCCTTCCTTATGCTTCGGTTTTAGGAAGGCTTTAATTTTAAATTAAATTGCTAACCTGTTTTACAAAATAATCTATTTCTTTTTCATCGGTGAAATAACTGAAGCTAGCCCTTACTGCTCCCGTTGACATAATCCCCAGAGAATTATGAGCATCAGGCGCACAATGAAGCCCCGAGCGAGTACAAATTCCCTTTTTATCAAGAGCAGTAGCCACCTCGGCTGCTGTCATACCTTTAATATTAAAAAGCAAATTCGCCCCCGACATATTATCATCATAGACAGTTATTTTTCTGTTATCAAGGCTGTTTCTGCATCTGTGCCATAGCTCGCATTCTCTTTTATGAATATTCTCAACCCCATTTTTTATAACAAATCTTATTCCTTCACAAAGCCCCGCAACAGCAGCAGTTGAAATTGTGCCCGCTTCCAGTCTGTCAGGGTAATAAAGCGGCATATCTTCATTTACCGAATCTGTTCCACTGCCGCCCTCTAAAAAAGGCTTAACTTCTATTCCTTCATTCAGAATCAACAGTCCCGTGCCCTGCGGCCCATAAAGCCCCTTATGCCCTGCTGTGCATAGAATGTCTATATTATCTCTAACTATATCTATATCTGCATTTCCTGCGCTTTGTGAGGCATCAACAATAAATAACAAGCCTTTTTCTCTGCAAAATCTGCCGATTTTTTCAACAGGATTTGTTCTTCCCGTAATATTTGAACGATGAATACAAACAACTGCCGCAGTTTCTTTAGTAATAAGTCGTTCAATATTATTGATCACGCTTTCACTTCTCTCGCTTACAAATACACTTCTGCTGCATTGATTTTCCCTGCAAAGCCTGAGGATAGGGCGACGCACGCTATTATGCTCAAAATCGCTTGTTATTATATGACTTCCGCTTTGAATACAGCCTTTTATAGCTATATTCAAGGCCATTGTTGCATTTGATGTGAAAATCACATTCTGAGAGCTGCAGCCGAACAATTTGGACGCCATCTCTCGACATTCATATATTTTTTCCGAGGCCGCCAGCGCAAGCTTATGGCTTCCCCTTCCCGCATTACCTGAGCAGCTCCATCTGAGCATTGAATCAATTACTGCCTTTGGCTTTTTCATAGTGGTGGCAGCATTATCAAGGTAAACAATATTCCTTGTGTCAATAGCCATATTTCCCGCCCATTATTTCTCCATAATCCAGTCTCTTTGTATTTAAAATACGTTTCACCTGATTTTCGGCAATACAGCTGAAGCTGACCCCATACGCACATCCACGACGGGTAAGCGAAGCATCAACAGAAACAATTTCAGCATCTATGCCATTTTTAATTAACACATCTCTGATTCTGATTGCACCTGTCATATTTCTGACGGTTGCTATACACATATAATCACTCCTTTCAAGCTACTCCTTTCCCCTTATACCATTATATTCTTCTGTTTCGTCAGGTGATATTGCAACACCTATGATGGGGAGAATTTTAATTTTATTTCAGATATGATATGTTCGTCAGAAAGGAGATGATTGCTATATCGCAATGAAGAAGAAAACAACTGATGAAAAGCTTCAAAGCGCCATTTCTGTTATTGCCGATATTATTTCAAGCGAAGCTACTACAATGAAACGATATGACGAGCGTGACATAAAGCAGCTAAAAGAGCTTACAGGCGCAGCTAAGGAGCTTGCCGCTGTTATCAAAACATTGGAAAAGGATGATACCCCGTCAAGCACAAATGAAACAAAAATCAGTATCAGCTTTGAGGAGGATTTTGATAAATGGGCAACATAGAGCTGAAGCTTTCTCCCCCCTCGGAAAAGCAAAAGCAATTTTTAACTTCACAAGCAGTATACACAGCTTTTGGCGGCGCAAGAGGAGGCGGAAAAAGCTGGGCTGTTAGAACAAAAGCTCTGCTGCTTGCGCTGAAATATTCAGGAATAAAAATATTGATCATCAGAAAAACTTATCCGGAATTACGCGCTAATCACATAAATGAAATGTGCAGAATATGCGCTTCAGTTGCAACATATTCGGAAACAAAAAAGGAGCTTGTCTATCTTAACGGGTCCAGCGTTAAATTTGCCTCTTGTCGAAATACAAGAGATTTAGACAAGTTTCAAGGAACAGAAGCAGACGTTGTTTTTATAGACGAAGCAACTCAATTCACACGAGAAATGTTTGACAGAATAAGAGCCTGCGTCAGAGGAGTTAACGGTTTTCCCAAGCGCATATACCTAACCTGCAATCCCGGCGGAGTTGGACACAACTGGGTTAAAGAGCTTTTCATTGATAAAAAAACTGAAAACAGATGCGACTATATTTTTATAAAAAGCCTTGTGAGCGACAATAAGGCATTGCTTGAAAGCGATCCGGAATATGTAAAAAAGCTTGAAGCCCTCCCGGGAAAGCTGAAAAAAGCATGGCTTGATGGTGACTGGAATATTTTTGAGGGGCAATTTTTTGAAGAATTCAGAGATGATCCTGCGCATTACAAGGACCGCATCTATACTCACGTTATTGAGCCATTTGAAATCCCACGTGACTGGAGAATATACAGAAGCTTTGATTTTGGATATTCAAAGCCATTTTCTTGTGATTGGTGGGCCATTGACTACGATGGCAGAGCTTATCTGATTCTTCAATTATACGGATGCACCGAAGCAAATGTGGGAATCAAATGGCCACCGGATAAAATTTTCGCAGAAATCAAACGACTGGAAAATGAGCACAGGTGGCTTGCAGGAAAGCAGATTTTGGGAGTTGCAGATCCTTCTATCTGGGATGCTTCCAGAGGAGAAGCAATTATAGAATCAGCAGACAGAAACCTGGTTTACTTTCAGCCGGGAGACAACAAACGAATACCCGGTTGGATGCAATGCCACTACAGAATGAGCTTTGATTCTGACGGGAAACCAATGGTTTATTTCTTCAACACCTGCAAGCACGCTATAAGAACTCTGCCGCTTCTGAACTACAGCGAGCACTCACCTGAGGATCTTGACACAGCCCAAGAGGATCATTTTGCTGATTCGTTCCGCTATTTTTGTATGTCCAGACCAATTAAACCTACAGCAGATATTCCGTTTGCCACACCTGACATTGATCCATTGAGCACAACACAAAAAAGATATTCACAATTTTCATACTAAAAGGAGAAATTTATGAAAGAAAAAAATATTATTACTGAAGCCTCCATACTTCGAGCAACAGAAACATTACAACAATATAAGGCTGCCAAAGCAAATCTTGAAGCAAGACTTATTGAAAATGAAGAATGGTGGCGATTGAGACACCAAACAAAGAAAGACACAACACCTTCTGCCTGGCTTTTTAATTCTGTTATCAACAAGCATGCAGATGCCATGGACAATATGCCGACCTGCGCTTGCCTTCCACGAGAGAAAAAGGATACTGACACAGCCGCTATGCTTGATCAGATCCTTCCTTGCATTCTGGAAGAAACCGGATTTGAAAGCGTTTATTCTGCTTGCTGGTTTGATAAGCTTAAAAGCGGAACCGGATGCTACGGTGTTTTTTGGAATCCCTCTCTTGACTATGGACTTGGCGGCATTGATATTCGCCCTATTGACATTCTTAATTTATTCTGGGAACCCGGAATATCAAATATACAGAATTCTAAAAACGTTTTCCATGTTACGCTTTGGGACAATGAAACCCTTTCTTCAAGATATCCTGCCGTGACCGATTTTCTATTCTCTCCCTCTATTGATACTGCAAGATATATTTACGATGATGCTATTGACACAAGCGATAAATCCGCTGTTATTGACTGGTATTACAAGAAAAGAGTGGGCAGCAAAACTATTGTTCACTATTGTAAATTCGTTAACGGAATACTGCTCTATGCTTCAGAAAATGATCCGGTATATAAGGACCGTGGTTTTTATGATCATGGAAAATATCCCTTCATTTTTGACAGTCTCTACCCTACAAAAGCAAGCCCCTGCGGCTTTGGCATCATTGATGCAATGAGAGGCACTCAAAGTGAAATAGACACACTTGGTACAGCTATTATAAAGAATGCGAAAATGGCGTCCGGCAGAAGATTTTTTGTTCGTGCTGACGGACCTCTCAATGAAAAGGAATTTGCCGATTGGGACAAGCCCTTCGTGCATTATTCAGGATCAGGAGATCCCAGCTCTGCAATTATGCCTATTGATGTTCCTACACTCCCTTCAATTTACGTTTCTATTCTTCAGCATAAAATTGATGAGCTTAAAGAAACATCAGGAAACAGAGATTTTTCTCAGGGCACGGTTACAGGCGGTGTTACTGCTGCCAGCGCAATTGCTGCTCTTCAGGAAGCAGGCAGCAAGACTACCCGAGATATGATTTCAGCATCATACAGATCATTTGAAGAAATCTGCAAAATGATAATTGAGCTTATACGTCAGTTTTATTCAATTCCCCGCTGCTATCGCATCACAGGAAACAATGGTATTGACTTTACCTCAATCAAAAGCACTCAGCTAACCGCTCCTGTTTATGATATTAAGGTTTACGCACATAAAAAAGCAGCTTTTTCAAGAGCTGTTGAAAATGAGCTTGCCTGCCGCCTATATGAGCTTGGAATTTTTCAAAAGGAAAATGCTGATGCTGCCGAAATCTGCCTTTCTATGATGGATTTTGAAGGCAAGGATGCTGTTCTACATTCTCTGCGCAAAAACGAAAGGATAAACATTTGACCTATATAACTCACAACAAATATTATGACGAACATATCCTAGAATGCTCGGGACATACAGGATACGGAAAGCGCGGAGAGGATATTCTATGTGCTGCGGTTTCAATTTTGATCCTCACCTTGCATTATTACTTGACATTGGCATATGAAAATGGCATTATTTCAAATTTTTCAAGCGATATTCACTCGGGATATGCAAATATCCGCTTCACATGCCCGATAAATTCTGAAGCAGACAGATGCTATTATGCTATTGCCACAGGCTTTCGAATGCTTTCAGAAAGCTTTCCCGACCACATTTTTTACGAAGAATAAATATCAAAACCATTCCCTTCTGCATACAATAATAGCGTAGGCAGCAAAAGCTGTCTAAAAGCAGTTAAAAAATGCTCAGAAAGGAATGGTATACTCCATGTCTGAAAACAGACAGTGCCCGTCTTCACGAGAAATGGTGTGTTTGGATACATACCGTGTGCTTGATTCCTGCCGTGACAAAGACTGTTTTGAAAACGTTCGTGTTTTTCTGACAAGATGCGGAGAGGAATTACTGCAGCGCGGTGCTGCTATTCGTGCAAAGGCCGCCAGAATTGTTTGGGCCTATATTGATATTGACCCTGTACCCTTTAACCGTGGATTTTATCAGCTGACCATAAAGCTCTACATCCGCATTATAGGAGAAGCCTGTGTTTCTCCCGGCAACATCAGAGAATTTGAAGGCATAAGTGTTGTTGAAAAGAAGGTTATTCTTTTTGGAAGCGAAGGAAACGTCAGCGTGTTCAAGAGTACAACAGGTTGCTCAGGCTTTTGCCCCTCACACAATGGCGCCAACGGATGCTCAAAATCCTCCAATCTGCCTATTGCTGTGCTTGAAACAGTTGAACCCATAATTCTTGACTCTTGCGTTGTTGAGCCTCACAGATGCAGATGCTGCTGCACTTGCTGTGACGATATTCCCAAAAATGTTTGCGATTGCCTTGGGGATGATATTTGCGATGGAGAAAATGATAAGCTGGTTGTGACACTGGGACTTTTCTCAGTTGTGAGAATAGAACGCCCTGCACAGTATCTCATAAACGCTGTTGAATATTGTGTTCCCGAAAAGGAATGTGTTGAAGCGAAGGATAACGATCCCTGCAAGCTTTTTCACAATATGAAATTCCCTATCTCAGAATTCTGCCCTCCTGCAATCAACACCATTTCAAAAAATCACACAAACAACAATAGCTCAGGCACCTGCGGCTGTGGGTGTGGCTAAATTATAAAGGCTGCTATTCCAAGCAGCCTTTTTGTCACTTTTAAACCAATATATATCGGTTATTGATATCAAATTATTAAAAGAGTATAATGGTTATTTAGAGTGAAGGGCTAATAATCTTTACAATTTTTAAAATTTTTTAATATTTTTACGTATTTTTGAAGGTTGTTACTAATATAGTTTACGGAACCTTCCAAAACTGCCGAAGCCTTACTTCTATAAGTTTACCTGAAGCATTATACATTTGATTATAGCAGCTATGATGTAGAATACATTCAATAAGCTAAATAAGCCTTCCTGTTCGGGAAGGCTTATTTATTTTTAAAAATAAAGACTCTTGCTATGCTGATAGTTGCCCCTTTGCAAAATTGACTTGCATGTTCTATAAAAGATGCAGGTTTATTTTGTTATTTATAACCATATTTTTTTCACAAACCCTTTATTCATTGACAATTATCAATAAAAGGTATACAATTATAGTACCAAATTTTAGCAGAGTAAACTGCAGAACGGAGAGAACTAATGAAAAAATTAATTTCTGTCATTCTGACAATAGCGATGCTCGTTTCGTCTATGTCAGCATTGACACTATCGGCCAGTGCCAACGCCACTTGGGGTGATCCATATGACGTTCCTTCCACATGGAATGGCGAAGATGATGGAAGCGGCATTGACTACGTTGAGGCTCTTTATTTTGAAAATGAGCCCACAATTGACGGATACATAACAGAAGAAGAATGGGGATACCGTACCATTGAAATGTACAGCAGCGACTTGGGTACACAAAACGAATCCTCCCCCTACTACAACTCCTTCTTCTACTGGAGGTCAGGTTCCGCAGAATCAAACCCTATGCATGCTCTTGTATGGCTTCGTTGGGACGAAAATTATTACTATGTTGCAGCTATGGTACATGACTTTGATGGTCATTCCCAGAAAAACGTCCAGGGTGACTCTTGGAATGGTGACGCAATCCAGTTCAAAGTTGACCCCGCCGGAGCTAATGCTGCAACAGGCGGTGATTATTACGATCCTAACATAGGAACACCTTGGTCTGATCCCTATAGTATTCCCGACTTTATTGTTACATATTCTCAGATCGCAGGAGGATATGTTGAATGCTATGAATCCACAAACGATAAAGGACTTACTGCATATTCCAGACCTGTTTTTGGAGAAGTTAAGGCTGCTGTTGCTCCTTCCGAAAAATATGCAGAGAATCCTCTTGGTTACCACGAAGATGCTGCAGCAGGATATACAACATATGAGGTTGCTATCCCTTGGAAATATATCTTTGAGAACGAACTCGTTCCCAACTATAATTACCTTACAGAAAACGAAAAAGCGCCTTATATTCTTGATTATTCTGAATACTCACTTCCCTCCGGCAGACCCGGAAGTTCCAATTATAAACCCGGAAATGAAAAAGGTGGCATTGGCAGAACTCTCGGTATGTCTCTTGTAGTTCTTAATGCTGCTAAGGGCGAGAATGCGTATAAGTCTTTCATTTCCTGGGGTTCCGGTATCACATCTGTTCAGACAGAAATTGCACACCAAACTTGCGCTGGTTCAAATGAAGTTATACTTGTTGCTGAATCAGTTAAGCAGAGCGACTACGATACATATGATCCTTCCAAGCTTGATGGTTCTACTGCAAACAAGCAGCATGACAAAGTTTTCTATGACTACCTTGCAGGTGATACAGGTCGTACAACTGCAATTAGTGATGCAAACGCACTTAAGACACTTACATATGATAACCTCATTGAAAGAAAGCCTGGCGAAACAAGACCTTATGATCTTGCAGAAGATC
>JAZQUP010000040.1:0-5043 GCA_045631345.1 Candidatus Avispirillum sp.
CCGTAAACGGACACTTCTTCATCACTACTAGTATGTATTAAATTGTTAGATTGCTTATTAACAGCTCGCTTCGCTCGATACTTGAAGCTAAAGCTTTTTACGGGGTGCCTCCACCGGCATAGCCGGTGGTTTCCATAGCAATAAAAAAAGGACCTTTCGGTCCTTTTTTATTTATTATTTCTTTCTTGCTTCAAGGAATTTGATCGGCACACCCTTAGAAGAGAAGTTTGCCTCATATTCTGTCATAATATTTGTATCAGCACGATCGCTTTTATGCAGATCTCGTGTTACATACAAAAGCTCAAAATCAGATGCCTCAACGCTTTCAACAGAAAACTCAAAAAGTTCATCGTTATCTGTTTTAAATCTGAAATATCCGCCGGGCTTAAGAAGCTTCAGATAGCGATTAAGAAAATCGGGATGTGTAAGTCGGCGCGAGCTATAACCGTTCTTTGTCCAAGGGTCGCTGAAATTTGCATAAATAGTTTCAAATGTTTCAGGAGCAAAATATTCCTCCAGTTTACTTGCATCAAGGGGCATAAAACGCACATTTCCACGCATTTCCATAGGAATATCCCACTTAACTCCTTTATAAACCTCTCCATCAGGAGTTTTCCATCCGCCATAATAGTCAAGATCACCAAGACCACGACCTCTTGCATATTTTTCTGTTGCAGCAACGCAAACATCCTCAACTCTCTCCATTGCAAGATAGTTATATTCCTTATCTCTCTCAGAAAGCTGACAGATGAAATCGCCCTTTCCACAACCTATTTCAAGGCGAAGGGGAAGGTCCTCATAAAAAGGGAATTTGCCGTTTTCTTTAAATTCTTCAGGATTTGTTATAACGAGAGCAGAAAGAGCCTCAAGTCTTTCGTGTCCTCTCTTTTTTTTTCTCATTCTCATACTTGAAAAATGCTCCGATATTTGTTAAAATAGAAATGATACCTTAGTATATCATATTTTTTAAGAAATTTCCATAATCTTTAAAATAAATTTAATGTATAGGAGGGATTCCTCTGACAGTAAAATCCTTTGCGGTTGCTTTGGCAAACTCCCTTATTGCAAAAGGTATTGATAAGGAAACCGCAGTTAAAAACGTTTTGAAAATAACACGATCTCTCAGCGAGGACGACTATAACGAGATCGCATCATATAACGGGCCCGAAGATTTCGTACCTCTTACAGAAGCGCTCACCAAGCTCATTGATGACGAAAAAAGAGCAGAAATCATCAGAGAAGTTTCAGCGCAGCCCGTAGTTATGACAGATAATAGCTACGCCACAAAGCAAATCAATGCTCAGCGTTCATCATCCGGCGTAAAAGCTGATCCTATGGCAGAAACCAAGGCAATGAATGCTATACCTGCTCAAGCTAAAAAAACAGCTGATGTCATGGCTGAAACTAAGCAGATAAACGCAATCAACCCTACAATGAAAAAAGCTGCGGTTTCTATGGCTGAAACAAAGCAGATAGATGCAGTTCACACGGCAGACTTCAAAAAAATAGATCCCGCATCTATGGCTGAAACAAAGCCTATAAATACTGTTCATACAAGTAATTTCCAGAAAATTCGCCAGAACACTATGGCAGAAACAAGACAGGCCCATGCTATTCCCATGGCAGATATGAGCAAAAAGATTGCCGAACCTGCTCCTGTTGAGCCCGCTCCTCACACAGAGTTTGCAGCTCCTCACTACACAGAATACAAAAAAACCAAGCTCACTCCTCGTGGGTCAAAGTTTTTCTGGACTATAACAGCAATAACTTCACCCCTTCTTGCGCTTGCATTTATACTTTATTTCGGAATATTTGCTCTTTGCGTGGTTTCTGTTGCTACTCTTATTGTAGGCTGCTTCATTTTGATGTGCGGTTTAGTTATTGCAGCAAGCCTTGCCTGCCTCATAAGCCTTATATACGGAATAACGCAAATGTTCGTTGCCCTCGGTATAGGTATTTATGAAATTGGCGTTGGTATCGTTGTTTGCGGACTTGCTATGATCCTCAGCGTTCTGATTTATCTGCTGGCAACGAGAGTTTTGCCCTATCTTCTCAGACAGCTTATGGCATTCAACCGCCACACATTAGGTCAGATCCCTGCTATTATCGACCGAGCAAGAGAGGAGTGTAACCGCCTGTGAGTAAAAGAACAAAAATTATGATGATTCTTGGCGCTATCGTTATGGCTGCCGGCTTTATAGTTTGCATAGCAGGAGCCATTATTTCAAATATGAACGGCGACCAGCTTTTTGCAGCTAAAACAGAAGAAGGAAAGGGCTATTCCTACACCTTCTCAGGAGAAGATATTAATAAAATTGATATTGAAGCAACCGACATAACCGTCAACGTTATCGGAGGCGCAAGCGAAAGCAAAATTGAGCTTATCAATTTCAACGAAAATTTTTATTCTTTCAACTGTTCCAACCGACTTATAACCTTTAAAGAAAGTCCCGATTTTTCTTCAGTTCTCCGTTTCTGGGAAAGCGGATTTACATTTAAGGGAATGAGATACGTTCTCCGTTTTGACAAAAATAACGGTGAAAAAACTATCAATCTGTATCTCACCAACAGCGACCATGTTAAAAACTTCACAATTTCCGTTGGAAAAGGCAAAATAAATGTTGAAGATCTGATGACTGAATCAGACTATAATTTCACTTTGACTGATGGCAACGTTTCTATGACTAATATTAAAACAACGTCATCTGTCAACATCAATGCTGCTACATCTTCAGATATGGACATTGTTATGAAGAACGTGAGCGCAAAAAATCTTAATATCAACTCTTCATATGCAGAAATGAAGAGCGAAACTCTTTCTTTTGAAAATGGTAAGATCAATATTGCTCATGGCAGCGCACAGATTGATTTTATACCTGCAAGTCAGTATTTCAAAATGAAGGTTAATGCCAATGGCAAGCTCACCGTTAACGAAGAAAACTACATAAGCTCGTTTGCATATGAACAACTCCCTGAAGCTTCAAGCACTCCCGATAAAGACAGCGAAACAACCGAGGCTGATATTTCTATTATCACAATCGACGGACGTGAGCTTGCAGTTTACCTTACAGGAGATTGCTTTGCAAATATTGAAAAAACTGAAGAATAATCAAAAAAAGGATAATTTTTATGAAATACACATTCCGCACTCGTGGCGTTTGCGCTACAACAATTAATTTTGATCTTGAAGACGGAATCGTTTCTGACGTTTCCTTCGTTGGCGGTTGCAACGGTAACCTTAAAGCAATTTCCCGCCTTGTTGAAGGAATGGAAGCTGAGAAGGTTATTGAAATTCTCAGCGGAAACACATGCGGCTTCAAGAAAACATCCTGCGCAGATCAGTTCGCTATCGCTCTCAGCGAAGCGCTTGGTCAGTGATCAAATAGTAATTTTATAAGGAGAGCAGAGCTTCTGCGACACACCTATATGTATAATTTTAAAACAGCAGCAGCGAATTATGAAATTCGCGCCATTGAGGAAGGCATATTCAGAGTTAGAATTGCCAAGGGAGAATTTGGTGAAACACTTCTCTCTAAGTACAACATTCTGCAGGAAAGCGGCGAGGTTGAAGCTAACGTTATCGGCAACACTGTTGAGCTTGCAGGCGTTTCCCTTGAAATCAAGGAAGACGGAAGCATTGTTATTAATGGTGCTAAGGCTCCCATCACTATCACATATGATGGATTTGAGGGCAAGGCTTATAACGACAAGGGCTTCACACTGAACGTTTCTATGACAGATGACGAGCGTATTTTCGGTCTTGGTGACGAATCCAGAGAAAACATTGCTCGCCGTGGAACATTCTCCCGTCTTGACATCAGAAACATCGCTTCCTATGGTCCTATGCCCTACATTATGTCCACAAACGGCTGGGGTCTCCTTATCAACTGTACATACGCTTCCACTCTGGACTGCGGTAAGGCTGATAAGAACCTTATCACTGTTGCGGCTCATAAGGGTCAGGTAGATTTCTACCTCTACGTTGCAAAGAGCTATGATGTTAAAGACGTACTTGCTCTCAACGGTAAGATCTCCGGTACACCTATCCTTCTTCCTAAGTTCGCATATGGTTACACATGCGTTCTCAATGAGCAGACAAATGCAAGAGAAATGCTGTTTGACTGCCTTAACTTCCGCCGTGAGGACATCTCCTGCGACATGGTAGGTCTTGAGCCTCAGTGGATGACAAAGCACTACGATACATCCATCGACAAGAAGTGGGACGAGGAGAGATTCTATATCCCCGGTTGGCTTCCCGATAACCAGTCCGGTCCCGAGACCTTCTTCTACGCACTCCGCGAGATGGGCTTTAAGTTCTCCCTCTGGCTCTGCCAGAACTACGACCTTCTCTGGGAGGAGGAGCGTCAGTGCGGCGAGAGAGCAAAGGAATTCGGTAAGGAGTACACCTACGAGGGTGCTTCCATCCTTGACCCCCACTTTGCTTGCCCCATGTACATGGACGGCCTTACACACAAGGAGATCCCTTGGTTTGACCACCTCAAGAAGTTCTGCGATAACGGCGCATCCTGCTTCAAGCTCGACGGTGCTTTCCAGGTAAACGACCATCCCGACAGACTCTGGGCAGGTAAGTACTTCGACGATGAGGTACATAACGTATATCCCGTAATCTACGTAAAGCAGATGCAGGAGGGCTTCACAGGTCATACAGGCAGACGTGCTGTTGTTTATACACCTTGCGTATATGCAGGTACACAGCGCTACGCTTCCTCCTGGGCAGGCGACACAGGCGGCGGATACGACACCGTTGTTGCAATGCTTAACTTCGGTCTCTCCGGTCACTCCAACGCAACCTGCGATATGGAGGCAACAAGCCTTGAGGGTATCCACTACGGCTTCCTTACTCCCTGGACTCAGCAGCTCGGCTGGAGAACATGGAATCAGCCCTGGTTCCTCCGCGATGAGCTCAGCACAGCTATCCGCGAGTACTCTCACATGAGAAACAGCCTCTTCCCCTACATCTACTCCATGGCTCACAAGGCAAACGAGACAGCACTTCCTATGACACGTGCTCTTTCTCTCATG
>JAZQUP010000041.1:0-34767 GCA_045631345.1 Candidatus Avispirillum sp.
ATAACTGTGATATTCTGAGAAAGTGTGATTTCCTTAAGGCTTGTGCAGCCGTAGAATGCATTAGTTACAAGAGTTGTGATGCTGTCGGGAATATTAACAGTTGTAAGGGATGTGCATCCTGCGAATGCCTTAGCATTGATAACTTCAAGACCTTCGGGAAGAACGATAGTTGTAACGTTGCTGCATCCGTTGAACACGCCTTCGGAAATACTCTTGAGAGTTTCGGGAAGAACGATCTTCTGGAGGCTGTTGCAACCAACAAACATATTTGCGGGAAGAGTTTCAATATCAAGCTCAAGAACAAGCTCCTTAAGGTTCTTATTGTTGCTGAGTGCGCCTCTTGCAATCATATCGGGAGTGATCTTGTAGCCTTCGATGTTAGCAGGAATAACAACCTTTTCACCGATAGTGTCAATGATTGTAAGCTTACCGCCCTCGATCTTGTAAACAACACCATCATTTGTAGCCTTGAAGATAGGCTCAATAGTTGTGTTGTCAAGGAACTTAACATTAATGTTAGTAAAGTCGCTTGCGTTCTTATTTACATAGTAGTTCCACTTGTAAACGTTTCCGTCATACCAAACAGTTTCAACAGCAGAACCTGTAAATGCATGACTGCCTATAGTTGTGATGTTCTGAGGAATTGTAATATCAGTCAGGTTAGCACAATTTGCAAAAGCTTCTTCAGGAATTTCAGTAAGTACATTATTGAGAGTCACTGAAGATACGCTAGAGCCTGCAAATGCGCCAAATCCGATTTCTGTAATAGTTTCAGGAATGTTCACATTAGTGAGCTTGTTACAGTTAGCATAAGCAGCTGTGGGAATCTTTGTTACGCCTGAGGGCAGGTCAAGACTTGTAATGCCGGATTCGGAGAATACGCCATTTCCGAGAGTTACTACAGAATCAGGAATATCAACAGTTTCCAGCAGATAGCAGCGGCTGAATATATATTCGGGAAGTTCTGTAATATTAGCGGGAAGAACAACTTCTGTAATTCCAGCGCCGGAGAACATATAAGTGCCAAGCTTTGTAACAGAATCAGGGATTCTTACAAATCTCAGGTTAGTACATCCAGAGAGCATATAAGCAGGAAGCTCAGTGATGTATTCAGGGAGATTGATTTCTGCAATAGCGGAGCCGGCAAATGCTGCTGTTCCAATGTATGTCACACTGTTGGGAATGTCAAGAGATGTGAGGTTTGCACAATAACCGAATGCATATGCGCCGATGGACATAACTGTGTCGGGAATGGTTATGCTTGAGAATGAATCCTCATAGAACGCATAATCAGCGATAGCAGTAATGATATAACCATCAATTGCTTCGGGAATTGTGATTTCATCAAGATCATTAACCTTGAGGCCGTTGATTGTGATCTGGCCATTGCTGTTAACTGTGTAATCAAATGTTTCTTTATAGTATGTATTGATGTCTTCATTAAACTCACCAACTACAAAGTTGAAGGGAACTTCACGAGGATCAGAATTATCGTTCAAGCCTGCATGGTTCTGGGGATCATCGTTCCAGTGAGTGAGCTCAAATCCGTAATCAAGTGTAGGATCAAGGATCTTGAACACAGCTGTAAATACATTACCATTTGCGTAGGTATTTTCAAATCTGTTAAGATCACCTTCCAGGTATACCATTACATCACCGTCGTAAAGCTCAACTTCAACATTTGAGTATACGCTTGCAGAGTAATCTGCTCTTACAAACTCAAGCGCCTTATTGTTAAATTTCAGGTTGGATGTAGCGATGATCAAGCCTGCGGTGTTATCGCTGAGGTCCATAGTAACACGGAGTTCCTTGCCAACGATAGTACCATAGAGTGTGTAAGTAACGGGATCAACTATTTCTTCAACAACGGAGAATTCTGTTGTGAAGTCGAAGCCAACCTCAATGGGATCATAGTTGTCATCAAGTGCAGCGTGGTTCTGAGGGTCTCTATCCCAAGGGTCAAGAGTAAACTCGAAATCAGCTTCGGGATCGAGAATTTCAAATTTAGCAGTGAAGAGAGTACCTGTTTCATCAGTATTCTCAAAATCACTCATGTTGTCAACCCATACCATGATTTCGTCATCAGCACCATTTGCAAGTCTGATATCCATATCATCAAAGGAGAATGCCTCTTTGTTGATAACTATTTCTTCAAGCTTGATAACATCAGAATTAAATCTAAGTGAAGTAGCAGCAACAATAAGACCGGGGTTTTCTACGAGGTCAAATGTTACATAAAGCTTGTTTCCGGTTATAGTACCTGTGAGCTTGTAATCAACAGGTTCATCTACAACAGGAGGCTCAGTTTCAGGCTCTGTCTCAGGCTCAGTTTCAGGCTCTGTCTCAGGCTCAGTTTCAGGCTCTGTCTCAGGCTCAGTTTCAGGCTCTGTCTCAGGCTCAGTTTCAGGCTCAGTTTCAGGCTCAGTTTCGGGCTCTGTTTCAGGCTCTGTTTCGGGCTCTGTTTCAGGCTCTGTTTCAGGCTCAGTTTCGGGCTCTGTCTCAGGCTCAGTTTCGGGCTCTGTCTCAGGTTCTGTTTCAGGTTCTGTTGTATCAGGTGACAAAGCTATCTTGTTGATAAATGCAAAGGCTACCTCAATGGGATTTTCATCTGCATCAAGACCTGCATGGTTTTGAGTGTCATTGTCCCAGTATTCAAGATTAAATCCATAGTCAGCATCAGCATCAAGAATATCAAATTCAGCGGTGAAAACAGTACCTGTTTCTGTATTGTTTACAAACTTTGTCATCATATCAAGCCATACCATAATCTTGTTATCATGGCCTCTGGCAAGTCTGATGTCCATATCATCAAAACTAAAGTCTGTTCCGTTGTTGATACTTACAAGCTTAATAGCTGAAGAATTGAAGTTAAGACCAGTAGCTGCAACAACAACACCTTCATTTTTCACCATATCAAAGGTTATGTAAAGCTTGTCGCCAACAACATTTCCTGAAAGCTCATAAATAACAGGAGCATCTACAAAGGGAGGCTCAGTTTCAGGCTCAGTTTCGGGTTCTGTTTCAGGCTCAGTTTCAGGCTCAGTTTCGGGTTCTGTTTCAGGCTCAGTCTCAGGCTCTGTCTCAGGCTCTGTCTCAGGTTCTGTTGTGTCGGGAGCAAAACTGATCTTGCTTACAAATGCAAATGCTACTTCATAAGGATCATAATTTTCATCAATACCGGCATGATTTCCAGTGTCATCATCCCAATATTCAAGATTAAATCCATAATCAGCATCAGCATCAAGAATATCAAATTCAGCAGTGAAAACAGTACCTGTTTCAGTATTGTTTTCAAACTTGTTCAGGTTATCAAGCCATATCATGATTGTGTCATCAGTGTCATTTGCAAGTCTGATGTCCATATCATCAAAGCTAAAGCCTGTACCAGCTTCAATATTAACAAGCTTAAGAGCGGAAGAATTGAATTTCAATTCTGTCGCAGCAATCATCACACCTTCGTTTTTGGTTATATCGAAGGTTGCATAAAGCTTGTTGCCAACAACGTTTCCTATAAGCTCATAAACAACAGGAGCTTCTGCAAAGGGAGGCTCTGTTTCGGGCTCTGTCACAGGCTCTGTTTCGGGCTCTGTCACAGGCTCTGTTTCGGGCTCTGTCACAGGTTCTGTCCAAGGCTCTGTTTCATGAGATTCAATGTCATCATAAATCATAATCGGCTGATTTACGAGATCGGCATTGAATACATCATCTTCATCAACTGTAACTTCGATTCCGTAGTCTGCATATTTAACAAGAATATCAAACACATATTCAACAACTCTGCCGTTAGTGTAGATGTTATTGAAATCGTATTCGTTGTTAGCAAAGTATTTGTGTTTTCCGTTTGATGCACTAGATGCTACATAATCATCATCAGAGAAAACGCCACCATTTTTAACCTCAACAAGCTTAATTACGTTGGGATTATACTTGATTGTTGAAGCAAATGACCAAATACCGGGGTTGTTAGCAATGTCGTAGTAGACATGGAGCTTGCCATCAGCATAAACACCGCCTGTGACAACAAGTGAGAAATTGTTATATGTAGGAGGAAGAGTAGTATCAGGCACTACAGGCTCAGTCCAAGGCTCAGTCTCAGGCTCAGTCTCGGGTTCTGTTTCAGGTTCAGTTTCGGGCAATGTAGTGTCGGGTGTGATGATAACACTATAGCTGAAATCAAAAGTAATCTCAGTGGGATCATAGTTTTCATCAAGAGCTGCGTGGTTCTGAGGATCATTATCCCAATATTCAAGTCTGAATCCGTAATCAGCATTAGCATTGATAATATCAAATGTAGCTGTGAAAACAGTACCGGTTTCAGTAATATTTTCAAAGTCGTTCAAATTATCAAGCCATACCATAATCTGGCCGGGTTCAGCATCCTGAACGTCTATATCATCAAAAGAGAAACCGGAACCATTTATTTCGATAGTGTCAAGAACGAGAGCATCGGTGTTATACATAAGAGCAGTGATTGCTATGAGAAGACCGGTGCTCTTTGTTATATCAAATGTTGCATAAAGCTTATCACCATCAATTTCTGCTGTGAGCTCATAAACAACTGGAGCGCTTACATGAGGAGGTTCTGTGCCGGGATCAGTAACCGGTTCTGTTTCAGGCTCAGTCCAAGGCTCTGTTTCGGGTTCGGTTTCAGGCTCAGTTTCAGGCTCAGTTTCGGGCTCAGTAGCAGGCTCAGTTTCGGGATCTGTCTCAGGCTCTGTTTCAGGCTCTGTCCAAGGATCTGTTTCTGTTGCATCAACAACATTACATCTGAACGCAAAAGCAACTTCTACAGGGTTATAATTTTCATCAATACCGGCATGATTTCCAGTTTCATAATCCCAGTAAACGAGGTCAAATCCATAGTCGGCTTCAGCATCGAGAATATCGAATTCAGCTGTGAAAACAGTGCCTGTTGCGGAGCTGTTTTCAAAAGTGTTCAAATTGTCAAGCCATACCATGATTTTGCCTGCTTCAAACAATTGAACATCTACAATATCAAAGGCCAACTGAGACTTGTAGCTGTCAACTGAGTTAAGAGCGATTGCGTTAGTGTTGTACATAAGTTCAGTTATTGCTATGCAAACACCATTGTTCTTGGCAATATCAAATGTTACATAAAGCTTATCGCCAACAACCTCGCCAAAGAGCTCATAAATGACAGGAGCATCAATAAATGGAGGCTCAGTTTCGGGCTCTGTTTCAGGCTCAGTAACGTTTCCGTCAAATGCATTTCCCGTATATATTACAGTATAGGGAACGTATTCCATATTGGCGTTTGCGAAGTTTCCGGGATCGTTATCCTGAACATCAAACTCAATACCAAAATCTGCATTAAAATCGAGTATGTTGAAGACTATGGAGCAAACACGGCCTGTTGCATATGTATCTACAAAGCTATTCAGATCACCTTCGCCATATACATATGCGTAGTCACCCATATCTCTTACGTCAGTGCTATAAAGAACCGTATTATCAATATCATAGCTTTCAAACTCAAGTGCAGAGGTGTTGTACTTGAGGTTGTACATCATAATAATGAATCCGGGATCATTATCTGTGATGTCGATTGTAAGATGAAGCTGGTTGTCAACCACATTTCCTTCAACAGCAAATCTAACCACATCTTCTGCAGGAGGCGCAGTTTCGGGCTTTGTCTCAGGCTCGGTTTCAGGGCCAACGTTTCCAAATGCATTACCTGTATATTCTACAGTGAAGGGAACTTCTTCACATTCTGCATTTGCAAGATTTGCGGGGTCGTTATCCTGAACATCGAATTCAAGGCCGAAATCTGCATCAGGGTCAAGAATGTCAAATTCAATTGAACAAACCCATCCAGTTGCGTAGGTATCTGCTAAGTTGTTCATATCACCTTCGCCGTATACATAAGCATAAGAATATTTGCTTAGATCGGCTACGTCGGTGTTCATAAGAACAGATCCATCCACGTCTGAACTTACGTACTTCAGCGCAGATGAATTGTACCGCATATTGAACATCATAAGCAGAAATCCAATATCGTTCTTTGTTATTTCAACGTTCAGGTAAAGCTTATCATTTTTTACCTCGCCGTCTACAACAAATTCAACCGCATCGGTTGAACCATAAGTATTAAATGCTGCAACAGCTGAAAGCGGCAGCGAAGATAATATTATGAGAACAGATAAAAATAAAGATATTAATTTTTTCAAAAAATCACCTTCTTACATAATATATAATACTCGATTTTTATCTGGTATTATTATACTATTTTTACGGATAAAATCAACCAAATTAAAGTGATTAAAATTTATTTGGAATATGTGATAAAATAACAAGTTCTTTTTGAGTAAATGGTAAGAATTTATTGTGCAAAAAAACCATATTAAAATAGGGGGTAAATAGGAAAAGACGTGCAGAATGCACGTCTTTTTTCAATGATAAATTAAGTTGTCAATTAAGGGTTGGGATTTTCATCGTCCCCAAAATTGTCAAGCACGGGAATAACAGAATCTCCACCTGTGATCTGGGGCAATTCGCCATCCCATTTTTCAGCATACTGATAGTCGATCAGTTCTTCTGTGATGCTTGCAGCAAGCTTTGCATTTGCTTCTGCCTCAGCTGTTGCCTTTGCAAGAATTGCATCTGCCTCAGCCTGGGCTTCAATAACCTTTACCTGAGCTGCGGCTTCAGCTTCAATAACCTTCTGCTGAGCCTCTGTCTGAGCCTTCAGCTTGTTCTGTTCAGCAACCTGCTTTGCTTCAACAGCTTCTGTGAAAGCGTCTGTAAAGTCCATGTTTTCAACAGAAGCACCAACAAGCTGGATGTTATGCTCAGCAAGGCTTTTATTAAGCATTTCTTCAATCTGAATTGAGAATTCATTTCTTGAACCAACAAGGTTTTCTGCAGAGAACTTTGCAGCAACTGTTTTAACGCAATCCTGAATTCTGGGAATTATGATCTTATCATAGTAATTAACGCCGATAGTTCTGTATATATTCTGGGCATTTTCTTTATCTATCTGGAAGTTAACAGTGTATACGATATTAACCTCCTGAATATCGCTGGAGAAGCAAGCCAGTTCAAGAGTTTCCTTCTGGGTTCTGTTGTCCATATTGATAACATTGGAGAGGGGGTTCTTGAAATGAATACCTGCTTCATATGTATAGTCTTCAACACGACCAAAGGTTGTAACAACGCCGGTGTGACCTGTAGGAACCTTAGCAATAAAGCTTCCGCTCATAATGAGTATACCAAGAACAGCAGCGAGCTGTTTAGCATTGAGAGCCCATCTGTATCCGTGGGCATCCTTTTTAAATCCGAAAATAACAAAAAGTATAAATGAAACGATAGCACCTAAAGCAAAATAAGCCATAATTAATCTCCTTTTAATTAGTTAAATTAGTTTCTGTGATTTCTTCAATATATGCAAAATCCTTTTGGGATAGAGCATCAGATGGTGATAGGGAAACAAGATCTTCAAATCTTTTTTCAACATTTTCTCGTTCAAGAAGCCTGTTGCAGAAGGCTGCAAACGCATATTTTGAAGAAAAGTTGTTTTTGAAGCTTCCGCTTTTAATTGCGGTTTCGGGCACAAGCAAGCTAAACTCTTTGCCGTTTTTGAAATGAAGCTTCATCGAAATATCTCCTGTCAGATCAACGCCAATAGTGTAGTAGTCTGCATCTGTCAGGGAATAATGCTTTTCTGCAAAAAGACGGCGGACTGTTATTGAATCGGGAGAGTAGACCGTAGCGCAATTTATAGGGATAAATATAGCTGCGATAACAGCTATCAACGCTGCAGTGATACGAAGGATAACTCTTGGAATTCGCGGTGTATAGGATTCCTCGTCATCGAAAACCTCGTCATCGTCTTCCTCCTCGTAGTCATAAGCAACATAGTCTCCGGGAAGCTCCTTGGGAATATCCGAATAAATATCGGCAGATTCCTTTTCAGGGTTGGAAAAAGAGAAAACAGGGTCTTCGTTTGTTTTGACAATGGGGGAGCTTTCCGAGCTTATTTCCGCCTCCTTAAATTGCTCTCTTAAGATTTGCTTTATGTTGGGACGCTTAAATGAAATTG
Organism: Candidatus Avispirillum sp.; assembly: GCA_045631345.1. Lineage (GTDB taxonomy): Bacteria > Bacillota > Clostridia > Oscillospirales > CAG-272 > Avispirillum. The sequence continues at coordinate 8,060 of JAZQUP010000041.1, forward strand.
AGCTTTCTTCCTTTGGGCCTTGTGAAAACAATTCGGGATAGAGGCTTTCATCAAGCTGCGGGGGAGTGTAGTTTTCGTGAGAAATCAAGTCTTCGTGCTCTTCCGTTGGCTCATCCTCCTCATATTCGTCATTGACTTCAGTATCAAAAGAAAAAATATTACCTGTTAGAATTGCTGCAATTGCGCAAAGTGGAATAAGAAGTGGAATTTTAACAGCGTATGTGGTGTTTCCCAAGGCGATTCTCACCAGCAAAAGCCCTAAAAAACAGGTGATGAGAAAAATGCTTATTGAAGCGGCAACGGCGCAAATGATACGTATTTTGTTTTTCATCATCAGCCCTCGATAGCTTTCATTTCTTCTTCTGCAAGAGATTTATATGCGGAGGCCTCATAGGCAAGTATAATGATTTTGATTGCTTTCTTAAGCCTGCAAATAGCTCCATCAAAGCATTCTTTATAGTCTGATGTTATCAGATTTATGATCTCATCAATATCCTTGTCGGTGGATTCGCACTGAGCAATAGCTTTACATATGTAGTCATAAAGCTTGGATTCAGTGACAATATCATCGCTTGTTGTTTCAATATTGCCGTTGATATATTCAAGCAAATATGTTATTTTTGAAAGTTGCATAGTGTCACGAACCATATTTATGATCAGAATTCGTGCTAATTGTTCTTTGGAATAGAGCTTGTTTCTGGGATTGAGAACCCAGCCTCGTTTAACCCAGTTTTGAAGAGTTGTTCCGTCAATGCCGGTGATCTCTCTTATGTATGAAAGCATTATTCCGTCTGAAATATAGAATATATTATTGAGAAATCCTTCACCCATCACTCCTCCTGTTTTTGAAATTTCCAAAACTGTACCGGGAATATGTGTTATTGCATTCATATGATTATCACCTCCTGTTGTAACGATTATATCACGCAGTCACGTGACTGTCAATAGGTTTCGTGCGATTTTTTGAAATATTTTAAAATTTTCTATATACAAAACAGGATTTATTTGATAAAATGAGATAACGAAATAAGATAGGGGGATTTTTTATAAATGAAAAAACCTGTTCCCGTAATATTTGACACAGACATCGGTAGCGACCTTGACGATACATGGGCGCTTGCTATGGCTCTTAAAAGCCCCGAAATTGACATCAAGCTTGTAACTGTAACAGAGTTTGACGTTGAATATCAGGCAAAGCTTGCTGCAAAAATGCTTCAGATTGCAGGCAGAAGTGACATTCCGGTAGGTATTGGCCTTTCATGCGGTAATTATGAAGGCTGCTGCAACATAAGAGAATGGGTTGAGGATTATGATCTCAGCTCCTATCCTAATATCCGTGAAGACGGTGTTCAGGCTATGATAGATACTATCATGGCAAGTGATGAGAAGGTAACTATCCTTGCAATCGGTGCTTTCAGAAATCTTGCAGCTGCAGTTGAAAGAGAGCCTCGTATAAAGGAAAAGTCAAAGATTCTCGGTGTTTGCGCTAATATTTATAACGGCGCATTCAGAGGAATGAATTGGTTCCCCCCTCTTGGCAGAGAAAGTAATATCTGGTGTGATGTAAATGCATATCGTCGCTCTGTTGAGGTAGATGGCTGGGAAGTTGAGCTGGTTCCTCTTGATATGACTGGTGGCACAATTCTTGATTGTGAGCGTTACGCAAAGATCAAGGCTCGCAGTGAAGAAGACCCGCTTATTAAGGCTCTTATGGAAAATTGCGACATTTGGTATAAGAATATGGAATTCAACCATTACGGTCAGTCTTCCTGCCTTTTTGATACAGTTGGTGTTTATGCTGCCTTCACTCATAAGAATATGAATTATCATCGTTTGCCCATTTATGCTAACGATGATAGCATAACATTGATCGATCCTATGAGAGGTAAGTATATGGATGTTGCTCTCACTTGGGACGATAAAGAGAAGTTCTATAATTTCCTTACAGCCCGTATGTGTGATGAAATATAATAAAAAGCTCCGATGCAGACGCATCGGAGCTTTTTTGCTATCTGGATATAAATTTTATTCCGCCAATATCGGTAACGGGTCCGTTGTATATGCTGACTAGTGATAATCCTTTAGTTTTACAGAATTCAGCTAATTCCCGTCCACTTTGAGATGTGGAAGGATCGCCATAAATATAAACAGTATTCTCACAAACTCCACAAGCGCCTCCGATGAATCCTGTATCATATCCGGGTAGAAGTATATCATCTCCGCTTATTTCAAAATAGGATATGTTATTTTCTCGGCACGCTTTAATGGTAGCTTTGTCCGCTGTTATAACAGTGCCAGCGGCGTATAGTGCAGTGCATCCTGCATATCCTTGATTGGTATTTATAATATTATAGTTCAAAAGGGCAGGGCAAACATAGTCCTTTTTGCATATGAGGAATTTGTCAGCGATAAGCACATTGAAAGCAATGTCGTTTGGATAGATATTGCTTCTTTTGCCAACTGATAAAACAACTTCAAGGCCTCCGAAATCGGCAATTCTTTCAATTGAGGCTTTATTTTCTTCATAATAGCTTTTGTGGCAGAACAGCTTGCCATCAAAAACTGTCAATATCATATCAGCGTGTCGGCACACAGACTCGGCTATAAGCTTGTCAGCGCCGAGAATAACAAATTCAAAATCTTTTTTCAGCAGAGGAATATCTATTCCTGCTACAGCCATATAATTTTTCATAAGCACCTACAACGGAAAAAAGCGGCGAATTTCGCCGCTTTTCCTATAATCATTTGATTATTTGCTATATGTTTGCGTTCTATATGTCAGCACCAAGATCGCATTAAGCGCGCTCTACCTTGCCGGAACGCAGGCAACGGGAACATACATGAACTGTTGTATGAGTGCCGTTAACTACAGCCTTAACCTTTCTGATGTTGGGCTTCCACATTCTGTTTGTCTTACGGTTGGAATGAGAAACATTATGACCGAAAACAACGCCCTTGCCGCAAATATCACACTTTGCCATCGTTAGTTACCTCCATATATAGTGATGAATAATTTTTTACAAAATCAGCAAGAAGTATTTTAGCACAAATCAATTATAATTGCAATACTTTTTTTTGCTTTTTTGAATTTTTTTCAGTCAATCAACAAAAGCCACAATTAAGCTTGATTTTTAGAAAGCTTTTCGGTTATTTTGTCAAAAGAAAGGCCGTATTTTTCGGCAATATCGGATGCATAGCTCTTTCCGTCGGGAGATTTTCTTAAAATCTTGAAGCTTCTTGAGCCGTCCTTCACTTCCGCAACCAGATTATCTATCTTAACACCTCCGAGAGAAGAGCATCGGCTGTTTATAGAATCAATTGAAGCAGCAAGATCGTGAAGATGAGTTGAGAAAACAGAACGGCATCCTGCAAGGCTGAAGCCTGCCAGTATTTCCGAGGCAATATATGAGCCCTCAAATGAGCCTGTTGATGAGAGCGATTCGTCAAGAAGCACAAGGCTTTCGTTTGTAACCTCGTTAAAAATATCGCTGAGACGAGCGCATTCCTCTCCAAGTCGTCCTTTGTCAACAGTGTCAGCGCTGTCTCCTGGGAAATGTGTGAGAATTTTGTCGCATGGGGATATGGAAACGCTTTCTGCACAAACAGGGAGACCAAGCTGAGCCATAGCAAATGCATGGCCGACAGCGCAGGTGATAACGCTTTTACCACCTCTGTTGGGACCTGTTATAACATATATCATTCCGTTTTCATCAAAAGCGAAGTCATTGGGAATCATATCAGCGCCGGTTTTCAGAGCAATAACAGGGTTGCAAAGGCCCTTGGCAGAAAAGATCTTTTCCTTAGCATTTTTGATTTCGGGAGTGCAGAGAATGCATCCCATATCTTTAAGCTTGTTGATAAGAAGCGCAGACTTTGAGAGAAATTCAATTTCGGGAGCAATGCGAAGCAAAAAGTCGGTGTTTTCAAGTACGTAATATTTGCAGGCACGCTTCCATTCCTTGAGAGAAGACTTGAAAACGTCTGAAATAGCTGCATTGAAGGCGTTTGCCATAGCTGCCTTTCTGTTTTCGTTTTGGTTTTTGTTATAGGGAATAAGGTCTGCAATGCAGGTCATTTCGTCCTTTTTGAAATCGAGACGCATAACCCTCTCAAAAAAGTCGCCGCCCTTGAAGGATTCACTGTTAACTGAAACAACGCCGGCAGAAACAGGCTGCAGACGTGAATCCAGATTAACTCCCATTGTAACGCTTTTAATATCACGAACTCTTTGAGAAAGCTCAGAAAGCTTTTCGGAGAGAGTTTTATAGTAATCGCTTTCTGCAAGGATGCTTATTCTTTCGCACAATGCAGTCATAGCAGGGGATGTTATTTTTTCTCTGTAAGGAAGAAGCTCTTCTTTAAGCAATTCAATAAGAGAATTGTAGATTTCAGCTTCTGTGATGCTGTATAGATATGAGTCGCCTGCAGAGTCGGTATCCTCTGAGAGACTTCTCAGCTCCGTGATGTCATTGAGAAACGGAAGCATGCGGTTGAGAACCCTGCAAAGCTCCGGTGTTTCTGTAACATCCTTTAATGTAGCCTGGCGATAACGAATAGTATCGGGATCGTTTGTGAAATAGTCTCCAATATCAGATGATCTCAGGTCAATAAGTTCATAAAGCTCAAGTCGGCCTGCATCATATTCGGAGATTCCGTTGATCGAAGGGATATTGTTAACATCGGGATATAACAGACTTATATCTGAAAAGTCTGCCTCGGGTCGCTTAAAATCCTGATCCATTTATATGTTGTCCTTTCGTGACGTAACAAAAGTAAAAATACACTACTATAATAATAGCACAAAAGAAATGATTTTTAAAGTATCACAGAAGAAAAAATACGACGTATTCAAAAAAATACATTAAATGACACATTAAATGTTGCAAAGAAAAGAAAAATTTGATATAATTTGTGTAGATGTGCATTGTAGAAAACAATGCTGAATTCAAATCAGAAAACTGAAAGGTCAGGGGCGAATTATGAAAATTAAGATATTATCATTGATTGCAATGTTGCTGATTGTTTCAATGCTTTTGCCCGCTTGTAAAAAAGAAGGTAATGGAAACGAAACAACCGAACCTGATGCAGCTGTGGAATCAACAGAACCTGAAGAAACAGAAGCGCAAACTTGTATTGTAACAGATGCCGAGGGCTCAGAAACGGTATATGAGATTTTGGGCGAAACAGAAATTGAGGGTGTTAAGTATTATGCTCTTACTGTTTATGAACCTGAAAAGACTCCTGAAACTGACAAAAATGAAATAGAATATGTTGTGTACAGATCAGAGACTGATGAAGACGGAAACGAGCTTTTGTTTGCCGTTGAGGATCAGAGCGAGCTTGAAAACGCTGTAAATGTGTTTAATACTGAGGTTTTTGAAATCGAGACAATTGATCAGACCACCATTTCTACCGAGCCGGAAGTTTCCCCTGAAACAGAAGCGGTTGAGGAGCCCGTTGATCCTGTTGTTCCTGATGAAACAATTGCAGCTCCTGAAACAAACTCACAGCAGGGAAGCAGTTCAGGAAGCGGTGGAGGAAGTGTTAATATAGGCGATATTGTTGGAGAAACAAAGGAACAGGAACCTCAGGTAACAACAGCTGCTCCCGTTGTTCCCGAGCTTCCCGGGTTAACCCTTGACACAATTATTCCTCTTGAATATGTAACAACACATTCAGGAAAAGTGCTTATACATACTATTTCAGATAGAACAACTAATCGTTATGACGATACATCCACTAACCTTTCATTTAAGCTTATAAAGGATCCCAATGCCAAGGTGGATATGAATGCAGAACAAAACAGACAGTCAGTAAATCTTGCAACAGTTCGTCCCGGTGCGATTTATAACGGTGTTCTTGTAGGATATGATAATTACTTTTTCTATAAGGATACGCTTAACGACTTTGTGGGTAATGGTGTTCTTGCGAATTCCCTTTATGAAAAAGCGGTTGCCGACCTTAAAGAGCGTAACGATTGGGTTGAAGCAAACGGAATGAAGTTCTATTTTGTTATCGCACCCAATAAAAATACAGTTTATCCCGACTATATGCCCGAAGGTTATACAATTGCCGAATATAGAAGATATGACCAGTTTGTTCAGCTTCTGAGCGATGCAGGTATCACAGCAGTTGACCTGAGAGAAACAATGGCAAATGCAGTTAAGGCAAATCCTCAGGAAAACCTCTATTATAAGTATGACACTCATTGGAATAACCATGCGGGATACCATGCATACAGAACAGCAATGGATCTTATTGATAATGATTTCCCCAATGTAGTTATTCACGACAGAAGCGAATATCAGATAAACTATACAGAAACATATATGAAGGACCTCTGCTGGTACACAGGTAACTACGATAGAATAACTGATTATGGTCCTGTATATACTCTCAAGAGCGGTAAAACAGCAAGACTTTCTTGGAAGAGCGACGCTGTAAAATATGGTCAGTATCAGTTCTCATATATTGACGAGCAGGGATATAGCGACAGATTGGTTTATTTCCAGTATATAAACGAATATAATACAGGCGCACCTAATATTTACGTTATGCGCGACTCCTATAGTATTGCCCTCGTTCCCTTTATGAAGGATAGCTTCTATAAGAGCACATATAACTGGACATGGTCATTCAGCCAGGAAGACATTTTAAATTCAGAAGCAGACGTTGTTATGGTTGTTGTTGCGGAGAGAAATCTCAGAAACTATGTAAATAACAAGGCTGTTTCAGACTAATTTTGAAAGGATAGAAATTATGAAAAGACTACTTTGTTTGCTTCTTGCAGCAATTATGATGCTTTCTCTTGCGGCTTGTGCGGGAGATGGTCAGGATAATAAAGAAACAGAGCCCGGTGAAACAGTAGAGCAGAAACCCAGTAAGGTTGATGCGGATCTTAAGGCAGTATATGAAGCGATTAATGCTGAAATCGGCTTTGAGGAAAAGATCCTTGAGGTTGTATATATGGCAGAGGACGATGAAGAGTTTGCTCTTTGGAATTATGGTGTTGATCCTGAGGTAGTGCCTGCATTTAACAGTATAAAGGACTATGCAATATCTGTCCCTACAGACTACTGCCACACATTTGCGGCATTTGTCTTTGATCGTCAGCTCACAGAAGATGAGATTGCAGATGTTAAGGCAAAGGTTAAGGAAGACTATCTTGAGCTTCAGACATCCTCACTTCAGATGTATATGCCTGAGGAATATGCAAAGATGGCTTGGGCTTGTGAAAATGAAGATCTTATCTGGAGAGAATATGATAATGCTCTTGTAATGATCATCACAGGCGATGAGGAAGCAAGCGATGCTTTTGAAATTTTTGAAAGAGAAGCACTTAAATAAAACAAACGGAAAGCGGCTGAAAAAGTCGCTTTCTTTTTTATTGATAAAACTCTATTTGTTGACTTTTTTGCAGAAATGGTGTATAATGTATTGATTGTTTACGGTAAAGTGAGGACTGTATGAAAACTAAAATAACAGCTTTGGTAATTTCCGTGATAATGATATGCGGCACATTTGTTGCTTGTGGTAAAGATGAAATTAAAATGCACACATATGAGGCAAGTGTCAATTCAGAGCCATTTAAGCTTTCGTATCCTGTTGAAATAAACGGAGTTAAGCTGAAAACCGAAGAAGAAATGGCAGAGATCGATAAGGCTTGCGCAAAGGCCGTGGCAGATGCATTGTATATGTTTTCAGATGAAAACAGTGCAGGTGTTGGTGAAATCAATAAATCAGTTGACGCTGTGTTTGATTGCAGCGATAAATTGATGGAATTGCTGACCTACACATATTCTATCAACACTATGACAGGCGGTAGATATCAGCCTGTTTTCGGTGCGGTTACGGAGCTTTATAAAAGCGGCGCTGAGGTAACTGATGAGTCAATTGCCGAAGCAATGACGCATACGGGAATTGATCTTATCACATTGCAGGAAAAAAGCATCATAAAAACTGATAGAAATGCCAAACTTGATTATGACAGTATTTCTGCGGGATATGCTCTTGCAGATGCAGCCGCAGTTCTTTCCACAAAGGGTGTTGAATATGCTGTGCTCAATTATATGAACACAATAACAACATTCGGATGGATAACTGAGAACGAAAAGGTTGATGTGGCAGTATATAGCAGCGCTTCTGATGAAAGCTATCACGGCGTTTTGTCCTATAATAATGCAGTCGTAACAATATGCAATAAGGATAGCGTGATTATAGATAGCACTACAGGTAAAAAAGCAGATGCTATTCACGATGCGGTTGTTGTTATCACAAACGATGGAATTCTCTCTAATGCTCTTGCATCTGTTTTCTATACTATGACAACAGATGAGATACAGAAACTGTATGATTCCAGATTGATTAAGTTTGAAGCTGTAGTTATTGAAGAAAACGGAGATTTCCATGCAACCTCAGATGCGGTTGAATACAGAAAAAATTCATCTGCACAGTAAGGAGTAACTTTTGGATAAGAAAAAAATCCTGAAACAAATAGCGATGATTGTTGCAGCAGCGATAGCTCTTTCTGTAACCGTATTGCTTTGTTATTGGACATTCAAGCTAAAAAGTGAAAATAATCTGATTCTTTTTGAAGAAAAAATAAGATCCATTGGTGTGTGGGGAATTCCTGTTATGCTGGTTATCCAGATCGTTCAGGTTTTTCTCGCAGTTATTCCCGGCGAACCCATAGAAATAGCAATGGGTGTTCTGTATGGAACAGTGGCAGGGTGTTTGCTTTGCCTTGCGGGAATAATGATTGGCAGCATGATGGTGTTTGTATGCGTAAAACGATTTGGCAAAGGATTTGTGGATAGATTTGTTTCAGGTGAGAGCTTTAATCGCTTGGAATTTTTGAAAAATCCTTCTAAGAGAGATGTTCTTTTGTTTGTTCTGATGTTTATTCCTGGAACCCCGAAGGACACGCTCACATATTTTGCTCCGTTCACAGATATAAGCATCTGGAGATTTCTTGTAATATCAACGGTTGCACGAATTCCATCAGTTATATCCTCATCGTATATAGGTTCAACCATAGTTGAAGGGGATTTTGTGCGAAGCATTGTAGCTTTTGCGGTTGTAGGCGTAGTCAGCCTCGCAGGCATTTTGATTTATAATAAAATAGTGGCAAACAGAAATAAGGAAAAATAAATGACACAGTATATTGAAGAAAGCGCAGTTCAGGCTCAGCTTGAGCTGTGTGAAAAAATAAAAGAAAAGCTAAGCGAAGCTTATGGTGATGAAAAGCCGGGCTTTTATATTCAAACGCTTGGCTGCCAGCAGAATGAGGCAGATAGTGAAAGAATGGCAGGTCTTGCAGCTCTTATGGGATATACTCCCGTAGCTGATCCTGAAAAGGCGAGACTTATCTTTGTAAACACGTGCGCAATCAGAGAGCACGCAGAAACAAGAGCTCTTTCTTTCATAGGCGAATATAAGCACATAAAAGATAAATATCCCGACACAATAATCGGTGTTGGCGGATGTATGGTAACTCAGCAGCATCGAGCCGACAGAATAAAGCATAGCTATCCTTATGTAAGCTTCACATTTGATACAGGTGCCCTTCATCTTCTTCCCGAGCTTGTTTGGGGAGCAATGAATAAAAAGAGCCGCCGCTTTATTATTAGTGATAAATATGAAATTGCGGAAAATATCCCCACATATCGTGAAAAACCCTTTAAAAGCTGGCTTTCCATTATGTATGGATGTAATAATTTCTGCTCATATTGTATTGTTCCGTATGTTCGTGGCAGAGAAAGAAGCAGAACTCCCGAGGCTATTCTCCGTGAAGCAAGAGAGCTTGTTGCCCTTGGCGCCAAAGATATAACCTTGCTTGGACAGAATGTAAATTCCTACGGTAAGGACACAGGCGGTATGGATATATCTCAGCTTATGCGTGAGATCTGTAAGATTGACGGAGATTTCCGTTTGAGATTTATGACAAGTCATCCGAAGGATGCATCAGATGATCTTATAGCAGTTATGGCTGAGGAGGAAAAGGTTGTTCCTCATTTCCATCTTCCTGTTCAGTCCGGCTCCGATAGAATATTAAAAGCAATGAATCGCAGATATACTGCGGAAAAATATATGGGAATAATTGAGCGCCTTAAAAAGAGCGTTCCCGATGTTAGTATCACAAGCGATATAATTGTTGGATTCCCCGGTGAAACTGAAGAGGATTTTGAAGCAACTCTCAGAATGATGGAAGAAGTGAGATATGATATGGTTTTCTCATTTATCTATTCTCAGAGAGTGGGCACACCGGCAGCAGCAATGGAAAATCAGGTTCCTCATAGTGTTTCAAGCGAAAGAATGAACCGACTTCTCAAGCTTCAGGATGAGATCAGCCTTGAGAGAAATGAACGTTTTGTTGGTAAGGTTCTCAGAGTGCTAACAGAGGATGTAAGCAAAAACAATGCCAGCATGATGACAGGTAAGGCAGATGCTCCCAGACCTATTCATTTTGAGGGAGATGCCTCAATGATAGGTGAATATAAAAATATTCTGATAACATCAGCAGATAAATATAGCCTTCGTGGCGAAATCAAAGAATAAAAAGAATAAGAGGTAAAAAATAATGAATGAACTTAAAGTTGAACTTGTAGAGCTTATTGCAAAGGTTGGCGAAATGGTGCGTGCCGACGAAAGATATGTAGCATTTGAGAAAGCAGCAGAAGCATATGCAAAGGATCCCGAAATTGCAACTGCGCTTACAGAGTATAACGTTCAGCAGGCGGCTCTTGCTGAGGCATTCGGCGCTGAGGAGAGAGACGAGGCTCTCGTTTCTTCTATCCAGAACAGAATCAATGAGCTTTATAAGGCTATCACAGAAAGCCCCGTATATGTTGCATACCGCGAAGCAGGCGAGGAATATGAAACATTCACAAAGGCATTCTATGGTGAGATCGAATACGCTATCACAGGTCAGAGACCTTCTGCTTGCGCAGGCGATTGCTCAAGCTGCGGTGGATGCCATTAAGATACAGTAATAACTGATAGATAAAAAACACAGAAGGATTGGTGCGTCATTATGACTCCGATGATGGAGCAGTATTTTCAGATCAAGGATAATTACAAAGATTATATATTGTTTTACCGTCTCGGCGATTTTTACGAGATGTTCTTTGAGGATGCTCAGCTTGCATCAAGAGAGCTTGAGCTGACTCTCACAGGCAGAGATTGCGGTGAGGCTCAGAGAGCGCCTATGTGCGGCGTACCTTTCCATTCCTCAGAGGGATATATCGGTCGCCTTATTTCAAAGGGATATAAGGTGGCAATATGTGAGCAAACGGAGGATCCGTCTCAGGCAAAGGGGCTGGTTCGCCGAGAGGTTGTCAGAGTTATAACTCCCGGCACAGTTATAGAAACTGATCTGCTCACAGATAATAAAAACAACTATCTTGCTTCTCTTTATGTTTCTGATGATGGAGCAGGTATCTGCTTTGCTGATATTTCAACAGCGCAGATTTCTGCAACATATTTTACAGGTGTATCAGTTGAAGCTGAAATAGCAAATGAACTCACAACATTTTCACCCAAGGAGCTTATAACAAATATAGATCTTAAGCAGATGCCTGTTGTGTCCGCCCATTTAACTGACAGAAACATTCTTGTAACAAGAACAGAGGCTCAGTTCAATGGAGCGAGAGAAATATATTCCAAGTATTTTTCAAAGGAAGCAGAAAGTGCCGAGTTTGAAAATGCCAGAATAGCAGCAGGCGCAGCCATGGCGTATGTTGAGGAAACTCAGAAGGTTGATTGCTCTTATATAAAGAATATAGAGCTTTATCAGAATTCTCAGTATCTTGAAATGGATATTTCAACAAGAAGAAATCTTGAGCTTACGGAAACAATGCTCACAAAGGATAAAAAAGGCTCTCTTCTTTGGGTTCTTGATAAAACAGGAACAGCAATGGGCGCCCGCCTTCTCAGAAGTCAGATAGAGCATCCTTTAACAAATGTGCGTCAGATAGTTAGCCGTCAGCGCTCTGTCGGAGAGCTTCTTTCTAATTTTATGCTCCGAGAGGAGATAAGAGAAGAGCTCACAAGTGTTCTTGACCTTGAGCGTCTAATGACAAAGATCACATACGGCACAGCAAGCGCAAGAGAGCTCAGAGCCATTGCGCAGACCATAGCTGTTCTACCCAGAGTGAAGGAAATGCTCAGCGGCACAGAGTCTGAGGAGCTGGAGGCCATCTGGCAGGATATAGATGAGCTTACAGACGTTTATGATATTATTTCCAAGGCAATAGTTGATAATCCTCCTTTTCAGGTTCGTGAAGGCGGAATGATCCGTGAGGGATATGACAGCCGAGTAGATGAGCTACGTTCTATAATGGAAAACGCAGGTGCGTACATAAACGGCATTCAGGAAAGAGAAAGAGAAGAAACAGGAATCAAAAATCTGAAAATAGCCAATAATAAGGTTTTTGGTTATTATATCGAGGTAACAAAATCATATCTTGAGCTTGTTCCCGATACATATATAAGAAAACAAACTCTTGCTAACGCAGAGAGATATATAACAGAAGAGCTGAAAGAGCTTGAAGCAACTATAGTTGGTGCATCAGATAAGGTGAAAAACCTTGAATATGAGCTTTTCTCCGAAATAAGAGATATAGTTGCGGAAAATGCAGTCAGAATAAGAAAGAGCGCAGCAGCTCTTGCTCAGCTTGACGTTTTTGTCAGTCTTGCAGAGGTTGCGGCAATCAATAACTATGTTTGCCCTGAGGTTGATTATTCAGATAAGCTTGAAATCAAGGATGGACGCCATCCTGTAGTAGAACGATTTGTTCAGGATTCGTATTTTGTTCCTAATGATGCAAATCTTGATACAGGCTATAATAGAATGATGCTTATAACAGGTCCTAATATGGCAGGTAAATCCACATATATGAGACAGACTGCGCTTATTGTTCTTATGGCGCAGATAGGAAGCTTTGTTCCTGCATCTGAGGCAAGAATCGGCGTTGTTGATAAGCTTTTCACAAGAGTTGGCGCATCTGACGACCTTGCAAGCGGACAATCAACATTTATGCTTGAAATGAAAGAGGTTGCAGCAATTCTTGCCAATGCAACCAAAAGAAGCTTTATTATTTATGACGAGATAGGACGAGGCACAAGCACCTACGATGGTATGGCAATTGCAAGAGCTGTTCTTGAATATACAAGTGGCAAAAAGCTTGGAGCTAAAACAATGTTTGCAACTCATTATCATGAGCTGACAAGCCTTGAAGATGAAATGGAAGGCGTTGTAAACTATAATGTAGCAGTTAAAAAGCGCGGAGATGATCTCACATTCCTTCGTAAGATCGTCCGTGGCCCTGTTGACGAAAGCTATGGTATAGAGGTTGCAAAGCTGGCAGGCATACCCAACTCAGTTGTAAAGCGAGCAAAGGAGATCCTTGCAGGTCTTGAAGCTGAGGGAGGAAATTCCAATAATCAGAACTCTGTTGATTTCAGCGAACAGGGAAGCTTTGATAATATGGCTATCAGTATGCTTGATGTAACAAATGAAAGAGTTTGCGATGAAATCAAGGCAACTGATATAAACACGCTCACTCCTATTGAAGCAATGAATCTCATTTTTGAGTGGAAAAAGAAATTGATGTAAGAACGGAGGTGTCCACCGTGGCAAGAATAAATGTGCTTGGCTTTGATATAGCCAATCTTATTGCGGCAGGTGAGGTTGTTGACAGACCTTCATCTGTTGTTAAGGAGCTTTGCGAAAACGCTATAGACGCAGGCGCCAAAAACGTAACAGTTGAGATCCGCCACGGCGGCACAACATATATAAGAGTGTCGGATAACGGATGCGGCATTGATTCTGAGGATCTGCCGCTTGCTGTGCTTCGTCACGCCACAAGTAAAATTTCAAAAGCGGAGGACCTTGCCTCTATAGGCACGTTGGGCTTCCGTGGAGAAGCGCTGGCGGCAATTGCCGCAGTATGTCGCCTGAAAATAGTTTCCAAAACTGCAGATGCTCCTATGGGCACTCAGATGGAATGCGAGGGCGGAGAAATAGTGGATATTATGGAAACGGGCTGCGCTAAGGGCACAACTGTTGTGGCACGAGAGCTGTTCTATAATGTTCCCGCAAGAAGAAAGTTTCTTAAAAAGGATGCAACAGAAACAGCGGCAGTTTCTGCTGTTATGGAAAAAATCGCATTGTCTGAGCCATCGGTTTCTATTAAATACGTAACTGACGGAGAGGTGCGATTTGTAACAAACGGAGATGGAAATCTTCGTAGTGTAATTTATTCTATCTATGGCAAGGATGTTGCCAGAAGGATAGTAGAGGTTGATCGTGATGATGGAAACGGAATAAGAGTGTGGGGTTTTGTAAGTGAACCCGATCTTATCCGATCCAACAGAAATTCAGAAAATTTCTTTATAAACGGTAGATTTGTTAAGAGCAAAACTGCAATGGCATCTCTTGAGCAGGCTTATGCAACAAGAATTCCAAAGGAGAAATTCCCCTTTGCAGTTCTCAATATTGAGCTTAATCCGGGTGCAGTTGATGTAAATGTGCACCCCTCTAAGCTTGAGGTTAAGTTTGCAAACGAAAGAGTTATATTTGAGGCTATATACTATGCGGTGCTTTCGGCTCTTGAGGGAGAGAGCAGTCGTCCTCAGTTAACAGTTTATCCAACCGAAAAGCCGAAGCCAAAGCCTGTTGACATAACAGCAAAAAGAGAGCCGGAAGTAAAACCTGCTCCCAAAGCAGATCCTCTCAAAAAGAACGATAGTTTCTTTGTTCAGGGCGAGGATGCAAGAAAGGTTCTTTCAGCCTTTGTTGCTGTTGAAAGTAAGCCTAAGGATCGCCCCGATAAAACTCAGATAAAGATTGAAGAGGCTATAAAGCAAGCCGAAGCGCCAAAAGTGGAGCCAAAGCCCACAACTGCTGCGGTCAAATCCAACTACGTGTCCTCTCAACCGGTTGTTGCTCAGCCTAAGGCTGAATCGAAACCTATTGTATCTCCCACACCTACTGTTGAGGTAAAAACGGAGAGGGAAGAATCGAAGCAGGAAATAGGTCCTAAAGAAGAAGTTCCTGATTATATTATCGCAGGAGAGGTTTTCAATTGCTATGTTATAGTTCAGCTTGAAGATCGAATTCTGATGATAGATAAGCATGCGGCGCATGAAAGAATACTATTTGACGAAATGTGCCAGAGAATGAAGTCTAAGGCAAAGCATTCTCAGATACTTATGTTACCGCTGAATATTCCCCTGTCAGAAGAAGAGCTTGTTTCACTTGAAGATTATAGTGAGCAGATAAAGTCTCTTGGCTTTGTATATAGAGTGGAGAAAGAGAAAAAGCGTGTTTCCATAACTGAAATACCTGATGAGCTTTCACGAGAAGCGGCATCTGATATGATATGCGAGCTGGCAACTCAGCTTGCAGAGGGAACTGGAAGCGTTGAAGCAACTGAGGCAAAGTTCTTTGAAGCAAAGCTATATCAGGCATCCTGTAAGGCTGCAATAAAGGGCGGCAGAGTGTATTCAAAAGAACATCTTAAGTGGATATGCGATAGACTTCTTAAAAAGCCCGGTGAAGACGGCGCAGTTATAAAAACCTGCCCTCACGGACGCCCTGTGGCATTTGAAATTAAAAAAAGCTCTATTGAACGTCAGTTCAACAGATTACAATAAAAATTGGAGAAATATATGTTTACATTACTAAAAAAAGACGGACGTGCAAGAAGAGGCAGATTTGAAACACCTCACGGTACAGTTGAAACTCCCGTATTTATGAATGTTGCAACCTGCGCTGCAATCAAAGGCGGCCTTGATGCATACGACCTTGAAGAAATTAATTGCCAGGTTATGCTTTGCAACACATATCATCTGCATCTTCGTCCCAGCGATAAGCTTGTTTATGATATGG
Organism: Candidatus Avispirillum sp.; assembly: GCA_045631345.1. Lineage (GTDB taxonomy): Bacteria > Bacillota > Clostridia > Oscillospirales > CAG-272 > Avispirillum. The sequence continues at coordinate 23,952 of JAZQUP010000041.1, forward strand.
GCGGACTTCATAAGTTTACAGGCTGGAAAAAGCCTATCCTCACAGATAGTGGCGGATTCCAGGTATTCTCTCTTTCCGAGCTTCGCAGAATAAAGGAAGAAGGCGTTTATTTCGCTTCTCATATTGATGGTCGCCGTATTTTTATGGGACCTGAGGAAAGTATGCAGATTCAGTCAAACCTTGGCTCCACAATTGCTATGGCATTTGACGAATGTATAGAAAACCCTGCTGAATATAACTATACAAAGAAATCCTGCGAGAGAACAACTCGTTGGCTCCATCGTTGTAAAGCAGAGCTTGATCGTCTCAATAGTCTTCCCGGCACAGTAAACCCTAAGCAGATGCTCTTCGGTATCAACCAGGGAAGCACATATGAGGATCTTCGTATTGAGCATATGAAGGAAATCGCAAAGCTTGATCTTGATGGCTATGCAATCGGTGGCCTTGCAGTTGGTGAAGAAGCTGAGGAAATGTACAGAATCATTGATGCAGTTGAACCCTATATGCCCGAGAATAAGCCCAGATACCTTATGGGCGTTGGAACACCTCAGAACATTCTTGAAGCAGTTCATATGGGCGTAGACTTCTTTGACTGCGTAATGCCCTCAAGAAATGCTCGTCATGGTAATGTATTCACATGGCACGGTAAGATGAATATTATGAACGAAAAGTATGCCCGTGACCCCCGTCCTATCGATGAAAACTGTGGTTGTCCCGCATGTCGTCATCATAGCAGAGCATATATCCGTCACCTTATCAAGGCAAAAGAAGCAGTTGGTATGATGCTTGCAGTTCAGCATAACCTCTATTTCTATAACGAGCTTATGGCAAAGATAAGAGAAGCTCTTGATGGTGACTATTTTGAAAGCTTCTATCAGAAGTATCATAATGCGCTTGCAGAAAGAAGTAAGGACTAAATGATATAAAAGACAGCTGACAAAATCAGCTGTCTTTTTTTGCCAGTCAAATGACCTCAATTTGTTGACAATTGGTAAATTATACAATAATTGCGGGAATAATATTGAAATCCATTGTTGCATATGCTAAAATGTATTCAGTAAATAAAGGAGGTATTTTGTATGCCATTTTTAATTGGACTTATAGTAGTCATATTAGTAGTGATATTTGCCAATATCAAAATCGTTCCTCAGGCTCAGGAATATGTAATTGAATTTTTAGGAAAATATAGAACAACATGGGGCGCAGGTATCCATATTCTTATTCCTTTTCTTGAAAGAATCGCAAAGAAGATCACTCTCAAAGAGCAGGTTATGGATTCTCCTCCTCAGCCCGTTATCACAAAGGATAACGTAACAATGCAGATCGACACAGTTGTCTTCTTTAAGGTTTACGATGCTCATCTTTACACATATGGAGCTGTAAATCCCCTTGGCGCACTTGAAAACCTTACAGCAACAACTCTTCGTAACCTCATAGGTGAGCTTGACCTTGACGGAACTCTCACAAGCCGTGACACAATCAACGGTAAAATGACAGAGATCCTTGATGAAGCAACAGACCAGTGGGGTATCAAGGTTAGTCGCGTTGAGCTTAAAAACATCATTCCTCCCAGAGAAATTCAGATGGCCATGGAAAAGCAGATGAAGGCTGAGCGCGATAGAAGAGAAACTCTTCTTCAGGCTGAAGGACATAAGGCAGCAGCTATCACCAGAGCAGAAGGTGATAAGCAGGCAATGATCCTTGCGGCAGAAGGTGAAAGAGATGCAAGAATCGCAAGAGCAGAGGGTGAAGCAAGAGCGATCTATCTTTCAAAGAAAGCAGAAGCAGACGGACTTGCAGCTCTTAAGGCAGCAGGGGCAGACGCAGCAGTTCTTGAGCTTAAAAAGTACGAAGCGCTTGTTCGCCTTGCAGACGGCAGAGCATCCAAGCTGATCATTCCTACAGATGCTGTAGAAGCAGTTAAGAATAGCGTTATCTTCAATGAAAGCGCAGGAATCGGCGATGTAACAACAGAAGCCGAGCCCATTCCCGAGCCTGAAAAGGTTGACGCTTGCTGTGACGATGAAATTGCAGTAGATTTTGAATAATAAACAAGGGGGCATTCGTCCCCTTGTTTTAACTATAGAAAAACAAACATCGTAGGGGACGGCGCCTTCGACGTCCCGTAAATAAAGGAATGTGTTATGAATGACTTGGTTGTGATGTTAGCATTTGCTACGGCAATAGGTTCGGTGTTTGTAATAAATAAGATAAAAACCAATATACAGGTTAAGAAATTTAAGAAACTGAATTTGAAATGTCCTAAATGTGGGACGTTATTGCAGCATGAGGTGTTTGATATTGAGCTTGATTCTAAAGAAGCAACAATCGGGACTACTCGCTTTGATCATGGTGTAAAATATTATCATGTAATGACTTGTCCTAAGTGCTATTATACTGTGAAATTTGAGGATGTGGAAACTCTCAACAAGTTGATAGAAATGAATAAAGGATAAAAATTAAAATTTTGTTTAGCGTGAAAAACCTCCGCCATTTGGCGGAGGTTTTTGTGTGTCATATTAAAGTAAGTATTTTCCCAACCACGTAAACTGCGGCGCAAGCAGCGGCCGCAACGGTGAGGAGGGATGCTTTTTTTATTGCAAGTAAAACTGCAATAATAACGCCTGCAAGGGAAGCTATAATGCCATTTAAGTCTCCTCCGGCTGATGTAAAAACAGCGGGGATTGTCATTGCGGTCAACACCGCATAGGGCATATAGTAAAGCACACTTTTGATAAAAGGGGATGTTATCTTCTTTCTGAAAATAACGAAGGGCAGCATTCGCACAAGGTATGTAACCCCTGCCATAACTGCAATGTAGATAAGAAGCTTTCCGTCAGTCATTATCTAAATCCTCCTCTTCTTTAACAGGGAAGAGTATTGCGGCTATAACTGCGGCAATGATTGCGCAGATTATAATGGCAAATCCTCCTGAAATAAAGCTGAAAACAGGAACATATGCGAGAATGCAGGAGATTGCCGCTGAAATCAGCGCACATACAAGCACTCCTTTATGCTCCGTTGCAGGAGGAAGAACGATTGCAATAAACATAGCGTAAAGGGCAATCCCCAGCGCACTCACAATATCCGCAGGAAGAATATCTCCTGCAATTGCGCCGAGGGCAGTGCCGCTTGTCCATCCTATAATAGGAAGGGTCATCAGTCCGTACATATAACAAGGATTGATAAGCCCTTTTTGAGATGAAGCAACAGCATATATTTCGTCAGTTATACCGAAAGCAACAATCATTCGGCGAATCGTGTTAAATGCTCCGTTGGCTTTCTGAGAAAGTGAAACGGACATAAGGGCATATCTCAGGTTTATAACCAGCTGAGCCAGAGCCATTTCCGAGAAAGAGCCAAGGGCAAATATTATGCCAACCCCTGCAAGCTGACCTGCAGATGTAAGATTTGTAAGAGAAATAAGGATTGCTCCGAGAATTCTCATGCCGCCCTTGGCGCAGAGAATACCGAAGGAAAAGGAAACCGAAAGATAGCCAAGCCCAATTGGAAGTCCATCAAAAAGTCCCTTTTTAAAGGTTAAATTGTTCATTTTTCCATGCCGAGAAACTTAAGCTTGTCCTTTAAAGAACCAATGAGAATTGTTCCGAGAACAACACATGCAATGATCTCTCCGATGCCAACTGTCACCATCATAAACCAAACAGCATCTTCTGCGCCATATGCGAATTTAAGCACCCAAGGGATAATAAGCATATTAGAAACAGCATTGGGGATAGTTGAAAGGATCATTCCAAGAGTTTTTCTCTTTTTGAATGCTTTGCCAATAGCCCAAGCCCCCAGTGCACCGATCAAGGTTGCGACGCTTCCGAAAACAATATCAAGAGGAACTCCTCCTGCGATTGCATTTGAAATAAGGCAACCGATAGTCAGCCCGGGAATAGCGGCAGGAGTTATAAAGGGCAGAAAACTCATAGCCTCTGAAATTCTGACCTGGATAACGCCCGAGGAAAGCCCAAACATTGCGGAAATCATTGTCAGCACAACATAAACGGCAGCAATAACGCCTGCTTTAACGACAAACATAGTTCTTTTCTTATTCATTTTTTTACGCTCCGTAGTTTTATTTTAAGTGAGGATATTGCGAACTCACTGCGGACTATTATACTACCTTGCTTTACGAAAGTAAAGAGGGATTTTTGTTTTTATTATAATATTTGATTTAAAGGCTAATAACCAGAAGCACCGAGACTTTAGCCTCGGTGCCCATAATTTATTTAATCAATTCAAACTCATCTTTGTTGGGAAATTCAGGATATTCATCATCAAGATTATCGGAATACCAATATGCAACAGATGAAATGTCATCACGAAGGGGAAGGTATCTTCCGTCGCTTCTCCAGCCGAGAGCCTGAACTGTAACCTTAATGTCTTCCTTGAAATAAACAGGATCTGTGATATGCCAGCGATACATATCAAAATAGCGCTGAGAAATATATGTTTCGTCAGTTTTTCCAACCTTGCTCATTCCTGCGTAAGGAGTAGAATACTCTCTGTAACCGCCAACATCAAAATTACAAGAACCGCAGAAATAGTCCTCAGTTCCTGTTCCGCAAAGTGTGGGGAAATCCTTGTCTCCGTCGATGTAGAACTTAACTTCGCCTTCGCCCCACCAGCCGTTAGACTTAACGCCCCAGTGGAGATATGTTCCAACGTAGTGGCCGTAACCCTTGATGTTGTCAAGAATAACGTAATCTTCTTTATAGGGAAGGGGATTAACGCAGCGGAACTGAGCGTGGAAATAGAGAGAATCCTTTGGGATAACCTTTTCTTCGCAGTCAAGCTGATAGTAGAGATTGCATACGTGAGGGCCAATGTTTTCAACTTCAACTCTGAAGCCTGTGAAATAAGGCATTTCAAAATAGCAGTTAAGTCCCTTTGCAGGATTAACACAAATGGGAAGGCTGTTGATCTGTCTGAAATCGTTGTAGTCAGCGCTGGCAAAGAAGTCGGAAAGGGGCGCTTCAACAGCGGGATTTTTGTGGCCGTCGAAATAAATTCGCAGAACAAGCAGTCTGCCTGCAGGCAAAACATCTGTTATCCAGAAATGTTTGATTGCTCCCTGACCTTTAATGTCAGCAAGCACAGCAGTTTCGCCGGGTTTAACAATAAGATAAGGATTAACCTTCCAACCCTGACCAAGATCGCGAGCAGCAAAAGAAGCGCTACCCTCAGTTGCCATACCGCCCTGGCCTTTTTCACCTGTAAGATTTTCGGGAGTAATTGAAAAAGTGCGGATATCCTTTTTTGTAGTGAGAGAACTTAACATTTTTAAACCCTCCGGGGAGTGTAGTAATTACTATGGGAATTATAGCATAAGATAGATACTCAATCAACAGTAAAAACAATTTCTCTTCCAATTTCTTTTCTCTTTCTTTTTTGCCGGTTTCGTGGGTTAGTGAAGTTATGCCTCGTGGTCAGCTTAGCGCTACGGGCTAAAAACAACACTCAGTTGTTTTTGTCGCGCCAAGATATACTTTGCAAAAGCGAAGCTTTTGGAGAACTTCGCAGGCAAACTACGATATAAAGCTGCTCTTGGGCGAAGTTCTGCTTTCGAATCCAGTCAGCAGGCAATAAAAAAGCAAAGATACCTTTTGGTATCTTTGCTTTTTTGGCCTGTAAGCGAAAATGCATTTTCGCGTGTTCGTGGGTTAGTGAAGTTATGCCTCGTGGTCAACTTAGCGCTACGGGCTAAAAACAACACTTAGTTGTTTTTGTCGCGCCTACGGCATGCGACCGCCCTTTCGAATCCAGTCAGCAGGCAATAAAAAAGCAAAGATACCTTTTGGTATCTTTGCTTTTTTGTGTAAGGACTATAAAAAAGATATTTTTGCCGTTTTTGCGTATGACTTCGAACCCTCACATAATTTCCAAGTGCTTGAAAAATCCATGTTTTACGCGTCTTTTCCAACGATCGCACCTGGACTTGGGGGTTCAGATTTCACCGCTTTACTCCGTGCATTTGGAGACCGAGAGATCTGAACCCTCACAGAGCCGTACTCGCTTTTTCTTTCATTAAAACGGCATTTTATCTTGAGCTTTCTGCTTTAGTGTGTGGTGGTGAGCCACCGTCAGTCGATCAGTGGCTGTACCACTTTGAGACCGCCTACAAAAATCACCGTGATCTGTTCTTTGGAATCTACAGTTATGCATTCGAGCAGTTGTCTTACGATCTGCTCATCGTATTCCATCGGGCGGTTTTTCAGTCCGTCCAGGATGGTGTATATATCGTCGAGTCGGGTTTGGGTTTGCTCTCTTTTGAGCTGACCGTCTTGGATGTCTGCGAGCTGCTGTTGCAGTGCGACCTTTTCATCCATGAGCCGTTTGGCTTTTTCTTCATCGAAGGCATCCACCGTTTCGGTGGATATTTTTGATAGCATTGCTTTGAATTCCGCATCGATCTCTGCGATTCGGATTTGCAGTTCCATGCTGTTGTCCTCGGTTGGCTCATTTTCCAAGGCCATGCCGATGTGTACTTTCAGAGTCTGCAGCACACCGAGGTTTTGCTGTGCCGTTTCCATAATGGCTCTCATGACGGCTCGTTGCAGGATGCTTTCCTCTACAGTCGGTGAGTTGTGGCAGTATTTCTTGCCGAAGTCAAGCCGATTGATACATCTCCATACGATCTTCTTTTGTCCTTTTACCGTCCATGTGCATCTGCGGTACGGTGTCTTGCATTCTCCGCAGACGAGCAGTTCAGTCATGGCGTATTTGCTTGAGTATTTGCCTTGCTCGGTTTTCGTACCGACCTTTTTGGTCTTGGGCTTTCCGGCTCGTCTTGCAAGTTCCTCTTGGACTCTGCCGAAGGTGACCGCATCGATGATGGCAGGATGGTTGTTCTCGATGTAGTATTTCGGGCGCTCGCCGTTGTTGACCATGACCTTTTTGGATAGGCAGTCTTTGATGTAGGTCTTGTTGATGACCGCATCGCCCTTGTATTTCTCATTGGAGAGGATGGACTGGATTGTGGTCATCGACCATACTGCTTTTCCTTTGGGGCTTGGGATTTGCATATCTTCGAGCTTTTGGGCGATACCGCCGAGGCTGTCGCCTGCGAGGAAGCGTTCATATATAAATCTTACGGTTTCCGCTTCTTCGGGATCGATTTCGGGTTTACCGTCAGCTCCTTTCCGGTAGCCGAGGAAGTTCTTGTAGTGGAACGGCACGTTGCCTTCCTTTGCGCTCCGTGCCTTGCCCCATTTCACGTTGGCGCTGATATTCTCGGATTCGCTCTGTGCGATGCATCCGTAGATGGTAATATAAAACTCTGCGCCGGGTTGGTTAGTGTAGATTCCTTGTTCCTCGAAGTACACCACCACGCCCAGGTCGTTGAGCATTCGGACGAACTTGAGGCAGTCCACGGTGTTTCTTGCGAAGCGGGCGATGGACTTGACGATGATCATGTCGATCTTGCCTTGTTTGCATCGGCGTATCATGCGGTTGAACTCGTCACGCTTTTTGTAGCTCGTTCCGGTGATACCCTTGTCGGCGTAGATGCCTTCGAGTATCCATCCCGACTCAGCGTTGATGCGGTCGGTGTAGTGCTTGACCTGCGTTTCGTAGCTATGGAGCTGTTCCTCTTGCTTGGTGGACACTCGGCAGTAGGCTGCCACTCGCAAGGCTCGGTATGTTGTCTTTACGGTTTCGTGGATCGGTATGGTCGGTTCTATGACTCTTACCACTCTCGGTGGGCTGACCGTAGGGGTTTGTATCATGTGTCGTTCTCCTTTCTCATCAGTTGTCCGTTCAGCAGGATGATGCCCACCGTCAGATCGGTGTACAGGATGACCTCGCTGACCGTTCGGTTTATTCTCTCGGTACTATCGTCGGCTGACCGTTCAAACTCGGATTGCAGTTTTCTTGCCGTATGAGTTGCGGTGTCCAAGTCTTTGTATTTCTGACTGATGCATTCCATCATCTTCTTGCGCAAGGCGTTCTTGTCGATCTCTGCGGAGTCGAGCATCCTTGCGATTTCGTTGTTCAGCCGTCTAACCTCTATGCTCGGTTCGGTTTCGATAGGTGCGGTCATTCGGATGTGTTCGGGGGTTATGCCTGCGAGGATTCCGTTGATCGCTCCGAGCAGGTCGCTGTCGGTGATCTTGATCAGCTCTCGGCACTCTTTATTCTCGCACAGCCATCGTTGTTGGCATTGGTATCGGCTGTCGTGTCGGCGTTGCATTCTTCGACCACAGATGGGGCATTTTACGGGGACGGCGATTTGGAAGATATCCATTTTCCGATCCGTGTTCTTTTGGGTGTTACGGGTATGCTTGGTCTGTTGCATTGCTATATGGGTTTCTTCGTCGAGGATCATCGGATAGGGTTCTTTTCCGAGGTACCGTTTATCCTCGATGATCCTTTTGAGTCGTGCCTTGTTCCAACCGATGATTTCGGGCATATATTCGATTTGTTCCTCATTGAGCCAAGTCGCTATGGTGAGGAGGGATTGTCCGTCGAGGTACGCCTTACAGATCCGCTTGACGATCTCGCTCTCTTGGGGATGTAGCACGATGATGCCGTTATCGCATCGGTAGCCGTAAGGCAGTGTTCGGTTCTTCATGCGGATTTGCACCGTCCTTTCTCATTGATTTCTTCGGCCAGTTCGATGTTGCCGAGCAGACGGAAGGTAATCTGTGTGTTGTCATTCACCGTGATGCTCTGCACGATCTGCTCGAACAGGTCGTTGTCGAACTCGGTGGTGGGTTCGTATTCTTCGAGGATGCCGTTCAGCTCCTTGATGGTATCAAGCAGTTCATCGTCCTCATCCTCGGTGAGCTTCTTTCTTCTCTCGATTCGCAGGTCGGTGATGCGGTTGCTGATCTCCGAGGTCTGCTTCGAGTAGTCGGATGCTCCGAGGACTCCGCTTGTATGGAGCCTTGTGATGACCAGGTTCTTTGCACCGAGGTCAGCGATCTCCTTATCGATCTGTCGGATTCGCTCTTGGTTACGGCTCGTTCGGTTCTGCATGGCTTCGATCTGCCGTATCAGCATTCCGAGCAGTTCTTCTTGGTTTGCTTTCAGCTTTATGACCATATCGGTGAAGGCTTCGTATACCATGTCTTCTCGGACTCTGCGGTTATCGCAGTCTGTAGCACCTGCCGATCTGCCTGCACAAGTCCAGTATGCTGTACCTCTCGTGACGATCCTTCGGAAGCTCCTTCCGCATTCGGGACATCTCATTTTGGATGACAGCGGATGGTCGTGTACCTTCCGTCCGTTTTTCGTCTGCCTTGAGCGCATCAGCTCTTGTACCGCTTCGTAGGTTTCTCGGCTGACGATGGGAGGGTTACTGTTCTCCACGTAGTATTTGGGTAGCTGCCCTGTGTTACGCATTGTTCTGAACGGGAGGGTTTCAGTGGTGAATTTCTTTTGGAGGAGGGCATCTCCCATGTACCTCTCGTTGGTCAGCACATACTTGATCGTACCGCTGTACCAGTGAGTGTGTCCGTACCGTCTTGGTACGCCTTCATCGTTGAGTATGTTTGCGATTGCCTGCATTCCGAAGCCTTGCAGGTAGAGGCTGAATATTCGGCGTATTACTATCGCCTCGGTTTCGTTGATAACCATCTGACCGTTTATGAGGTCGAAGCCGTATGCGGGGCAGGTGCAGTTGAACTCGCCGGACTGCATCCGCTTTTGGTAGCTCCAACGCATATTCCCCGATATGTTCACGCTTTCTTGTTGCGCAGCCATACCGGGGAATGTTACGATCATTTCCATATTCAGTTTGTCGGTGTCTATGCCTTGTTCCTCGAAATACACGCTGACTCCGAGGTCTGTCAGCATACGCAGAGTTACGAGCAGTTCTTCCGTGTTTCTCGCAAATCGGGATACCGACTTGACGATGATGCGGTCGATGAGACCTTTCTTACAGTCACGGATCAGTCGGTTCAGCTCATCGCGCTTTTTCATCTCGGTTCCCGTGATACCCTCGTCGGCATAGATGTCGACAAGCTCGTATTCGGGATGCTTCTTGGTGTAGTCGCTGTAGTACCGAATCTGCGCGGCGAAGGAATGGAGCTGATCGGTGGAATCACTTGATACTCTGCAATAGGCTGCCAATCTGATTTTGGTGGCTATCTGTTGTTTCACGGTTGTGATTTCCGTAATCTTCATCTTGTTCTCCTTTCCGCAGGTTTGACCTGCTGTGTTGTTTGCCGTTTGGCAACACAAACACTACCACGAGAGTTCGGAACAGTCCAGCGACTATCCGCAGAATTTGCTTTTCAGACACAAATATTTTCCGCGTCGTAGTGAGCTGCGCTGATGCGAACGATCTTCTTATATTCTTCCTTTGTGATGAGCTGCATTTCGAGCAGCATTTTCAATAGTCCTACGCTGTAGGCGAAGGCTGTGTTGTTTCTGTCAGTAGTGTTCATACGGCACCTCCTACATCTGAATGTGAGGACTCTCGTCGGGTGCTTCGTCCTCATCACATTCCGGCTCTACAAGATCAAGGTTCGCTGTTCGGAGCTGCTCCAACACCTCCAACAGATTTCGTGTATTGCCATCGCCGTCCTGGTATTCAATCGTTACTCCGTTTTTATGGAAGGCAGAGACGATCTCAATAAAATCCTGGGGATCTAACGAGATGCGGGAGGGATCGCTGATGAGCATCGTTTTGATGCCGTCGGCTTTTAGGCGTTCTGTAAGCCGGAGCATATTTTCCTTCTCATCTTTGGCGCTGGCTACGACGGCCGTACTGCCTGCCGCCTGATATCCTTTATCCGCACAGTGGCGAAGCAGATGTTCTTGCTGCTGGTTCATAAGGTGCGAGTCATCATAGGACTGACGA
>JAZQUP010000042.1:0-21557 GCA_045631345.1 Candidatus Avispirillum sp.
TTTCATGACTTGATTCCTCCTTTGGTTTCTTTGTTCGGTTGGCAGACCTTACTTCAATTCTACCAAAGGAGGATTATTTTTTCTACTCATAGCTAAAGCTTTTTGGTACCACCAGCACTGCTGGTGGTTTATTATTACAACAACAAAAAAGCATTCCTCAACGGAATGCTTTTTATTTACCAAATTTTCAGGCCGCAATACGTTTTACCAATTGAAGAATGCTATCATACCACGTATTATCTATCAAATAAATTTCATTGCCGCAAATGAGAGCATTTCCGGCTATGCTATAACTTTTGATGGTGTTATTTTCAAAATGGATAGTTACCGCATATTCAACCTGTGCGCTTTTCTCGCAGAACGCTTTTTCTTCAACAACATTTGATATAAGCTCATAAAGCTTAACTGCTGCATTTTTATCATTCACATGACTGGAAATTCCCTTTTCAATGCTCTGAACTGTTACTGCAACCGCTCCAGCCATTGTTGTGTCTCCTGCCATTAATGTTTCGTCAGCACCATCCATCTCAACACTTACCTCGGGAGCTGCAGCATCCTCTTTTGAAAAGCTATTATCATTATTCACATCCAAAATATTTCCTATGCCGCCATCAAGCCTCTCGGAGCTTCCCTTTGTTACTCCACCAAGTGCCAGCGCATATATGCCTATAAAGGAGCACAGCAAAAGAGGCACACAGCACATAACAATGCGCTTTGCCCTTTTTCTCTTTTTTATTATCTTATCAGAGCGGCTTAAAATCTCCGCCTTAAATTCTTCATTTGTTCTTCTCATCAAAGACTGCCCTCCTCTCCCAATACTTCTTTCAGCTTTAGCCTCGCACGATACAAAAGATTATCTATCTGCTTTCGGTTTTTCTTCATAACCCTCGCTATTTCCTCATAGGAAAGCTCTTCAAAATAAAACAGAAGAACTGCCTCCTTCATATCACGAGGAAGGTCTTTAACAGCCTTCATCACAGCCATTTTTCTTTCATTTCGCAAAAGCTCTTCCTCAGGTCCGTCACCGGCTTCTATAGCCTCAGCCTCGGTCAGCTCTGTAAACGCTATTCTCTTTTTACGCCTCAGATGGTCAAGCGCACGGCTTCTTCCCAGCATAAAAAGATAGGTTTTCAATTGAACCTTGAAATTATAATGACGAGGATTGACTATAAGAAAAGTGAAAACATCTATGGCAATATCCTCAGATGCCCACATATCGTGAACATAGCGGTTTATAAAAAGTGTCAGCGGTTGGCGGTATTCGCAGAGAATATCGTCAAAGGCAGACTTGTCACCGTCAAGAAAACGGCGGTAGCTACTTGCACCGTTATCCATTATGTATACGCCTTTCTGATTCTTTCTATTTGTTGTACGAATGAGAATAACATAATTCCTTGTTTTTTAAAGTATAACACAACAAAAAGCAAAAATCAATTCAACTGCTTGTATAACAAATCTATCAGAATGAATACATCTTTTTCCTATAAGCTATCTCAAAACATTTGTTCTTTTTCTTTATATTACCTATGAATTTTGCTTGACTATGAAAGGCTTTTGTTATATAATTACTATGTATATTTATAAATATTTTCACTTCAACGAAAGGCATATATAATTATGGCAGCAAAGAAAAAAATCTCCGTTGCGGCGGCAGAGGATAATGGCGCTGAAAACAAGAAAAAAGCGCTTGCCACCGCTATTTCTCAGATAGAAAAGGCATACGGCAAGGGAACTATCATCAAAATGGGTGAAAGCCCTGAAATGAATGTTTCCGTTGTTTCTACAGGCTCTATCGGTCTTGACCTCGCTCTCGGCGTTGGCGGATTCCCCAGAGGAAGAATCGTTGAGATCTACGGTCCCGAATCCTCCGGTAAAACAACTATCGCTCTCCACGCAGTTGCCGAAGTGCAGAAACTCGGCGGCGAAGCAGCTTATATTGATGCTGAGCATGCCCTTGACCCCGCATATGCAAAAAATCTGGGAGTTAACATAGATGAGCTTCTGGTTTCTCAGCCCGACTCCGGCGAACAGGCTCTTGAGGTTTGTGAGGCTCTTGTTCGCTCCGGCGCAATTGACATCATCGTTATCGACTCTGTTGCGGCTCTTGTTCCCCAGCAGGAAATTGAAGGAAATATGGGCTCCTCCCATGTTGGTCTTCAGGCAAGACTTATGAGCCAGGCGCTTCGTAAGCTTTCCGCAACTATCAATAAGACTAACTGTATCGTTATCTTCATCAACCAGCTTCGTGAAAAGGTTGGCGTTATGTATGGCAACCCCGAAACAACAACAGGTGGTCGTGCGCTGAAGTTCTACGCATCCATTCGTCTTGACATCAGAAAAACTGAAGTTCTCAAGGCAGGCAGCGAACCTTACGGTAACAGAGTTAAATGTAAGGTTGTTAAGAATAAGGTTGCTCCTCCCTTCAAGGTTGCAGAATTTGATATTCTCTTCGGCAAGGGTATTTCAAAAATGAGCGAAATGGTTGATATGGGCGTTGAAACCAAGGTTATTGAAAAGAGCGGCTCCTGGTTCTATTACGAAGGAGAGCGTCTCGGTCAGGGTAAGGACAACGCTCGTGCTATGATTGAAAGCAATGCTGAGCTTGCAGCTGAAATCGAAGCAAAGATCAAAGCGGCTATGACAGCAAACCTTGAAGAAGAATACGATATGCCCGAGGATGATGAGGATCTTGAAATTGACCTTATGGGCCTTGATCTTGACGAATAAAATCTAACTGCTACGGGTGATAAGCCTTGATCTGTAAAGAAATTCATTATACCAATTTCAGAAATATTGAAAATGAAACGCTGAAGCTCTCACCGGGGGTCAATGTGATCCACGGTGAGAACGCTCAGGGAAAATCAAATATGCTTGAGGGCATCTATTTTTTTGCCAGAGGGCGTTCTTTCCGAGCTTCAAAGGATAAAGAGCTTATCAGATTCGGAGAGAGCGAAGCCTCTCTCTCTCTTGACTTCACACGAGACGAAAGCGAGAGAATATCCACCCTCACAGCAACTATTCCCTCTCAGGGAAAAAAAATCATAACAAGAAACGGCGCAAGGCTATCATCTCTCAAAGAAATGATAGGCAGCTTTCGCGCAGTGCTTTTCTGCCCCGCACATCTGACTCTTATAGACGGCGGACCTTCTCTTCGCCGCAATTTTCTTGATATTGCACTTTCTCAGCTATATCCCGCATATCTTGATAATCTTTCCCAATATAACAGAGCCCTCACTCAGAGAACCGCCCTTTTAAAAGAAGCGGCAGCAGGCAAGAAAATTGATTCATATATTTGGGAAATATATGCCGATCAAATGGCAAAGGCAGGAGCAAGAATTGCCGCAAGACGATGGGAATACGTCAATGGTCTCACCAATTCTCTCTCAGGATTTTTCAGCGAAATGACAGGTGGCAGGGAAACCCCCGCTCTCACTTATAAAAGCGATGCAATTGATGCAGATATGTCATATGAGGAAATTATATCCGAGGGAGAAAAGCTTCTTTTTGATTCTATAACAGCTTCTCTTGATAAGGATATTAAATATTCCATCAACTCTCATGGAATCCATCGTGACGATATAACCGTTAAGATAAATAATAAAGACGCACGTCTTTATGCTTCACAAGGACAAAGACGCTCTCTTGCTCTTTCAATGAAGCTGGCTGAGGGCGAGCTTTCAAAAAAAGCAACCGGAGATTTTCCTGTTTTTCTTCTTGACGATGTGCTGAGTGAGCTTGACGGCAACAGAAGAAGCTATATCCTCAGCTGTCTTCATGACAGACAGATCATTGTAACCTCCTGCGAAAATGATCATTTCAAAGGCGACAATGTGAAATTTATAACCGCTTCCGGCGGAAAAATTATAGAAGAATGAAAACTTATTTTGTAAAAGACATTTTTGAAAGCAGGCGAGGAATAGGCGTTGAACTTATGAGCGACGATATTTCCGAGGAAAACTCTGTTTTCTATATCAGCCCTGCAACCCTCAAAAAGCTTTGCCTCTCCAAAGGAATGGATATTGACGAAATCATCTATTCCGAGCTTGAAATCGCCCACAATTTGAGAATTGCCATATATAAAGCAGCTGATATGCTTGCCGCAGGTGACTATAGCGTAGCCAGACTGCAGAAAAAGCTTTGCGACAAAGGCATTGATAAAGAAACTGCATTGGCAGCAGCTCAATATATGGAGGAAAAAGGCTATATACGCGAAGCCGAACAGGCAGCCAATCTGGCAAGATACCTTGCAGAAACCAAGCTGCGAGGCAAAAAACGTATATATGCAGAGCTATCTCAGAAGGGCTATGGCAAATTTGCCGTAAAACATGCAATTGAGTCTATTTCAGATGAGGAATTTTACGATTTCCTCACAGAACATATAAAAAGAAAATATAAAGCTCCCGCAACAGACAGAAAGGAAACAGAAAAGCGCATAGCTGCCCTAGTTCGCCAAGGCTTTTCTGCAGGAGATGCGCTGAGAGCCTTAAAAGAATTTGAAAAATCTTTCAACGAATAAGGAAAACCAAAATGAACAAAAAGATGAGATCAAAGAAAAAGGTTGGTTTTATCAGCCTTGGATGCCCCAAAAACCAGTGCGACACCGAGGTTATGCTTCACACTCTTATGAGCGCAGGATATGAGATCACAGCCGAAGAAACTGAAGCAGACGCCGTTGTTATAAACACCTGCGGCTTTATTGAAAGCGCAAAAAAGGAATCTATTGATAACATTCTTGATATTGCATGGCTTAAGGAAAACGGAAAGCTTAAGGGCCTTATCGTTTCAGGTTGCCTCTCCGAAAGATATAAGGAACAGCTGATGGATGAAATGCCCGAGATCGATGCTATTATCGGCATTGGCGCTCTTGATAAAATCACAGAAGCTGTTGACTCCGTTCTTTTCGGAAACGAAAAATATGCAGCTCTTCCCGCTAAAGACGCTTGCGCTCTCGGCGGCGACAGAATCATTACAACAGGCGAAACATTTGCATACCTCAAGGTTAGCGAAGGATGCGATAACAGATGCACATACTGCGCTATCCCCTCTATCAGAGGAGGTCTTCGTTCACGCACAATTGAAGACTGCGTTAAGGAAGCAAAAGACCTTGATGCAATGGGCATTAAGGAAGTTGTTGTTATCGCTCAGGACACAACAGCTTACGGTCGTGATATTTACGGTGAGCTGGCTCTTCCTAAGCTTCTTCGCGCCATCACAGAGGAAACAAGTATCCCCTGGATCAGAATCCTTTATTGCTATCCCGATAAGATCACAGACGAGCTTATTGCCGAAATGAGAGATAACGACAGAATCGTTAAGTATATTGACCTTCCTATTCAGCATATCAGCGATCATATGCTGGCTGCAATGAATCGCCATGGCGACGGCGCTTGCGTTCGTGACGCTATCCGCAGACTGCGCGAAGGCGTTCCCGGAATAGTTATCCGTACAACTGCGATCGTTGGATTCCCCGGCGAAACTGAGGAAGACTTCACAGAGCTTTGCGAATTCGTTAAGGAAGCTAAGTTTGAGCGTTTCGGTGCATTTACATATTCAAGAGAAGAGGACACTCCTGCATACGACTTTGACGATCAGATCGAAGAGCAAACAAAGCAGGATAGATACGACATTCTTATGCGCCACCAGCTTGAAGTCAGCGGAAACTTTAACGAACAGTTCGTTGGTACAACTCAAATGGTTCTCTGTGAAGGCTTTGATCCCGTTTCTGAAGCATATCTTGGCAGAACATACAGAGACGCAGCTGAAATTGACGGCAAGATCTGGTTCACAGCTCATCGTCCCGTAAATGAAGGCGAATTTGTTTCTGTTAAGATCACAGAAGCACTTGATTACGACCTTGTTGGAGAAGTTATTGTTTAAATGATAAAGGTTTCAACACTTTTTTCAGGTTCATCGGGCAATTGCACCCTGCTCCGTTCAGATAACACCGCTATTTTGGTGGATTGCGGCAAAAACTGCAAGGCTGTCTGCCAGGGACTGAAGCAGCACGGGCTTGAGCTTTCCGATATTTCAGCAATTTTCGTAACCCACGAACATAAAGACCATATAAGCGCTCTTGATGTTATGATGCGCAAGCATCCCATTCCCATCCACGTGACAGCCCCCTCTGCCCCCGAGCTTTGCCGAGGGAAAAGCGCTGCAGAAAACGCAGTTATTCACAGAGGTATCCTTTACGAAGAAAAGGTTGGAGATATAACTGTTCGTTCATTTCATCTGCCTCACGACAGCGCCGCTCACGTTGGATATGTTGTGTGCGACGATAGCGGCGACAGCGCAGGCGTTGCAACAGATATGGGGTTTGCAACAATGGAAGCATTTAAAAACCTTAAGGGCTGCCGAAGCATCGTGCTTGAAGCAAATCACGATATTTCAATGCTGAAAAACGGACCATATCCCTATTACCTGAAAATTAGAATACTTGGGCGAGGAGGGCATCTCTCCAACGGAGAATGCGCTACCCTTTGCCGAGGACTTGCTGAAAACGGAACTGAAGAATTTCTTCTCTCCCATCTCAGCTCAGAAAATAATACACCCGAGCTTGCGCTCAGCGCCGTTAACGCTTGTCTTGAAGAAGGAAATCTTCAGGCAAAATTAAAGGTTGCAAGGCGAAGCGAAATCACAGAACTTTAATTATGCTTAAAATTAAATTTATAGTTATGGGCGCCCTCGGAGAAAAGCATTGGAAGGACGCCTGCGATGAATACAAAAAAAGAATGGGGGCTTCATATCAGGTTTCCGAAATTCAGCTGAAGGAAATCCCCACACCCAAAAACCCCTCCGAAAAGGATATTGCAGCCGTTCTTGATAAAGAAGCTGAGATGATTCTCGAAAATGTTTCTTCACGCTCCTGCCTTGTGGCAATGTGCGTTGAAGGCAAACAGCTTTCCTCTCCCCAGCTTGCTGAATTTATTGACACAAAAGCTACAGGCGGAGTTTCCGAAATATGCTTTGTTATCGGCTCCTCTCACGGACTTTCCGATAAAGTGAAAAAAGCAGCGGCTTTGCGCCTTTCAATGTCAGCTCTCACATTCCCTCATCAGCTTGCAAGAGTTATGCTTTATGAGGCAGTTTACAGAGCAGGAGAAATTATAAAAGGATCCCACTACCACAAATAAAAAGGAGCAAGAAATGAAAAAATTCTTTCAAGATCTGTTTTTTCATATAAAACGAAGAATACCGGCAATTTTAGCCTGTGTTCTCCTTTTCTGCACCTTTGGTTTATACTATTTCGGTTTTTTTGATATTTCCTTTATAAAAAGACCTGAAGCATGGGAAAATAATTACACCCTGTTCCATAACGCAATGGACGAGATCTTCAAAAAAGAGGACGAAGTGGAAAAGCAGGACGAAGCAGACACAACTGCTCCCGAAACAAATATTTCTCCCGAATCCCCCGAAGATAAAGATGATTCTCCCACCAGAGTTGAACGTCCAACCCAAAGCGCAAATCAGGATCCTTCTGTTATACTGCTAAATACAGTAATGCCAACAGTCTCTCAGCTTTCAGCTGAGGGATATACCGCAACCGATAAAGTTTTTGCCGCAGGCAATCGTTTCGCCTTGCTTGAAACCTCATTTGCACTTCCTGATATTTTCTCCTTCAGAAACAAAACATATGACAAGGAAGAAGCTGTTCATTACGACGACGGTAAGCTCTCTGAAGTTCAAACAGTTTCAGTAACGGAAAAGCGCCCCGCAATTGAGCTTTATATGGGTTACATCCTCTTTGACGACGGTGGAACTCTATATCTGCTGAATTCAAAGGGAACAGCGCTTACTAAATACGACGACACAAAATATATCCCCGCTTTTACCAGAGATATAGAAGGCAGACCGCTTTTTTATCAGACTGTTAAAGAAGAAATAGAATACCCAACAGAGCTTGGAGAGCCTGATGAAGCAGGAAATCGTCCATGGCTCAAAACAGCCAAGCTGAAAACAGAGGTTAAAAAATATTTTTACCTTGATACAGACGGAAAAACCTTTAAGGAAAGCGACTATATTGATGCAGCTCATAACAGAGGTCTTTACTTTGACTACCCCGCATACTACGGAATAACAACCGAAGACGACACTGAAGAAGGCCTTGTTCGTTATTATAAATACACTCCTAAAGTGCTCACCCGTGATGAAAAGGTTAAAAACAAGATCCAAAGCGTTACTTCACTTGTAGACGTTGTTGACTGGCTTTTCAAAAAGAAAGACGATGAAACCATTGATCCTACAAGCGAAGAAATCGTTTACCCATATATCAACGCTTACGACTATAAACAAGGATACGCTGTTGTTAAAAGAGACCTTAGTTGGAGCTACACCGATCCCGATCTGCCTCCTGCAGAAGCAGCACTGACTGAACCTACCGAAGTGAAATGGCCTGAATTGCAGGTTATTGACGAAGCAGGAACTGTGATGTTTGAATCAAGAAAAAGCTTCACAAGCGATCTTGGATGGAATGCCAACGAATACTATACAGATCCGCTTTTAAAGGATATTTCTTCTATCGGAAGCTATTATTTTGATCACGGACTTTTGAGAATTCGTCTTGTTTCCTATGACAGATACCAGTATATAAAATACGATATGTTCATGGTTGGAACAGACGATGATATTCTCATCAGAAGCGACGGAAGTCAATTCTACATCCCTGCAGGATATAAGCTTGAAGCTTATTCCGACGGAATGCTCCTTCTTTCACGTGATGGAAAATACGGCTATCTTGACTACACAGGAAAATGGATAGTTCAGCCCAATCTGCTCTATGGCTCTGCCTTTGTTGAAGGCGTTGCAGCTGTTCAGAACAAATCAGGCAAATGGGGTATGATAGACACAGCAGGAAATTCTGTTATCCCATTTAAATACGAATACGTTTCAAATATTTCAAGCGGTCTTGTTGCTGTGTACAGCGAAAAAACAGGCTGGGAAATATATACTAAAATGGCTAAATAAAAAGGACTTACATATATGTCAGTATATGAATACGATATAATCGTTGTTGGTGCAGGCCACGCAGGCGTTGAAGCCGCACTCGCAGGAGCAAGAAGCGGACTTAAAACAGCGCTTTTCACTATGAGCCTTGACAGCCTTGCAAATCTGCCCTGCAACCCCTCAGTTGGCGGAACAGGAAAGGGACACCTTGTTTTTGAAATAGATGCACTTGGCGGCGAAATGGGCTATGCGGCAGACGCTGCAACTATTCAGTCACGTACCCTTAACACAGGTAAGGGCGCCGCTGTTCGTTCCAAAAGAGTTCAGGCTGATAGAAAATTCTATTCAGCCTTTATGAAAACAACCCTTGAGCAAACAGAAAATCTCCATCTTATTCAGGGAGAGATCACAGAAATTCTCTACGAAGAAGCGGGAGATAAAAAAAGAGTTTGCGGAGTTATAAGCGCGCCCGGTGGCGAACATCTGGCTAAGGCTGTTGTTATTGCAACAGGAACTTACCCCGGAGGAACAACTCACGTTGGAAGCGTTAAGAGAGCAAGCGGACCTGATGGCTTGCTCCCCTCAGCCTTTCTTTCCGAATCCCTCTCAAATATGGGCATAAAGCTTATGCGCTTTAAAACCGGAACACCTCCCAGAATTCATAAGCAGACTATCGATTTCAGCGTTCTTGAAGAGCAGCAGGGCGAAGAACATATCACACCATTCTCTGTTCGTAGTGATGCAAAAAAGCTGAACTCCATTGATCAGATCCCCTGCCACATTGTTTACACCAATGCCGACACACATCAGATCATTCGTGACAATCTGCATCTTTCCCCTCTCTATAGCGGACAAATACACGGCACAGGCCCTCGCTATTGCCCCTCCATAGAAGATAAGGTTGTGCGTTTTGCAGATAAAGAACGCCATCAGCTTTTTGTTGAACCTATGGGACTTGATACAGACGAAATGTATCTTCAGGGATTTTCCTCATCCTTGCCTGCTGAAGTTCAGTATAAAATGCTTCGCAGCTTGCCCGGATTTGAAAATGCCGAAATTATGAGATATGCCTACGCTATCGAATATGATTGCTGCGATCCCACTCAGCTCCTGGCAACTCTTGAATTCAAAAATATTTCAGGTCTTTTCGGCGCAGGACAGTTCAACGGTTCCTCAGGATATGAAGAAGCTGCAGCGCAAGGTCTTGTTGCCGGAATAAATGCTGTTTCATACGTTAAGGGCACTCAGCCCCTTATTCTTCCTCGCTATTCTTCATATACAGGAACTCTCATTGACGACCTTGTAACAAAGGGAACAAGAGAGCCTTACAGAATTATGACATCAAGAAGCGAATATCGTCTCCTTCTGAGACAGGATAACGCAGATCTGCGCCTTACTCAGATGGGCCGTGATGTTGGCCTTATTGACGATGAACGATATGAAGCCTTTCTTGAACGCCGCAGAATAACAGAAGAAGAAAAGGAACGTCTTGAAAAAACAACCGCTTCACCTACAGCCGCAAATCCTATGCTTGAAAAGTGCCAGAGTACTCCCATTTCAACAGGCGCCAAGCTGGCTGATCTTCTTCGTCGTCCTGAGGTTGACTATGCCTCACTTGCAGAATGCGATAGAGAAAGAGTTCAGCTGCCTGAAAGAGTTTGCGAAACTGTTGAAACAGAGATAAAATACGAAGGTTATATCAAGCGTCAGCTTTCTGAGGCTGAAAAACAAAAAAAGATAGAAACAAAGCTTCTGCCCGCTGATATTGACTACACAAAAATCAAGGGACTTCGCCTTGAAGCTGCCGCAAAGCTTCAGGAAATGCGTCCCGCAACTCTTGGACAAGCCGCTAGAATTTCAGGCGTTAATCCTGCCGATATTTCCGTTCTGGTCATTTATTTGTCGCTAAAATGAAATATTCAAGAGCTTATGTTGAAATAACCAATATCTGCAACAAAAGCTGTTCATTCTGTCCTAAGAACAAGCGTGAAAAACGCAGAATGTCAGAGGAAGAATTCACATGTGTTGCAAAAAGGCTCCGTAGCATTACAGATTATATCTACTATCACGTTATGGGAGAGCCGCTGACTCATCCTCTTCTTTGCAAATTCATTAGGATTGCATGTGATATGGGATTCAAAAGCGCCGTTACAACAAACGGATCACTTCTGGCATCACGAGGAGATGAACTGATCGAAAGCGGAGTTTATAAAGTGAATATTTCTGTTCACAGCTTTGAGGACGGGAACAAAGACGATTATCTTCGCTATATCAACGATTGCATTGATTTTGCTGATAAAGCAAGTAAAAACGGAGTTCTTACAGTTTTTCGCCTTTGGAATAACGGCCACGACGGTGGACTTAATAACGAAACTCTTTCTCTTATGAAAAAGCGCCTTGAGGGCGAATGGAAAGAGGGAACAAGAGGCTATCGCATTCGCAACAAGCTTCATCTTGAATATGGTGAGCGCTTTGATTGGCCCGATATGGCGGCAGAAAATTGTGGAAACAACGTTTTTTGCTACGGACTTAAAGACCATTTCGGAGTTCTTTGCGACGGAACTGTTATCCCCTGTTGCCTTGACCACGAGGGAGATATTCCTCTCGGAAATATTTTTTCAGAGGATATTGAAAATATACTTTCATCCCCCAGAGCAGAGAATATGCGTAAAGGCTTTGCTATGCGCTGCGCCACAGAGGAGCTTTGCCAACGATGTGGCTATGCAAGAAGATTTAAATAACAATTTATCCCTGCAGATGACTGCAGGGATTTTTCCAATTCATCCTGTTTGTAGGGGGAAATATTATCTTCCCGCACTTAACGCAATTATACTCTATTAGACAATATTACCAACAATAAACTTTAGATTTGAACCCACACCCAAATAGATGCATTTTAGATATGCTGTGCATCTATTTGGAACATAATATTGCTTTATAGCTGTAATATAACTACATAATACATTTATTTTGAGGTTATTATGGCAATTAAAAGTTTATCAATAAGAATTGATGAAGAAATGCTTAACAAATTACATGTAGTTGCTGATTACGAAGGCAGAAGCGCAAATAGCCAAATTTTGATACTTATTCGTGACGCAATTGAAGCTTATGAAGCAAGACATGGAAAAATCAATGAAAAAACTGACAAATAAAACAGTGAGACTATCACAATGAAATCCGTCAACCTGAGGCCTCTTGCAACATTTTGCCTATCGTTCTTTTTGTTTGCAATAATTTTAAGCGCTGAAAACAGCCACAAGCTACCCTATGCGGTGGCTTTCTTGGCGTTGCCAGCGCTTTTGTTTTTCATATCCCGAAAATGTGGAAGAAATCTTTATGTTCGAACTGCGGCAATCATTATTCTTGCCCTATCCACAGCTCTTTCTTTTACGTATCTAACTATTGATAAGCCCCTTGAAGAATTTTCTGCCTATCATGGAGAACATTATGTTTCGGGAAAAATCCTTAATGTTCAATGGGCAAAATCAAGCGGCAGCGGATACGTTGCCGAAATATATGAAATTGACGGCAAGAAGGTTGATTTGAAGGTTGCGCTTACTGATGACGACATTTTCGCCCGAGGCGACCTTTTTGAAGGTAAAGTTACATTTTCTCCTTTGAAATCAAATGAAAACTTTGACTCAAGAAGATATTATCTCAGCTTTGGTGCATTTCTCTCAGCCGAAGGAGTGGATATTAATTATAACGGTCAGAGCATTAATATTTCCGACCGCCTTGATAACTTAAACAAAATTCTAAGCGCGCGATTTCTTTTGCTTATGGGCGAGGAAAACGGAGGCCTTGCGGCATCTATGTTTCTTGGAAACAGAGATTATCTGCAGGACGATTTTTACAGCGCAGTTAAAAATCTCGGACTTGCTCACGTTATAGCCCTCTCCGGTATGCATCTCACTGTTATCTGCGCAATGCTCAGCATCTTTCTTTCAAACATCGGAGCAAAAGCAGGCAGACTTTGCACAATAGTTATAGTTGCTTTTTATATTATTCTCACAGGATTTTTCGCATCCATCGTGCGAGCAGGAATAATGCTTACCTGCTATAATCTTATAACCTTTTCCAAAAGAGCAACGGATCAGCCAACCAACTTGGGAATTTCTGCCCTGCTGATAGTTCTGTTTGATCCATATTCTCTTTTTGATATAGGTTTTCAGCTTTCAGTTGCGGCTATGCTGGGTGTTTTTGCAACGCTCAAGATCTTCGGCGGAGATATAGCCTTTGATGATACCAAAACCAGAACGATCAAAGCACTCCTTCTGCCGATTGCAATGAGTTTTATCTCTATGGCGTTCACAATGATACCTGTTGTGGTCTACTTCGGCTACATAACTCCCGCCGCAATTATTGCAACCGTTCCTTTTGCCTGGTTCGGTGATCTTATCCTTTGGATCTCTCCTCTTGTTCTTCTGCTGGGCTCAATCCCCTTTATCGGCGATGTTATCAGCGCATTGTGCTCCTATCCCTGCATTGCATTTGACAGATTTGCTCTGATGTTCGGTTCCTCAAACAAAATCGTTGTTGACGTAACAAATACGCTCCTTATATGCCTTGCATTTCTATTTTCCATCTGCTTTATGATGATTTTTGTTATAGACAGCAAAAAGGCACGCCGTATCGTTTTGGGAATATCAATGGCGTTTCTTGCCGTCTTTACTATTGCCAGCTCCATAATCGGATGGCAGGAACATAACAGCGTTGTTTCATACTCCATATATGAAAAATCAGGCGAAGGTTTGGTCGTTTCCTGCAAAAACGATTGCATCGCCATAGATATTTCCAATGGTTCAAAAAGCGTTTACAGAAGTATTGCTCAATCGGCCGTGAATTTAAGAGCAGATGATATAGACAGTCTCTTTATCGTTAATCCTCATAAATCTCACGCAAGCTATATGAAATATATCACAGATAATATAAGCGTTTCTGCAATTTATATGCCGGATGAAGAGGATTCTTATAAAATTGCAGAGCTTATGCCTGAAAATATAAAAATAGTATATTATTCTCAAGGGTACTCATTTGAATTTGACAAATACAAGCTTATAACCTATGAGGATGTATACATTTCACGCTCCGTTGTTCCTGTGGTGCGACTGAAAATTGAAACTGAAGATAAAAGCTTTTTCTATCTGGGAGCCTCAGCCGAGGAAGCCAATGTTATGCTTGAAAGTTCCGATTATCTTCTTGTTGGCTCATACGGCCCTAAATATAAATCAGAGCCAAGCCTTGAATATAACTCGGAAAATATATTCACCCTGGGCGCACTGGATGAATATTACGGAAATGAAACTGACAGTATGAAGATAATAACTGTTCTTTATGCGCCCTCATTTTTATTAAAATTATTAAAATAACTATATAATTATTGCAATTATTAAAAGCATATTGTATAATGTATTATGTATAATGATATATAGCGGAAGGAGATAATAAATGCCTATAAAAATACCAACAGCCCTGCCTGCAACAGAAGTGCTCCAGAGCGAAAATATTTTTGTTATAACTGAAACAAGAGCTATAACTCAGGATATCCGTCCGCTGAGAATAGCAGTTCTCAACCTTATGCCAACTAAAATCGTTACAGAAACACAGCTTGCTCGTCTTCTTGGTAACACGCCGCTTCAGGTTGAAATTGAATTGCTTCACACAGCTTCACATAAAGCAAAAAACACATCCGAGGAGCATATGATCTCCTTCTATCGCACCTTTGATGATGTGCGCAATGAAAAATTTGACGGACTGATAATAACAGGCGCTCCTGTTGAACACCTTGAATTTGAAGATGTTGAATATTGGAGCGAGCTTTGCGAAATAATGGAGTGGTCCAAAACTCACGTTACAAGCACATTCCATATTTGCTGGGGCGCTCAGGCTGGTCTTTATTATCACTACGGAATCAAAAAATATCACCTTGATGAAAAGCTCTCAGGAGTTTACAAGCACCATAAAGATAAAGAAAACGCAATTTTGCTTCGTGGATTTGATGACGAATTTATGGTTCCTCAGTCAAGACACACATATACAAAGCGTGAAGACATTGAAAACGAACCTCGCCTGAAGATCCTTGCATCAGGAGACGAGGCAGGAGTTTATGCTGTTATGAACCACGGAGGAAGCCAGGTGTTTATAACAGGACATTCTGAATACGACAGAGACACATTAAAGAGAGAATATCTGAGAGATAAGGCAGCAGGCCTTAATCCTCATATTCCCGTTAACTATTTTCCCAATGACGATGATACGAAGAACCCCGTTGTTACATGGAGAGGACATTCAAATCTCCTTTTCTCCAATTGGCTTAACTACTTCGTATATCAGACAACACCTTATGATATTAACCAGATCGGATAAAATAAAGAAAAAATAAAGGAGAGAGAAAAAATGGCAGATTTTGCTTATGACAAGACCCAGACCTTTAAAATTCCCAACGAACGTGAGCGCACAACACGTGAGATCCTCAGCGCAGTTTATTCAGCGCTTCTTGAAAAAGGCTACGACCCTATAAACCAGATCGTTGGCTATATTCTTTCAGAGGACCCCACATATATCACAAATCATAAAAATGCACGTGCGCTTATTTGCCGCATCGACCGTGATGAACTGATGGGCAGCCTTGTTAAGAACTACCTGGGCATCAGATAAATTTCCATCTCAACTTTAATGAACTCGGAGGAACGGAGTTTTGATAATATACAAGCTGCCTGAATGTCAGGTTGTTGAAAAGCTCCCCGAGGGCTGCGCTTTAGCTCTTGGAAATTTTGACGGAGTTCATAGAGGACATCAGAAACTGTTTGAGCTGGCAGGCAAAAACGGACATAAAAAAGTTGCCTGGACCTTCACCACATTGGCTAAGCCCGGAGCGGCTGTGCCTTATCTTACCGATATGAAGGCACGTCTTGCGCTTTTCAAAAAATATGACATTGACTATGCCGTTTTTGAAGAGTTTGAAACTGTCAGAAATCTTGAATACAGCAGCTTTGCGCAGAATTACCTCGTGGAAAGCTTTGCACCCGCAAGAGTTGTTTGCGGATTCAATTTTCGCTTTGGGCATAAAGGTGCAGGCGATGCAGAAGCTCTTCGCCGCATTCTTAACGAGGTTGGAGTTGAAGTTGATATTATGCAGCCCGTTTTCCGCAATAGCAAAACGGTTTCCTCCAGCGCTATAAGAGATGCAGTTATGCTGGGCGATATGGAAAGCGCCCTTGACCTTTTGGGACACCCATTTTCTATCAATCTTCCTGTTTGCCACGGAAAAGAGCTGGGAAGAACATTGGGCATACCCACAATTAATCAGAATTTTCCCAAAGGACATATTATTCCTCGCCATGGAATTTATGCCTGCACTGCTACAATTGGCAATCAGATCTACACAGCTGTTGCCAACGTTGGAACAAGACCCACAGTTTCAGGGGAGCACGTTAACTGCGAAACACATATCATCAACTACTCAGGCGATCTTTACGATAAAGATGTTAGAATAGATTTCTATAGCTACCTGAGAAATGAAATGCGATTTGGCTCAGTTGAAGAGCTTGCAGCGCAGATAAAGGTTGACATAGAAAATACAAAGAATTTCTTTGCGCAGCTTCACGTCGATAATTAAAATAACACAGGCGCAGCGCTGATCGTGCTGCGCTTTCATATAAAGAAAGGACTCATAATGATGAAACGTATCGTTTCGTTTGTTTTATGCCTTGCAACTATGCTTTCGGCTATGGCAATTCTTGCATTGCCCTCAGCCGCAATAGACGAGCCCACTATAAATAATATCAGCGGAGCACTTGTTTATAACATTGAAAACGAAAAAACTGTTTATAAATATAAGGCTGAGGAAAGAATTTTCCCCACATCCACAGTTAAAATAATGACAGGCATTCTGGCTGTTGAAGCCCTTGGTGACAGACTTGAAGAGAAAATCACTATCACCAAAGAAATGCTATCAAAGGTTTCAGGCAATAACATCAAGCTTGCAGCAGGCGATGTTGTTACAGTTAAGGATATGATATGGACATTGCTTGTAAACGGAGCAAACGACAGCGCCTATGTTCTTGCTTACACCGTTTCAGGAAGCCTTGAAAAGTTTGTTTCACAAATGAACACCAGAGCTAAGGAGCTTGGCGCTATACATACAAACTATGTGAACCCAACAGGTATGCACGATGAAAATATGTATACCACAGTTGAGGACACAGCTATTATAGCCCGCCATGCCTACACACTTCCTCTGTTTATGGAATGCAGCTCCTCTATGAAATATTCCATGGAGTCCTTCAACCATACAGTTCATAACAGAAACTGCCTGCTTACCCTCTACTACGACAAAAACTATTTTGACTCTCAGGCAAGAGGTATGAACGCAGGCTCAACACCTCAGGGCGGACATAGCGTTGTTACAACAGCTACAAACGGTGAGCTTTCATATATCATCGTTGTTATGGGCGGACAAACTGTTGAAGGAACTATATATTCCTATACAACCGCATCTCAGCTGATCGACTGGGCTTTTGCATCCTTTAAATATATTGAGGTTCTTTCACCCAATCAGATAATCTGCGATATTCCCGTAACCCTTTCATCTGTGACAGATATGGTGAATCTGGTTTCATCAGATACGCTGAATATATACCTTCCTGCCGATGTTGATCCCGAAACAGCAATTGAGCTCAGTTATGTTACATATTCTGAAGAATTGCAAGCTCCCGTCACAAAAGGACAGGTTTGCGGTAGCGTTACCGCAATGTATAACGGAGAAATTCTTGGTACATCAGATATGATAACAACAGCCGACGTTGCGCGAAGCGAACTGCTTTATACATTCTATAAAATAGAACAGTTTTCTAAGAGTAAATTCTTTATTGCAACTGTTGTTTCGGCAATTATTCTCACAATAATCTATATTTTCGGAAACGCATTTTTACGTGCAAGAAGACCTAAACGACGCAGATATTAAAACAAAAACCAGCCTTTTGAGGCTGGTTTTTAGCTTTTGTTATATCTTACTTCTCACCAAAAATGGAAATGTTCATAACTGCAGGAGAAATACCCTTTGGTGCTCCGAGGATAGTGAGGCGAGCTTCGTTTGCACGTGTTACTTCAAATGTACGATAGTCGATAATAAGATCATCTTCGCTTTCGCTTCTGTCCACAACAGTTATCCAAGGATCCTCTTCCTCAGTATCGTGATCATTATATCTAAGCTCCAATTTATACTTGATAGGACCGGGAAGCGCTCCCTTTTCAAGAGAAAGTCCAACATCTCTCCAGATTATTCTTACAGCAGCGCAATCTGCTCCCCAATATGACATAGGAATAGTGAGCGTGGGGCATTCATCGTCATCGGCAGGCTGCCACCAGGACATAAGATCTTCATCTGTTGCGTAAAGCGCATCTCGTCCGGGAGCACAGCTGGAAGCATATGCACGACGTCTTCCTGTTACGCATACAAGGCCTGCATCGCCATCCTTGATAGGATCTGCCACAACGCCGGGAGCCCAACGAGGAGACTCTGAAATGGTGGGACAAACAAGATCGCCCTCATCGTTTATATAAATGGGGTCAAATCCCATTCTTCTTTCCATTGCATCAAGATAGCAAACGGTGCAGGTATAGAAAGCCCAAAGGTTTCCGTCAGGCCCCTCTGTTATGCATCCGTGTCCGGGACCACGAACAACGCCATCTGTTTTTCTTGTGAAGGGATTAGTTTTCATATATTCCCAAGGTCCCATAGGAGTGGAGCTCTTATATGCGCCAAGACCATATGTTGAATATTCTGTTCCCGGAGCACAATAAACGAGATAATAAACTCCGTTTTTCTTCAGCATCCAGGGACCTTCAAGAGCGCAGGATCTTTTATCCTCGTTATATTCGCCGTTTCTTTCCCATTCATGCTCGGGATCAAACTCAATGGCAAGCTCAGGCTCTGCAAGAAGCTTTGTGGGATCATCTGCATCAAGCTCAACTGCAAGAACTACAGGAGCGCCTGTGCTGTAATAAAGATAAAGTCTTCCATCATCATCAGAGAAGAGCATAGGGTCATAGCAACGAGTGAGATTTTCGCCATTTGGCAACTTAAATTCGCCTATACTGTGAAAATCCCCGAGAGGATCATCAGAAACATAAACATCTGAAAGGCTTCCGCATAAATAATACTTACCACGATGATTTACAACTGTAGGTGCATATCCGCAATCATAGGGCTCCATTTTTCTGTGCTTCCATGTGCAGAAATCCTCGCTCCAATACACCATTCCGCAGGAGCAATAGAGATACCACTTGCCGTTTTCATAAAGAACCGTTGGATCGGCAGTTTCTCTCCAGTTATAATCATATCCGTTCATAATGGAAAAACGACCAATGGGATAATCGGGCAGGGGAGTTGGATTAATATAGGTTTTTTCGTACTTATTCATAGCCATCACCTTTCTTTTGCCTTAATTAATATAATTTTATCACATAACCCAGCCTTTTTCAATGGCTATATTGGCACCTTGACTATTAAATACATAAGTTTTTTAGCGAAAATGTTGAAAAAATGCTTGATATATAGAAAAGTGTGCAGTATAATTAAAAAGTTGGAAATCTATAATTTTTAAAGATTGGATTTGGGATTATGATCAGAGAAGATTTAAGAAATGTAGCTATTATCGCTCACGTTGACCATGGTAAAACAACATTGGTTGATGAAATGCTTAAGCAGTGCGGCGAATATCACGAAAATCAGGTTGTGCAGGAAAGAGTTATGGACTCAGGCGACATTGAGCGTGAAAGAGGCATCACTATTCTTGCAAAAAACACCTCTGTAGTTTATAAAAATACAAAGATCAATATTGTTGACACTCCCGGACACGCAGACTTCGGCGGCGAAGTTGAGCGTATTCTTAAAATGGTTAACGGAGTTATCCTTCTGGTTGATGCAGCAGAAGGCCCTATGCCTCAGACACGTTTTGTTCTTCAAAGAGCAATGGAGCTTGGCCATAGAGTTATCGTTGTTGTTAATAAGATCGACCGTCCCGATGCAAGAATTGACGAGGTTATTGACGAAGTTCTCGAGCTCCTTCTTGAGCTTGATGCAACTGATGACCAGCTTGATTCTCCCATGCTCTTCTGCTCCGGCAGAGCGGGCACAGCTTCTGTTGACCCTCATGGCGAAGGCGAAAACCTTATGCCCCTTCTCGACACAATCCTTGAATATATTCCCCAGCCCGAAGGCGATCCTGAGGCTCCTCTCCAGATGCTCGTTTCTTCTATCGACTATAACGAATATGTTGGTAGAATCGGTATCGGAAGAATTGAGCGTGGTACAATGAAGGTTGGCGGAGAAGCTGTTATCGTCAACTTCCATACTCCCGATGCAGCTCCCAAGAAAACAAAAATCGTTTCTCTCTATCAGTATGACGGTCTTGGAAAGAAAACTGTTGAAAGCGCAACTGTTGGCGATATTATCTGCTTCTCAGGCGCAGAATCTATCACAATCGGTGACACTATCACAGCAGTTGATACTCCCGAAGCTCTTGAATTCGTTAAGGTTAGTGAGCCTACTCTTGAAATGACATTCGCAGTTAACGACAGCCCCTTCGCAGGTAAGGAAGGCAAGTTTGTTACATCAAGACAGATCAGAGAGCGTCTTTATAAGGAAACTCTTCGTGACGTTTCTCTCAGAGTTGAAGACGGCGAAACAACTGACAGCTTCAAGGTTGCAGGCAGAGGCGAAATGCACCTTTCCATCCTCATTGAAAATATGAGAAGAGAAGGATACGAAATCTGTTGCTCCACACCTCACGTTCTTTATAAGGATATCGACGGCAAAAAGCACGAGCCTATGGAAAAGGTTACAGTTGATGTTCCCGAAGAATATGTTGGTACAGTTATTGAAAAGCTCGGCTCCAGAAAGGGTGAGCTTCTTGAAATGAACCTCCGTGGAACAAGAATGAAGATTGAATATCTCATTCCCGCAAGAGGCCTCTTCGGCTACAGAAGCGAATTCCTTACAGATACTCGCGGCGAAGGACTTATGGCATCTGTTTTTGCAGGCTATGAACCCTTCAAGGGCGAAATCACAACAAGATATACAGGTTCTCTCGTTGCAAGCGAGGCAGGTGAATCCACATCCTATGGTCTTTTCAACTGTCAGGACAGAGGAACAATGTTTATCGGCGTTCAGACTCCCGTTTACGAAGGAATGATCGTAGGTGAATGCCCCAAGCAGATAGACATCGCTCTTAACGTTTGCAAAAAGAAGCACCTCACATCTATCCGCAGCAGCGGCGCAGACGAAGCGCTCCGTCTTGTTCCTCATAAGGTGTTCAGCCTTGAACAGGCAATTGAATTTATCGGTGAGGACGAGCTTCTTGAGGTTACTCCCAAGTCTATCCGACTCAGAAAGAGAATTCTCAACACAGAGCTTCGCCTTAAGGAAGAAGCTAAAATCAGAAAGGCTCAGCAGGGCTGATGTTAATAAGTCATGACCTCCGGCTAAGCCGGAGGCTTGATTAAGCCCTATAAGGGCTTTTTACCGGCTAGCATCTAAAGATGCACTGAATATTCTTTCATCTGCATCTAATGCTCCGCCGTCCGTAAACGGACACTTCTTCATCACT
>JAZQUP010000043.1:0-62752 GCA_045631345.1 Candidatus Avispirillum sp.
GAATCCGTCCCTTTGACGGATTCCTTCTTTTATGTGAAATTTTTGTATCAAAAATAGCTTTTTGTAATAACTTTATTGACAAGAATGGGAAAAAGCTATAAAATTAAAGTAGTATAGTATGACTATAAAAATAAATTTAAATACAGAAAGTAGGTTTTGCCAATGGAAAGAAAAAAGATCCTTTTTGTGACCAGTGAGGCTGTTCCCTTTATCAAGACAGGCGGTCTTGCAGACGTTGCAGGTACACTTCCCAAGTATTTTGATAGCTCTAAGTACGATGTTCGTGTTATTCTTCCCAAGTATCTCTGTATGAAGCCTCAGTGGAAGGATAAGCTCACATATATCACTCATTTTTATATGGATCTCGCTTGGAGAAAGCAGTATGTTGGTATCCTCTCTGCAGAGGTTGACGGCATCACCTTCTATTTCATTGATAATGAGTTCTATTTCGGTGGCGACAAGCCCTATGGCGAAATTCGTGGAGATATTGAAAAGTTCATCTATTTCTCCAGAGCAGCTCTCAGCGCTCTTCCCATTATCGGCTTCCGTCCCGACATCATTCATTGCCACGACTGGCAGTCAGGTCTAGTTCCCGTATATCTCAATGATAGCTTCCAGGGTGATTTGTTCTTCCGTGGTATCCGCACAATTATGACAATTCACAACCTGAAGTTCCAGGGTATCTATGGTAAGGACATTCTTCGTGACATTGCAGGTCTTTCCGATGAATACTACACATCTGATAAGCTTGAGGCATATAACGCTGTTAACCTTCTCAAGGGTGGTATCGTTTATGCTGACAGAGTAACAACAGTTAGTGATTCTTATGCAGAAGAAATCAAGACTCCCGAATATGGTGAAAACCTTGATCCTCTTCTCCGTGCTAAGAGCGGTGTTCTTTCCGGTATCGTTAATGGTATCGACTATGTAGAGTTCAATCCTGAAACAAATAAGAATATTGAATATCCCTTCAATGCTGATAACTTCAGATGGGAAAAGGTTAAGAATAAGCTTGCTCTTCAGAGAGAGCTTGGTCTTAATGAAGATCCCAATGTTATGCTTATCGGTATCGTATCCCGTCTCACAGACCAGAAGGGATTTGACCTTATTGACAGAGTTATGGATGAGCTCTGCCAGGATGGCGTTCAGCTTGTTATCCTTGGCACAGGCGAAGCTCGCTATGAGGATATGTTCCGCTACTATGCAGATAAGTATCAGGGTAAGGTTTCTGCTAATATCTACTATTCCGAGCCCCTTTCTCATAAGATCTATGCAGCATGTGATGCATTCCTTATGCCCTCTCGCTTTGAGCCCTGTGGCCTCAGCCAGCTTATGAGCCTCAGATATGGTACTGTTCCGATCGTTCGTGCAACAGGTGGTCTCAGAGACACAGTTCAAAACTACAATTGCGATGAAAAGACAGGTACAGGCTTCAGCTTTGAGGACTACAATGCGCACTATATGCTCGACACAGTTCGATATGCCGAAAAGATCTTCTATGACTTCAAGGAAGATTGGAACAACATCGTTGAGCGTGGCATGAGAACAGACTTCTCCTGGAACGCATCTGCTAAGAAGTATGAGGCTCTTTATGAGGAGCTTTATGCAGATTTCGTTGCTGCTGAAAAGGCCAGAATCGCAGCCGAAAAGAAGGCGGCAAAGGAGGCAGAGGCTGCAGCAAAAAAGGCTGCTAAGGCTGCTGAAAAGGCGGCCGAAAAAGCTATAAAGGCAGCAGAAAAGGCAGCAGAAGCAGCAGCTAAGCTTGCAGCAAAGGAAGCAGAGGCTGCCGCTAAGAAGGCATCTAAAAAGGCTCCTGCAAAGAAAACAACAAAGAAGGCTGCTGAAAAGGTTGAAGAACCTGTAGAGGCACCTGCAGAAGCTCCCGCAGCAACAGAAGCTCCCAAGAAAAAGAGAACAACTAAGAAGGCTGCTGAAGCAACAGAAGAAAAGTAATTAACATAATAAAAAAGGACCGATTTCGGTCCTTTTTTGTTGGGATTTGAGATAAAGGAACATTATTTATAGAGCGTATATTTACGTTAAAAATGAATTGTGTTACAATAACAAAAGAGGTGATTAGATGATTTTAAATAATGAGTTTTGTGAGATTGAAATTGCATTAGATGAAACATATACTATAAATTCAACTGACAACAAACATTATGACTATGTATATAACACAAATGAGTTAGGCATCAATGACTTCATAAATGTTATTTCTATAAAAATAAAATCAAATGAAAAAGAAATTAATATAGCTCTTGTTGGTGGACTGTATTCAAATATAGATCAATGTGCAATTCTTAACGATAAGAATTTGATTGTTTTACAAAACAAAATAATTTCCCAAATTGATATAACCACAGGGGAATTATTAAGAAGTAAAAATATTGAAACATTTGGAAGCAACTTTTCAATACATCCGATTGAAAAAGGATACATCATCCATGGTGAGATTGATATATTAAGACTAACTTTTGATTTTGAAATTGAATGGAGTTTTGCCGGTAGAGATATATTTGCAACCTTAGATGATAAACCTGCTTTTGAATTGTGCGACAATAGCATAAAATTATATGATTTTGAAAACAACTACTATGAAATAAATTTTGATGGTAAACTAATATGTGAAAAACAAGCTAGGTGAAACCACCTCGCTTGTTGAATCTGAACAATCTGTGTGTATTGACTTTTTAAATAGTTTATGTTACGATGATGGTGCAGATGTTAAAAAAATCGTTTTTAAATTATTTGGTTAACGTTATTTTATGTTTCAGGTGGTGTAAAAATGAAATTATCGAACATTTTAAGTAAATGTTTACAAATTTTTTCGATACTCGTGATAGGTGCCATTTTTATCCTTAACATCTTTTACAATACAACAGTTAGCTATGATTCAAATGAAACAATATCAATAGAATCTCATTTTATAAAAAGTTTACTTTTTATTTTATTAGCAGCTATTATTTTTTTTGTTTTTCCGTTTAAAGAAAAACTAAAAAAAATAAATGAAAAGCATCTTTTCTTAATATTAACTGCTATATTCACCGGCATGGCAATATATTTAATTTGCAATGTGGATCACATTATACGTGCCGATGCTTTATCAACCGCTGAAAGTGCACAAAGATTTTTAAATTCAGACAATACTATTTTTGCAAAAGGCGAGTATTTGTATATTTACCCTCATCAAATAGGCTTAATGCTTTATAAAGCCGTGGGGTATTTCTTTTTTGCAGATAATGCAATCAGTTTCTACACAAACTTTTTTCTTATAATAGGCATCAACTTTTTCACTTTCAAAATATCAGATTTGATTTTTGCAAATCGTTTAACAAACAACATAACTATTCTTTTATCGTTTTTCTTTTTGCCCCAATTTTTCTTTATACTATTTGCCTATGGAACAATTCCCGGATTGTTTTTTGTGGTTTTAAGTATCTATTTCACATTGAGATTTTGTAAAAATCGTAAGTATATAGACTTAATACTAACCATTGTTAGTGGAGCAGCAGCGGTATTCTTAAGAAAGAATTTTCTAATATGCATCATAGCAATTGTTATTTTCTTGTGTTTGGATCTTTTAAAGAGGTTTTCTTTTAAGCATTTGATTTTGATAGCTTCTGTAATTATTTTAGCTATTGTTCCTATGAGTACATTGCAAAGTTATTTTAATGTTGAAGCAAAGGGCATACCTTCTACAGCATGGATAGCAATGGGCACAGATATAGATAACGTTACTAAAGGTCCAGGGTGGTTTGATTGTACCAGCTATGAGACTTATGTTGCGGAAGACTATGATGCGCAAAAAACCTCCCAAATAGCAACCCAAAAATTAAAAGACAATCTGCAGAAAATGAAAGATTCCCCTGTCACAACTGCCGTATTTTTCTCCAAAAAGGTTATTTCACAATGGACAGATCCTCTTTTCCAATCTATTTGGAGCGGCCCCCTGGAAGATTGTGATCAATATGCTAAAACTCCGTTTTTAAAATCAATTTACAATGGTGGTTTTGCAGAGGATATATTATCAAATGCTATGAAATTGTATATGATAATATTTTGGGGACTTGCGCTAATGTTTGTTTTGAAATATCAGGATAAACATTATGGTTGGCAATTAGTTTATTTAATGGCAATCGGTGGATTTATTTTCCACATTATTTGGGAAGCAAAAAGCCAGTATGTATATCCTTATTTCTTCTCAATAGTTCCTTTTGCTGCATTTGCTCTTTCTAAAGTATTTGATAATGTAGAGACTTTAAAAAAGCGTTTCACTGGAAAAAGCAGTGCTTTGTCAAAAGATAATAAATAAAACCATAGTAAAAGCGAGGCGAAATTCACCTCGCTTTTGTTGGTATGCTTATATACTATAATTTAACACACATAAAGAATTCTCTAAAATTTATTTCGTGAATATCCGTGGAAACTTATAGGGGAGACAATAATTAAATTAAGTATTCATTCTTAAAAATTAAAAGATAGTTAACCACAATTTACAACTATTTGATTTTACAGTCATAATCAAATATGCTATAATAAATCAAAGGCGGTGATACTGTGAAGAAATACAAAATTGGCGTGCTTGGTGCTGGAAGAGGCGTTGACCTTGCGAAAAATTTTATGCTTCTTGATTGCGAAATCGTTGCTCTCTGCGATGATAACGAGGAGCGTTTGAAATATGGCGTGGATCGCCTTGGCGAGATACCCACATTTACTGATTTTAATGAATTTTTGAAGTGCGAAATGGATGCTGTTATTATAGCAAACCTTTTCCATGAGCACGCAAGCTTTGCAATAAAATGCTTTGAAAAGTGTATTCATGTTTTTTGTGAATGCATCAGCAACGGAACTATGGCAGAGGGCGTTGAGCTTTATCGTGCTTATAAAAACACAAATTCAATATTTTTTCTTGCAGAAAATTATCCTCAAATGGTATTTAACCGTGAAATGCAGCGTGTTTGCCGTGGTGGTAGCCTTGGCAAGATTTTATATGCAGAGGGCGAATATAACCATCCTTTCAATATGAATGACGATGCATTCAGAAGGGTTTATATGTATCATCCAAAGCATTGGAGAAACTATTTGCCCAGAACATATTACATAACTCATTCTCTTGGCCCCGTTATGTGTGCAACCGGTGCTACTCCGAAAATAGTTACAGCATTTGCCGCATTTGCTCCTCATGAAGATGATATTCCCACAGCTGAATTTGTTGGAGACAGAGCTGCGATCGTTACTACTCAGAACGATGATGGCTCTATTTTCAGAGTTACAGGATGCTGTGGATTTGGCGGACATCACAACTCGTATCGTATTTGCGGAACAAATGGTCAGATTGAAAATCTGAGAGGCACGGGCGAAAAGATCATGCTTCGCTACAACAGCTGGTCCATACCTGAGGGCAAAGAAGAAATTAACTATTATGATGCTCAATGGAATGATAAGGACGAGGAGCTGATCAAAAGCAGCGGACATGGTGGCGGCGACTACATAACTGCCCGTATGTTCATTGAATGCATAGAAGAAAATCGTGAGCCCGAGCATCCTTTTAACTTAAAAGCTGCAATAGCAATGTCCTCAACTGCAATTCTTGCTCATCGTTCTATGCTTGAAAACGGAAGGACTTACAATATACCTGATTTTGATAATGAGGATGATTGTCTATTATATGAAAACGACTATCTTTCTCCGTTCTATAGAATGGATGGAAGCGAGCCAACACTTCCCTGCTGTTCTCACAAGGATTACAGACCTTCTGATAATCAGATCAAAAAATATATGCAGGCATTAGGGCTTGATAAGGAATAACAAAGCAAAAGCGAGGTGAATTTCACCTCGCTTGTTTTTATGACGACAAATCAGGTTTCTCTTAATACAATGATTAAATCAACACTTGCAAAAATGCGGAAATATGTTAAAATAAAGTTATAATAGGGAATTATGAGGTAGTTAATATGCAATCTCTCAGATATTTATTCAGAATAGGCAGAGGTCCTTCTTCTTCTCACACAATGGGTCCTCTTGCGGCTGCAAAGCGTTTCCTTGCAGAAAACCCCGGCGCTCAGCGCTACAAGGTTATTCTTTACGGTTCTCTTGCAAAAACAGGTAAGGGTCATATGACAGATGCTGTGCTTGAAGAGGCTTTTGCAGGAAAGGCTTGCGAGATAGTTTTTGATTTTGACACACCTACTGATCGCCATCCTAATATGATGGATTTCTTTGCATATTCCTTTGGCAACGAGGTTGTGGAAAAGCGATTCTACAGCGTTGGCGGAGGAGAGGTTCTTGCAGAGTGGGAAAAACCTTCTGAGCATGCAGAGGTTTATAAGTTTAATTCCTTTACAGAAATTTCAGAATATTGTCGTGAGCACGATATGCGAATCTGGGAATATGTTGAAGAATGTGAAGGCAAGGAGATTTGGACATATCTTACAGATGTTTGGACAACTATGCAGAATGCCATTAAGTCCGGCCTTATTGCAGAAGGCGTTCTCCACGGTGGTATCGGAACAAAGCGAAAGGCTCGTTATCTTTTCCGTCAGAAGCATATTGATGAAAGCGAAGAAACAAAGGCAAACCGTCTTATCTGCGCATATGCGTATGCGGTAAGTGAGCATAATGCTTCAGGCGGAACGATCGTAACTGCACCTACATGCGGCGCTTGCGGAGTTGTTCCTGCAGTTCTCAAGTTCCTGCAGACAAAGCGCAATTTCACAGATACAGAAATTATCCATGCACTTGCAACAGCAGGCATTATTGGTAATCTTATCAAAACAAACGCATCCATCAGCGGTGCTGAATGTGGATGCCAGGCAGAGATTGGAACAGCTTGCTCAATGGCTGCTGCTGCGGCGGCAGAGCTTTATGAGCTGGACCTTGATCAGATCGAATATGCGGCAGAAATGTCTATTGAGCACCATCTTGGTCTCACCTGTGACCCTGTTCTCGGTCTTGTTCAGATTCCTTGTATTGAGAGAAATGCAATTGCGGCAATGAGAGCGCTCAATGCAGTTAACCTTGCCGACTTCCTTGCGGATTCCAGACAGATCAGCTTTGATATGATCGTTGACACTATGTATGAAACAGGTAAGGACCTGAAGGTTATGTATCGTGAAACCTCCGAAGGCGGACTTGCTAAGAAATTTAATGTTTAATAGAGAAAACGGACGACATAAGTCGTCCGTTTTTGTGTAAAGTAAGGCTTTGAGCTTACTCACTATTAATATCTTTTCTCTATTTTTTCTAAATGTTGCAACCATTTTTCTATACAACCTGATTTGAGAAAGTCATTCAGTGCTCCGGTACAAAACTTTTCTGCTCTTATGGCACCTAAAATCAATGCTATAACTGTTTGTCCACTCATTTGACTTATATCAGCTTTTGACATAGACTCTATTTCCCACTTTATTCCCTCTAATAGCAAAATATCATGATAATGGTTTAATTGAAATTCCGGATGTTCTGCTTCAAAAGCATATACAGCGTCTTTAAAATCACATACCACCTTTGCGTAAGAATAAAATGGCATTATGTATGGATTTTCCATTGTACCGTCACCTGTTTGGTGTTTAGGGTATATCTCACCATAATGTATTCCGTTGAGACGTGGTAGAAATGAAATAATTGAACTATAAATTCCTTTCGGGAGAATTCTGTCATCCAGAACTTTTATATTCAGCAAATTCCATCGGTTATTATATGTATCTTCTTTATCCTCAAAGTTACGGATATTGGTGTCATTGTGTTTTTGACCATTTTTACGTGGGGTATTGAGCCAATTTTGATGCGCTGTCTTAATTGTATTTGCAACCACTTTACTTGGAACGATATGATATTCAGGTGTATCAAGCTCGTTAAGCGAGACAAAAATATAAAAAATATTATTTCCCTTTAAATCTTCATTTTTCTTTGATAACGTCCATTTTTTTTGCTTGTATCCGGTTGTCTTTACCTGAATAGCAAATTGTTCATGCGTTTTTCTGTCAATAGCCAAAATGTCAAAATCCTTGACATTGGACATAGGAACTGCAACAGTAAAACCTCTTCTTTCTAATTCACCAGCAACAAAATATTCACCGGAGTTTCCTATATTTACATTCATTTCGTTTGGCATAGCTTCACCTTTATACTATTACATATGCATAAACTCAAATTTTCCTAACTACATTATACTCTGTGAAAAGAGAAAAAGCAATTATTTCTCCTGTTTCCCCATAAAAATCGGATTTTCAATTTATAATAAAAAGGGTTAGGTAGTGTAATTTACAGATACTAATTTCGTATCAAGTAAATCAAGGAATTTTTATATATAAAGCAACAGAATAGTTCGTAGAATAGAGACTCGTGTTATAATAACACAAAAGTGCGATAAAGCCTTATAAATACTGGGTTTTTGAGCAGTTTTTGAAGAAAAATTTTTGACAAAAAATAGCACATTTTGACTTATACATAGCAAAAAGCGGAGTGAAATTCACTCCGCTTTTCTCATATTATCTCGCGTATTCCTTCAGTGTTTTTTCGATAGCTATAAAGCGCTCATTGTTGCGAATGCCGTCGTATCTATCCTGCTGCAAGTGATCAAGCATAACCCAGCTTTGGGAATGCTCCTTCAGCTCGTGAAAATCATTGCCGGGTTCGGGATATGTGAGCTTATCCACAAATATAGAGGTATAATTCTTGCCGTGATCGCAAAGGTAAGATCTATCGTAAGCTACGGTATGCTCACAACTCTTTTCAAGAGCTTTAAGTGTTTCCTCGACCTTGCCCTGTGCAATAAGATAGGTCGCCATTATCCTGTAATTGGTTCCCACGCGGCAATGATAAAACATCATATCCTCTCCGTAAATAAGAGAATATATTTCATTCGCGGTCGCGAGCATCTTAATTTTCTTATCCCACGTGGACGGGTCGTTTGGCAACTCGTTATCAAGAACAAGACCTCTTATAGCCGTGCCCAAATGGTCTGTCAGCTTGTCAATGACATCCTGATCGTAGAGTTCACCGTTCCCATCTCCAATACCGTAACATGCCATTGATACTTCACGGCAATATTTCATAGGCGTCAGACGTTCTAAAATTTTAAGAGCCTTATCAGTCTGATCTCTTTCGGCATAAATCCATATCAGCATATTGATTGCATCGTGATAAATATCAGCGTCCTTACAGTTTTCAATGACGTAAAGAGAAAGGCTTTCCGCTTCATCCAATAATGCTTTTTCATTGGTTTCAATGTATTTATTAGAAAGACATACGCTGAGTTGCTCTCGTATTTCACAGTCTGAAGGATATTTTGCAAAGGCTGTTCTTACAAATTCTATTCGCTCGTCAATTTCACCAAACTCCGCAAGCCTGTACATTTCCTTTTTCAAGTCGGCAAGGGTATTTTCGCGCTCGGATATTTTGTATCCGAGAAGCTCGTCCGTACTGACGGAAAAGAAATCCGCAATAGCAGGAAGCAACTCAATATCCGGATAACCGCCCTCTGCCTCCCAACGGGAAATTGCTTGCGGTGTAACACCGACAGCGGTTGCAAGAGTATCTTGAGTAACACTGTTTTCTATGCGTAGTTTTTTTATGATAGCACCAATTTTTATAGTCATTATAGATCCTCCAAAATTTGTTTTTGTAAGCTTACAATTTCATTATATGGATTTCTGTGTTTATTTCAATTATCAATTAGTTGTTTATCATATCAAGCAATAGTTAATAAACTAAGAGAAGTCTAAAAAGTAAAGTCAAGCAGTATAAATCTCCTCAATATACAGATAATAACAACACAATTTGTAATTTAAGGAGAAATGTATATATGAAAGCAACAGGTATAGTTAGAAGAATCGACGACCTTGGTCGTGTTGTTATCCCCAAAGAAATTCGTAGCACTATGCGGATTCGCAAGGGAGACCCTTCACAAATACGTACCGAATCACATAAAAACCTCCTGCGCTGAAACGCAGGAGGTTTAACTTATAAATTATTAAAGAATAACCAGATAGATAACCAGCAGAACAATTGCAAGTGCGATTCTGTACCAGCCGAACACTTCAAAGTTGTTGCGCTTAACAAAATCTGTGAGGAATTTAACTGCAACGAGAGAAACAAGGAATGAAACCACCATTGCAACAGCAAGGATAGCTATCTGCTCTCCTCCAAACATTGTTGCTTCGCCATCAATTATATCTTTCGCATATGAAAGAACCTCAAGACCGGATGCTCCAACCATTGCAGGAATTGCAAGGAAGAAGGAGAAATCAGCAGCAGCTGTTCTTGAAACGCCAAGAAGCATTGCGCCAAGGATAGTGGAGCCGCTTCTGGATGTTCCGGGAACGATAGAAAGAACCTGGAAAAGCCCGATACCAAGAGCTGTTTTATAGCTAATATCATTTGCTGATTCAATTTTAAAGGATTTACCCTTTTTAAGTCTTTCAATTATGATGAATGCGATACCGTAAACAAGAAGCGCTGCAGCGATGATAATGGGATCGTCAATAAGGTCAATATCAAGCAGCTTCATTCCAACAACAGCAACGCCACCGGGGATAACTGCAACAAGAATTTTAGACCAAAGGATCCATGTATTCTTTTTCTCTGCCGCATTCTTTTTTCTTGAAAAAGGATTGAGACGATAGAAGAAGAAGAAGACAACTGCCATAATTGCCGCAAGCTGAATAATTTCAACAAGCATATGAGTGAAGGCTGTGTCCTGCTGAAGAGGGAAAAACTCATTGAACAGGAGCAGGTGTCCTGTTGAACTGACAGGAAGCCACTCTGTTATACCTTCAACGATACCAAGAAACAATGCTTTGATAAGTTCTAATATAAGCATTTATATGTACCGACTTTCTTAAAATCTATTATATTTTATTCGCCGCCTCGCAGAATATCTCCTGCGTGAACAGCAACGGGACATTTCACCTTAAAGAGCATACCGGGATGGGGAGCTGAAGGGATGGGCTCATCCTTTTCGTTCAGAAGGCCGTCTGCCATAAAGGGAATTCCTGTTTTCATTCTTGTGAGAAGCTCAACGCTCTGTCCGTCTACGATCTTATTGCGCTGAATGAATGTTGCAACGCCGCCTGCCTCGCAGCCGCTTACAGCTGTTGCAAGATAAGCCTTTTCTCTGATATAGCCGGGATCAGTTACAATATTTGCATCTTCTCTGGGATCGTTGAAGAAGAATCCGCATCCGTATTCTCTGTGAGAAACAGAATTAAGCTCTCTTCCCCATGCGGGATCATATTTATAATTTTCAGGATCTGCCATATAGGAATCCAGCGCCATTTTATATGTGTTTGTAACAACGGCTGTATAATATGCGCTGCGAACTCTGCCTTCAAGCTTAAAGCTGGAAATTCCTGCATCAACAAGCTCGGGCACGTGCTCTATCATGCACATATCCTTGCTGCTCATAACGAAGGTTTCGCCCCCGTCCTCGTACATAGGGAGAATTTCGTCTTCTCTCTTTTCCTCTGCGATATGCAGTTCCTTTGCGCCATAGATCCAGCGGCATGGCTGAGCGCAGGCTCCACGATTGGCATCTCTGCCAACGTAGTATTGAGAAAGAAGGCATCTTCCACTATATGCGATGCACATTGAGCCGTGAACAAAGCATTCGATCTCTATATCCTCGGGAAGCTCTGCTCTGATTTTTTTAACTGCTTCAAGAGAAAGCTCTCTAGCAAGAACTATTCGTTTAGCTCCAAGCTGTGCCCAAACTTTACAAGAGGCGGCTGAAACTGTGCTTGCCTGAGTTGAAATATGTATTTCTAAATCGGGAGCACATTCGCGGCAGAGGGCAACAACTCCAAGGTCGGAGATGATTGCGGCATCAACGCCTATTTCGTGAATATAGCAGAGAAATTCTCTGAGCTTGGGGTATTCTGCATCACGGGGCATAATGTTTACAGTAACGTA
Organism: Candidatus Avispirillum sp.; assembly: GCA_045631345.1. GTDB lineage: Bacteria > Bacillota > Clostridia > Oscillospirales > CAG-272 > Avispirillum. The sequence goes on from JAZQUP010000043.1 coordinate 11,914, forward strand.
AACCTTAACTCCTCTTTCGTGAGCATAGATAACAGCTTCCTTCAGCTCTTCATCGCTGAAGTTTCCTGAGGCAGCTCGCATACCAAATGCTCTGCCTGCAAGATAAACAGCGTCAGCGCCGAAATAGATGGCGCTTTTTAATTTTTCAAAATCTCCTGCGGGAGATAAAATTTCAGGTCTTTTCACTATAATCAAGCCTCGTAATCAAGACAAAGTCTGAGTTCTGTAAAGGGACGCACGAATCCGTTGGCAACGGCAACGTGCTCGGGATGAGCCTGATAAGCCTTCAGCGCATCTTCATTTTCAAATGATGTGTCAAGCATCATATCAGCATTGGATGATGCAAGTCCGTTTATTACAACAGAAACTGAAAGCAGACCGGGAATTTTGCCCTGCAGCCCTTCAAGAGCTGCCTTTGCGTTCTTCTTAGCTTCTGCTTTTTCGTTTTCTGTAAGGCTTTCTTTAAGCTTCCAAAGAATAATATGCTTTACCATTTGTTTCTCCAATTAAACATTCATAATAACGGGAAGGATCATAGGCTTTCTCTTTGTTTTTGAGAAGAGATACTTTGTTAAGTTATCCTTGATTCCTGCCTTCATCTGATTCCATTCTGTGATTCCTGATGCAAGAGCATCGTCAAGAACCTCGCTTGCAATAACACGAACTTCTTCCATAAGCTCCTCTGCTTCTCTCACGTAAACAAATCCTCGAGAGATAACATCGGGGCCTGAAACAACTGTCTGAGTTTCAATATCAACTGTTGCAACAACAACGATAAGTCCGTCCTGCGCAAGATGGCGGCGGTCACGAAGAACGATGTTTCCAACGTCGCCAACACCGTATCCGTCAATAAGAACTCGGCCTGATGGAACTGTTCCTGCTCTCTTGCAGGTTTCGCCGTCAAGCTCAAGAACCTCGCCGATTCCGTTGACAAAAATATTCTGAGGATCCATGCCAAGGCTTTCAGCCAGTTCCTTATGCTGCATCAGGTGACGATATTCGCCGTGGATGGGCATAAAGAATTTGGGACGCACAAGGTTGTGCATAAGCTTTAATTCTCCCTGGCAGGCGTGTCCTGAAACGTGAACCTGCTGGGGAGCATTGTAAACATCAACGCCTCTCTTATAAAGCTCGTTTGTTATTCTGCCAACAAGAACCTCGTTTCCGGGGATAGCGTGCGAGGAGAGAACAACAAGATCGTTAGGAGTCAGCGCAACCTGGCTATGATCGGAGAATGCCATTCTGTAAAGCGCAGACATAGGCTCGCCCTGAGATCCTGTTGTGATGATAGTGATCATTTCCATAGGATATTTTCCTATTTCGCTTATGTCAATGAGAACATTGGGCGGAACTGTCATATATCCAAGGCGAACTGCTGCTCCAACAATGTTGAGCATAGAACGTCCGGTGATAGCAACCTTTCTTCCGAATTTATAGCTTGTATTGATTATCTGCTGAACTCGATGTACGTTTGAGGAGAAGGTTGCTATAATGATTCTCTTATGTGGATTGGACATAAAGATGTGCTCAAAAGAATTTGCAACTGTTCGCTCGGATGCGGTAAATCCTGGGCGCTCAACGTTGGTTGATTCGCACATCATAAGGAGAACGCCTTCGTTTCCGTATTCACCAAGGCGGGTAAGGTCCATCATACTGCCGTCAAGGGGGGAAACGTCCAATTTAAAGTCGCCTGTGTGAAGCACAGTTCCAACAGGGGTACGAATAGCGATAGCGCAGGCATCTGCAATAGAGTGGTTAACTCTGATAAATTCGCATTTGAAAACGCCTGCTGAAACAACATTCCCTGCTTCAACAGTTATAAGCTTTGTTTTTTCCTTAAGCTTATGCTCCTCCAGCTTGCTTTCAAGGATACCGAGGGTAAGTCTTGTTCCATAAATGGGAGGATTTATGCTGCGGAGCACATAGGGTATTGCTCCGATATGGTCTTCATGGCCGTGTGTGAGAAAAATGCCTCGGATTTTGTCAACATTTTTTTCGAGGTATGTTATATCGGGGATAACCAGGTCAATGCCAAGCATATCCTCGTCCGGAAAAGCGATGCCGCAGTCTACTATGATAATGTCGTTTCCGTACTCAAAAACCGCAAGGTTTTTGCCAATTTCGTTCAGACCACCCAGCATCATAACTCTAAGCTTCTGTTTTGCCATTTCTCTTTTTCCTTTCTTGATTCAATTGTGTCAATATCTTATAATCGTTGGAGATCATCCGAGGGCGGCGGTATGATCTATATGTGCGCATAATAAAAAACGAAAAATAACTTCACTTTACATTATACCCCTTTTTATAGTTTTTGTCAATGTCGCCTTTATTCTTTCAGCCCTTCAGGAAAGCATTATAGCGGCAATTCCGAATATAATGGAGCATGCAGAGAACCCATAGAGGAAGAATGAAAGCTTTGCCTGCTTTGAACGGGATGCTTTGCTTTTCAAATCTGAGGCAGTTGTGTTTGCGATACGTGAAGCTTCTTTAACGATATCGTTTTCGGAAACATCAATATCTCCCCCTCTGCGCATAACGAAATATGCTTCTTCAAAATAGGGACAGCCTGTGTTGGTTATGTGGATAATATTCTTTTTGCAGCCTTTAATCATAATTTTAATTCTCCGTCTTATCAAATTATGCTAATTATAGTCACTTTGATGTTTTTGTATTCAATTTGTTAGCTAAAAGCCTTGAAAACAAAGGAGTGCGATGCTATAATGACAATGGATAGATTTACTATTCTATCTTTGTATTATTGAGTAAAATACGTATCTAGAAAGGCAGTGTATTTTAAGATATGAAAAACAATAATTTTATAAGAATGGTGTCAGCCATTCTTGCGTTGTTCACTGTTTGCGCAGTGATGCCTTTTTCAGCCTCTGCAAAGGATGAAATCGCTCTTCCCTCTCTGAAGGTTGAAACTATAGAAACGCTCAATGTCGGAAGCGGAGCTCAAGATAATAGTTTAGTTAAAAATTCCAACAAAGCAGGTAATATTCCCTCAAGCTATTCTTCAGTTGAAAAGGGATTTGTAACTATTCCTAAGGACCAGGGACAGAACGGAACCTGCTGGACATTTGCTGCAGCAAGTATGGCAGAAAGCTCCATTCTTTCAAGCGGCGGAACATATGGCGGTAAAAAAGCTGATGTTGATGAGATCAATTTCTCTGAGGCTCAGATAGCTTATTTCACTTACAGCAAGTCATATGATCCCCTTGGAAATCTTAATGGCGACGCAACTAATTTTTATAATAACGAAGTGCTCACTGTTGGTGGTAACCATTATTTCACAACTCTTGCATTTGCTTCTTGGAAGGGCCTTTGTGAAGACGAGGTTATGCCCTATGATGAGCTTGTAGCAGGCAAGAATGATTATGCCGAAGATCTTTCATATGAAGCTTCAGTTCGTCTTGAAAATGCGATCTGGACAAATATGGCTGATATGAACACAGTTAAAAAGCTTGTTATGGAAAATGGTTCTGTTGTTACAGACTATTTCCATGAGGATATGTTCCTTAATCATCAGACATCATCATATTATTGCGCTGTTAACTACGGAACAAACCATGCAATAACAGTAGTTGGTTGGGATGATAATTATAGCCGTGATAACTTCCTTGAAACTCCCGCAGGCGATGGCGCTTGGCTTATGAAGAACAGCTGGGGTGAAGATTGGGGAAATGGCGGATATTTCTGGATCTCCTATTATGATGCAACAGTTAAGAATAATGCTGCAACATGTATGCAGTTTACAGATGCTGAAAAGTATGATAACAATTATCAGTATGACGGATCCTGTATGATGTCTTATGTATATCTTCCTTCCGGTTGGGTTGTGGCCAACTCTTTCACAACTTCTGCTTATGAGGAAGAAAAGCTTGAGGCTGTAAGCTTCGCAACCATGACAGCGGGCGTTGACTATACAGTTCGTATTTTCAAAAACAATGATGATGTATCTATGGCAGATGGAGAGGATGTACTTAAGCAGCCTATCAAGGGTCATGTTGATTATGCCGGATATCACACTATTGAAATTGAAGACGAGATTATTCTTGAAAAAGGTGAGGAATACCTTGTTTGCATCACATTGACTTCTGAAACAGAGGAATATATTATGCTTATGGTCGATGGAAGCGACTATGATGTTGATGGCGGTATTGAATTTGTAAACAACACAGCAAATGACCGTTCTTATTATGGCGTTGAGCATCCTCAGGTTCCCTCCGGAATTTATCTCCAGAATCTTGTTGCAGATAACAATGTAACAGCAAGAATCAAGGCGTTCACAACAAATGTTGGTGAAGAAGATGATAATGATGACGATGATGATTTTTGGGAAGACCTTTTTGATTGGTTCCACACAATCATTAACGGCATTGACACAAGCCATAAGGTTGGTGAAATAATAAATCTTATTGCTGACTTCTATTATGACGAAAAGGGATATGCCCATCGTTTCAGCAAGTGGGTTTGCGATTCCGAAAACCTTGAAATTGATGAATACAGCGCAGATATTTCCTTTGCAATGCCCAGTGGTGATGTTGAGCTTCATGCAGAATATGTTATCGTAGGTGATGTTGACGGAAATGAAAAGGTAAACGCATTTGATATGATAGCGCTATCAAAGCGACTAAAAAATAATCCGGGTGATTATTTATCTTCCGCTGATATTGACGGAAATAATAGGCTCAATGCCTTTGACAGTATTTCAATGAAGAAATATCTGACCGGCACATATAAAATAACCAAGTAATCATTTTTTTACGGAAAGGGGGATTGTTTATGGAATATGGCCTTTTGGGAAAAACACTTGGACATAGTTATTCGCCTATGATCCATTCATGTTTCGGACAGTATGAGTACAGCCTTTGTGAAATTGCGCCTGAAGAGTTGGATGCATTTTTTGAACAAAAGGATTTTAAGGGCCTTAACGTAACTATCCCCTATAAAACAGAGGTTGTCAAGTATATTGACTATCTTTCTGAAACTGCTGAGAAAATAGGAAGCGTGAACACGATCATTCAACGTGAAGACGGAAGCCTTTTTGGTGACAACACAGACTATGGCGGATTGGTGTATACTATCCGACGCGCAGGAATATATGTCAGAAATAAAAAGGCGCTCGTTCTTGGAAGTGGTGGAGCTTCTCTTACAGCGCAGGCGGTTCTTCGTGATCTTGGCGCCAAAAGCGTAACTGTTATTTCAAGAAGCGGTGATGATAATTATGGCAATCTTGAGCGTCATGCTGATGCGGAGCTGATTGTAAACACAACTCCTGTCGGAATGTATCCCAACAATCTTGAATCTCCTGTTGATTTAAAAAAATTCCCAATGCTTTCGGGAGTTGTTGATATAATTGCAAATCCTGCCAAAACTGCATTGCTTATGCAGGCTGAATCTCTTGGTATAAAGAGAGCGGGCGGGCTTCCTATGCTTGTTGCTCAGGCGGCTTATGCAGCAGAGCAATTTGCGCAAAGAAAAATTTACGATAACGAAATTGAAAGAGTTTTGAAAAACATTTCAAAATTAACAAAAAATATCGTTCTTATCGGTATGCCCGGGTGCGGAAAAACAACTGTCGGTCGTCGTCTCGGAAAAATCCTTTCAAGAGAGTTTATTGACCTTGACGCTGCTATTGTGGTTAAGGCGGGGAAAACCATTCCCGAGATATTTGCTGAGGATGGCGAAGAGGAATTTCGCAGAATTGAAACAGAATGCGCCGCTGAGGCGGGTAAGAAAAGCGGAGTTGTTATTTCAACAGGTGGCGGCATCGTAACCAGAGATAGAAACTACGATCTGCTTCGCCAGAACGGAACTATTGTGTTTATAAATAGGCCAACTACTCAGCTTGCCACACGAGGCAGACCTGTTTCTGCTGAAAAAGGTCTTGAAAAGTTGGCTGAGGAAAGATTACCTCTTTATAAAAAATGGGCATCGGTTACTGTTGAAAACATCGGTGTTCCTTCAACAGCAGGACTGATAATAAGCTTTCTGCGACTTAAAAAGAACAAATAAAGCATTAAAAAACGGAGGGCAACCTCCGTTTTTTATATGTTATCATTGAAATTTTTACCACGCATAATTTAAAATTCAAAATACCAAACTAATCTTGCAAGCCATTCAGAAGTGCAAAATGAAAAAGCGGAAGTTTATGTTAAGAGTTATTATTTCTGTATATCTGATCCTTGTTTGTTCTTTGGCTGTGTCGGCGGAAGAAGCTTCGCTGAGCATGGTTGAGGAGGATCTTATATGCAGATTCATAGATGCGGCTTGCGGAGAGGATGCTCCGCTTGCCACAAAATTAGGAGTTGCAAATGTTGTTCTGAATCGACTTGATGACAGCAATTTCCCTCAAAGCGTAACAGGAGTTATTTTTGAAGGTGATTTTGAATGTGTAGCGGAAGGTAGTCTTGAAAAGGCGTATCTGAAGCGTCGCTCTGTCAGCGCCGAGGATGCTTTGCAGATGGCTCTTGCAGGATGCGATCCAACCGGCGGCGCAGTATATTTTGCTGAAAAGAGTTTGAGCGCAGAAGAATTAATTATTTCTTTTGAAGCGGGTAGACTTGTTTTCGGTAAATGAGAGAATATCGGTTCAGCTTATGCTTGAACCGATATTTTTCTTTAGACAGTATTATATATGCATAAACTGTTGACTTTTTTTTGTTTTGGGTGTATAATTATGGGAAATTATGCACGAGAAAGGAATAAATATTCATATGGTACGTGTTTTTATAGATGGTAAAGAAGGAACAACAGGCCTCAGGATTTGGGAGCGCCTTCAGAATAGAAACGACATAGAGCTTATAACTCTCCCCGATGATAAGCGTAAGGATCCTGTAGCGAGAAAGGAAGCTATCCACTCTGCAGACACAGTTTTTTTATGTCTTCCCGATGCAGCGGCAATTGAAGCAGTTGAGCTTGCTAAGGGCAGCAAGGCAAGAATAATAGATGCATCCACAGCCCACAGAACAAATCCTGATTGGGATTATGGATTTGCTGAAATATCCCATGAACAAAGGGAAAAAATAATAAATTCATCCCGAGTTGCAAACCCCGGATGCCACGCAAGCGGCTTTATTTCTCTTGTTCGTCCTCTTGTTGATTGCGGCATTGTTGCAAGAGATGTGTTGCTCACTTGCCACTCTGTTACAGGATATAGCGGCGGTGGAAAAAAGATGATAGCTCAGTATGAAAGCGCAGAAAACGACCTGCTTCTTTCTTCTCCCAGACAGTATGGAATAGGTCAGAATCACAAGCATCTTCCTGAAATGGCAAAGATTTCGGGCGTTGAAAATGCGCCTGTATTTTCTCCCATTGTAGCGAATTTTTATTCAGGAATGGAAGTAACAGTGCCCTTGTTTGCATCTCAGCTTAACGCAGGAAAAACAATAGAGCACATAAAAGAAACTTATACTAATCTTTACACAGGACCCGTTGTTAAGTTTGTGGACAGTGGAGATGAAGGCGGATTCCTTTCTGCAACAAAGCTTGCAGGCAAGGATTCCATGGAGATTTCTGTTTATGGAAATGATGACAGAATTATCCTTGTTTCCAGATATGATAATCTTGGTAAAGGAGCGTCCGGCGCAGCAGTGCAGAGCTTCAATATTATGCATGGACTCAGTGAAACTCTTTCTCTGGAATTATAATTTATTTAAAAGTAACAAAAATGGCAAAACGGACATAAAATCATTGAAATTAGTTTGACTTTGAAGCATAAATATAGTATAATATATTGAATATATATGTTTGATGGTTTAATGCCTCGAATGTTTGCGAAAAAGAGGTTGAAAATGATATTTATCAACGGCGGCGTGTGTGCCGCAAAAGGCTTTAAAGCAAGCGGCATTCATTGCGGAATTCGCAAAAACAGAACAAAGAGAGATCTAGCTCTTATTGTCAGCGAATCTCCTGCTGCAACTGCTTGCACATATACAAGAAATCTGGTTAAGGGAGCTCCCCTTACTGTAACTAAAGAAAACGTTGCAAACGGATATGCTCAGGCTGTTATTTGCAACAGCGGCAATGCAAACACCTGCAACGCTAACGGTATAGAGATCGCTCGCGGAATGTGCGAACTTGTTGAAAAAGCAATAGGCGTTAAAGCTGATGATGTAGTGGTTGCATCCACAGGCGTTATCGGTCAGCCCCTTTCTCTTGAGCCCATAGCAAATGGTATGAAGGCTCTTTGTGACGGCCTCGGCTCAGATGGAGCAGCGGCTGAAGCAGCAGCTGAAGCTATTATGACAACCGACACAGTAAAAAAAGAGGTTGCGGTTGAATTTGAATGCGGTGGAGTAAAGTGCAGAATAGGCGGTATTGCAAAGGGTAGTGGAATGATCCATCCTGATATGGCGACAATGCTTGTATTCATCACAACTGACTGTGCTATCGCACCTGAAATGCTTCAGAAGGCGCTTTCTGCTGATATAGTTGATTCATTCAATATGGTTTCCGTTGATGGTGACACTTCAACAAATGATATGGTTGCTGTTCTTGCAAACGGAGCCGCAGGAGGAAAAATGATCGAGGGCGAAGGAGAGGATTATGAAATCTTCTGCCGTGCGCTTTCGATGATCACAAGAACTCTTTGCAGAATGATCGCATCAGACGGAGAGGGCGCAACAAAGCTTATTGATTGTAAGGTAAGCGGCGCTGTTTCAGTAAAAGCGGCAAAAACAGTTGCGAAGAGCGTTATTTGCTCCTCTCTTCTCAAAGCGGCTATGTTTGGCGCCGATGCAAACTGGGGAAGAGTGCTTTGTGCTATCGGATATTCCGGCGCAGAGGTGGATATAACAAAGGTAGATGTTGATTTTCAGAGCGAGGCAGGCACTGTTGCAGTTTGCAGAAACGGAGCCGGCATCGACTTTGATGAGGACATCGCTAAAAAGGTACTTACAGAAAAAGAGATATACATTCTTGTTGGTCTTAATGATGGCGAGGCTGAAGCAGAAGCTTGGGGCTGTGACCTGACTTATGACTATGTTAAAATCAACGGAGACTACAGAACATGACAAACGCACCCGAAAAGAAGCTCAGCGCTGCCCTCACAAGTGAGGTGCTCACACAGGCGCTGCCTAATATTCAGGAATACAAGGATAAGATCATCGTTATTAAATATGGCGGAAATGCTATGATCAACGAAGATCTCAAGGACGCCGTTATGGGTGACATCGTCCTTTTGTCCGCTATTGGCATCAAGGTTGTTCTTGTTCATGGCGGTGGTCCTGAAATCACCGATATGCTTCGTAGGGTTGGTAAGAAGAGCGAGTTTGTAAACGGTCTCCGAGTAACAGATAAAGAAACAATTGACATCGTGCAGATGGTGTTGGCAGGCAAGGTTAATAAGAGTCTTGTTTCTCTTATTGGTCAGAAGGGCGGTCGCGCTATCGGCCTTTGTGGCATTGATGGTGGAATGATCAAGGCTGAGTGTGCAAATGCAGAGCTTGGCTTTGTTGGAAATATAACAGAAATCAATACATCCCCTATTCTCGATGTTCTTGAAAAGGGGTATATTCCCGTTGTTTCAACTGTTGGTTGTGACGATGAAGGAAATGCATATAACATCAATGCTGACACAGCTGCTGCAAGAATAGCAGGTGCTATGGACACAGAGTCGCTCATTATTATGACCGACACACAGGGCGTTCTCAGAGATAAGGACGATCCCTCAACTTTAATATCTAAAATATATGTTTCCGATACTCTCCGTTTAGAGAATGAAGGCATCATCTGCGGTGGTATGATCCCAAAGGTCAATTGCTGCAAGGAGGCGATACGCCGAGGTGTTAAAAAGGTCTTTGTCATCGACGGCAGGGTTCCTCATTCTATTCTTATTGAAATTATGACAGATGAAGGTCTGGGAACGATGTTTGTCCGTGGTTAAACACGGATTGTTCAAACTGCATCCCGGATGCAGTTTGATTTGTATATACCCAAAAACAGAGGTACAACTATGAATATAACAACAACAGATAAAGAATATGTTGCAGGCACGTACGGCCGTTTCCCTGTTGAAATTGAAAAGGGTTGCGGAGCTGTGCTCTGGGACACAAACGGAAAAGAATATATCGACCTTGGAGCAGGTATTGCAGTTAACACCTTCGGATATTGTGACAGCATCTGGGCAGAGGCTGTGAAGGCTCAGGTTGATAAGCTTCAGCACACATCCAATCTTTACTATACAGAGCCTTGCGCTCGTCTTGCAAAAATGCTTTGCGAGAAAACAGGCATGAAGAAGGTGTTCTTCTCCAATTCAGGCGCAGAGTCAAACGAATGCGCTATCAAGGTTGCAAGAAAGTATGCTTTTCTTAAAAACGGAAATGAAGAGAAAAGTAATATTATCACTCTTAAAAACTCCTTCCACGGAAGAACAATAACAACTCTTGCCGCAACAGGTCAGGATACATTCCATACTGATTTCGGACCTTTCCCTCAGGGCTTTGACTATTGCGAGGCAAATAATGCCCAGCAGCTTAAGGAAATGGTTGCAACTGGCAAATTCTGCGCTGTTATGATGGAAACAGTTCAAGGCGAGGGCGGAGTTAATGTTCTCTCCGAAGAATTTGTTAAAACAGCTGAAGTACTTTGTCGTGAAAATGATATGCTCCTTATGTTTGATGAGGTGCAGACAGGTAACGGCAGAACAGGTAAGCTTTACTCATACATGCATTATAATGTTTCTCCCGATGTGGTTTCCACAGCAAAGGGGCTTGCAGGCGGTCTTCCTATGGGAGCAACAATGCTCTCTGAAAAAGTTGAAGGCGTGCTCACTCCCGGCTCACACGGATCCACTTTCGGCGGCAATCCTGTTTGCGCCGCAGGCGCCATCAGCGTTATTGAGCGCATTGATGATGATCTTCTCTCTGGTGTTTGCAGAAAAGAGCAGATCATAAGAGAGGCGCTGTCAAAGTGCAAAAATGTTAAGGAGATAACAGGCAGAGGTCTTATGCTGGGTGTTGAATGCGAAAAGGCAGGCAAAGACATTGCGAATGCTGCTCTTGAAGCAGGACTTCTTGTGCTTACAGCGAAAAATAAGGTTCGCCTTGTTCCACCTCTTAATATCAGTGACGAGCAGCTTGTAAAGGCTCTTGATATACTGACAGATATTATCGACTCCTGAAAGGAATAACTGAATGAAACATCTTATGCGGCTTTCCACTCTTTCTGAAAAGGAAATTCTGGAAATCCTGAATATTGCAGATCAGCTCAAATTTGAGCGAAAGAATAATATCAAACACAAGCTACTCAAGGGTAAAACTCTGGGTATGCTTATGAATAATCCCGCATCAAGTACAAGAGCCTCTTTTGAGGTTGGTATGTATGATCTGGGCGGTCACGCTCTGATGCTTTCTCACAACGGAGTTTCTGAGGGTAAGTGGGACAATATTTCCGACTTTGCCGCAGTTCTCACAAGATTTGTGGACGGTATTGCGATTCGCACAGATAACCAGGAGGATGCGGAGGCTTTCGCTGAGGGAAGTATCGTTCCTGTTATCAATACAAAGAGCGATAAGGTAAATCCCTGTCAGGCTCTGGCAGACTTGATGACTATCAGAGAAAGAAAAGGTTCTTATAAAGACAGAAAGCTTTGCTGTGTTGGCAGTGGCTCTTCTGTAAACTCTATTATTATAGGCGCAATTAAAATGGGGATGAGCGTTATGGTTGCGGCTAAAAATGGTTGTGAACCCGATGCCGAAATAATGGAATGGGCAAAGAAAAACGGAGAATTTTTCTGTACAGACAATGTGATAGAAGCTGCAAAGGATGCAGATGTTATATATATAGAAGCTTGGTCCAAGGATGAAAGAAACGGATTGACAGTTGATAAGTCGGTTTGCGAAGTTGCAAAGGACGACGTTATCATTCTTCATTGTCTGCCCGTTCATCGTGGAGAAGAAATAACTGAAGATGTTTTGGAGAAATATCAGAATGTTATTTATGATCAGGCTGAAAACAGAATGCACGCTGAAAAAGCGGTACTTGTAAAGCTTCTTGGCAATAATAAAAATAAATAAACGAACATACAGTCAGAAAGGTGTGGTTTAACCAAATGAAAAAAGCTTATCTAATTCTTGAAGGCGGCCGCATATTTGAAGGATACGGCTTCGGTGCAGAAGCAGCGTCCTGCGGTGAGCTTGTTTTCAACACAAGTGTAGTAGGGTATCTTGAGGCGATCACTGAGCCTGCATATCGTGGACAGATACTACTCCAGACATTTCCCCTTATCGGAAACTATGGAATTATTCCTGCCGATTTTAACGGAGAATGCACAATTTCAGGCTATGTAGTTCGTGAGTGGTGTGATTATCCCTCCAATTTCCGTTGCGAAGGAAATCTTGATGACTATCTCAAGTCTGTTGGTGTACCCGGTATCTGGGGCGTTGACACAAGAGAGCTGACACGTCTTATCCGTGAAAACGGCGAAATGAAGGCTATGATCGCTCCTGAAGTTCCTGCTGATCTCAGTGTGATTGAAAGCTTTAAGGCTGTTGATCTGGTTGCAAAGTCTTCCGTTAAGGAAAAGACAGTTTATGCAGCTCAGGGCGAAAAGAAGCATAGCGTAACTCTTGTTGATTATGGTACAAGAAAGGTTGTTATTGAAGATCTCACAAAGCTGGGATGCGAAGTGACAGTCGTTCCTTATAACACAAGTGCTGAAGAAATCCTCGCTACCAACCCCGAAGCAGTAGTGCTTTCCGAGGGCCCCGGCGATCCTAAGGCTAATGCAGAGGCAATTGAAGAGATAAAGGCTCTTATGGGCAAAACAGTTATCTTTGGTATTGGTCTTGGCCATCAGATGCTTGCTCTTGCAAACGGCTGCGACACATACAAGATGAACCATGGCCACAGAGGCGGCAACCAGCCTGTAAGTGAGCTTAACGGAACTCACACATGGATCACAACTCAGAATCACAGCTATGCTGTTGACAGCGCAAGCGTTAAGGCTCCTGCAGTTGTAGTAATGGAAAACACAAACGATAAAACTTGCGAGGGAATTGAATATGAAGGTCTTAAGGCTTTCTCTGTTCAGTTTGCTCCTGAAACAGCTTGGGTTCCTCTCACACCCAATGCTCTTTATGAAAAATTGATCAATCTTATGGAGGAGAACTAATATGCCGCTTGATACAAGTATAAAAAAGGTTCTTATGATAGGCTCAGGTCCTATCGTTATCGGTCAGGCTGCTGAGTTTGACTATGCAGGCGCACAGGCTTGCCGTGTTCTTAAAAACGCAGGAGTAAACGTTGTTCTCGTAAACTCCAACCCCGCAACTATTATGACAGATAATGCTCTTGCAGATGAGATCTATCTTGAGCCCCTCACAGCTGAGACAATCAAGAGAATCATTGAAAAAGAGCGTCCCGATAGTATGCTTGCAGGACTTGGCGGTCAGACAGGTCTTACAATTGCAATGCAGCTTTCTAAGGAAGGCTATCTTGAAAAGGCTGGTGTTCGTCTTCTTGGTACAAGCGCTGAGGCGATTGACCGTGCTGAAGACAGACAGATGTTTAAGGATACAATGGCTGAAATTGGCCAGCCTGTTATCCCCTCTGATATTTCCACAACAGTTGAAGGATGTATTGAGGTTGCAAACCGCATCGGCGGTTATCCTGTAATTGTTCGTCCCGCATTCACACTTGGAGGTGGCGGCGGTGGTGTTGCTTATAACGAGGAGCAGCTCCGTATTATCGCAAGAACAGGTCTTGACACATCACCTATCACACAGGTTCTTATTGAAAGATATATCGCAGGCTGGAAGGAAATTGAGTTTGAGGTTATGCGTGACAGCGCTAATAACTGCATTGCAATCTGCTCAATGGAAAATGTTGACCCCGTTGGCGTTCACACAGGTGACTCCATCGTTGTTGCTCCTGCAATGACACTTTCTCCCGTAGAATTCCAGATGCTCAGAAAGGCATCTCTTGACATTGTTTCCGCTCTCGGTATCGTTGGTGGATGTAACTGTCAGTTTGCTCTTAACCCCAACTCTCTTGAGTATGCGGTTATTGAGGTTAACCCCCGTGTATCCCGTTCTTCTGCTCTTGCATCCAAGGCAACAGGTTATCCTATCGCTAAGGTAACATCCCAGCTTGCTCTTGGTTACACTCTTGATGAGATCAAGAATGAGATCACAGGTAAGACATGCGCTTGCTTTGAGCCCACAGTTGACTATTGCGTAGTTAAGTTCCCCAAGTGGCCCTTTGATAAGTTCCTTCAGTCAAGCCGTAAGCTTGGACCTCAGATGAAGGCGACAGGCGAGGTTATGTCTATTGCGCCCTCCTTTGAAATGGCTATTATGAAGGCTGTTCGCGGAGCTGAAATTTCTGTTGACACACTTAATATGAAGCCCAAGTCTGACCTTTCTCTCAGAGAAAGACTTGCAGCTCAGGACGACCTCCGTATCTTCACGGTATTCGAAGCTATCAAGAGCGGAATGTCCTTTGACGAAATCTTTGAGATCACAAAGATCGACCGCTTCTTCCTTTCCAAGCTGAAGAAGCTTGCTGATTTTGAAAATAAGATCGCAGAGGAAGGCCTTTCCGATGAGGACTATTTCATCGGTAAGAAGATGGGCTACACAGACACAGCTCTTGCAAGAATTTCAGGCAGAGATAATCTTCCTGAAAGTCAGGCAGTTTATAAGATGGTTGACACCTGCGGCGCTGAGTTCGCAGCTGAAACACCTTATTTCTATTCCACATTTGATAATGAATGTGAGTCTCTCTCATTCCCCAAGAGCGGCAAGCCTGTTATTATGGTTCTTGGATCCGGTCCTATCAGAATCGGCCAGGGTATTGAGTTTGACTATTCCTCTGTTCATTGCGTTTGGACTCTTAAGGAGCTTGGCTACGATGTTGTTATCGTAAACAACAACCCCGAAACAGTTTCAACAGACTATGACACAGCTGACAGACTCTACTTTGAGCCCCTTTCACCTGAAGATGTTATGGGCATCATCAAAACAGAAAATCCTGTTGGCGTAGTTGTTGCTTTTGGTGGACAGACAGCTATTAAGCTTACAAAGTTCCTTGATGAAAACGGAATTCAGATTCTCGGCACATCTGCTGACGGTATTGACACAGCAGAAGACAGAGAACGCTTTGATGCTCTTCTTGAAGAGTTCAACATCCAGCGTCCCAAGGGTCGTGGTATCAAGACTTGTGAAGAAGCTCTTGAAGCGGCTAACGATCTTGGTTATCCTGTTCTTCTTCGTCCCTCCTACGTTATCGGTGGTCAGAATATGACAATCGCCCACGATGATGAGGACGTTATCCAGTATATGAACATCATCCTTTCCACAGGCATTGAAAACCCTGTTCTTGTAGATAAGTATATGATGGGTACAGAGCTTGAGGTTGACGTTATCTCTGATGGACGTGATGTTCTTATTCCCGGTATTATGCAGCACGTTGAGCGTGCGGGCGTTCACTCCGGTGACTCTATTGCAGTATATCCTCCCTTCAGCATCAACGATATGATGATGGAGAAAATTATAGATTGCTCCACAAAGCTGGCGCTTTCTCTGGGCACAAA
Source organism: Candidatus Avispirillum sp. (assembly GCA_045631345.1). GTDB lineage: Bacteria > Bacillota > Clostridia > Oscillospirales > CAG-272 > Avispirillum. The sequence goes on from JAZQUP010000043.1 coordinate 27,452, forward strand.
GGGCCTTGTAAACATTCAGTATCTCACATATCATGGTGAGCTCTATGTTATTGAGGTTAACCCCCGTGCTTCCAGAACAGTTCCTTATATCAGTAAGGTAACAGGCGTTCCTATGGTAGATCTTGCAAGCCGTGTTATGACAGGCGAGGCTCTTCGTGACCTTGGCTACGGCACAGGCCTCTATAAGACACCTCCTTATTTTGCAATCAAAGTTCCCGTATTCTCATTCCAGAAGCTCTCCGATGTAAACTCCATTCTCGGACCTGAAATGAAGAGTACAGGTGAAGTTCTCGGCCTTGGCAGAACAATGGCAGAAGCGCTCTTCAAGGGTCTCACATCTGCAGGCTATAACCTCCGTCTCCCCTCAGGTCAGAAGAAGCTTGGCGCTCTTATCAGCGTTGATAAGCATGATTATTTTGAGGTTGTAACTCTGGCTAAGAAGTTCTATGATCTTGGTATTGATCTTTATGCAACTCCCGGCACAGCAGAGGCAATTTCTCATCTTGGTATTGACGTTGTTGAAATCGTTCCCGCCATGAAGGACGGAAACGATATGATGAAGCTTCTTGACACAGGCAAGATCGACTACGTTATTTATACAGGCTGCGAAGGCGACACAGTTGATAACTATAAGATCCTCAACCAGAGAGCAATTCAGCTTTCTATCGCTTGCCTTACAAGCCTTGATACAGCAAACGCATTGGCGGATATCTTTGCTTCTCACTTCAACCAGCAGAACACAGAGCTTGTTGACATCAACAATATGAGAACAACTCGTCGCAAGGTTAAGTTCGCTAAGATGGAAGGTAGCGGCAACGACTATATCTTCATTGATAACTTTGATGGCAAGGTAACAAACCCCGAATCTCTCTGCGTATCTCTTTGCGACAGACATTATGGTATCGGCGGCCATGGTATCGTGCTTATGGAAAAGTCTACCGTTGCAGATTGCAAGATGCGTATCTTCAACCAGGATGGTAGTGAAGGTAAGATGGCAGGTAACGCTATCCGTTGCGTTGGTAAGTTTGTATATGATAATGGCCTTTGCGGTGGCAAGCGCAGAATCACAGTTGAAACTGCAAGCGGCGTAAAGAACCTCCGTCTCTATACAATGAATGGCAAGGTTTCAACAGTTTCTGTTAGAATGGGCGAAGCTAATCTTGATCCTGCAAGCCTTCCCACAACTCTTGAAGGCGATAAGATCCTTAATCGTGCAATTGAGATTGGCGGCAAGGAATATAACGTAACATGCGTTTCTATGGGTAACCCCCACTGCGTAGTTCTCTGTAAGAGAGTTGATGCTGTTGATATTGAAAATGTTGGTCCTCTCTTTGAAAACAGTGAATACTTCCCTGAGCGTGTAAACACAGAATTTGTTCGTATCGTAAACGAAGCAACAATCAAGATGCGTGTTTGGGAACGTGGTAACGGAGAAACAAAGGCTTGTGGTACAGGCGCTTGCGCTGCAGTTGTTGCTGCAGTTGAAAACGGCTTCTGCAAGCGAGACACAGAAATCACAGTTCAGGTTCCCGGCGGCGAGCTTATCGCTAAATATAAGAGCGATGGAACAGTAACTCTCTCCGGCAACGCTCGCCTCGTATTCGAAGGCGAAATTGAAATCTAAGAGATTTTATGCAGGGGGACTCTTTAACTTAAAGAGTCCCCCGCCCCCCAAGAAAGTAAACATTCTAAATATATATAATAAATCCTGAATCCCATTTTGGTTTTGGGGTTTGGGGGATTTTACTTAAAATACCCCTAAGAAATAATTGAAATGAGGTAAATTATAATGGCTAAGCTTACATCACTTGCAAATGCAATCGGCGTAAAGGGCCCTGTTGTAACAATTGTTATGGACGGTGTTGGTATCGCACCCCAGACAGCAGGCAACGCAGTTTATAAGGCATACACACCCACACTTGATGCTATTATGGCAAAATATCCCATGGTAAAGCTTAAGGCTCACGGCACAGCAGTTGGTCTTCCTTCTGATGATGATATGGGTAACTCTGAAGTTGGTCATAATGCTCTCGGTAGTGGTCAGGTTTTCGCTCAGGGCGCAAAGCTTGTATCCAATTCCATTGAGTCCGGCAAGATCTACCAGTCCGAATCCTGGAAGGCTTGCGTTGACGGCGTAAAGGCTAATAATTCAACTCTCCACTTCCTCGGTCTTTTCTCCGATGGTAACGTTCACTCTCACATTGATCACCTTAAGGCTCTTATCGCTCAGGCTAAGGCTGAAGGCGTTGCTTGTGTTCGTGTTCACATTCTTCTGGACGGACGTGACGTTGGTGAAACATCCGCTCTTGACTATGTTCTTCCCTTTGAAGAGTTTATCGGCGGCCTCCGTGACGACAGTTTTGATATTATGATTGCTTCCGGTGGTGGCAGAATGAACATCACTATGGACCGTTACGAAGCTAACTGGGCTATGGTTGAAGCAGGCTGGAAGACACATGTTCTCGGAGAGGGCAGACAGTTTGCATCAGCTGAAGAGGCTATCACAACATACAGAGCTGAAACAGGCGTTATCGACCAGGATCTTCCTCCTTTCGTTATTGCAAAGGATGGCGCTCCCGTTGGTACAATTGAAGATGGCGACAGCGTTATCTTCTTCAACTTCCGTGGCGACAGATCCATTGAGATTTCCAAGACATTTGAAGCTGGCGAAGACTTTGACAAGTTTGATCGTGTACGTGCTCCTAAGGTTGTTTACGCAGGTATGCTTGAATATGATGGTGACCTTCACATTCCTTCCCGTTATCTCGTTAGCCCTCCTGAAATCACAAATACAATGGGTGAATACCTTGCTGACACAGGTGTTAACCAGTTCGCTATTTCTGAAACTCAGAAGTACGGCCACGTAACATATTTCTGGAATGGTAACAAGAGTGGAAAGTTCTCTGAAGAGCTTGAAACATATGTTGAAATTCCTTCTGATGTTGTTCCCTTTGAACAGCGTCCCTGGATGAAGTGCGCTGAGATCACAGATCGCCTTCTTGAAGAAATCGCTAGTGGCAAGTATCCCTCTATCAGAGTGAACTTCCCCAACGGTGACATGGTTGGTCACACAGGTAACCTTCAGGCAACAATCTGCTCTATGGAAGCTCTTGACCTTCAGCTCGCAAGAATCCTTGCTGCTATTGATAAGGTTGAGGGTATCGCTCTTATCACAGCTGACCACGGTAATGCTGATGAAATGTATGAAACAGATAAGAAGGGCGAGCCTAAGGCTGATAAGAACGGCGCATTCAAGTCTAAGACTAGCCACACTCTCAATAAGGTTCCCCTTATCATTTATGATAACTTCTATGCTGATAAGTACACAGTTAAGGCTGATGAAGGCAACTTCGGTCTCTCCAATGTTGCTGCTACTGCTGTTAACTTCCTCGGTTATGAAGCTCCTGCTATGTGGGACGAATCCGTTATTGAAGTTAAGTAATATATAGAAGGATTTCCCTTTAAAACTTTTTCGCAGAAAATCCCCGTCCCACCCCACTTATGTGGGATGGGACGGGGATTTTGATATAAAAAAACGAAATACTGACAATGGAGTGGAAAGAACATCATTTTGCTACTATCATAAATTTCTATCTAAAGCTTCGATTTGTTCAAATTGCTCCTTGCGCCATCTATTTAAATCTTCCTTGGGAATAGTGATGTTGATACAGCTTTCGCAAATTCCCTGATTATTTAAATATATTTCGTCTAATATACATTTATTGGCATCCCAATATATGCACAAGTCATTTTCGCATATCATTTACTATCACCTCCTATAGACTTTTACATTATATAATGGATAAGTCTATATGTAAAGAGGAACAATAAGATATTATCTAACTTGAAAATAAGTTATGGAGATGTATCTTATGATAAAGTTAAATGTTCTTGAGTTGCTGAATAAAAACGGGAAAACAAAGTATTGGCTTTATAAGCAACTGGGTATGAGCTATCAGAATTTCAGTAAAATGATAAACAACGAAACAAAATCAATTCGTTATGAAAATATAGAAACACTGTGCCTATTGTTTAACTGTACTCCTAATGAGCTTTTTACGATTACAGAAGATTGAACCCTGTGGATGTGTAATAATTCAGCCGATCAATGTCGTAGGGGAGATCTGTGATCGTCCGTTTCAAAATATATGTTTATGTTAGATGCGTGAGGATGATATCATCCCCTACAAAATATACATAGATACAAAACTGCACCCCGCCTATTGGCGGAGTGCAGTTCTTTTTGTTTTATTGGAGGTTTACTTTCCTATTTTACTAAGAAAGGCTTTAAGTCTGTCAGTCTGAGGATTGTTTATAAGATCATCTGCATTTCCGCATTCAGCGATAACGCCATTATCCATAAACACGATCGTGTCAGAAACCTCACGAGCGAAGTCCATTTCGTGAGTAACGATAACCATTGTCATATTTTCTTCGGCGAGTTCACGGATAACCTTAAGCACTTCGCCTGTAAGTTCAGGGTCAAGAGCAGATGTAGGCTCGTCAAAGAAGAGGATAGAGGGTTCAAGAGCCATAGCTCGAACGATAGAAACTCTCTGCTGCTGGCCGCCTGAAAGCTCACAAGGATAGTTTCCAAGTTTGTCGGAAAGCCCCATTTTGCCGATAAGCATTTTTGCCTTGTGATCGATCTCGGCAAGGATTTCCTTTTTGTTAGACTTGTAATCAGGTCTGCGTTTAGCCTGCTGCTTCATTGCAAGAGTAACATTTTCAAGAACATTATATTGAGGGAATAAGTTGAAAGACTGGAAAACAAGACCTGTTTTCAGCTGGTTTTTCATCTTTTCTTCAGCGCTCAGTCTTCTGTTTGAGCTGCTGTCAAATATAGTGCTTCCATCAACGGTGATACATCCAGAATCAGCTGTTTCAAGCTGAGCAACACAGCGAAGCAATGTTGTTTTGCCGCTTCCTGAGGAGCCTATAATGGACATAACCTGCCCCTTTTCAAGCTGGAAATTGATACCCTTAAGAACCTCGGTTTTGCCAAAGTTTTTGTATAAGTTTTTAACTTCAAGAATTGCCATATCTTTTCCCCCTTATCTGTAGTATGAGAATTTTTTCTCAAGCCAACCGAACAGCAGAGTCAAAATTCCGCAGAAGGCAAGGAAATAAACGGCTGTGTAGAAGAGAGGCCAAATAAGACCACGAGCTGTGTAGCGTTCAGCTGCCATAATGATTTCGCTGAAGGCAATAACTCGCGCAAGGCTTGTGTCTTTAACAAGTGTGAGAAATTCATTTCCCATAGGGGGAACGATTCTCTTAACAACCTGCATAAGCACAATCTTGAAGAATGTCTGAGTTTTTGTGAAGCCAAGAACTTGACCGGCTTCATACTGTCCAACGGGAATGCTTTCGATTCCTCCACGATATATTTCGGAGAAATAGCAGGCGTAGTTTATAACGAAAGCAATTGTTGCCGCAAGCAATCTGTTTTTCATAGGCACTCCGAAAACAAGACCGGGCACATAGAAAACAACAAAAAGCTGGAGCATAAGAGGTGTTCCTCTGATTATCCAAACCAAAGTTTTGGTGATATATCTGAGAGGAGCAAATTTCGACATTGAGCCGAAGGTTATAATAAGACCCAGGGGCAGGGCAAAGACCAGAGTCAGCAGGAAAAGCTGCAGATTCTGGCCCAGTCCTTCCAACAGGTCAAGCGTTATCTGTTGAAATGTCATTATTCTTATTTGTTTGATTTACTTAACGATGATCTGATCTTCGAGCTTATATTTTTTTGCGATTTCAGCGAGTTTACCGTTGTTGATGAGAGCGTTGATAGCATCATTAACAGCTGCTGTCATATCACTTCCGTTACGGAAAGCAATTCCATATACCTCTTCGTTGAAAGCTTCTGTTTCAACAACTACGAGGTCAGCGTAGTCTGTGCCTTCGCCGATCATACCGATGGAGCAAACAAAGTCAACAACGCAACCATCAGCTGTGCCACTCTTAACCTCTGTGAGAGCCTTTGTCTGAGTGTCAACTGCGATGTAGTTAGCGTTTGCAAAGAATTCGTCGCTTGTTGCAACGCCTTCACCTGCAGATTCCTTTTCAGCTACGATTGTGAGACCATCAGCGTTCTTAACGTCAGCAGCCTTGTCAGCCTTCATAACGAGAACCTGCTTGTTCTTCATGTAAGCCTGAGAAATGGACATTGCTTCGGCTCTTTCGGGAGTGATTGTCATACCATTCCAGATGCAGTCGATGTTCTTGGAGGCAAGTTCTGTTTCCTTAGCTGTCCAGCTGATTTCCTGGAACTTTGCTGTAACACCCAGCTCTTCGCAAACAGCTTTAGCGAACTCTGTTTCAAAGCCTGTAAGGTCACCATTGTTGTCAATGTAGTTCATAGGCTCAAAATATGTAATGCCTATGATCATTTCGCCCTTGCCTACGATATAGTCCTTGTCGGACGCCTGAACATTATCGTTGGGAGTTGTTTCGTTGCCATCACCTGTTGTTTTGTTGCAAGCGCAAAGTGTGAAAATAAATGTAAGCGCAAGCACAATTGCTAATAATTTTTTCATTTGTATATCTCCTGACAAATAATTTACCGCTTTAGTGTGCTAATATAATATCACAATAAAAAATAAAAGTCAACCTTATATTACAAATAATAAGGCTGACTTTTCATTAAATTAAATAACGTTATATTTCTTCAGCAGTTTTTCTGTGATGCCGGCAGCTATTGCAACGTATTCATCACAAGGACGGCGCTTATAATATTCTTCAGTTCTTTTTTCGGGAACGGGAGCAGATGCGCCTTGCGCCAGTCCAAGAAGCTCACGACAGATGTAAGACCCGTTTTCTTCCTTGAACATTGCTGCAGCTTCCTGAATTATAGCGTAGTGATTCATTTTTGCTGTATGGTCGTTAGGATCATCGGGACCTAGCATAGCGCCGAGAACCATAAAGCAACCGGAAACTGCTCCGCAAACCTCTCTCAGTCTGCCCATTCCACCGCCAAAGGAGGAGGAAAGCTTGATTGCCATTTTTTCGTTAATCCCCATAACATCTGTAAAGGCAAGAACAACTGCCTGAGAGCAGTTATATCCTGATTTGAAAATCTCTCTTGCTTTTTCTGCGTAGCTCATAATACTCTCCTTTAAATCAGAAACTGATCGTTAATAATAAGGCGGAAACGAAGGCCCAGCTTTTCTGCAGCCTTTTTGCAAAGCATCATTCTTCCCAGGAAGATTTCAAAATAGTCCATAACGCTGCTGTATTGAGTGTCAATTTCAAGAATGAGCTTGACTTCAGTTTTTTCGTCGTTAATAACAAGGTCGCTTGCTGCAACAGAATAGTTAACTCTGTCGTGAATATCAAAGGTCAGAGGATCACGATTGCGAACTCTTGAGCGTCGAACATCGCTCTTATCTGCGAGAATAAGCGCTGCAGAAATATTATCAACTGGAGTTCCTGTTCCTTCATCGTGATTTCCGATTGCGCAAATAATTGTTGCAATTTCCTCAGGCTCCATTCCCATATTGCTGAGAATACGGAAGGCAAGAACTGCTCCGCTCTGTGAGTGCTCGCTACGGTTAACAACGTTTCCGATGTCGTGCATATAACCTGCGATTTTTACAAGCTCTATTTCACGCTCAGTGGCACCTGTTTCGCTGAGAATATATCCTGCCATCTCAGCAACCTTGCCAACGTGTGCAAAACTATGCTCTGTATATCCGAGAGCGCTGAGAGATTCGTCTGCCTTTTTTATATATATTTTGATAGCTTCATTATGCTTGATTTCGTTGTATGTTATCATAAAATGTTCCTTTTAAGAGTATTTACTGAAATATTATAGCTCACATAAAAGCGGCTTGTCAAGTCGTTGACAAGATAGTAATTTTAGCGTATAATATATGTATTATTTTGAAGGGAAAACCACGTGATTATGAAGAAAAAGCCTAACTATAAAGCAGAAAAATGTTTGATAGCTGCAGCAATCGTACTGCTGGTGATCGCATTTGTGGGCATTGTTTATGTTGCACTTGATTCAGCAGGTGTTTTTGAAAACATAAACAATCCTGAAGACGCAACTGTTGAAGAAACAACTATTTCCACAGCAGTTGTTGAACACGATGATGTTGAAGAGGTGACAAACGCTGACGGAACTCTCAATAAAATAGTGTATTACAAAGAAAATGTTTATAATGGAAGCATTGACTATGTTTATGATGGCGCAAGCGTTTATGAGGTGCATTTTGATGCTGATGACAAGCTTGTGAAAAGCATCAAGAAAACTGTCAACGAGGTTGGCAGCATAATTTATGAATCACATTCTGATGCAACAAAAATTCTCACAGAGGTTGAAATCACATATTTTGATGATTTAACAACTGTTTGGAAAAAGCTCACAACAGAGCATATGGACGATAAGGATGTTGCAACAAAAGAGCTTTATTCCGAGGACGGTCTGTTAACAGAAAAATATGAATACGAGGATTCTGTTGAGGTCAGCCACATTGTATATACATATGATGAAAACGGCGAGATCGTAAGCGAAGAGGAGATGCTGAAATGAAAAGATTAGCAGTTCTTCTTTTAGCTGTTGCTATGCTTTTTTGTTCCTGCAACAAGGCAACAGGAAACGATAGCGAAACTACGGGCGTTGTTGACGGGTATGTTCACGAATATGATGAAAACGATCGCCTTGCCGTGACCATACAGTATGAAAAGGGAGCTGAGGCAAGCCGCATAGAATATGACTATGATGAAGCGGGCAACCTTGTTCTTCTGAAAACAACCTCCGGCGGAGAGCTTGTTCAAACTATCAGCCATACATATAATGAAAATGTGCACGTAAGCTCAACTAAAGAATTCAAGGATTTTGAATCAGGCATTTTGTGCAGAGAGTATAGCGAGTTTGACAGCGACGGCAAAACTACATTTACTGTTTACTATGAAGACGGTCAATGGGTTGGACGTGAAAACTACAGCTACGATGAAAATGAAGACCTGGTGAAAAAAGAAACTGTTGATGAAAGCGGAAATGTGCTTACATATGAGGTTTACACATATAATCAGGTTAATCAGATCATCAGAACAGATTACTATGAGTTTGGCAGCCTTGCGTTTTATTATATCTATAAGTACGATAATCTTGGAGATATGAGCAGCGCAACTATGTATGATCCAAATGGTAATGTAATTGGAGAAGAATAAAAAAGAAGCTGTAATCTGTTTTTTCAGATTACAGCCTTTTTATTAGATTTGCAAAATATAACGATAAAAATAAAGCCTGCAAAAGATTTTGCAGGCTTTTAATATTAAAATTATAATCAGAACTTAACAACGCAGTTGTTCTTAGCAGATTCAAATGCTGCCATGATAACCTTCATAACAACTCTCATCTGATCGTGAGTTACAAGCTGAGTTTCCTTGCCGTCGATAGCATCGCAGAAGTTACGATAGTAGTTATGAACGTCTGTGATTTCATAGTCAACGTGTGTGCGTTCAATAGCTCTTTCTCCTCTGGGAGCCATAGTCTTTGTGAAGCCTGCGGCTGCCTTAACGGGAAGAATGTCATCGTGATCGCCCCAGTCTGTGCAGCGAACCATATCAAGACCGCCAAACCATGTGTTTGCCATGATTGTGCCAGTTCTGCCGCGAACATACATAAGGGGAAGAGTGATGAAGTTGTATGTGCAGATCTCAACTCTGAGAACGATACCGCTCTTGAGATAGATGTCAACATAGCATCCGTCGTCAACCTCAACGCCTGTGAGCTGGTCAAAGTGAGCATATACACGGTCAACGTCGTAGCCGCAGAGCCAAAGCTGCTGGTCGATCATATGAACGCCCCAGTCGTAAAGCATACCGCCACCCTGAGCTTCAAACTTTCTCCAGTCGCCGGGGATACCGTGGTCGCTCTGAACTCTGGATTCGATAGAGATAAGATCGCCGATCTTGCCTTCTTCAACAAGGTGCTTAACTGTTACATAGTAGTCATCAAAACGACGGTTCTGATGAACAGAGAATGTTCTGCCGTTCTTTTCAGCGCATGCGATCATTCTTTCAAGAGATTCGCAGGAGAGAGTTACGGGCTTTTCGCAGATAACGTGCTTGCCTGCGTTGAATGCATCGCAAGCGATCTCCTCGTGAACATCATTGGGAGTTGCAATAACAACGATATCAATTGCAGGGTCAGCAAGAAGAGCTTCTCTGCTTTCGTATGTGCGAACACCGAAGTTAACAGCCTGTTCCATCTTTTCAGGATCAATATCGTAGATGCCGGCGAGTTCAACAGCATCGCTTTCGTTGAACTTGAGACCGCAGAATTTCTGCTCGCCTGTAATGCTTCCTGCGTGCCATTTACCCATGCCGCCGAAGCCGATAATACCAACTTTTTTCTTCATAAAAATCTCCATTCCTTTCTTAGCATCCACCAAAACACAGGCAGACTATTCTTCTCACAGAGATAGCATTATACTATATAAGTAAATTATAATATTTGATGCGTATTTGTCAAGGAGTTGAAGAAAATTTGATTAATTTTCTTGAGATTAAAGGCTTCCACTACCCCAAATTACGCGTTTTATCGACCTTTTTAAAAAAGGTCGCGGATTCTTAGGGTAGCGCCCTAAGATGCCCATCTCAATAGGTGTTCCAAGAGGCGGAGTTTCTTGGTCGCCCATCGCAATGGGCGAAATTCCCTAAAAGTTCCTTGCCAAAACTATCAATACATTGTATAATAAAATAAAGGTGGTGTTACTATGATCAAAATTCAGAAGGACGAATACATTTTTGAAGTTGACGTAGAAAAAACAAAATCGTATTACGAAACCCACTCTCTTTGTGAATGTGATGGCTGTGAAAATTATTACGCCCAGATAAAAGGGAAACTTCCCAAGCTTGAAGCATTCTTTGCAGAATTCGGAATAGACATATCTAAGCCCGATGAAATATCCAGCGTGGAAAGTGATAACGAAATAATTTATATTAATGTTGACTACACGGTCAGCGGAAAAGTAGTCCGTATGGGAGAGTACGAGATAGATATACAGGATGATATGTTTATTTCACTTGTTATTACAGAAGGATTTGCTTCTCCAAATGAACAAACATCAGATTATTTCACCATTTCCGTATACAATATAGCATTGCCTTGGGTGTTAGATAAACCTTTTCCCCAACCCTCAAGCGTTAAATTGACAAAGAGAGAGAATATCTTTAAAAAACTCTTTAAGAAATAATAAAAACCCCGCAGATTTCTGCGGGGTTTGTTTTTTGCAATAAATATTAGTTAGCAGCTGTAACGATAGCGTCGAACTTTTCGGGAATGAGAGAAGCGCCGCCGATGAGACCGCCGTCAACGTGGTACTTAGCGAGAAGCTCAGCAGCGTTAGCGTCGTTCATAGAACCGCCGTACTGAATTGTTGTAGCTTCTGCAACCTCTGCGCCGTAAAGCTTAGCAAGTGTTGCACGGATAACGCCGCAAGTTTCATCAGCCTGCTCGGGAGTAGCTGTGAGACCTGTACCGATAGCCCAAACGGGTTCGTATGCGATGATAACGTTCTTCATATCTTCAGCGGAGATGCCTGCAAGGTCAAGCTTTGTCTGCATAGAAACAACTTCGTCTGTGATGCCTGCAAGTCTTTCTTCCTTAACCTCTCCAAGGCAGAGAAGAACCTTAAGGCCTGCTGCGAGAGCTGCCTTTGTTCTCTTGTTAACTGTTTCGTCTGTTTCACCGAAGTACTGTCTTCTTTCGGAGTGGCCGATTACAACGTATTCAACGCCACACTCTGTGAGCATAGCTGCGGAGATTTCGCCTGTGAAAGCGCCCTTAGCTTCGAAGTGAACGTTCTGAGCACCGATCTTAACGTTTGTGCCCTTAGCTGCTTCAACTGCAGCTGCGATATCAACGAAGGGAACGCAGAGAACGATCTCGCATCCATCCTTGCCTGCTACGAGCTCAGCTGTTTTCTTAACTGCAGCTGCTGCCTCGGAGGGTGTCATATTCATTTTCCAGTTACCGGCGATAATTGCCTTCCGAGTAGCCTTGTTCATTTCAGTATACCTCTTTATTGAATTTTGATTTAAAAGCGGCGGTCTCCCGCCGCTTTTCATTTGTTTGTAATTATTTGTCCATAAGAGCAGCTATACCGGGAAGTTCCTTACCTTCAAGGAATTCGAGGGAAGCGCCGCCGCCTGTGGAAATGTGGCTCATTCTGTCGCTGTAGCCGAGCTTTGTAACTGCTGCAACGGAGTCGCCGCCACCAACGATGGAGATAGCACCGGATTCAGCAACTGCCTTAGCTACGGAGATTGTACCAGCAGCGAAGTTGTCCCACTCAGAAACGCCCATAGGACCATTCCAGATAACTGTGCCTGCGCCTTCAAGAGCGTCAGCAAAGAGCTTCTGTGTCTTAGGACCGATGTCAAGACCCATCCATCCTTCAGGAATCTTGCAGCTTTCAACAACCTGAGATTCTGTGTTTTCGTCGAATTCAAGACCAACCTTATTATCAACAGGGATAAGGAACTTAACGCCCTTAGCCTTTGCGTCTGCCATCATCTTACCAGCGTTTTCAACCTGGTCAGCTTCGAGAAGAGATGTGCCGATGCTGTAGTCAAGGCTCTTCATGAATGTGTATGCCATACCACCACCGATGATAAGTGTGTCGCACTTGTCAATGAGGTTTGTGATAACGCCGATCTTATCGGAAACCTTTGCGCCACCGAGGATAGCAACGAGGGGTCTCTTAGGATTAGCAAGAGCGCCGCCCATAAAGTTGATTTCCTTCTCAATGAGGTAGCCGCAAACTGCGGGAAGGTAGGAAGCAACACCTGTTGTGGAGCAGTGAGCTCTGTGTGCTGTACCGAATGCGTCGTTTACGAATACTTCTGCAAGGGAAGCGAGTTCACGTGTGAAGTTCTCTTCGTTCTTTGTTTCTTCTTTTCTGTAACGAACGTTTTCAAGAAGCATAACGTCGCCAGCTTCAAGAGCTGCAGCCATAGCACGAGCGTTTTCGCCTACAACTTCAGGGTCCTGAGCGAGCTTAACTTCCTTACCGAGGTACTCGGAGAGGCGAGCAGCAACGGGAGCAAGGCTGAATTCAGGCTTGTATTCACCCTTGGGTCTGCCAAGGTGAGAGCAAAGGATAACCTTTGCGCCCTTTTCCATCAGATATTTGATTGTGGGGAGTGCAGCAACGATTCTCTTATCGTTTGTGATAACGCCTTCCTTGAGGGGTACGTTAAAGTCGCAACGAACGAGGACTTTTTTGCCGGCAACTTCAATGTCTTCAACAGATTTCTTATTGTAGTTCATTGGTTAAAACCCTTTCTTTATATAACTTGCCGACTTTTTAGGCCGACATAATCTTTCATATTAGTTATAACATAATATACTTTTATTTACAACAGTTTTTTGAAAAAATCAGTACATTTTTATACAGATAAAGATTATAATTCAGTTGATTTCCCTTCAGAACGGTGGTATAATTAAGTAAAGAATAATGTTAGGAGGGTTTAGTCCCATGGAAAATAAAGTTTTAGTTGAAACAAGTGCTCGTCACGTACATCTTTCTGCTGAGCATATCGCTATCCTCTTCGGTGAGGGCGCAACACTTACACATAAGAAGGATCTCAGCCAGCCCGGTCAGTTTGCTTGCGAAGAAAGAGTAACTGTAGTTGGCCCCAAGAAGTCCATTCCCAATGTTATCATTCTCGGACCTGCAAGACCTGCAAGCCAGGTAGAAGTTTCTCTCACAGACGCTCGTACTCTTGGCGTTGCTGCTCCTGTTCGCGAAAGCGGCGATGTTGCAGGAAGCGGAGCTTGCAAGCTCGTTGGTCCTTGCGGCGAAGTAGAGCTTTCTGAGGGCGTTATCGTTGCTAAGCGCCACATCCACATCACACCTGCTGATGCAGAGGTATTTGGTGTTGAGGATAAGCAGATCGTTAGCGTTAAGATCGAAAACGATACAAGAAGCACAATCTTCGGTGATGTTGTTGTTCGTGTTAATCCCAATTTCGCTGCTGCTATGCATATCGACACAGACGAATCCAATGCAGCTTGCGCATTCGGCGTTTGCTACGGCGAAATCATCAAGTAATTCAATTGCATATTTAAAAAGCTCCTCTTTTGAGGAGCTTTTTATAATATTTGACCTCAACTTATAATCTTATACTGCCACTGACAATAAGGGATCAAGCTTATCAAAAAACAAATAATATTGTTAAATCAAATTTTATATGATAGAATAATAATAAACTACAACAAAGGGGCAATACTATGTTCACATATAAAAAAGGAATATGGCAATCTGATGCTTTGGATATTAGCGGAGTTTCCCACGGGTTTTCCACAAGGCTTGGGGGAAAAAGTATTCTTTCGCACACCGCTTCTATGAATACAGGCTTTTTCCGTGGTGATGATGATTCGCTGGTAAACGAAAACATTGCTATTCTTTGCCGTGCTGCAGGCGTCAGCGAAAATGTTGTTTGCACCCCGCAGATACATTCGAATATTGTTCGTTATGTTACAGAGGAAAATATCGGAGAGGGCAGTGTTCGTGATGTTCCCTTTGAGTGCGATGGATTTGTAACAGACAGGAAGGGCGTTTCTCTTCTTGTGCGAGTTGCAGACTGCACACCTATTCTTATGTGTGGCAAAAAAGCAGATGGCTCTCCCGTTATTGCGGCTGTTCATGCAGGATGGAAGGGCACAGTTGCTGACATTAGTGTTTGCACAATAGAGAAAATGAAAGAGCTTGGCGCAAGTGATATTAAAGCCGCTGTTGGCGCTTGTATTCACAAGTGCTGCTTTCAGGTTGGTGAGGATTTTGTTGAAGCTGTTAAGGCGGCAAAGGGCGCTGATTTTGCTTTTTTACATATAGAAAAAAGAGATGGATCTTATTATGCCGATCTGCCCAAGATGAATGAAACTATTCTCCACAGCGCAGGCATTGATAAGATTGATGTTATTTCAGAGTGCACTCGATGCAAGCCTTATCTCTATCATTCACACAGAGCAACAGGCGGAATCCGTGGCACCATGGGCGCTGTTATTGGGATAAACTGAAATTATGGATATATCCGGGGGAAACTTTTCGAGGAAAAGTTCTCCCTGGCCCCCCTCATGCATATATCTATAAACTTAATTTATTCGTATAGCTGAGTCTGATGATTTTGTTTGGATATATAATTTCTTTTCATCGAACGAGAGGGAATCAAAGAAGATCATTTCAGCTTCATTTTTGGATAAAATTTCAGCAAGTTTTTCAGGCATTTTGATTTTACCATCCATGTTTATTTCCGTCCTTATTTTTTGTGATAACAGTATTCCCGAAAAAAGCTGTTGACATAGAGTAATTTGGGTGGTAATATAATGGCGTAGCTACAAAAAATTCAATACAGGGGTGCTGATTTTCAAATCGGCTGAGACGGAAAAGTTCCGAACCCTTTAACCTGATACGGGTAATTCCGGCGTAGGGAGCATTGTTTAAGCACGATTTTTATATTGTTATGCTTTTTTATTGCACCCTGCTTTTCGGCAGGGTGTTTTTTTTGCTCTTTAATCTGGAACAGAAAGGAGTATTTTTAAATGAAAAACAAAAATTTAGCATTAAAGCTGACAGAAAGCGCAATGATGATTGCGCTTGCAACTGTTCTAAGCTTTTTGAAGCTGGCATCACTGCCATATGGCGGAAGCATCACCATAGCTTCGCTGCTTCCCATACTTATTATAGCAATCAGATACGGTGTGCCGTGGGGACTTTTCACAGGTCTTGTTCACGGAACGCTTCAGCTTATAATTGATCCTTCGCCCCTCAGTTATTTTTCTGACGGGCTCAGTCTTGCGGCAATAATCGTTCTTGATTATTTGCTGGCGTTTGGCCTTATAGGTGTTGCAGGTTTTGCAAGAAAAATCAAAAATCCTTCTGCTGCTCTTGTAACGGGGGCAATTTGCGCAGGAAGCGCAAGATATATTTGCCACGTTGTTTCGGGATTTACCGTTTGGGCAGGATTTTCAATTCCCACGGCGGCAGCCCTTGGATATTCCTTTATTTACAATGCAACGTATATGCTTCCCGAAACATTGGTACTTGTTTGCGCTGCATATTTTGTTGCAACATCTGTGGATTTCCGTTCTCAGCGTCTTGCTCCTGCTAAGCGAGGAGAAAATAAGGTTTCTCTTTGGAAAATAGGATCTGCAGGCATTTTCGCAGCAGCGCTTATATTTGATATAGTTTCTGTGTTTTCAAAACTTCAGGACGGCGAAACCGGTGAGTTTAATATAACAGGAATCGTAGCGGTTAATTGGATGGCAGTTGCGATAGTTTCTGCTGTTTGTTTTGCAATATCTGCTGTGCTTGTTTGGGTGGATAGAAAGAGAAAAAATATAAATATGTAACCGTAAGGTTTCAATATCACTTCCTGAAAGGGAAATATTACTCTGTGCGTTTAGCGCAGAATATCACTATAAAAAATTACTACCCGAAAAAGAGTTTTCTTTGTCTCTTCTTCGGGTAGTTTTGTCTTTGCAACATCAAGAATAATTTCAAATCCGGTTGTAGGTATTCCTAAAAAATACACCATATAAATAATTAACTATATCAACCCTTACATTCCGCAAGCTTGCGTGCGAATTCTATTATTTCGTTGCCGATTCGTGTCAGTTCTTCTATGAATTCTTTTGTAGTCATACGAAAGATGCCCGAATGTACCGCAGAGAATTGCAAAAGCCTGTCGTCAGTTACTATTCGTATACTGTAGTCAGGTCCCAGCTTATACATCATCTTTTCAATGTATGCATCTGCAGTCTGATCGACCTTGGTATAAACAACCTTGTAGCCGTCGTGCATAAATTCAGTTCCTTTGTTATCCTGAACAAGATAAGCATCAAAAACAAGCACCAGCTCGGTTTTGGTATATGCAACATAACTGCTGAGCAGGTTCATAAGGTCATCACGAGCTTTTTCAAGGCTGTATTCGGCGGTCTTTTTCAAAGTTTCGTCGGAGTAGATAAGATTGTAGCCGTCAATTATCACCATATTTCTGTGGGAATTTCTTATTTTTGATTTGCGTGGCTTTTCTTTCTTGTCTACAGACACTATGTGTGGCTCGCTGTATCGCTTGCGCCTGATGGGACCATATGTGCGAAGCATAATAGCCTCAAGATCCTCGTCGCTTATGCTGTATTTGCGCGCCAAGGTGGATACCTTGGGGAGAATTATCTCTCCCTCGGGAGAATCTTTTATGTCAACATCAAGATGCTTATAGCTGTCAACCTCACTCCAATGTACAGTAAATCCTGCGCCGTGGGCGCAAAATACGGAATGAGGAGGATTGTCAAGATCGCCTTCAGGATCGTAGCCCGCCATAGCTACAACTTCTTCCTGATTGTGACATGGCTCATAACCATCTGATGTGCAGAACAATCTGCCATCGCCACGAGTGTAGGAAATTACTTCTCGCGGATAATCATGAATGGTTGCAACAGGAGCTGTGCCACATATAACGGTGTTTTCTGTGTCGGAATAATCAAGCTCAAAGTTTGCAGATCTGGCTTGCAGGTCGGACATGGCTCTGCCAACGCAAGATGTGGGAACCTCAAGCCTGAATTTGTAATATGGTTCAAGCAGGGTGCATCCAGATTTCATAAGTCCGTGTCTGACTGCTCTGTATGTTGCTTCACGGAAGTCACCGCCCTCGGTGTGCTTAAGATGCGCTTTGCCTGCTACAAGAGTTATCTTCGTATCGGTTAGCAGCGCACCGGTAAGAGTGCCCCGGTGGTCTTTTTCGTAAAGATGGGTCAGTATAAGTCTTTGCCAGTTAAGGCTTAGCATATTTTCAGGCAGATTAGTGTCAAATATGAGCCCTGTGCCTTTGGGCTGAGGCTCAATCAGCAGCTGCACTTCTGCATAATGGCGTAAAGGCTCAAAATGGCCGACGCCGATAACTTTTTCTTTAGCCTTTTCTTTATATAATATTCTTCCTGCGCCAAGTGTGCAGTCAATTGAGAAGCGATCACTGATAAGCCTTTTTATAAGCTCGGTTTGTACCTCGCCCATAAGTCGAACTTCTATCTGAGAAAGCTCTTCGTTCCACATAAGGTGCAAGGAGGGTTCCTCTTCCTCAAGCTCTTTAAGCTTTGGGAAAAACACTCGTGTATCGCATTCAGGAGGAAGGTGAATAGCATAGGATAATACAGGCTCAAGCAAGGGATTTGCGGCATCCTGCTCAAGTCCCAATCCCTGACCGACATAAGAGGCTGAAAGCCCGATGATAGCGCAGATCTCACCTGCTGAAACTGCATCTGTCTGCTCAAACTTATCGCCTGAGTAAAGTCTTATCTGACTCACTTTCTCTGTGATACGAACGCCATCTTCCGATAGATAGCAGATTTCATCACGAGCGGAAAGAGTTCCGCTGGTTATTTTCATATAAGTCAGCCTGATTGCGCCGATATGTGAAATTTTATAAACCTTTGCGCCGAAATTGTCATTATCATATATGGGTGAAAGCGTGTATCTATCCAAAGTTTTAAGTAAAAAATCAATTCCTTGCATTCGCAAGGCGGAGCCGAACAGACAAGGGAAAAGCTTGCGTTGGCTTATAAGATATGCTATATCTTCGTCGTCAATGCCTTCTCCCGCAAGAAAGCTATTCATAAAATCTTCGTGAACGAAAGCCAATTTTCCTTCAAGCTCGTCTCGTTCTTCTGCTTCCAGAAATCCAACA
Source organism: Candidatus Avispirillum sp. (assembly GCA_045631345.1). Classification (GTDB taxonomy): domain Bacteria; phylum Bacillota; class Clostridia; order Oscillospirales; family CAG-272; genus Avispirillum. The sequence continues at coordinate 46,154 of JAZQUP010000043.1, forward strand.
CAAGAGGAAGATATAATGCTTGAAAGCTCTTTTTCAATTTCTTCCTTCAGCTTAATCGAAACATCGCATTTGTTAACGAAAATAAAGGTAGGAACGCCGTAATGCTCAAGCAGCTGCCAAAGTGTTCTGGTGTGGTTTTGAACGCCATCCGTTGCGCTGATAACAAGCACGGCATAATCAAGAAGAGAAAGTGTGCGTTCTGTTTCGGCAGAAAAATCTACGTGTCCTGGAGTATCAAGAAGGATAAAATCACAGTTTTTGCTTGAAAAACGTGCTTGCTTTGAAAAAATAGTTATTCCACGTTCACGCTCAATGGCATTTGTGTCAAGATAGGTGTTTTTGTGGTCTACTCGCCCTAAGGTTCTGATTCTTCCCGATGCATATAGTAACGCCTCGCTGAGAGTGGTTTTGCCTGCATCAACGTGAGCGAGAATGCCTATTGTGATTTTCTTTTTCACAGCGTGTCCTCCCTTCTGAGAATTTATTATTCATTATATCGCATTTTGCTTGGATTTTCAACATTTAGGTGCTTTTTGAGCTGAACCTGCTCACGCAGGTGCGAAATTGCATTTTCAACTTTTTGTGGGTTAGCGTATCTAAATATTCGTGGTCAGACTAACGCAACGGGCTAAAAACTCCCGTTTAGGGAGTTTTAATCGCAGCCACGATATGTTACCACCTTTTCAGATCCTTTTCAATTATCAACTCCAGAAAAAAAGCACCTGCTTTTGCAGGTGCTTTTTTCTGGAGCTGATAGTGGGATTTGAACCCATGACCTCGTCATTACCAATGACGTGCTCTGCCAGCTGAGCTATATCAGCGCATGTGGTATTATATCAAAGAAAATTAAGGTTGTCAAGCAAAAGAAGAAAATTCATCCTTTGACAATAGTTCGCTTTTGTGCTACAATTATTTTAAACAATGAGTTATTTAGTTCAAAGGAAGGTTATTTTTATGAACTACTTAGAATATTTTTATGAAATTTCAAAAATTTCCCGTCCTTCAGGATCTTGCGGTAAAATTGCAGATTATCTTTGCGCTTTTGCTAAAGAAAACGGCCTTGATCACACTCGTGATCATATGGATAATGTTATAATCCGCAAGGCTGCAACTACAGGCTACGAAGATCACGATGCTGTTATGCTTCAGGGCCACACAGATATGGTGTGCTGTTGCGATGATGGCGTTGAATGTGATTTTTCAAACGGTGTTGAAATTATAAATGATGGTGAATTTCTTCGTGCCAACGGAACAACCCTCGGCGCTGACAACGGAATTGCTGTTGCATATATGCTTGCTCTTCTTGAGGATAACACTATTGCTCATCCTGCTCTTGAATGTGTTTTCACATCTGATGAAGAAACAGGTCTTTTCGGCGCAGATGCAATAGATCTTTCAGATTGCAAGGCAAAATATCTTATCAATATGGATTCAGAAGAAGAGGGTATCATCACAGCAGGTTGCTGCGGTGGACTTCGTATGAATATCGGCTTTGATGGCGGAGAAAAGGAATTTGTTTCTGCTCCTGTATATCGTCTGGCAATTTCAGGCCTTAAGGGTGGACACAGCGGAGTTAATATAGACAATTTTGTTGAGGTGAGAGTTAATGCAATTATTGCTGCAGCTCACGCTATGAAGCTTATGGAAGAAGTTCCTTCTTATCGTCTTGTTTCCATTGACGGTGGAGAAAAGGACAATGCTATTCCCCGCAGCTGTACTATAACTGTGTGCGGCGGCAACTATGAGCAGATGAAGAGCGCAGTTGATCTGGTTGCGCCCGGAATCATTGCTGGCTCTCCTGATGGAAAGGTAACATTTGAAAAAATTTCTGATGATGGCGCTGAAGCGTTCTCTCAGAAGTTCACAAATAATATTATTGATTATTTCAATGGCGTTCCCAACGGAGTTCTTGACCGTTGCCCCGATGAACCGGGTCTTCCTCCCACAATTTCCGATAATTTCGGTGTTGTCAGAACAAACGGCAGCAACATTGATGTAGTTCTTTCCTTCCGTGCATATGATGATGATTATCGTGATCGTCTCAGCGCAAAGGCAGCGCATGTATCAACTCAGTGTGGAGCAAAGGTTGAGATCATAGGAAAATATCCCGGATGGGACAAAACTCCTGAATCTGCTCTCAGAGATAAGATGTGCCAGGTTTGGAAGGATATAACAGGTGAGGAAATGAAGGTTCAGAGAATTCACGCAGGTCTTGAATGCGGAGTTCTTATTTCCAAGAAGCCCGATCTTGATGCGGCATCTATCGGACCTGATATGAGCGATGTTCATACCCCTCAGGAAAAGCTGAACCTTAAATCAGCTGAAAAATTCTATAATTTCCTTGTTGAATTGCTTAAAAATATGTAACATAAGAAAACCTCTTGCTTTTGCAAGAGGTTTTTTGTATGTCTGATATATCGCAATCAAGCTTTTAAAGCTTAATGCTTATCTCTCCTGTGAATAGAGTTTTTTTGTTGCCTTTTTCGTTTATAACAAGCCCGCCGTTTTCGTCAATGTCTGTTGCGAAGGCAATATGCTCGGCATCGTTTTCAATATATGTGATCTCACGACCAAGTACAATTGAGCGATCCTTATATTCTGCAAGCCAACTGCGATCGAAAGAGTCTTCTGCATAAACAAGAAGATTTTTGGTGATTTCTGCGGCAAGAGCGCTTCTGTCAACCATTCCCACAGAGCCTGCTCTGCTTTTTATATCATCAGGAAAGTCTATAGTTGTGCAATTGATACCTATGCCAACGATTATAACGTTTTCGCTGTCTCTGCTCACAGCCTCTGCCAATATTCCGCAAACTTTGCGATCATTCACATAAATATCATTTACCCATTTTATTTTGCAATCGGTGCCGCAAAGCTTGTCTATTGCTTTTGCAGTTGCAACAGCAGCAGCGCTTGTTATGGTGACAGCGCTTGCCATATCTCCCTTTGCAATATATGCAAGGCTCATATAAAGTCCTGTGCCCTCAGGAGAATAAAAGCTTCTGCCAAGGCGCCCTCTGCCTGCGCTTTGAGTTTCTGCGCAGATAAGACACGGCATTTTTTCACCAAGACGTGCTTGCTTTTTTGCCTCGTTGTTTGTGGAGTCAATGTTTTTATATACTATCGTTTCAACTCCCGAAAGGATAGAGTTAATTTTTTCTTTACAGAGCATTATTTAGTATCCTGTTTAAAATTTCGTTGCATTGATTGTGAGCGCATAGGAATTTTTCGTAGCCTCTTTGTTTTTTATTGTTCCAGGTGTTTTCCGCAATTGAGGGGAGTCTGTCTTGCAGAGCGTCAAATTCTATCTGAAGACCATTTTCAAGATTTCCGAGGAAATCTCCCCATGCGTTAAGCTGACCGCCTTTTATTTTTTCGTGAGTTTCAAGTCTGAAATATCCGTTATAGTAGGGAGAATCGGGATGAACTGCAGAAAAAGATCCAACATCCCAATTATAGCATTCTTCCTTATCCCAATGATATGTGGGAACAACAACGTAAGTGGGGCGCCATGAGCAGTTGATTATATCAAATCCGTTTCTGATAAGTGAAGCGGGGGTTTGATAAAAGTTTTCAAAAACCATAACTGTTATATCTCGGGTGAGATGGTCGTTGACTTCTTTTGTGAAGCCCTCCCAAACAAGAGGCTTTCTTCCCATTCCAACAATAGTTTTTGCCATTTCATTTATAAAATGGCTGAAAAGCAGCTCTGCATAATGCCAATCAGGCCAGAAATAAGGTTCGATCTCCTCTTTTTTTATGCCAAGCTCACGTCCGTATTCAATACATTTTTCGCAATTGTTCCATTGCATAATATCAGATTCATCAGCGCCGATATGGATATATTCTGAATTGGGGAACATATTGCAAAGCTCTATGTAAAGCTGTTTAATTTGCTCAATATTTTCGGGGTGGGGGCAGATGATGGAGCCTCCCTCTGTGCTGCAAAGCTCAGGGTATGCTTTGATAATAGCTTTTGTATGTCCGGGAGTGTCAATTTCCGGAACTAACTGTACGCATCTTTCATAAGCATATTCAACAAGCTCTGCAATTTCAGCCTCTGAATAGTTGTTTTCAGCGCTTGTTGCCAAGGGGAACACTTTTGAAGGAAGAGTGTATGCCTCGTTATCTGTAAAATGAAGATGAAGATACTTGATCTTATAAAACCAGCAAAGGTCAACATATTTTTTTAGCAGAGAGAGGGGATGGTGGTTGCGGGCGCAGTCTATCATCAATCCTCTGTAGTTGTTGTCGGCTTTGTCACGGATTTCAACATCGTCAAGGCAGATGTTGCCGTTTTTTTCTTCAATTATTTGTAAAAGAGAAGAAAGGGCATAGTTTGCTCCCTCGCTGTCGGAAGCAGATATTTTTATATATTCTTCTGTTGCATCAATAGCATATTCGCCTTTCTCAAGGGAGCTGCTGTGGCTGAGAACAATATGGTTTCCCTCAGAAAACTCAAGATTGTAAGCTTTCTGGGCGTAATCCTTGAAAGCATCTGCCACAGAACTGAAATCTCCGCTGATCGTGGGAGTATAAAGGTGTTTTTTGATTGATTTTTCAACGTAAAGCTTGGGCTGTGGTATCATTTTTTCGTAGCAGCTCATAGTCTCCTCCGTTTTTTGTACGATCAATGTTTTTATAATTTTATCATAGGCAAAAATATATGTCAATGAAGTTGCACTCTTGATTACAGAGCATTTTTGTGTTAAAATGGCTATTATGAAAAACTATTTAACTAATGAACAGTTCAGAGTTGGCTGCAGATGCAGAAAGCTTCTCTGGCTACAGGAAAACGAAAATTTACAGCAGGGAGAAGTGTGCTCTCAGCTTTCTGCGCTTGCGCAGAATTATATAAAAGGCGGAAAAACTGTTTTTGCAGATGATCCCTCAGAGCGAGCAGAAGAAACAATGAAGCTACTTGGCAAAGGGGCAACTGTCATCAAGCGTCCTGCCTTTAAGGCAGGGGGAGCTGTTGCCACAGCGGATCTTCTTGCGCTGAAAAACGGAAAAACAGTTATATATTTCTCATATCCGGCTCTCAATCCTCGCAGAGTTTTCTCTCGTGAGGCGGGGTTGATTATGGCAGCGGCAGAGCTGTCAGGGCTTGAAAATATAAGAGTATTTCTCCTTTTGCCCCGAAAGGAATTTGTTAAGCAGGGAGAAATTGCTCCGAGAGAGTTTTTTGCTTCTTTTGATTTAACTGACGATGCAAATGCCTTGAAGGAGAAGTCATATATTTTTTCAAGAATTCTTGGCGAAACTCTTTTATCGGACAGAGAGCCTGAGGTTGATCTGCATAAAAACTGCTTTAACCCCGATTCTTGCAAATATTTTGAGCATTGCACAAAGGATATGCCATATCCCAATGTTTTCAAGGTTGCCAGACTTAATATAAACACAAAGCTGCAGATGTATAACGAGGGCAAGATCGGCTATAGTGATATAAGAACGGATAGCCGTTTAACAGAAAATCAGAAAAAGCAGATAAGAATGTCTATGGATAAGGCTCTGCCTACAGTTAAGAAAAAAGAGCTTTCAGCGTTTCTTGATTCTCTTTGGTATCCTCTTTGCTTTCTGGATTTTGAATCGTGGCAGCCGCCCGTGCCCCCAAGCGATAATATGCATCCATTTGAGCAGGTTGCGTTTCAGTATTCGCTTCACGTTATAGAGCATGAGGGCGCATCGGTTGAGCATCGTGAATTTCTTGCGAGAGGCGAAGCAGACCCCAGAGAAGCTCTTGCTCGCCAGCTTGTTCTTGATATTCCCGATGGCGCATGTGTTGTTGCTTATAACAAGCAGTTTGAAACAATGGTTGTTAGTGGTCTTGCAAATATGTTTGAATATATAAGAGAGCCTCTTGAAAAGATCAGGGATAATATTTGCGATCTGATGGTTCCTTTCCAGAAAAAAATATATTATGACAGACGAATGGAAGGCTCCTTTTCAATGAAGGCGGTTCTTCCTGCGCTCTATCCTGATGATCCTGAGCTTTCTTATGATAATCTTTCTGAAATCCATAACGGAAATCAGGCGATGCTTTGCTATTCAACTCTTGCAGATGAAACACCTGAGAGGGCTGAGGAGATTCGCCGATGCCTGCTTCGCTACTGTGAGCTGGACACTCTTGGTATGGTGAAAATTGTTGAAAAGCTGAAAAAAGCAGTTAAATAAAAAAGAAAAGGCTGATGTGATGAAACGAAAAGAAAAATTATCTACTACTCAGATAATAATGCTTAGCTTTTTGGCTGTTGTTCTTATAGGCAGCTTTCTTTTGTGGTTGCCCATAAGCTCTGCAACAGGAAAAGCTGTGGCATATTCTGATGCTCTTTTCACTGCAACAACTGCAACCTGCGTTACAGGACTTGTAACCTTGCCAACTGCAACCACGTGGAGCGTTTTTGGGCAGGTGGTCATATTTCTGCTCATTCAGATAGGCGGTCTTGGAACTATAACAGTTATGTCGGCTTTTCTCATAGCGTTGCATCGCAAAGTTGGTATTGGAAACAGATTGCTTATTCAGGATGCTTTTAATCTTAATACAATGTCTGGGTTGATACGCTTTGTAAAGAAAGTTCTTTTGGGAACTCTGATCATTGAGGGCGCAGGCGCATTGTGTTATATGCCTGTGTTTGTTCGTCAGTTTGGGGCAAGAGGCATCTGGATCTCGGTTTTTAATTCTGTTTCGGCATTTTGCAATGCGGGAATGGATATAATCGGCGAAAACAGTTTGATGGACTATGTTTCTGATCCAACCGTAAATACAGTAACCTGCCTGCTTATTATTTTGGGAGGCCTTGGATATATTGTCTGGTGGGATATAATATGTGTTCTCAGAAGCATTAAATCTATGGGGCTAAAATGCTTTAATAAGCTCACTCTTCATAGCAAGATCGTGCTTAGTGCAACTGCGATTTTTATAATTGCAGGAGCTGTGGCGTTTATGATTTTTGAATATCATAATGCTTTGACTATTGGAGATATGACATTTGGGCAAAAGCTCCAAGCTTCTGTTTTTCAATCGGTAACAACCAGAACAGCAGGATTTGCAACTATATCTCAAAGTGAGTTGACGGATCCTTCGGCTATAGTTTCTTTGTTGCTTATGTTTATAGGCGGTTCTCCCGTAGGAACAGCCGGTGGTGTTAAAACTGTAACAGTTGTGGTACTGGCAGCATCTGCTTATTCCACTATAGCAGGAAAAAATGAAGTTACACTTTTTAACAGAAGTGTTTCAAGGGAATCGGTTAATAAAGCGGCGGCAGTTGCATTTATGGCTTTTTCAATATTTTTCATATCCACAGTTCTTCTTTGCGCATCAAATGAAGGAAGTGTTATGGATATACTTTATGAAACAGTCAGTGCAACGGCAACGGTGGGTCTTTCAAGAGATCTGACCCCTTCATTAAATTTGTTTGGCAAGCTTGTTGTTATTGCAACTATGTATCTCGGAAGAGTTGGGCCAATATCGCTTGCTCTGGCATTTAATGTTAAAAAGAAAAAAAGCCTCAATATTATTAAAAATCCAACAGAGGATATCAGCGTTGGTTAAACGCAGAAGGAGGAAAATATGAAAACAAGAAGATCATATGCAGTTTTTGGACTTGGCAGATATGGACTTGCGGTTGCAAAGGAGCTAGTTGCAAGTGGCGCAGAGGTTGTTGCCGTTGATTCCAACGAATCTATAGTCAATGTGGCAAAAGCTGATATTCCCTTGTGCAAGTGCGCTGATGTAACAGATGGTGAGGTTATTCGTCAGCTGGGAATTTCAAATGTTGATGTGGTTATAGTTTCAATGGCAAGCAATCTTGAAGCAAGCGTTATGGCTATAACACTTGCAAAAGAAGCAGGAGTTGAAACAGTTGTTGCCAAATGCGGAAACGAAATGCACCAGAGAATTTTCAAGCGTGTTGGCGCAGATAAAGTTGTTTTTCCTGAAAAAGAATCAGGAATGCGTCTGGCAAAAAATATACTCAGCGCAGGAGTGCTTGATGTAATTGAGCTTTCGAAAGATGTTTCGATGGTTGAGGTTGAAGTTAAACCCCTGTGGGTTGGTAAAAATCTTAAGGAGCTTAATCTCAGAAAGAAATATTCTCTCAATGTTGTTGCTATCAGAGAAGGAAAGGATGTCTGTCTGGATATTGATCCTGAAAAAGAGCTTAACGCTGATATGACATTGATCGTTGTGGGAAACATTCAAAAGTTAGATAAGCTTAGTTAAAACAAAACACCGATGTTAATATCGGTGTTTTTTAATACCCTCTTGACAGACTGGTCTATCTATGATAGACTAAAGATGCAGAAGGTCTATTTGGCGTAGACCAAACTTAAGGAGGCAATTATGGAAGAAATAAAGCTTGGCGTAGTTGAGGCGAAATTTGCCGATATTATATGGGGAAGTGAGCCTCTTTCATCGGGAGATTTGGTTAAAAAATGCGCAGCAGAGCTTGAGTGGAAAAAATCCACTACATATACAGTGCTGAAAAAGCTTTGCGAGCGTGGAATTTTCAAAAACGAGGGTGGAATAGTTTCTTCGCTTATATCCCGTCAGGATTTTTATGCTTTGCAGAGTGAAAAATTTATAGATGACACATTTGGTGGCAGTCTTCCTGCTTTTTTTGCCGCATTCACAAAGCGAAAGGCTTTATCTGCAGAGGAGATAGCGGAGATCCGCCAAATGATAGAATCATATAAGGAGGGCTGATTATGGAAAACATTTTCTTAAAGCTTCTTAATATGAGCATTTCTGCAGGCTGGCTTGTGCTTGTGGTAGTGTTGTTGCGTTTCATATTTAAAAGGGCGCCCAAATGGGCAGTTTGTCTTCTTTGGGCAATGGTTGCTCTTCGTCTTGTGTTTCCTTTTTCAGTTGAAAGCGCACTAAGTCTAATTCCAAGCGCAGAAACTGTGCCGGATGAATTTATGTTTCCGGGGATTCCCGAAATTCATACAGGGGTCAGCTCGCTTAACAGCGTTATAAATCCAATCATCAGCGAAACTCTTGCGCCAAATCCTATGACCAGCGCAAACCCATCTCAGATATTAACTGCAATCTGTGCTCGTGTCTGGGTTCTGGGCGCTGTGTTGATGGTTTTGTATGCGCTTATCAGCTATATACGTATAAAATTGAGGGTCAGGGCTTCAATCAAATCTGAAAAGGGCGTTTATATAACCGACGGGATTGATACTCCGTTTATTTTAGGAATAATAAATCCCAAAATTTATTTGCCTTCTACTATGAATGAGGCAGATAAGGAATATGTTCTTTCACATGAAAGAGCTCATCTTTCACGACTTGACCATTTGTGGAAGCCTCTGGGATTTCTGCTTCTCAGTATTTACTGGTTTAATCCGCTTATGTGGGTGGCGTATATTCTCCTTTGCAGAGATATAGAATTTGCCTGCGATGAAAAGGTTGTTGGCAGATTGTGCGAGGACAATAAAAAAGCATATTCACAGGCGCTTTTGTCCTGCAGCGTCAGAGGAAAAATAATTGCGGCATGTCCTCTTGCCTTTGGTGAGGTTGGTGTTAAGGCGAGAATCAAAGGTGTGCTCAGCTATAAAAAGCCTGCATTCTGGATTATTGTTGCGGCGCTTGTGGTGTCCGTTGTAGTAGCTGTGTGCTTTTTAACCGATCCCGTAAGCGTGAATCTTCCTGATACTATCAGTATAGTTGACAGCGGGAGCGAGCTTGAGGGAGTTTCGGTTGAAATCAAAGAAATTGATCTCACAGGAGCGCAGCCTTATATAGAAGTGGTCTGGAAAAATAAAACCGCAAACGGAATCGGCTTTGGAACCCCCTTTGAAATTCTTCGTTTTGAAAATGGTGAATGGAAAAACTGCAGAGTAACAGAAGCTTTTTGGAATGCTATTCTTCATGTGATGCACCCATTTTCCGAAAGAGAGGTAACTTATAACCTTTGGCATATTGATATGACAAAGGAAGGGCTCTATCGACTTGAGCTGGAATGCACCGTTGACGGCGACAGCACAGAATACAAGCTGTGGGTTGATTTTGAATTATCCGAGGGTGTACCTCTCACAACAGTTAAGCAGTATAAAGCGGCAGCAGTTATTTACGATAGCCCCATATATTCTTATGTAATAACACCTGAAGCAGCGCCTATATGGAAATTTTCAGATGTTTCAAACGATCTGTTCCTTTGGGAAAAGGGGCAGAGTGATGTAGACTGGGTTGGCCTTGGGGCAATGGTTGAAACAACCTTGAATAAAAACAATTTTGATGATCGGTTAATTGTTGACTCACCCACCTGGAGAGATGGTTATTCTGCTGAGGCTCTGAAAAAAGAAAACAAGAGAGCCTGGGAGGGTAAATTCACTACTGACTACGGCCCATATGACCTTTATCTGCTTCTTGAGCAGCAGGATGGTTGGCTGTATCTTTGTATGGGAACGCAAGATGACGGCGGCGGATATTACAGATGCGTATTTATGCTGGAGCCAATGGATGTTGGCAGCGAAGAAGAGGTTGCGATTCGTCCTTCACTCATATATAAAGGCAAGCATTATGTTGATATGAGCCTTGGAGAAAGCAGTCTTCCCGATAATGTTTACTATAAAGGAGTAATTTCTCCGGATATGGCCAACAATACAGGTCTTGAAGGCATGAGATATTTTGCAAACGAGGATGAGGATTATTATTTCTACGTTGAGCATGTAGTTGACGGAAATGTAATGTACAAGATGTGGGAAGCTGGCAGAATATATGCAGAAAGTGAAGCAGTTATGAAATATATCTGCTATGAAACTGTTGATTTTATAGCGCCCTCTATTATTCTTTATCCCGAGCGTGGCGAGTATATGTTCAGCTATTCAGGTCTTTCAAGCAACATTCCTATGGGAACATATACTATGACGGATGAAGTGCTTATCCTTAATATCAGCAATAGCGAAGAGGCTTATGTTTTCAGGGTTAACGGCAACAATCTTTATTTTGATGCCCAAAGATCTGCAGATATTCCGAAATATAAGTATTCTCAGAATAGCCAGCCGCAATATCCATTTGAGGACGGAGCGAGGTTCGGCAGAGTTTTTGATTTGCAGCAATCCTATAATAATCTGACGCCTAAATGCGAAGGAGATATTGACGGAGACGGTATAAACGAAGTTCTTCAACTGGGCATCGGACCCACATCGGGAATATATACATTCACTATAACTGCAACAGAAAATGGTGAATATGAATATTTCAACATTTTTCAAAGTAAATATCAGATCCAGTCGTTTTTAACAGATGGCGACGGAAAGATTTTTCTCCGATGCGAGCCTGTGGTGGGTGAAAGAGGAGAGGCTCACCTTTTTGAAGTGACTATTGAGGATGGAAATATTGTGCTTTCCGAGGCCGGAGAAAAAATGGCATATTGGGGTGAGCAGGGGCTTGATTCAAGCTGGCTCACAAGATATGAGCAGTAAAATTTATAATAAGATTGCAGGGGCGACCGTTTTGGTCGCCCCTGCGGATTGTATACAATATTACTTTGTTAACTTTTTTGCCCTTTTTATAAGGGCATTTTTTTCGTTTTCAAGCTTTTCTTCCACAACGTCGGAAAGAAGCCTTTTCAAAATTTCGCCAATCTGTTTGCCTTTTGCCCCAAGCTTTGCAATGTCGTTTCCGTCAACTGCAAGGTCAGAAATTCTGAGGCAGCAACCTGAGCTTTTAATTTCGTTTATAAGTCTTTCGCTTTCATCAAGATATGCAAACTGATCGTGATAAGCAGGGCTTTGAGCAGAAAGATCTGCTCGGCGTATAGCCATCACATCGTCTGTGTCAACATCGGGGTTTTTAGCAAGATATTTTTTCAGAGATTTTTTTGTTGCCTCGGGGCGAACATCATGCAGCTCAACAAGTCGGCAAACGGTGTCAATTGTTTTGTTGTCCATTTTCAGCCTCTTCATAATATTCCTTGCCATAATTGCGCTTTCCTTGGGATGTCCATAAAAATGTCCGACACCATTTTCGTCTATAGTCATCATTTTAGGCTTGGCAATATCGTGGAATAGTGCCGCAAATCTGAGATGAGGAGCAGGGGGCGTTGCTTCAACCACCCTGACTATGTGTGTGTAAACATCATATATGTGATGATGGTTTTTCTGATCAAGTCCTATAGTTGCCTTAAGCTCGGGGATTATATGGCAAATGACATAGCTGTATTCCTCGAGGATGCGAGCAGCCGCCTTTCCGCAAAGAAGCTTTGATAATTCAACTGCGATTCGTTCTGCAGAAACATAGCTTAAAAGCTGGTATTTGTTTTTTATGGCAGCCGCTGTTTTTTCTTCAATTTCAAAATCAAGGGATGCGGCAAATCTCAGCGCACGCATAATTCTGAGGGCATCCTCATCAAATCTTTTTTCTGCCTCGCCAACACAGCGTATGATCTTATTGCTAAGGTCTTCTTTTCCGCCAAAAAGGTCAATCAAACCTTTTTCGTGGCAATAAGCCATGGCATTTATGGTGAAATCCCTTCTGCAGAGGTCCTCAGAGAGCTTGTCTGTCAGAGTAACGCTATTGGGGTGGCGGTGATCGGAGTATTCTCCGTCGCATCGGAATGTTGTTATTTCAATGGGATTTCCATCGGCAAGCGCTGTAACTGTTCCGTGCTTGATTCCTGTTTCGATTATTTTATAATCTTCAAGTGCAACCTTAACCTGATGGGGTTTTGCAGAGGTTGTAATGTCATAGTCAAAGGGTGTGGCAGAAAGGAGCTGGTCACGAACACATCCGCCCACAATATATGCTTCAAAGCCTGCATTTTCAAGCTTTTCAATTATGTCGTTTGCGTATCCTGGTATGTTTATTGTCATAATTTAAACTCCTTTCTCCTGATTTTCTTCATTTGCGTTCAGCTGCTCGTCTATCCAGCGGAATCTGTTGTTAATAAAAGCTTTGAGATAAGCGATCTGCTTTTCGTATGTATCATATTCGGTCATAAAATCGGGCTGAAGGGTCACTTTCTGACCAAGAGTGTTCCATCTTTCAAAATTGCAGACTGCGGAGGGAGCAACCAATGAGCTGCCCTTTTCCACAGCTTCAATTGAAGTTGTGTATAGCTTGACTTTGACCTGATTCCAGCGAACTCTCAGCATTTCGACAAAATCCTCGTCCTCCATAAGAGTGCAAATCCAATTGTAATCAACGTAGTTATATTCCGTTGCAAGACAGCACCAGGCGTTGTAATTTTCAAAGTCTGTTTCGCTGTTTCCGTAAGCAATATCAAAATCCCAAACAGGACCCATTTTGATCTTTCCGCCGTGGTCCTTTTTCATATAGACGCTTCGCCTCATGGCTCCGTCGGAGTTGAAGGAAATTTCTGTCATAATAAGCCAGTCAATAAGAGATTCAATGTCAATAAAATCCTCATATCCGTTGGCTTTGCGAATAGTTTCGTCGGCCAGCTTGAAATAATTTTTGATATATGTTTTCTGCTTTTCGGTAAAGGAAGAGCCTTCGGGTTCAAGGATCTCAATGCATTTCATAAATGCTGTTGAAAAAGAGCTTTCACCGTCCTCAATGTAGGTCCCGCCAATTTCAAAGAAGAAGCCTGTGTCAACAGATTTTGCATTGCTTATAAGCTGCGCTCGTGAATCGGCAACCTCTATCTGTTCTCCGAGAGAGTAAACTCCGATATATTCTCCGTTGAGGAAAACATCAACAGGATATTGAGTTGCATAGCAATCCATATTATCAAGAACCTTGGCGCTTTCAAGAGCAACATAATTGCGGATAAGAGAATTGTCAGCATAGTTTGCAAGGAGAACCCATTCTTTGCCCTCGCAAAGCCCCAGCAGAGAAACGTTGCTTTTGAATTTCAGCTTATAGGGCTTTTTGTCAAACCAATTCCAAGTGGAGTTTCCTCGGCCTCGTATTTTAACTTCGGTTTCTGCCATTGAAGAAAATCCCTCTGAAAAATCGCCTTCCAGAGCAATTTTTGCATTAACATAGTTTTCTTTGTCTTCAATGGGTACCCCGCCTTCAGTTTCTATAACAACAACAGGCAACTTTGTTTTGATTTCGGTTTTAATGAGATATTTGCGGGTTCCGCCATTTTTGTCAGTAACAGTAACATATGTGCCGAGTCGGCTCAGCAGGTCTATTCCTCCGTTATCTCCCTTGCTTACCGCGTCAATGGTGATCCTTCCTCCATCAGATTCAAAATCTAACTTGGCATTTTTTAGCGCAGACGGAGCAGTAACTCCGCTGACAGTTGCACTGAGAGTGTTGTTTTTAACCTCCCATACAATGTTGCCGCTTGAAAGAGCATCGTTGCCCTTCATAACAGCGCCTGTGATTTTATTTTTTCCGTTTCCGCCCAAGGCGTAGTTCTTCAAGTTGTGGCCATTGAGGCTGGCGGCATTAAAGGATTGGCTTGCAAGATCAAGCCTGCAGGAGTTTTCCCATTTAATGTTGCAATCGGGGGCGGAAATTTTAATTTTTCTGTAGTTAAAATCTCCCAAAAGTTCAATTTCACCTTTTTTGTCGGTTGCAACAGAAAGCTTGTCTGTATTCTTGCAATTCTTCTTGATTTCAAGCTTGCAGGGGAAATCTATGGTGAAGCTGTTTTTGAAATCTATGCCCGAGGCAACTATGGCTTCTTTTTTTGCGTTGAAATATGGGGGAATGGTGGCAATTTCAGCTAGCTCCTCTAAAGAAGTAACTATTCTTTCATTGGGCAGCATTTCCTCTCCGTTGAGAGATTTTGCGCATATATATAGGTTTGTTTTTTCGGGAACAAGATTTTCGGGCATCCACAAGTGCGAGCCAGGTGCGCTTGCGGCAAGCCTTGCGGCAGAGATATTTCCGCTGAGATTAAGCTCTCCTTCACTGTCGGTTATGTAATATATGTCGTTGCTGATGCACAAAAAAGAGCGCGCAAAGAGGGAAACAGGACGGTTTATTTGCAGGTTTCCTTCAATATTAATATTATCTATTATAGTTATATTACAAACGTCTGATGAAAGCAGAGCATCAAGGCCGTTTTTGGTAAGGGCAAAGGACTGTTCGTTTCCTTCTGCTGTAATGGAAACGGCTGCAAGGTTTCCGCCTATTGCGCGTGACTGAGCGGTTTGTCCTTTTTTTGCAGAAAGAGTTGCACTTTTTCCGTTTTCGGAATAAAGAGTTATTTCAAGCTCGTCAAAGTCTGTGTTTTCAAGCTTGAGCCTCTGGGTTGCGCTTCCTCCGAAAATGGTAAATCCGTTTTCTTTATGAGAAATTATAATGTCGTCGCCGCAATAAAGGGAGGTTGAATCAGCCGAGTTCTTTTTGCAGGAAAAAGTAAAAAACGCCAAAAGTAGCAATAGAATAACAAGCGTTGCTTTTTTCATATTGCCACCTCCTGCGTTTTTGTTATTTTTTATTATAACACAAAAATCACGCACTGTACAGAGGGGGGATAAATGCTTTATTTTAAAGCTATCCCAAAAAATTATTGCGCTCGCCGCCAAGGCCGAAGCTGACAGTTATTGCCTCATCAACTCTGTGCATCATATCGTCGTCAAGATGGCCCATTTTTTCTTTCAGCCGGGTTTTGTCAATGGTGCGAATCTGCTCCAGCAGAACAACAGAATCTCTCTGCAGACCAACCTTGTCCGCAAAAACATCAATATGTGTGGGCAGCTTTGTTTTGCCGAGCTTGCTGGTGATGGCGGCGGCAATAACTGTTGGGCTGTATTTGTTTCCAATGTCGTTTTGAACTATAAGTACGGGGCGCAGTCCTCCCTGTTCGCTTCCAACAACGGGGCTCAGGTCGGCATAATATATATCTCCGCGTTTGATATTCACAAAAGATCACTCTCCGTTTTAATAAACTTCCTTGTGTAAACGGTTTACGAAGATAGTATTTGTGTGAGACGGGGTGTTTTAATCATAATAATCAAAAAAACTCATCCCATATAAGTTTATTAAGGAATCAGGCAAAGTGTTACGCAGAGTTGTAGCCTATTGCGTTGGCGAAAAAACAGAAAAATAGGAGTTTTTTAAATGTTTGTGGTCAAAATGAACAAAAAAAGACCTAAATTTTCTACTTGTGATATGTTGTATAAAATACCCCTACAATATATGTGGATTATAGCTATAAAACAGACTATAAGTTGTGGTATGTGTGGAAAATTGATGATTTTTTGGTGTTAATAATAGGACTATATCTCAAAAGTACACAAAAAAAAGTTTTCAACTGCTTGACAATTTTGAAGGGCAATGATACAATTAAAGTACCAAATTTTTACGGAGGTTTTATTCCTATGAAAAAAGCATTAGCTTTAATTCTCACAGCTGCTATGCTCTTCAGCTGCCTCGCAGTAGGCGCTTCCGCTGCAAGAGTAGCAACAGTAGAAGAGAAGGTTGTTAAGGAAGATAAGATCGTTTGGTCCGATTCCAGTGGTGTTTACGGTTCCACAGATCCTTTCTTCTCCGGCGACCATACTCTCACAATCACTCTTAAGGGTGACGAGGCAGGCGCAGGCAAGAACTTTGAAGTTGTTGCGTACATCGGCGGTTCTCCCGTGATCGACGCAGTTAACGACAAGATTTCCTTTAACGGCGCTCCCAGCCAGCTCGATTACGATTTTGCTGACGCTACATGGTACGAAGTA
>JAZQUP010000044.1:0-6558 GCA_045631345.1 Candidatus Avispirillum sp.
GCCTTTGTGTGATCCGCATCCGGCAATTGTAGAAGCTGAGCGGGAATATTATACCGTGACTTTTGAGACTACGGCTTATTGCGCCTGTGCTAAATGCTGCGGGAAGTCGGACGGGATAACCGCAAGCGGGACTTATGCGACACAGGGACGGACGATAGCTGCTCCGAGTACATATGCCTTTGGGACGGAAATTGAACTGGACGGGAATGTGTATGTTGTAGAGGATAGAGGCGGAGCGATTAAGGGAAATCGAATAGATATTTTCTTTGATAGTCATGCCGAGGCGAATAACTATGGGCGCAAAAGTGTGGAAGGGAAGGTTTTTAAATGAACAAGAAAGAATTGTTATCGACAGATTTATTACATAAGACAGACAAGTTGAGGAAATTGTTTTTAAAAAATCCAGATTTACCGTTATTGATACTGGCTACAGAGGATGCTAATGACGGAGAATATTGTTATGAAGCTGTATGGAATTTCACATGGGAAAAAGGTGAATTTTTGGACTGTGTCCAAGGAATAAAAGAGGATAAAATTTATGTGGACAGGGATGAGTTTGAAACAGATTTAGAAATTTATTTGTGGGACAACGAAAGGTACGAAAACTTATCAGAAGATGAGTTTGAAATACTTTTTGGAAAAGAGCTGGCGAAATATGAACCATATTGGACGCCATGCTTAATATTGTATATAGGTTGAGGACAGAGGCGGACGGTGGAAGGGAAGGTTTATTATTGAGTGGTTCAGATATTAATAAGCTTAGAACAGAAGCAAAGGATCATATTGCTAACGTCGATAATATGGTAATGGCATTACATGTACAGCTAAGTTTTATGTGTGATCGGCATATACATATTCATCATTTGTTAAACAACAATGAAAGGAACCTTAATCTGGAAATGATGGATATTATTCATGAAATAAGGCAAAAATTATTTGTCTATGAAGAGAAAGCAGAAAAGCTGCAAAAGCTAATAGGAGAGGTGGAAGAATGAAATTTGAAGTAGATACCGAGCTAATGTATGCAGATATGTTTCAGTTTACTATAGTTTGCGAAATTTTGACAAGAGGATTGATAAATTATTTAGAACAAAAAACCGGAAAAGCAGATTACGACAGTTTGGAAAAAGCCATTGACAATTTGACGTATAACATGAGAGAAATTATGAATTTTTTCTGTGAAGAAATTTTACGAGAGAGAGCGGAAGAAGAATGAAAGATATAAGCTATAGGAGATGGGAAGGCCTAAAAAAATTCATAGGAAGGCAGAGGGATCATGCCTTAAATTTCTTGGAAAGCCCTACCGCTGCAAAATGTTATAAAATTATTCTCGATCAAATGGAAATAGTTGAAAGAGTAAACGAGACGGAAGAGAAACCGGAGAACAATATTTATAAAAAAATGTGGGACAACCTGAAAGCAGGATGCTGGACTGACAGCGATTATGTAATGACAGGCAGAAATATTTTTGATCTTATGCAAAGTCAGGAGACAGCATGGGTTTTAAAGAAATCAGGAGGTGAAAGAATGAACATAGTAATGGAATTTCCTGAGACAGTAGAAGAGTTTATGGAGTCATATAAAATGACAGATACGGAACATATATATTCCAACGGCATCGAATATGTGCCTATATTTCGAATGAAACAATGGTTTGAACATATAAAAGCCAGCGAAGAGACGGCGCAAGAATGGAATGCAAGGTTGACGTATAGGTTTAAGAAATATCTTAATGACATGATAGATTCAGCAGAAAGAGGCTACAGGAACGAATATTGCGCAGGATATCATGATGCTTTAATAGCTATATCAGCGATTTGGGCACTCATGGAGAATGACAAAGATCTGGAGAGGGTGAGGAAATGAGCGAAGAAATAAAAAAATGTCCTTACTGTGGATGGGAAGCCGACATTTATAAGGCTATCAGCTGGAATGCAGAAGCTACATATCATGTTTACTGTTTGGGCTGTGGAATACAAACTAAAGCATATAGCACAAAAGAAGAGGCTATAGCTGATTGGAATGCAATATGCGAGAGTAACAAAAAATCAGAGGCCAGAGACCAGACGGCGAAAGCGGATGCAGGGAAATGGAGATTTTCCCTTGTACCTACTCAGATCATTAAGGACATAGCAGAAGTCAGGGAATACGGCGTTAAAAAATACGGAAACTCTGAGAGCTGGCGGGAAGTCGAGCTTGACAGATATGCAGACGCTTTAGGACGGCATTTCATAGAGTTTCTGAAAAACCCGTTAAGCAAAGACGATGAATCAGGCATTGAGCATTACAAACACATGGCCTGCAATATGGCGTTTATTTGTGAGTTGCTGAATGTACCGTTTTAGGAGGTGGACGAATGAGTATAACATTTGAAGATATTAAAAAAGCAAATGAATTAATTAGCACAGTCAACATAAAAGGCAAAGAATATGCCGAAGTTAATCAAAGGATTAAGGCGTTTAGGTCGGTATTCCCTACGGGTTTTATTGTTACTGAAATGCTATCAAATGAAAACGGGATTTGCGTTTTCAAAGCGGAAATTGGTTATTATGCTTATGCTGTCGAGCATGATGTGAGGGTGTTGCTTGGCACAGGCACAGCATACGAAAAAGAATCAAGCTCTTTTATCAACAAAACTTCGTATATTGAGAATTGCGAGACTTCTGCGGTTGGCCGTGCTTTAGGAATGGCCGGATTTGGCATTGACACGTCTATTGCAAGTGCAGAAGAATTAGCGAATGCAATACTTAACCAAAACAAAAAAGGCAAGAGATTAAAGTCTTATATGGACGATGAAAAGCTGAAAGAGCTTGTTGAACTGGCGGAGGGCTTCGGATGGACTGAAGAAAAACTGCTGGAGAATATACAGAAGCGATACAAGAAATCAATTATGGATTTAGACGTAGACGAATATACACAAATTGTCAACGGACTCACGGGAGCGATTGCAGATGGGAAATCAGCAGAATAACAAGACGTATAAAGTAACCATTTGGGGGAGGTTTCCTTCCCTGAATGAGTACATTGCGGCGATGAATGTTCACAGACTGAAGGCTAACAAAATGAAACAGGACTCAGAGAACAGAATAATCTTAGGGCTTTGTACATGGCTGAAGGACATTAAAATAAGCAAAAAGATTATTATTAATTATACATTTTACGAGGAAAACAGGAAAAGGGATTTGGATAATGTTTCCGGTTTTTTCCATAAAGTATTTCAAGATGCTCTTGTTAGAGCAGGTTTCATCGAAAATGACAATTGGAATTATATTGTGGGCTTTTCAGACAAGTTTTTTGTGGATAAGGCTGTTCCCAGGGTTGTGGTAGAGATTGTGGAGGTTGACGAATGATAACATATGAGACACTATGGGTCTTTTTGAAGCAAGACATACAACAATGGATTAAGCACTATGAAACAAAAGACCCGCTTATCCATGCTGATAAAAGGGAAATACTTCAGATCATAGCAGAAGAAATGAACAGATACGAAGAAATATTAAATAAGCAAGGCGGTGGGCAATGGAAGAAAAAATCATAAGAGAAGGATTTGTATTTTACAGAAGCTTTATTGAAGCTGCAAACTGTTTAGATGATGCGGCATTCCGTGAGCTTATAACCGCTATTTGTCACTATGCCTTAGACGGGCAGAAAGATGACCTTAGCGGGGCGATCTCTGGGATGTTTCAGCTTATAAAACCACAGATTGACGCTAACAACAAAAGGTACGAAAACGGGCTTAAAGGAGGCAGACCAAAAAACCAAAGCATAACCAAAGCAAAACCAAACAATAACCAAACCATAACCAAACAAAAACCAAACAATAACCAAACAATAACCAAAGCAGAACCTAAAGAGAAAGATAAAGTAAAAGAAAAAGTAAAAGTAAATGATAATGATAAAGTAAATGATAAAGAAAAAGGAAGTCCGCCTGAGGGCGCAATCATGATACATGATGATAATAGTGATGATACATTACAAAAAACTATTGTCAGTCAATTAAACAATAATCAACCCATACCAGAGTATTATTTTAAATATCTGAATAAATGGATAAATGATTATGGAGAGAATTTCATCAGAGAAATAATTAACAGACTTGACGACAATTCAAAGACATTAACGGGCTTAATGATAGAAGTCACATCCAGAACAAGGAAAGGTACACATTAAAAAATGAAATATGAATTAATGCTTAAGAGGTTAAACAAGAGATTGAAAGCTAAAGGCTTTACGAGAAAATATTTAGCGCAGCAGTTATATTGTTCAGAGGTCACATGCTATAAGAAATTAGCGGGAACATCGTCTTTGAAAATTGAAGACATATGGAAGCTGTGCGAGCTTCTGAAGTTAAGCGACACTGATATATTACAGTTATTTTTTAGGAGGGGCAACAATAATGAATAAATTGTTTTTAATGGGTAGGTTCACGAAAGATCCCGATATCAGGATACTTGAAAACGGGACAAGGATTGCAAAGTATTCTTTGGCGGTTAGACGTAATTCCAACATAACAGATTTCTTTAATTGTACAGCTTTTAATAAAGGCGCAGAGTTTCTCGAAAAGTATTTCCACAAAGGCGATATGATAACAGTTATAGGCAGACTGCAAAATAGTACATACGACAGGGACGGAGTAACAGTGCATAGCAATCAAATAGTGACAGACGAACATTATTTCGCAGGCGGTAAGAGTCAGGGCGCATCCCAATTTATGCCTGCCGATGAATCTGATGACGATATGCCGTTCTGAGAGAAGGTGCAGGCTATGGCTTTAAAAAAATTTGAAGGCTTACAAACAGAGTGGGGCGGGCTTTGGTACGACAAAATTACACATAGCTATAAGTCAACTGGTATTAATTTTTCTTTGCTAAGACAGTTTAAAGGCACAGTCAGGCTAATTGTTAGACGCAATACTTTTTATAATAAAGGCAGTAGTCGTCCTAACTTTGTTTTTACCTTAAGGGATTCACAGTTACAAGACAGCATCGAGCTTAAAG
The DNA here is from genome assembly GCA_045631345.1 of Candidatus Avispirillum sp. GTDB lineage: Bacteria > Bacillota > Clostridia > Oscillospirales > CAG-272 > Avispirillum. The sequence continues at coordinate 4,998 of JAZQUP010000044.1, forward strand.
CCGAAGAACCTAAGAAACGGCCTTATTATGATTATGCAAGTGGTTGGTATTTTGATGAAGACGGAAATAGGCTTTACACAGAAAAGGAAGTTGTATCACGGCTTGAATCATTGAAAGATGATATTATATATGGTGAGTCGCCAGATGATTGTTTGGTCAGATATTATTTATAGAGAAGGTGATTAAATGAGCCGAATGGGCTATGTAGGCGAGGTATTTGATGCACGCAAGGAAAAAAACGGAATCAGGCGCAAAGCGATAGAAGATTACCGAGATCAACTACAGATAGGGCAGACAGTTAAAGTTATTGAGCAAGCAGTTGACGGAGACTCTGTGCGGGATATTAAGCACAGGACTTTTAAGGGCACAATCAAGTACATACATACACATCATGTTGTTGTTGATAATGGTACGTGGAGAAAATCATTCACCTACATTGAGTTGATGCAGCCGAAAACGAAGGTAACTATATCATGATAGACAGAGCAATCTACAGATACATTGAACATGAATTATATAATTATGAGTTCTACAAAAAAGAACTGGAGCTGGAGCGGATGATGATCCTTGAGGGTTCGCCTTCGCCTCCTGACGGACAGCCTAAAGGAAATCAGGCGGGCAATCCCACAGAGCAAAAGGCCGTGAGGCTAACTTCGAGTATTGGCATCATACAGCTTGAACGCACGATAAACGCAATCAGCCAGACAATATCCGAGCTCGATAAGCTTGACTACGATGTTTACGTTAATGTGTATGCTAAAGGCCGTAAAGACAAGCTGAAAATGTGTAACGATATCGGAATATCATTCTCAGGGCTGAAACGGGCGAAAAGACGAATCATAACCAAGGCTGGTATTAAACTGGGGGTAATACGAAGTTTGAGCCAAATTTGACCTTTTTTGAAAGTATTTCGGTGGTATAGTGGTATCGTGGAAAATATTTCCACAACGTGCTTCATTCATCATATGGATGCCTCCAGTTTTCCGGCAACAATAAGAGTCACGGGTTTAACGCTCGTGGCTTTTGTTGTTTGCTTGAGGTATCCGTAATTTCTTTAAAATGGTATCAGATTTCCTTTTAATATGTTGTTTGGGTGTTGGTATAAGAAATTCTTAAAAATGGAAATTAGATAGCAAATCTTTGATAATACATATGGGTGGACGAGGAAGGGGTAAAGTCGATAATGGATTACGGCTCGCAAAGATGGAAGAAAAAAAGGAAGCACATATTGTGGCTGGATGGATACAAGGATGTTATTGAGGGCTGGTACGGACGGAACGTAGAGGCTAAGATAGTGCATCATATATATCCGGCGAAGTATTATCCACAGTGGGAGTGGGCGGACTGGAATCTTATTTCGGTATCGCAATCAACTCATAACAAGTTAGAGAATCGTCTTACAGGCGAGCTTACTGCGCTGGGTGAATGGTTACAAGACCAGATTCAACCGGAGACAAACTGGCGACGGGTCAAAAGAAGTGAAAAGTGCTGAAAAATTGTACAAAAATAATCCCCCCTAGGGTGCGGATTTTGGTTAAAATTTCTCTACAAGTCGGATCGT
>JAZQUP010000045.1:0-37252 GCA_045631345.1 Candidatus Avispirillum sp.
GTTGCAGAACCGTCGTGAGTTTCACCAATCTTGTGAGTCTTACCTGTGTAGAACAGGATACGCTCAGTAGTTGTTGTCTTACCCGCGTCGATGTGAGCCATGATACCAATGTTTCTGGTATTATTGAGTGAATAATCTCTAGCCATGCGATCTTTTCTCCTTTATAGAATAGAGGTTTATAATTGGACCGCTGAGAATTAATATCTGTAGTGAGCAAAAGCCTTGTTTGCTTCAGCCATACGGTGTGTTTCTTCCTTCTTTTTGAAGGCTCCACCTGTGCTGTTCTTTGCATCAAGGATCTCTGCTGCGAGACGCTCAGCCATAGTCTTTTCGCCACGGTTTCTTGCGAATGTTGTCATCCAACGGAGACCGAGAGTATATCTTCTTTCAGGTCTTACTTCCATAGGAACCTGGTAGTTAGAACCACCGATACGGCGAGCCTTAACCTCCAGTACAGGCATTACATTTTCAAGAGCTTCGTTGAAAACTTCAAGTGCATTTGTCTCAGTCTTAGCCTCTACGATTGCGAATGCATCGTAAACGATCTTCTGAGCAACACCCTTCTTACCATCCAGCATAATGTTGTTGATCAGCTTTGTAACGATCTTGGAATTATACATAGGATCAGGCAGAACATCTCTTTTGGAAATCTGTCCTCTTCTTGACACTTTGCTTCCCTCCTTCATCAAAAATAATGTTATCATAGGTACTCGAAAATTGAATTCCGTTGTGTTAGTTGGGGCAGCTGTATATAAACATCTGTCACTTGCAACACATTTTATGAATTACAGTTCGAGGAATTTGTTGTGAGCTTTTAGAAAAGTTTTAATTACTTCTTCTTAGCTCTCTTAGCACCGTACTTAGAACGGGACTGGTTACGGTTAGCAACGCCCTGAGCGTCGAGCGTACCGCGAATGATGTGGTAACGTACACCAGGCAGGTCACGTACACGTCCGCCGCGAATAAGTACAACGGAGTGCTCCTGAAGGTTGTGGCCGATACCGGGAATGTAAGTTGTAGCTTCCATACCGTTTGTAAGTCTTACTCTTGCAATCTTACGGAGAGCGGAGTTAGGCTTCTTAGGAGCGGTAGTGGTTACCTTTGTGCAAACACCACGCTTCTGGGGTGCATGCTGCTTTGTGGGAGCGTTCTTGAGAGTGTTAAAACCCTGCTGAAGAACGGGGGACTTGGACTTATATGTCTTGTCCTTTCTGCCCTGCTTTACAAGCTGGTTAAAGGTTGGCATTGAAAATTCCTCCTTTCAACAATAGTGATAAATGTTTATATACAACCGCCGGATGACCGTCGGTCATATGCATACTTATACGTCTATAATTAGGCATAGTTATACCTTTTTACAAACGTGCACACCTATTATAACATCAGGGCTATTTATTGTCAATAACAACACAGATTAAGCTGAAATTTCTCTGTTTTGCACAATAAATAGCCCTGAAACTTTTGTGATATATGATATTATTGTAAAATAACGGTGGATTTATTCACCAAAATTAAAATATTATCCCAATCTGGAGGCAAGTCCGCTTCCTGTCATTCCTCTGGGAACCCTGACTCTTGGTATTTCCATAGGATCACATCCATATGTATATGAAGAATTGACTGTTGTGTATCCGAAGTAGAAATATTCTTCGGCAATGAGAGCGATGTCTTCGCTCACACTACCTGTGGGATAGCAAATAGCGTTTGTTTCGTGACCGGTGAGTTCGGCAAGAATTTGTTTTGATGTTTCAAATTCATCTCGGATGTTTTCTTCTGACAAAGAAACAAGGTTGCGGTGATTATGAGTGTGAGATGCGAAACGCACTAGTCCGCTTTCTGCCATTTCTTTAATTTGTTCTCTGGTCAGATATCCGGGACAATCTATAAGCGATGTAACCATAAATATTGTTGCTTTGGCGTTATATTTTTTAAGTATAGGAAACATTTCTGTATAGTTGTCGTCATATCCATCGTCAAAGGTCAGCATAACAGTAGGAGTATTTGAAGGTTGAAATTCGTCAGCAAAGATAAATGAATATCCAAGGTCGTCGAGTGTTTCAAGGTGTTCTTCAAATTCGGAAGGTTTGACGAAAAGATTTGTAAGTGATGTTGTAGGTTCTTCTTTGATTGAATGATACATAAGAGAAACAGGAGAGTATTTCCCCTTGGTTGCGAAATTGGTTATATCATCAATAACGAAGGGATCATAAACATCAGCTGCAAATTCAGAAACGTCAGAAACAAATGAAGCAGCCTCAACTGATCTGGCTTTTATGCTATTATTCTCTCCATCAGGTGAGTTTTCAAAAGCAATATCAGGCATATAGCGGCTTAAAATCCTATCGTCAGGTGAAGTTGATTGGAATGCGTATCCTAATCCGACTATAAGAGCAATAACTAAAATAAATGAAATAATATGTTTCAAAATAAGCACCGAGTCCTTAAAAAACTATACTGATATTTTATAACAAACCATAACATATGTCAATGATAAAACAAAAAAGCGATGTAACAACATCGCTTTTTGTTAATAATATACGAATTAGTCGTTGAATATGCTTTCGTCAAGGCCGTTGAGAAGATCATCTTCATCGGGCTCCATATCATCGAAATCGTCGTTTTCGTCGAAATCGTCTTCGTAGAGCTCTTCCTCTTCAATAATATCATCTTCAAAATCAGCATCTGCATCATTATCAGCGATAGGGAGGAAGTCGTCGTCATCTTCTTCAGCTTCAGGCTCTGTAACTATGTTGCCATACTTAGCATAGAACTCGTCATCAACCTCGGTGTTGATCTTTTTAACTTCAACATCACGATAGCACTGCATACCTGTACCTGCAGGGATGAGCTTACCGATGATAACGTTTTCCTTAAGACCAACAAGATGGTCAACCTTACCCTTGATAGCAGCCTCTGTAAGAACCTTAGTTGTTTCCTGGAAGGAAGCTGCAGAGAGGAAGGATTCTGTCTGGATAGAAGCCTTTGTGATACCGAGAAGAACAGGTTCAGCCTCAATAAGAGCGAGATCGCTTTCGCCTGCGTCGATACGAGCCTGGATTTCAGCGTTTGCTCTGACAAAGTCAGTCTTTTCAACGTTGATACCGGGAAGCAGATCAGAAGAGCCGGGCTCTGTGATATGCATCTTTCTTGTCATCTGACGAGTGATAACCTCGATGTGCTTATCGTTAATACCGATACTCTGGCTGTTATAAACCTTCTGAACTTCAAGGATGATGTAGTCATAAACTGCATCAATACCATTGATACGAAGAATATCTGCAGGGTTCTTGTAACCGATTGTGAGCTCCTGGCCTGCGATAACACTGTCGCCGTCACGAACGATGATGGGAGTACCGTAGGGGATAGGATATTCTCTGGATTCACCGGATTCATTGTTAGTAACAATAATGTTGTGAATCTTCTTAACATCCTTGATTGCAACAGTACCTGCAATTTCGGAAACGATAGCAGTTTTCTTGGGCTTTCTTGCTTCAAAGAGCTCTTCAACTCGGGGAAGACCCTGTGTAATGTCGCTACCAGCAACACCACCGGTATGGAATGTTCTCATTGTCAGCTGTGTACCGGGTTCACCGATAGACTGAGCTGCAATGATACCAACAGCTTCACCGATGTTAACTTTTCTGGAGTTTGCAAGGTCAGCGCCGTAACAGTGAGCACAAACACCCATAGGAGCGTGGCACTGAAGAACTGTACGGATTTCAACCTGCTTGATACCTGCGTCTTCAACAGCCTTAGCCTGAGCTTCAGAAACCATTGTGTTAGCAGGAACGATAATTTCACCTGTTTCGGGGTGAACAACATCATTAATAACGTAACGGCCGAAGATACGGTCACGGAGACGTTCAAGAACTTCGTTGCCATCCATAATATCGGAAACAACGATACCGTGAGTGCTGCCGCAGTCGTTTTCACGAATAATAACTTCCTGAGCAACGTCAACAAGACGACGGGTCAGATAACCAGAGTCGGCTGTCTTAAGCGCTGTGTCGGAAAGGGATTTACGAGCACCACGTGCCGCAATGAAGTATTCCAGAATGTTCAGACCTTCACGGAAGTTGGACTTGATAGGAAGCTCCATAGTTTTACCTGATGTAGCAAACATAAGACCACGCATACCTGCAAGCTGACGCATCTGAGTGATATTACCTCTCGCACCGGAGTCACTCATCATCTTGATAGGATTGTATCTGTCAAAGTTGCTCTGGAGGGCTGCAACAACGTCATTAGTTGTCTGAGTCCATGTAGAAACAACGCTCTGGTAACGCTCTTCATCGGAGAGTTTACCACGCATAAATTCCTTCTGAATCTTATCAACAGTCTTTTCTGCTTCAGCAACGAGAGTGTACTTTTCAGGAGGAATAGACATATCTGCAACGGAGATAGAAATAGCAGCCTTTGTGGAGTATGTGTAACCCATAGCCTTGATATTGTCAAGCATTTCTGCTGTAACTTCAAAGCCGTGGTACTTGATACAACGGTCAATGATCTGACCAAGCTGTTTAGAACCGCAGACAAAGTTGATTTCAAGATCAAAGTACTTATCGGGATCAGTTCTGTCAACGTAGCCGAGGTCCTGAGGGATGGGCTGGTTGAAGATAAGAAGACCCATTGTACAGTCAATGATCTTGGACTGCATTTCGCCGTCACGTTCTTTGAATACACGAACCTTGATGGGAGCGTGAAGGCCGATAACACCATTGCGGTAAGCCATCATAGCTTCGTCAAAGTTGCGGAATACCTTGCCTTCTCCGGGTTCACCGGCACGGTCAAGAGTGAGGTAGAATGAGCCAAGCACCATATCCTGAGAGGGAACTGCGATAGCGCGTCCGTCAACAGGCTTCAGCAGGTTGTTAGCAGAGAGCATAAGGAATCTAGCCTCAGCCTGTGCTTCTGCAGAAAGGGGTACGTGGATAGGCATCTGGTCGCCGTCGAAGTCGGCGTTAAATGCTTTACATACAAGGGGATGGAGCTTAATAGCACGTCCTTCAACAAGAACGGGCTCGAATGCCTGGATAGAAAGACGGTGAAGTGTAGGAGCACGGTTAAGAAGAACGGGATGTTCCTTAATAACGTTTTCAAGTGCGTCCCAAACCTCAGGACTTGCCTTTTCAACCTTCTTTTTGGCATCCTTGATGTTAGCTGCCTTCTGTGTTTCGTGGAGACGCTTCATAACGAAGGGCTTGAAGAGCTCAAGCGCCATTTCCTTAGGAAGACCGCACTGGTAGATCTTAAGTGTAGGACCTACAACGATAACGGAACGGCCGGAATAGTCAACACGCTTACCGAGAAGGTTCTGACGGAAACGGCCCTGCTTACCACGAAGCATTTCGGAGAGAGACTTAAGAGGACGGTTGTTGGGGCCTGTAACAGGCTTACCACGACGGCCGTTATCAATAAGGGCGTCAACTGCTTCCTGAAGCATACGCTTTTCGTTACGAACGATGATTTCGGGAGCTCTGTATTCAATAAGTCTCTTAAGACGGTTGTTACGGTTGATAACTCTGCGGTAGAGGTCATTAAGGTCAGATGTTGCGAAACGACCGCCATCCAGCTGAACCATAGGACGGATTTCAGGAGGAATAACGGGAACAACATCAAGGATCATCCATTCGGGCTTGTTGCCGGACTTTCTGAAAGCCTCAACAACTTCAAGTCTCTTGATGATACGAACCTTTTTCTGACCGCTTGCAGTTTCAAGCTCAGTTTTGAGCTGCTCAGAGAGAGCAGTGATGTCCAGTTCTGCAAGAAGCTCCTTAACAGCCTCTGCGCCCATGCCAACCTTGAAATCGTTTTCATAAGCTGTGTAGTATTCTCTGTATTCCTTTTCGGAAAGCAGCTGATACTTAGCAAGGGGAGTTGAACCGGGATCGATTACTATATATGATGCGAAGTAGAGAACCTTTTCAAGATGTCTGGGAGAGATATCAAGAAGGAGGCCCATACGGGAGGGAATAGCTCTGAAATACCAGATGTGAGAAACGGGGGCCGCGAGCTGAATGTGACCCATGCGCTCACGGCGAACCTTTTTCTGTGTTACCTCAACACCGCATTTTTCGCATACTTTGTTTTTATGACGTATTCTTTTATATTTACCGCAAAGGCATTCCCAGTCCTTAGTAGGTCCGAAGATTCTTTCGCAATAAAGACCATCGCGCTCAGCTTTGAGTGTACGGTAGTTAATTGTCTCAGGCTTTTTAACTTCGCCGTAAGACCAGGAAAGCATAGTTTCGGGGGAAGCCAATCCGATTTTAATAGAATCAATTGTATTGCGTTCCATCGGCTTTATTTACCTTCTTTATTAGTATTGTAGGGTTATAATCCGTGAGTTTGATCAGAATTCGTCGTCAACGTCAGCTGTTTCTTCAAAGAAGATACCGCTTGCGTCGATTTCGCCGCCGAAGTCCTCTGTAGTGAAGCTGTCGTCAAAAATGTCGTCTGTTGCAACAGTTTCGCCAACGTCTTCCTGAGTTATGCGCTTTTCTCTGCGAGGACGAACAGGTTCTTCAACTTCGTCTTCGCCGAGGGTTGCGAGGTCGATCTCTTCACCCGCTTCGTTAAGAACACGGATGTCAAGAGCGAGAGCCTGAAGCTCCTTAACCATAACCTTGAAGGATTCGGGAACACCGGGAGTGGGGATGTTCTGACCCTTAACGATTGCTTCGTATGTTTTAACACGTCCGTTAACGTCGTCACTCTTAACAGTGAGGATTTCCTGGAGAGTGTAAGCTGCGCCGTATGCTTCAAGTGCCCAAACTTCCATTTCACCGAAACGCTGACCACCAAACTGTGCTTTACCACCGAGAGGCTGCTGAGTGATGAGGGAGTAGGGACCTGTGGAACGGGCGTGGATCTTATCGTCAACCAGGTGATGCAGCTTGAGGTAGTACATGATACCAACTGTTACGGGGTTGTCGAAGGGCTCGCCTGTACGGCCATCATAAAGAATTGTCTTACCGTCAACGATATAGAGCTTATCATCTGCTCTGAGAGCGTTGATGAGAGCCTGTCTGTCTTCTCTGTCGTCGGCAATCTTTTCGTATGTCTTTGTGCCATCTTCTGCAACAACCTCTTCGAGAAGATACTTGCCATCAATGTTTTCATTGGGAAGAACTTTTCTCTGAAGGCCTGCCATACGGAGACACTCTGTGATATCTTTTTCTTTTGCACCGTCGAATACAGGTGTCATGATCTTCCAGCCCAGCTTCTTGGAAGCAATACCAAGGTGAACTTCAAGCACCTGACCAATGTTCATTCGTGAAGGAACGCCCAGAGGGTTAAGAACGATGTCAAGGGGAGTACCATCAGCAAGGAAGGGCATATCTTCGGGAGGAAGGATACGTGAAACGACACCCTTGTTACCGTGACGACCCGCCATCTTGTCACCGACAGAGATCTTACGCTTCTGAGCGATATAAACTCTGATTACCTGGTTAACGCCGGGGGCAAGCTCGTCGCCCTTATCCTTGGAGAATACCTTAACGTCAATGATAACGCCGGATTCACCATGAGGAACTCTGAGAGATGTGTCACGAACTTCGCGGCTCTTTTCGCCGAAAATAGCACGGAGAAGTCTTTCTTCTGCAGTAAGCTCTGTTTCACCCTTAGGTGTAACCTTACCTACGAGGATATCGCCTGCGCGAACTTCTGTACCTATTTTAATAATACCGTCAGCATCAAGATCCTTGAGCGCATCATCACCAACATTGGGGATTTCACGTGTGATCTCTTCGGGTCCGAGCTTTGTATCTCTGGATTCGTGAGAATACTCTTCAATATGAATAGATGTGTAAACATCATCACGAACAAGGCGCTCGTTAAGAAGAACCGCGTCCTCGTAGTTGTAACCTTCCCAAGTCATAAAGCCGATGAGAGCGTTCTTACCGAGGGAGATTTCACCATTGGATGTTGCGGGACCGTCAGCGATAACCTGTCCTTTTTCAACTCTTTCGCCAACATTAACGATAGGAGTCTGGTTTGTGCAGTTGCTCTGGTTGCTTCTCTTGAACTTGATGAGGTGGTGAACCTTCTTCTGTCCGTCGTCGCCGATGATAGTGATGTGGTTAGCGTCAACGCTTTCAACATAACCATCTCTGTCAGCAAGAGCACAAACACCGGAGTCAACAGCAGCCTTGTATTCCATACCTGTACCAACGATAGGAGAGTCGGTAACAAGAAGAGGAACAGCCTGCTTCTGCATGTTTGAACCCATGAGCGCACGGGAGTTGTCATCGTTTTCAAGGAAGGGGATGCATGCTGTTGCAACAGAAACAACCATCTTAGGAGAAACGTCCATGAAGTCTACGCGGCTTGCGTCTACTTCGATGATTTCTGTCTTATCACGAGCTGCAACCTTTGCGCGAACGAAACGTCTGTTTTCATCGAGACGCTCGTTTGCCTGAGCTACGATGTAATTATCTTCAACGTCAGCTGTCATATAAACAACTTCGTTTGTAACAGTGCCTGTTTCCTTGTCAACACGGAGGTAAGGAGCTTCGATGAAGCCATACTTACTGATCTTAGCGTATGTTGAAAGGTAGGAAATAAGACCGATGTTAGGACCTTCAGGTGTTTCGATAGGACACATACGACCGTAGTGAGTATAGTGTACATCTCGAACGTCGAAGGAAGCTCTGTCTCTGGAAAGACCTCCGGGACCGAGAGCGGAAATACGTCTCTTGTGTGTAAGCTCTGCGAGGGGGTTGTTCTGGTCCATGAACTGAGAAAGGGGAGAGGAACCAAAGAACTCTCTGATAGCTGTAACAACGGGACGGATATTGATAAGATTCTGAGGTGTGAGGTTTTCGCTATCCTGAATGTTCATTCTCTCACGAACGATCTTATCCATTCTGGAGAGACCGATACGGAGCTGATTCTGGAGAAGCTCACCAACGCAACGCAGACGTCTGTTACCAAGGTGGTCAATATCATCAGTAATGCCGATACCATGTGTAAGGCAAAGCTGATAGTTGATTGTAGCAAGAATATCTTCACGTGTGATGTGCGTGGGGCAAAGCTCAGCCATTCTGCGCTTAGCGATTGCCTTGATTTCATCAGCATCGTTGCCTGCTTCTTCAATGATTTCACGGAGAACGTTGAACTGAACCATTTCTCTGGAGCCAACATCCTGAAGATCATAGCCAAGAACATCTTCTGCGTAAACTGCGCCGTTTGTGAATACCTTAACCTCGCTGCCATCATCCATACGGAGATAAACAGTGTCAACGCAAGCATGCTCAATTGCAAGAGCTTCATCACGTGTGAGGCGGTGGCCTTCTTCAAACATAAGCTCGCCTGTAATAGCATTAGCTACAGGGCGGTTGAGAACGAAACCGCCGATACGATGACCGAGAGCAAGCTTCTTATCATATTTATATCTACCAACAGGGTAGAGGTCATATCTCTTAGGATCAAAGAAGAGATTGTTGATAAGGATCTCAGCGCTTTCAACGATTGCAGGCTCGCCGGGACGGAGCTTCTTATAAATTTCCTTAAGAGCCTCATCACGGATAGAGGAGCCTTCTTCAATAGCGAGGGCTTCGCAGTCGTCTTTTTCAAGAGTTGTTGCAAGGATAGACTCGTCACCGAAGAATTCCTTGATCTGTGCAGGTGTTTCAATACCGAGAGCACGGATAAGGATTGTGATGGGGAGCTTGCGGTTTTTATCTATACGAACATAATAAACGTCGTTAGCGTCTGTTTCGTATTCAAGCCATGCGCCTCTGTAAGGAATTACAGTTGCGGAGAATGTGCGCTTACCGGACTTGTCGATAGCGCTATCATAATAGATACCGGGGGAACGAACGATCTGAGAAACAATAACTCTCTCAGAGCCGTTGATAACGAAGGTACCTGTTTCTGTCATGAGCGGGAAATCGCCCATGAATATATCGGACTGCTTAACCTCACCTGTAAGTCTGTTTGTGAGACGAACAGAAACCTTGAGGGGAGCTGCGTAGTTAGCGTCACGCTCCTTGCATTCTTCTACGGGATATTTGGGCTCTGCATCAAATGAGTAGCCAACAAATTCAATGAAGAGATTGCCGGTGTAGTCAGTGATGGGGGAAACGTCACGGAGAACCTCCATAAGACCCTCTTCAAGGAACCACTGGTATGAATCCTTCTGAATTTCAATCAGATTGGGAAGTCCGATTGCCTCATTGATCTTCGAGAAACTCATTCTCGTATTTTTGCCCACTTTCACGGGTTTGACCATTGAGATTCACTCCATTCTTTTCTGCGCATCATAGGCCGTTTTTGGTATAGCCGTCTATATCAAAAAAACGGCATTTTTGGCGTTACGCAGGAGATTTTTTCGCACTAAGCGAAATTAAGGCAATATAATATTATATATAAAATAAAGAGGAAGTCAATAGAAATAAGGATTTTTTTAATAAAAACATTCCAATTTTTTCACAATTTATATTCAGTTAATGAAATGTTTACAAAAATGTAAAATGTAAATAAATTGTAAATTAATTGTATTTTGGCAATATCCACAATACTTATCAGCATTATTAGTTTATATCAACCAACAATATTTTAAAGTACAGCAAAATGCTTGACTTTGGTGTTTATACTGTGTATACTGTGCATATACAGTATTTTTGGAGTGATCATATGACCATACTGATAGATAATAAGAGCGGACTTCCGATATATGACCAGATATATACACAGGTCAAAAAACAGATAATTAACGGGGATCTGAAGGAGGATGAAGCGCTTCCTTCAATCAGAAATCTAGCAAAAGATCTGAGAATAAGCGTTATAACAACAAAGAGAGCATATGAAGAGCTTGAAAGAGAAGGATTCATATATACAATTCCAGCAAAAGGCTGTTTTGTTGCAAAAAAGAATGTAGAGCTTCTCAGGGAAGCGAATCTCAGAAAAATTGAAAATCATATTGAAAAGATAATAGAGCTATCTGCATCATGTGGATTAAGCAAGTCAGATATAGCAGAAATGCTCAGCTTGATATGGGAGGAATAGTATGAATGCTATTGAAATAAAGAACCTTACAAAGAGTTATAAGGATTTCACTCTGGATAATCTCACTCTTGCATTGCCAACAGGATGTATAATGGGGCTTGTTGGAGAGAACGGAGCAGGAAAGAGTACTACAATAAAACTTGTTCTTGAAATGATAAAAAAGGATAGCGGAGAAATAACTGTTCTTGGCTGTGATAATTCAGAAATGGATAAAGAGGATATAGGAATAGTTCTTGATGAGGTAGGGATTCCCGATTGTCTTAATGCTTTTCAGGTTGGGAAGATAATGAAGCATATTTATAAAAAGTGGGATAGTGAAGTGTATAATAGCTATATAAAGCGCTTTAATCTACCCTGGAAAAAGAAGTTCAAGGATTTTTCAAAAGGTATGAAGATGAAGCTTGGACTTGCGATTGCTTTGTCACATGATCCCCAGCTCCTTATTCTTGATGAAGCAACAGCAGGACTTGATCCTGTAGTACGAGATGATCTTCTTGATATATTTGCAGAGTTTACCAGAGATGAAACTCATTCTATCCTTATTTCGTCACATATTGTTAGCGATCTTGAAAAGATATGTGATTATATTGCATTTATAAATAAAGGTAAGCTTATGCTGTGTGAGGATAAGGATGTGCTTTATGAGCAGTACGGTATGGTGCATATGAGCAGTGAAGATTTTGAATTAATCCCGGATGAAGCTGTTAAGGGTAAAAAAATAACCCCCTACGGAGTTGAAGCAATAGTGCGTCGAAATTCAGTCGCTGATAATGTAAATATCAGTCCCATCAGTATTGAAGAGCTGTTTGTATTTATGGTAAAGGAGGCGAGATAAATGAAAGGGCTCATTTTAAAGGATTTATATATGGTATGGAATTATTGTAAAACAGTAGTTTTTGTTTGTATAATATTCCTTGTCAGTTCAATTTTTATTGAAGGAAGCTTTTTCTTCAGTGTGTATCCCATGATAATAGCGGGAATAATACCATTCACTATTATGGTATATGAAGAAAAAATCAAATGGCCGCCTTATTGCCAGGCCTTACCCATAACAAGAAAGCAGGTTGTTACGGAGAAATATATTCTTTCGCTTTTATGTATTCTTTTTGCAGCGGCAATTTCAGTATGCTTTGCAGTGATAAGATCAATAGTAAGCTATGGTAATATATTTGATGCGCTTTCCACTGTTATTTCAACAGCCACCATTGCTTTGGTAGGACCTATTGTAATGCTGCCTTTTATTTTTAAATATGATGTGGAAAAATCCCGCCTCGTGTATTATCTGGTAGTGGGAGGAACTGTGGGAATGTCAACTTTTTTCAGCTTTGAAAGTAGAATCCCTGATATTTCCAATGGTTTAGGGATCATAATTGGTGTAGTTCTTTTAGCTTTTTCTTGGCTGTTATCTGTAAAGTTTTACGAAAACAAGGAACTCTGATAAAAAACCGATAGCCTTACGGCTATCGGTTTTTACATATCACTATTTCTGAGCTCTCTTTACAAGAACCTCTTCTATGTCAAAAACAAATCTCTTGTCACAGAAGTGGCAAACAGTTTCAATAGGCTCGCCTTCAGCTTTAAGCTCATCAATATCCTTCTGAGAAAGACCTGCAAGCGCTGTGAGATATTTTTCTCTTGTGCAGGGGCAAACATAGTCTGTGTCAAATTCATCAAACATCTGGTATTCAATGCCGGCAAGAGCAACAGCGATAATTTCTTCAGCTGTCATACCATCAGCAATCATCTGAGAAACAGATCCGATGTTTGCGATGTTTGCTTCGATCTTTTCTGCAACAGCTTCGTCAGCGCCCGGAAGAAGCTGAAGAAGGAATCCACCTGCACTCTTGATTGTAAGGTCGGGATTAACTCTAACACCGAGGGCACAAACTGTGGGAGTTTGCTCACTTGTTGCAAAATAGCTGCTGACATCGTCTCCAATTTCACCTGTAACGAGAGGGCACATACCAACATAAGGCTCAGCCATACCCATATCTTTGATGATAACAAGTCTTCCGTCAACACCAACAGCTCCGCCAACATCAAGCTTTCCATAGGGATTAGCGGGGAGCTCAATGTCAGGATTGTCAACATATCCACGAACATTACCCTTGTAGTCAGAAACGCAAACGATTGCGCCGGCAGGTCCATCTGCCTTGATCTGGAATGTAAGAGTGTTTCCCTTATCTTTAAGAAGGCTACCCATAAGAGAAGCTGCAGTAAGGCTTCTGCCAAGAACGGCAGTCATAGTTTTTGATGTATTGTGTATTTCTCTTGCTTTTGCAACGATTGCAGTTGAGTCAGTAAATATAATTCTTGCGCTTCCGTCTGCGGTGATAGCGCGTGTTATCATAGAAGGCATATAGATCTCCTAAATAAAAAATAATAGGGGTCGGATTTCCGACCCCTCTATTATACTATAAAAAACTAATTAGTCAAGAGCAACAACCTTTTTGTTGTAATGACTTTCAAGAGCAGCTGTAGAAAGCTTGTGAGACATTGCTGTTTCTTCGGGAGTGAAGAGTCCGAAGGGAACTTTTTCTCCGGAATATTCAAGCATGAATGCGCCAAGCATCTGCTGCATAGAGTCGGTGAAACCAAACTCAAAGATAGGACCTGTGATTGTAGGAAGCATAGGCTTGTAACCGATGATGATTCTGTTCCAGCTCTGCTCCTTACCCCAGGAGGATGTGTAGTAGAATGCGTTAGCATCGTCACTGCTGAAGCGAGCGCTGCAGTCCATACCGTAGATTTCGAAGAACCAACGGTTTGTGGAGCCGGGGCACATACGCTTTGTTTCAAGAGTCATGGGAATTTCATCGCCCTCTTTGTTGAGAGTTGTGCAGAAGAGAGTGCAGTTATCAAATGTGTCGCACTCAGCCATGCCGCCCTTGCCGTCGGGACGCTGCTTAACGATGTTGGAGAAATGAGCTGTAACTGTCTTGGGGAAGAAACCAAGGCGGAAGGGAACATGCTGTGTGTGGATACCAAGATCGCCGAGACAGCCGTATTCGCCGTTAAACTTAACCATACGCTTCCAGTTAATAGGCTTGTTAACGTCGCAGTCGCTGCAGTGGTTGAAGCCTGCGTGGATCTCAAGGATCTTACCGAACTTGCCTTCGTTATACCAATTGATCATTGTCTGCATAGCAGGATAGAAGGGGAATTCGCTGGAGCAACGAACGAATGCGCCGGGAGTTTCCTTGTAAGCCTGCATAATAGCATCATTAGCCTTCTTATCAATACCGAAGGGCTTTTCACCAAGAAGAGCCTTGCCGCTCTTGATAATATCAATGTAGAACTGTTCGTGAAGGTTGTGAGGAACAGCACAATAGATTGCGTCAATATCCTCTTTGTCAAGAAGCTCTTTGTAATCAGAAACAGAATATTTAATATCGGGGAAATTCTTGTGGAACCATTCCATCTCCTGAGGAAGAACAGAGCAGATACCAACGATTTCAGGACGAGGAATATCTCCTGTAAAGTGGCACCAACGAGCAGCTGCAGAAGCAAATTCTCTTGCCATGAGGCCACAGCCTATAAGACCAAATCTGATTGTTTTCATAGTGTACTCCTTCGGAATTTATTTACATAAAAATACAATTATATTATAGAGTCAAAAGCAAAATATGTCAACTGCAAAAAGCAAATTAATCTGTTTGTTTCTTTTCTTTTATAACAACATCCGATAAAGGATTGCTTTGCATTGCTTTTTCCATATTGGGATTGCTCACGTGAGTGTATATCTGAGTAGTATTCAGCTGTTCGTGTCCGAGGATATCCTTCAGCACACGAACATCAACCTTGCCTGATTGATACATAAGGGTTGCAGCAGTATGTCGAAGCTTATGAGTTGAATAGTTCTTGTTTTCCAGTCCTGCTTCTCCCAGATATTTTTTAACAAGCCATTGAACAGTTTTAACGCTGATGCGTTTGTTTAAGCGGCTTATAAACAAGGGCTGAGATGTGTCTGTTGATTGGGGGCGCACAGCAAGATAATCAGCAATAGCAGAACGGCATGCATCGTTCAGATAGATAATTCTTTCCTTTGAGCCTTTACCCATAACCTTTAGGCTTTCAAGGTCACGATCAATATCGGGGATATTTATGCCTACAAGCTCGGAAAGTCGCATCCCGCAATTAAGGAAAAGAGTGAGAATACAAAAATCTCGTTCTTTATATTTTGACTCAGGATCACTTTTAACGGCAGTCAGCAGCTCAACGCATTCATCAATTGAGAGGTGCTTTGGAAGCTGTTTTTTCTTTTTAGGTGTTTCAATGTTAATTGCAGGATTTTTTTCAAAATAGCCTTTTTTTGTAACAAGATATTTGTAAAGACTTTTAATAGCAGAAAGCTTTCTTGCGCGGGAGCTTGATTCGTTATCTCGGTCACTTTTGGTAAAAAACAGAAAATCATAAATATCGCTTTCATTAAGATCTTTGAAAAAATCAAGATCAAGATTGGCGATATTAATATTTTTAAGGCTTTCGCTGTCAGTCAATCCTCCGTTTTTCTTAGCAACGAAAAATCTGCAGAATGTACGCAAGTCAAAAAGATATTCTGTAACAGTTCTTGGAGAACAGCCTTGAATAGTCAGCTTATATCGTGCAAACTCCTGGAGCTGAGCAGGAAAAGCAGAAAGATCTTTTAAATCAATCATCAAAAACACCTCAAAAACGAATTATACCAAATTTATTATACTACATCACGTTTATATTTCTTGACCTATTTGTAAACTTTCATAATATGGTATTGAACTTGAAGCAAGATAAATATAAAATATAGTTATGAAAAAGTGACGAGAGGTGTACCCGTGTTAAGTGTTTTTCGTAACGAAGGAGCAATAGTAAGAAAGCTAATAGGATATCAGTTTGCATCAGCTATTGTCGGCTCAATGCTTTCCACAGCAGCAATGTCAGTTAAATGGCTTAATTGCTTAACGAGCGTTCTTGCGGTACTTCTGTATTGCTATTTTATATATACAGCTGTGTGGGATGCAGCAGCAAAGGACAGATTAAAGGTTGACGGCGGAAGAAAGGCTAAGGATATGTCTCTTGGCTTTAAGATTACCTTTCTTGCAAATCTCCCCAATATAATTCTCGGAGTTCTTGCAGTTGTGCTTTGTGCGGTAGGAACATTCACACAAACTACTTGGTCCGGCAGTGCGGCAACAATTGTTGTATTCATCGCTCGTCTGTGGCAGGCTATGTATAACGGAATTATCACTTTTGTTATTCCTGTTGGTCTTGATGGATGGGGATTTGTTGCATCAAATCTTATTTATATAGCGATATCTGTTCCTGCAATTTTGGTTGGATATATTGCGTATTCAATGGGATATAGAAATATCAGAATATTCAAATCACCTCAAAAGTAAGAAAAGTGATTTATGGCGGAAGGTAAAAACCTTCCGCTTTTTTATGTCATAAACTGTAGCCTCAGTAATACTATAGTAGTATATAAAATCACTTTGGAGAGTTGTATGAACAGTCAGAAATTTTTTTATGTAGGATTCACTTTGCTTTCTGCAGTTTTTTTATTTTCAGCTGCAGTGATCGGGCATTTGCAGAACGAGCAAACGAAAACAGCCTTTGTCTCAGCCGATATACCGGATAAATGTATTATTATTGATGCAGGACACGGAGGAGAGGATGGAGGTTGTGTTTCAGATAACGGAGTGCTTGAAAAGGATATTAATCTAGAGGTTTCCAAAAAGATTTCTGAAATACTTAAAGCAATGGGATATAACGCTGTTTTAACGAGAAACGAGGATAAGATGCTATACGATATGTATGGCGATAACTATGAGGGGAGAAAAAAGACATACGATTTAAAAAACAGATTGAAATTTGCAAGAGAAAACGAAGCAGATATGCTTGTAAGTATACATATGAATAAATTCCCGCAAACACAGTATAAAGGCTTGCAGGTATATTATTCCGGAAATAATACACAAAGTGAGGCGCTGGCTCAAAATATACAAGGAATTTGCAAGCAATATTTGCAAACAGAAAACGAAAGAGAGATAAAAGCATCGGGGAGTAATATCTTTTTGCTTAACAGAGCAGAAATGCCTGCTGTTCTTGTGGAATGCGGATTTTTGTCCAACTCTGAGGAAGCTGAAAAATTATGCGATGATGATTATAGGAAAAAAATCAGTTTTGTTATATCAATGGGTATAATTTTTTATGTTCAAAGTTGACATATGGTTTAAAATGTTATAGTATAAAGAAAGTTATATAAAATTAAGGAATAATAAGTTAATATGTTGAAAAATTTGTTTGAGAAAAATAAAGTAGTTTTCATAACAGGTTGTATCTGTGCTGTAGTTGTCGTTGCTATAATGATATTTATGGCAGCTATGTATGTAGGCGGAAATGATAACGAAACAGATATAGATTCAACTATGTATGATGTTATAGATACTGTGGAGGAAACTGAGGCAGAAACAGTTGAAGAAACCACAGAGGTAACAACTGAAGAAACCACAGAGGAAACCACGGAGGAGACTACAGTTGAAACAACTATAGTGGAAACAACTATAGTAGAAACAACAGCAGTGCAGACAACTATAGTTGAAACATCTGCTGTTATCAGACCTGTTGTTGATGCTCCCACTGTTGTAACTACAATAGTAGAAGAGCCTGTTGTTCAGCTTCCGGAGGATACAGCTAAGGTTTGGGACAGCACAGAAAATCTCAACGGAGTTTGGATAGCCTCTGTTTTCAATATCAATTTTCCTTCCGCTAAGAATTTGAGCAAAGAGGCTCTTGAGTCTGAGCTGGATGAAATAGTGAGAGTAACCAAAGCGTCAGGTTTGAACGCAATATTTTTTCAGGTAAGACCTGAGTCAGATGCTCTTTATAAATCAGATATTTTCCCGCCCTCAAGATATATGTCAACAAAAGACGAACTGACAGTTGATGCGCTTGAATATATTATAAATGCGGCGCATAATGAGGGAATAGCTGTTCACGCATGGATAAATCCTGTAAGAGTTTCATCTAAAAAGGAAATAGAGATAGATTCTCTTGCTGATGGAAATCCTGCCAAGCAGCATCCTGAGTATGTAGTCAGATATGGTGACGGAAAGCTGTACTATAATCTGGGAATTCCTGAGGTTAGAGATATGATATGTCAAGGTGTCAGAGAAATCGTATCTAATTATGCAGTTGACGGAATTGTTTTTGACGATTATTTTTATCCCTATCCTGCATATTATACAGATGAAACTACAGGAAAAAGTGTAAAATACGATTTTGAGGATAGTCAGGCATATGCTACATATAACAGTGAAGGGCTGGATATTGGAGATTGGCGCAGGAATAATGTGAATTTGATGGTTGAAAGCGTTTACAGAACAATCAAACAAATAGATATAAATTGCGTATTTGGTGTTTCACCATTTGGTATCTGGAAGAATGGACAGGGCGATGAAAGCGGAAGCCTCACAAGAGGAACTGAATCTTATTCCGCATTGTATTGTGATAGTATAGCTTGGATCAAGGGCGGATATGTTGACTATATTGCGCCTCAGATCTATTGGACAAATGAAACAGCTTCAGCTCCTTATGATAAGCTGTGTGACTGGTGGGCAGGCAGAGTAGAAGGAACAAGAGTGCGTTTGCTTATTTCTCATGGAGCGTATAAATATGAATATGATTGGCCAACTCCGCAGGGATATATGACCTATCAGGTTCAGTATGCATCTCAGAAGGCAGGTTATAGCGGTAGCTTGTTCTACGGATATAAGGTGCTTGCGCATAATATAAATGAAATATTGAATGAGCTTGCAAGCTTGTATAATGGATTGGGCGCATAATAATGGTTGGTGTAATAGTAAATGCAATAGCTGTGGTAATCGGCAGCTTGTTGGGGCTTATTTTCAAAAAGGGTATTCCTGAAAAAATATCAGATGCACTAACCTCCGTGTTGGGACTTGCAGTGGTTTTTGTTGGCTTGTCAAGCGCCTTTGATGGACAGAATATCCTTATCACGATTATTTCACTTGCTATAGGAACAGTGATCGGAACACTTGCCAATATTGACAGAGGGATAAATAAACTTGGCAGTTGGGTTGAAAACAGATTTTCAAACGGTAATGAAAAGGTAAGCATTGCTCAGGGCTTTGTAACAGCCAGCCTGCTTTTCTGTGTTGGCTCAATGACAATAGTAGGAAGCTTGCAGGCAGGAATAAGCGGAAACAATGAAATGCTTTTCACTAAAAGCTTACTTGACTTTGTACTGGCTATTGTGCTTACATCCACGCTTGGGATAGGTGTTATTCTTTCCGCTTTGTTTGTTCTTGTTTTTCAAGGAGCGATCGCGCTTTCTGCTGGATTTGCATCACAGTTTTTAAGCGATTTTGTTGTTGCAGAAATGACATGTACAGGTTCTATTCTTGTTATGGCAATAGGACTTAATCTTGCGGGAATAACAAAAATCAAGGTTGCGGATTGTATGCCTGCAGTTTTCCTGCCGATAATTTTTTGTCCGGTAAGTAATTTTATCTCAGAATTTTTGGCTTCTGTTTTATGATGTGAATAAATCACCCTTTCATTGGTAACAACAATGAAAGGGTGATTTTATTTGAAAAAAATGAAAGAGTATGCTATAATAGCGTTGGTTGGCGGAAGCTATTATTATTTTCTTGAAATTTTGTGGCGGGGCTATTCTCATTATGCTATGGTCATAGTGGGAGGGGCTTCTGCATTGCTTTTGTATTTGATAAATAAAAGGCTGGATTCAGTAAATCTTATAGTAAAATGCCTGATTGGCGCTGTGGTTATAACGATTGCAGAGCTTTTGGGAGGCATAATATTAAATATATATTTGAAATGGGATATTTGGGATTATTCCCGACTCAAGTATAATTTTTTAGGTCAAATCAGCATCAGAACATCGTTTTTATGGATGGTGCTGTGTTTCCCTGCCTTTATAGCAGGTGATATAGTTAAAGAAATTTTTGTTTTAAAAGGAGATAACAGTGGCAAAAAGAATAGGAAAACTGAAAATTAAAGATATAGCCAAAGTAGTTGCTTTTCTGATCGTTGTCAGTATTGCAGTCTATCAATATTTTCAGGAAGCTGCGCTTGAAGCTAACCTTGAAGATCTGGATATAAAATATTCATATCATTTCATTGATGTAGGGCAGGGAGACTGCTCAATGATTCTCAGTGAGGATGTTTCAATTGTCGTAGACACAGGTCCCGGAGACCATAGATATACAACTGTTGAATACATAAAACAGTTCACTGATGAAATTGATGTTCTTATTTTAACGCATCCACATGAGGATCATATAGGAGCGGCTGCAGATATAATCAATAATATCGGTGTGCAAACGGTTATAATGCCGGATGTTTCAACAGAAACAGTTTGCTTTGAAAAGCTTCTTGATGCAATTGAAGAAAATAACTGCCAGGTAAAAGAGGGAAAAGCAGGAGAAAGCTTTGAGTTTGGTGGTATTCAGATAGATCTTTTCGCTCCGAGTTCTCCTGATTATAATGATCTCAATAATTGCAGCATTGTTGCTAAAATAACAACTGATGATATTTCCACAGTTATAACCGGTGATGCTGAAAATTCATCAGAAAATGAAATTCTGGAAAACTATCCCTCATATATGCTTGACGCAGATATTCTTAAGGTTGGACATCATGGTTCATCCACATCGACATCAACAGATTTTTTGGATGCTGTATCTCCCAAATATGCAATGATTTCCTGCGGAGAGGGGAATTCCTATGGGCATCCTCACCGTGAAACCATAAGCCTTTTTCAAAATCTGAATATTCAGTATTTCAGAACGGATACAATGGGAACGATCGTATGTTATTCTGATGGAGAAAAGCTTGCAATCAGCGAATCTTATATTTCAGGCGAAGATTATCAGCAATCATGGCAATAAATTCGCTGTTGGTAGGCTTGCCACGATTGTTCTGGATGGTATAGCCGAAATAAGAATTGAGCGTGTCAATATCACCTCTGTCCCATGCAACCTCAATAGCGTGACGGATAGCACGTTCAACTCGTGATGTTGTTGTGGAATACTTTTTTGCAACAGAAGGGTAAAGAACTTTTGTAACAGAGTTTATAATATCGTTATCGTTTATAGTCATCAAAATAGCTGTTCTGAGATATTGATAGCCTTTTATATGGGCAGGAACTCCTATCTGATGAATGATTTTTGTAACCTGAGCTTCAATATCGGGAGGAGTGGCAGAAACCTCTCCTACAGAAAAAGAGCCTTCTGCGCGGCTGCGAGAAATAGAAATAACATGCTCGGCAAGGCTCTCAAAATCCAGGGGCTTGGGAAGACATAGAGCAGCTCCTGCTTTTGCAGCTTCAACAAATATGTTCTGGTTTGTAACCATTGAAGCAATAATAAATGCAGGAGGCTTGTCCTGACCATAGCCAAGAGAAAGAGATTGTCTGATCAGTCCGATTCCATCAAGTCTGGAAAGCCACACATCTGCAATAACAACGTCGGGGTGATTTCTGTTTATATAGCCAAGCGCATCTTCTCCGTTGGCTGCTTCATCAACGGTACGTAAGCCTGCGCGCATAAGAGCTTCACGGCAGCTTTTTCTTGTTTTTGTGTTTTCATCAGCGATAAGAATTTTAATTTGTTCCATAATGTAACTCCAATGGTAAATAATGTAAATTTAGTACAATGAAATATTACCATATTTTAGGAGATAATGCAACATAAAAAACATAGAAAACCTGCACAAAAATCAATGGTAAAAATTGGGAATAATTTATATTAGTATATTTTGTTTGTAGAAATATAAAATAAATTGCTGTAAAAATACTGTTTATGCAATAGAGGTTTATATGCTTGAGTTTAAGAAACTGACATTAGAAAGCTTCAACGAAGTAGAAAAGTATTTTGAATATGAAATGGAAAGACAAAGACGTCACTCTGTAAGAATGTCAGACAGAACGCCGGGGGCTGTTCTTTTGTGGTTCAGGGAATATGATGTTGAGTTTGCGCTTGCAGGCGATTGTGTTGTTTTTTATTCAAAAACTGGAGAAAATGAAAAATCATATTATTATCCGATAGGAAAGCATAAAAAAGCGGCATTGAAATTGCTAAAAGAGCATATAAAGGAATCTGGCGGTTGCGCTTCAATAGCAGCAGTGGGAGAAACGAGTCTTGCTAAAATAACACGTGAAATGTTTGTTGTTGAAGCATATGCATCAAGAGATTCCGCTGATTATATATATAACAAAGCTGAATTTGAAAATCCAACAGGCAGAAAGCATCACAAACGAAAAAATCTTATAAACAGATTTTTAGCAGAATATCCTGATGCTCGTTTTGTTGCTATCACAGAAGAAAATCTTAATGAGGCAAAGGATTATTATAACGAATATTGTAGTAGAAATCCTGAGTCGTCCTCTGTAGACGATATGGAATACAGAGCTGTAAATGCGCTGTTTGAAAATTTCAATTTCAAATATTTTTCCGGCGGAATGCTGGTAGCAGACGGCAAAATAATGGGCATAACGATTGCGCAGATTTATGGTGACACTGTATATGTCCATATAGAAAAAGCCGAAAAAGAAATTGCAGGATCCTATCAAACATTAAATAAAGAGTATTTGCTGACTATAAAAGACGAAAATGTTAAATATGTAAATCGTGAAGAGGATATGGGGCTTCCCGGTCTTCGACGCTCTAAAATGGCTTATTGTCCTGCATGGCTTGAATATAAATATATGCTCAAGGTTTCTGTTGAATAAAATAAAAAACTTGCAACTGCTTTCTAGCTGTTGCAAGTTTTTTGTTATATCTGTTTGAAGGTTTTAACTTCATATATTTCAGTCTCGGCACCTGCAAGGTCACGAGCCAGTTCTACGAGGCGTTGGCAAGCAGGGAATTCTGTCTGATAGTGGCCAGCTTCAATAACAGTAAGTCCTTCATCTGCAGCATCCAAAGCAGAATTGTAATGGCATTCACCACAAACAAAAGCATCTGCTCCTGCAAGCTTGGCAGGAATTATAAAATCGTTTGCTCCACCGCCAACAACAGCCACTTTTTTGATTGTCTTATTTGAAAGATAAGCGTTAACAGAAACGCATCCTAATCTGTCACGCACAAATGCGGCAAACTTTTCAGCTGACATAGGCTCAATGTCACCGATCCTGCCAATGCTGTCGCATTCATCATCACCAAAGCATTCGGTGTTTTTCAGTTCAAGTGTATTGGCAAGAACGTCATTCACTCCGCCTTTTCCTGCATCAAAACGAGTGTGCATGGAAATAACGGAAATGCTGTGTCTGAGGCAATTAAGCGCCTTGTGTCCAACAAGAGTAAGGTCTGTCACAGATTTAAGTCCCTTGAACACCATAGGATGATGCGTGAGAATAGTGTCAAAACCGTTTTTAACGGCGTAATCAACAGCAGCGTTTGTTGCATCAAGACAAACAAGAACACGTTTAACAGGCGCCTCAGGGTCTATAGAGCACATAAGACCGTCGTTATCCCAACTGCAAGAAAGGGCAGTGGGATAGAGAGCGGAAAGCTCCTTATAAAATTCAGAAATCTTCATTATTATCTCCAAGTTTTTGTGTTATAATCTCAAGCTCAGCAAGCAGAGCCTTTTCTTTATCAGAATCGTTTCCGCCTTTCTGCTTGCCAAGAATAATATGCTTTGTTTGTTCGGTCAGCTTAGCGATTAATGTAGCAAAATAAGGATTTTCATTACCTTTTGTGATGTTAACTTTTCCTATCACGGCTTCAGCAGGAGATAATGAGTATTTATTACCTGTATAGCAGCAGTTTATGCATTGATATATCTTTCCCTGTGAGGAGCATATACCTTCATCCTTGATTTCAAAGCCGTTTTCAGCCAAGTATGTTCTAAGCTCATCAATGCTGGACATAGGCTGAAGAATAAGATTTACGTTATTCTTTTTGGTATAGTCAGATGCTTCAATAATATTGGCAATAAGCTCTCCGCCCATACCGCAGATAATAATATCAGTAACACCCTTTTCTTCAAGGGGAAGCTGCTGAAGTCCGTCAGTCAACCCGAAGTATATATTTTTGTCAACTCCATAGCTCATTGCGTTAGCTTTTGCTCGCATAAGGGGACCTTCATTGATGTCGGAGGCAATAGCATAATTGCATTTTCCGCTGGTAAGAAGGTAGATTGGTATGTAGGCGTGATCAGTTCCTATGTCTGCAACAACGTTTCCTTTTATAAAGGAAACAGCAAGAGAAAGTCTGGGATCAAGTTTAATTGTTTTGTTTTTCATAATCATTAAAAAGTAAGGGCTGCAATTATAAGCAGCCCATTTCATATTTATTTGTTGGCAAGGAATGCGTTGATCTTTTCAACGAGAAGATCAGCATCTGTTCCGTGAACATCACAAGCAGCTTCAATGCTTTCACCTCTGGAGTGAGGGCAACCGAGGCAGTGCATGCCGATTTCAAAGAAAAACTGAGATGTTTCAATATCAAAATCAAGAATATCGCCGATAATAGTTTCTTTAGTAACTTCCATTTTTATAATCTCCTTTGGGTTTTATTATTATTCTTCATCAGGCACAGAAATTTTCTGAATATCTGCACCAAGGGAACGGAATTTTCCAACAACGTCATCATATCCACGCTCAATAAGATGGATATTGCTGATAGTTGTTGTTCCTTCAGCAACAAGGCCTGCAATTATCATTGCAACGCCTGCTCTGAGGTCAACTGCAACAACATCTGCTCCGTGAAGGGGAAGACCGCCTTCAATAACAGCCATTCTTCCATCAACCTTGATGGATGCTCCCATTTTTTTCAATTCCTCTGCATAGCGGAATCTCTTTTCGTAAACGCCCTCAGAAACGTAGCTGACGCCGCTTGCAAGGCAAAGCAATGTTGCCATCTGAGGATGCATATCTGTGGGGAATCCTGGATAGGGATGTGTTTTAACGTTTGCTTTTCTAATTTTATTTCTTCCTGTAACAATAACAGCATCGCCGAATTCTTCAACGATAGCGCCGCTTTCCTCAAGCTTTGCAGAAATTGATTCAAGGTGCTTGGGGATAACATTAGTAACCTTAATTGTTCCACCCGTAGCAGCTGCTGCGATCATATATGTGCCTGCTTCGATCATATCGGGGATGATAGCATATGTGCTTCCACGAAGCTTTTCAACACCCTTGATCTTGATAACGTCAGTACCGGCTCCGCTGATTCTTGCTCCGCATGTGTTAAGGAAGTTTGCAAGGTCAACGATATGAGGCTCTCTTGCCGCATTTTCAATGATAGTATTTCCCTTAGCGAGAACAGCTGCAAGCATAACATTCATTGTTGCGCCAACGGTAACAATATCAAAGAATATGCTTGTGCCGTAGAACTCATGCTCATCAGCAGTCATTTCAACATAATCACAGGTTGAAGTAACATTTGCGCCAAGCATTTCAAATCCCTTGATATGCTGGTCGATGGGTCTTCCGCCGAAATCACATCCGCCGGGGAATGCAACCTTTGATTTTTTAAATCTGCCAAGCTCGGCACCCATAAGATAATATGATGCTCTGATTTTTTTTGCAAGCTCGGGATCAGATGTTCCGGGCTTAACATTGGAACAGTCTATTTCAACGGTTGTAGCGTTAATCTTATTAACAATTGCTCCCATGCCGCGAAGAATGTTGAGAGAAAGCGCAACGTCACGAACATCGGGAACGTTTTCAATAGTACACTTAGCGCCAACAAGAACACAGGCGTAAATAATAGGGAGGGCAGCGTTTTTCATGCCGCTTATCTCAACGGTGCCATTAAGCTGGTTTCCACCGTTAACAACTATCTTATCCATACCGTGAAGAATCCTTTCATAGAGTATGATTTCGATTTTAACAATTATATAGGAAAACTGCGCTCGGCAGTAGTAAATCAAATTTAAAACTGTATAATTTCACAGTTACCATAATTATAGCAGAGTTAGGCAAGAAAATAAAGAGATTTTTTAATTATTTTAATATCAAAAAGAATTGTTGTGAAAAATGCACACCTATATAGCTATAGTTTTGTTGCTTTTGTATGTAGATATAAAAAATCTGCCGTTGTTTACTTTAACATAATATTCCGATTTGAGATAATATGTTAAAGTGGCGGCAGATAAGTGAAATTTTATTTTTTATGATAGGCAACAGCAAGGTCAACTACCATTCCATAGCTTTTAACACCTTGTGTTCCTTGCAACTTGAGATAAGTATCATTAACAACATCTGAAACGTCTGATATAGTGTTGTCACGATATTTTTCAAAAAAATTACTGTATGCAATCAGCTCTCCGTTAGCTTTATCACCAAGATTGGATACAGCATCAACCCAAAGTTTATAGTTTGTGTTTCTTAAAGCTGAGGATAAATATCCATACATTGATAAGTATCCAGCATAATTCAGATAATCATTGTTGCTTTCGATGCAAACCAGATAAGCAATAAAATTTGCTTCATTTTCTTTTGAAAAGCCTCTTTGGTGAGCCAACTCGTGAGCTGCTGAAAAAGCGCAAACATAGTCCGGATAGTTGGTGTTAAGATTGGCTTCTCCCGTAAAGAAGGTATAAACTCCTGAAATGTGTGTATATGTCATAACAGGACTTATGAAAAGTGGTTTTACAGCGCTATTGTAAGTGTGTCCCAGAGAATATTTTTCAAATACACTTTTATATGAATTACATAATTCTGAAGAAAGAGCTTTATAATCCATAGGAGTTTCTGATGCCCCATTATCAGAAAAGGAGACTTTTTCTGCGCAAAGATTAGCTTTTTCTATAACGTAGCATAATGTTTCATATAGCTCTGCTTCGGAAACATCGCTGTTTTTTATATTTAATCTTTGGTTTATGGGAGAGGCACGGTATCCTGCAGCAAAGGTCACCACAAAAAGAATGTAAGCGCAGGATGCTATTATTAAGAATAGTTTTGATGCAAAAAGCAATCGCTTCTTTATGGTATCTCCAGTTTTGTTCAGCAGAATAATGAATAAAACCAAAAGCAAGGGGCTAATCAAAAGCAGAGTTTCTGCTAAAGAAAAAGGGATAACAGAACTTGCTTTGGCTAGAATAAATC
Source organism: Candidatus Avispirillum sp. (assembly GCA_045631345.1). Classification (GTDB taxonomy): domain Bacteria; phylum Bacillota; class Clostridia; order Oscillospirales; family CAG-272; genus Avispirillum. Next base: position 27,086 of record JAZQUP010000045.1, read on the forward strand.
TGAAAAAATGAGAAACAGTTGTATTAAAGACGTCAGCAAAATCTGCGCTTATAAAAAATATTATATGAAGCAGACCGCAAATAGCAGTAAGTGATATGGAAATTAGAGCTGTTATCTTATTTTTCTTCATAATTGTTTATTTGTTCCAGAAGAAGTGAAATTTCTGTTTCCAATGAGCTTTGAATCATTTCAACTGTTGTGTCATCCAATAATTTTACCATATCTTCAGGTAAAGGGGCATACAAGGTAATGATATTTTGAGATTGCGGATGAGGAAATGATGTATAAGCCGAGTGAAGCGCATGGCGAGATATATCAGCGCTTTCTTTTCCATACATTGTGTCTCCTGTTATTGCGCATCCTAAATCGGAAAAATGCAGACGAAGCTGATGTGTTCTTCCTGTAATGGGAGATGCAAGAACAACAGTATGATTTTCTGTTTTAGCTATAGTTCTGTAAGCGGTAATTGCGATTTTTGCATCAGGATCGTTCTCTTCGCAAACTCTTCGTTTAACGATACTGTCTTCGCAACGGCGAACATATGAAACGATCATATCTGAGTCCTTTGGCGGAGCGCTGTCAAGAATCGCAATATAAGCTTTTTTAATATTTCCTCGTATCATACTTTGATAGAGCTTGAAAGCGGCAAGGCGTGTGTTGGCTGTTATCATAAGTCCACTTGTATCTCTGTCAAGTCGGTTAACGGGGCGAAAAACATAAGGCTTTTGATCGTATCTGAATGCCAGCGCATTTGCCACAGTATCATCACGATGTCCAAGAGAAGGATGGGCAGGCATAGAGTGAGGTTTATCTGCAACGGTCAGATGCTCATCCTCATAGGCAATGCCGATTTTTAAGTCAACAGGGATAATGTAGGGTGAGGTGTCATCTTCAGTATCCTCGCAGGCAATGGAGAGAACATCACCCTCCTTTAGCTCATAACGGACAGTTTTAAACTGTCCGTTAACAAGAATTCCGTCAGGAGAGAATTTCAGTCTTTTAAGCATTCTTGAGGAGTATCCCATTTCGCCTAAAAGCAATTGCTTTATAGTTTTTCCTGCAATAGTGTTATCTATTAAAATGTCCATTGATTTTGTCCTTTATTGAGTATAAGGCAAATAAAACGGCAACAAAAGCTAGTGAAAGATAAACCCAGATGTTGCCAACATTGGTATAGAGCGTGTTTTCAGATATGAATTTAACTTCACCCAAAGCGTATCCCTGTGTGAGAGGAGGCATCATATCTGTTATTTCGCCTTTATTTGTAATTATTGATGAAACACCGGTATTTGCAGCTCTGACAGTATATCGACCTGTTTCAACGCTTCGCAGAACAGCTTGTGCGTTGTGCTGATACAATGCTTTTGAATCGCTGAACCAAGAATCATTTGTGGAGATACATAATAGCTGTGCTCCATCCCGAACAGAGTCAATTGCTGTTTGTTCATAAATAGAGTCAAAACATATAAGGCTTCCTATTTTGCCGTATTCTGTTTCAAATAAAGCGCTGTCTTCTCCGGCAGTAATATCGCTGTCAAGCATAGCAATTCCGTCAAGAAAAGGGAATATAGTGCAGATGAGTTTCCTCATGGGAACAAATTCTCCAAAGGGAACAAGTTTGCGCTTGGCATATGATTGGTCATTCATTCCACTTTCTTTTGAAACGTATCTTGTTATGTTATAAAAAACATTGTCAACAGATTCAAAGCAACCGATAATAAGTGATGCGTCTGCTTTTTCTGCAATATTTTCTGCATAGTCATTTATCCATTTAACAATGTTTATTCGATATGGCAGGGCAGTTTCTGACCAGACTATAAGCTCTGCGCCTTCGTTTGCCGCATCAAGAGACAATTTTTTATGAACCTCAAAGGTATCATCCGCTTCTTCGTCCCATTTTTCATCAGTTGAAAAATTTCCTTGAATAGCAGCGGCAGTTATTGATTTCGCATCGCTAGTTTCAGCAAGCATAATATTCCCGTAAATATTGTTTGCAGAGAATATTACCAGAGCGCAACAAAATAGCGCAACAGCCCTTTTCAAGCATTTTTCTTTATACATATTTACAATGGACAAAGCCAGGAACCCAGATGTCAATATGATTATAAACGCAACAAAATAAGAGCCGAAGAGAGAAGCAGATTGAATATTGCTGAGCTTTTCTGTTTGGCCAATAGCAAGCCTTCCCCAAGGAAGATCAATCCATGTAAGCGTGTGTATCCATTCGCTTATAGTCCACAGAGAAGCTACAATCAAAGGATACAATACGCTATTGATGTTTTTTCTTTTAAAGAAGCAGATAAATACAACCACAAACGATGCGGTAACGCTTTGAATCAGAGGTATACCCAGCCAAGCAAGCAGAACGATTGCAAGTGCAGATATACGATCAATTCCTGCGAAATCAAGCGGATATAGCTCTGTGAACCAGGTGAAAAGAATAAGACCATATGCATAAAAGAAAGAGAATCCTCTGAGCCAAGCTTTGAAATATGGTTTCTTGATGTCATTTTCACGGATAAACTCGCAAACAAGAACCGGCACAAATGCCATCCAACTAAGAACCCAAAGTTTGCTCCAAACATATGGAAGAGCGCAAATCATTCCGCAAATCGCATAGAGGGCATAAGTCAAAAATCGTTTTTTCATTTTGATTTAAACAGCTCTAAGAATTTTATATTTGTTCGCTTGGCTTCAAACACTTTAGTATTAAGATAATCAAGATCTCCGTCAACATCCTTGAAGGATATTTTATAGGAATAAAGCGCCTGATGCTTATATCCAAGCTTTCTGTCGTTTTTGTTTTCTGCGTATTTACCCTCGCCAAGCAACGGGTGTCCTATGCTTGCCATATGGGCTCTGATCTGATGCGTTCTTCCTGTACCGAGAGTAACCTCAAGGAGAGATAATCCCAGCTCACTGTTAAATTTTAATGTTTTGTAAGAGGTAATGATCTCTTTTGCTCCACGACGCATTTCTCTGTAAACAGTAACAGTTTTAGTTTTAGAGTTTTTGAAAAGGAAACCTTTCAACGTAGTGGCAGCAGGCTTGGGCTTTCCGTGAACAGCGCAAAGATATTGCTTGTTAACTTTGCCTTCACGAATAAGACGGTTCATTTCTCTTAGCGCCATTGCATTTTTTGCAGCAATAACAAGACCGCCTGTGTTTCGGTCAATTCTGTTGCAAAGTGCAGGTGCAAATGAAGCTTCATCCTCAGGAGAATATTCCCCTTTATTGTTCAGATAAGCCTGAATAATAAATATAAGAGTGTCCTTTTCGGAAAGGGAGGAGGAGTTGTTCTCGTCATTATCTCCTGTGTGTGAAAGCAGGCCGGGGCGCTTGTCACAAATGATGATATTTTCATCTTCATAAACAATATCGGGTTTTTCTGCAATATTGGAGAACAGATCTGTTTTGTTTTTCTTTTCTGCTGATGTAAATTCTTCGGGAATATAAAGTTCAATAAGGTCGCCTGCGCAAAGCTTCATATCTTGTTTAGCTTTTTTGCCATTTACCTTAATTCTTTTTGTTCGGATGTATTTGTACATCAGAGACATAGGCAGATCCTTAACAGTTTTCTGTAAAAACTTGTCAAGTCTCTGTCCGCCGTCATTTTCGTTAAGTACTATTCGAAGCATAAATTCTCCGTTATCAATCTTTTTTCAGTCTTGCAAAGGATGCCATAAGCTTCTTTGTGCCAACTGTGTCAAATTCTATTTCGTAAAGAGTATCTCCGCCCATGGTTCTGGCGCTCATAACAGTTCCTGCTCCGAATGTTGCATGTCGAACTCTGTCGCCCTTATCAAAAGTGGGAAGACCTGTGTTTGACTTTATGCTTTTAGTGGGAACATTTCCTGTATAGGCAGCTCTTTCCTCTCCTGTACCGTAGCCACTTCCTGCGCCGCCGTGATTATAAATAGGCGTGCTGCCTGCCTGCTTGGGTAGGGGCTTGCCATATCTTTGTCCATAGGATCTTTCAGAGGAACCAAAGGAAGAGCCAAAGGTGGAAGATGAACCAAAAGAGCCAAATGAGCCATAGGTTCTGTCATCCTGTGAAATGAGCCAGGGGGGAATCTCTCCTGCAAAGCGGGATTTTTGATTATATTGAGTTGAACCGTTCATCATTCTCTGGTGAACGTGAGTTATCCATAAGGTTTTCTTTGCTCTTGTTATTGCAACATATGCAAGGCGGCGTTCTTCTTCCATTTCATCGGGATTCATTATTGTCTGAAAACCCGGGAAGATGCCTTCTTCCCAACCGGGAAGGAAAACCTTAGGAAATTCAAGTCCTTTTGCGCTGTGGATAGTCATCAGAACAACAGCATCGGCTGTTTCATCATATCGGTCTATGTCTGAAACCAATGCAACGTCCTCTAAAAATTCAGAAATAGTTGGAAGCGCCGCAGAGTCTTCATATTGCTTGGCTGTTGAAACAAGCTCTCCGATATTATCAAGGCGTTCTTTTTCTTCCTCTCCGGCAGCCATCAGCATTGCGTTATAGCCTGATTTAACTGAGATAGTTTCTATCAAAGCTGAAATCTTCATTTCGGATGCGGATTTTCTGAGGGAATCAAGCATTTCTGCCAGCGCCATCATTGAATTTGCAGCGCCCTTGGGAATAGCAACGTATTGATTTGCTTTGCGTAAAACAGTTAGCAGCGATGCTCCTTCAGCATAGGCAATAGCTTCAGCCGCAGCTATGCTTTTTTCGCCAATACCACGTCTCGGAACATTAATTATTCTGCGAAGTCTTACGCTGTCGTCTGGATTATTTATAACTGCGAGATAGGAAAGAATATCTTTGATTTCAGCACGGTCAAAGAATCGGAGTGATCCAAGCATTCTGTAGGGGATTCCGCTCTTGGCAAATGCCTGCTCAATTGCTCGTGACATAGCGTTTGTTCTGTAAAGAACAGCAAAGTCACGGAAGGATTCACCTTGCTCGTGGAGGCTTGAAACTGTATCTGAAATATAGCGGGCCTCATCAAGCTGGTTTTGAAGCTTTACCATATTTATGGAGTCGCCTTTGTTTCCTTCGGTCCAAAGCTTTTTGCCTTTTCTTTCTGTATTTTTAGCAATAACAGCATTAGCCGCATCAAGTATAGTTTTGGTAGAACGATAATTCTGTTCAAGCTTTATAACCTTTGCATTATCATATGTTCTGTCAAATGTGAGGATATTTTCAATTGTTGCGCCTCTGAATTTATAAATAGACTGGTCATCATCACCAACAACCATAAGGTTTTTATGAAGTCCTGCAAGAAGGCTTACAAGTTTGAACTGAGCAGGGTTAGTATCCTGATATTCGTCTATTGAAATATAGCTGAAGCGATTTTGCAAATTATTTCTAACAGCTTCGTTTTCTTCAAGAAGGCGAACAGTTTGCATAATAATATCGTCAAAATCCAGCAGATTAGATTTGAAAAGTCTTTCCTGATACATAGTGTAGACAGAGGCGATCTTTTTCATTCTGAAATCACTACCTGCCCATACTTCATATTCCTCAGGAGTAAGAAGCTTGTCTTTGGCGTGGCTGATTTCTGAAATAACAGCCTTTGCAGCAAGATTTTTGGAATCAATTTTGAGCTGCTTCATACAGTCTTCAATAAGCTTTTTCTGATCATTTGTGTCAGCTATACCAAAGCCATCTCTATATCCAACAAGGCTTCCGTATCTGCGCAGAATACGCATGCAAACAGAGTGGAAGGTTCCTGTCCATATATCACGAACCTCATCTGAGTCATCGCCGAATTTAGAAGCAATTCTTGATTTGATCTCATTTGCGGCTTTGTTTGTAAAGGTAACAGCAAGAACAGCCCATGCGGGTGGTGCCTGATAGGTGAAGCGGGTGAGATAGCTGCCAAGCTCCTCTCCGGTTAGTGAGAGAGCCGCATTCATATCAGCTATAACAGCGTCGGAAAGATAGTCCGGTATATAATCGCAGTTGTATGCATTTCCGTAACGGATAATATGAGCAAGTCGATTAACCAGAACTGTAGTTTTTCCACTTCCCGCTCCTGCGAGAATAAGAAGGGGACCGTTTATCGTATAAACAGCTTCTTTCTGACAGTCATTAAGATTACTGTAATATTTATCAAACAGCTTTTTTTTCAAAAGCGTGTATTGAAGTTTTAAAGTTTCCGGTATCATAAGCACTCCTGAGAGTTTAATATAAAAGTATGACCGCAGTTTTGCGGTCATACTTGGTATTGATAGTTAGTTTATCTTTTCTTAGAAGAAGTTAACTTATTTGTTAAGGTCGTTTACAAATGTTGTAATATCTTCACGAACGGTTGCATTTTCTCCCAACCAGTCATATACAAAGTTGAGGCGAACTCGTTCTTTAAAGTTATTAAGACCATACATATAATCAACAAAGGATTCTGCCTGATCAAGCTCCTTTATTTCAAAGTCAGCAGCGTAATCAAGAACTTCCTGCTCATAATATTCCTGAGTATAGTTGAGATTTTCGCAACGTGCTATGTAGTAGAGGATCATTTCTCTCTTGCAGGAATCCCTTACATATTCTTCAAGGAATACATAGAATGCATCAAGGTCTTCATATTTAAGTGTTTCTGTAACATAAGTCACAAGGTTAGTGCCTGCGTCCTTGGCAGTTTTTCTGTAAGCTTCAAGAGTTTTGTCATAAAGCTCGTCATATTCTTTGGGGTATTTCTTGATTTCTGTATTTTCGTAGATGTAGTCCCAGATTATGTCAGATTTATAATTTTCAATAAATCCGTTGTACTGCTCTTCAAGATTCTTTGTGCAGTAGGCTCTGTATTCATTAATGCCATAGCCATAGTGCTCCAAAAAGAATTCGTCAGTTTCTTCAACCAATTCAATGCCGTAGAGAGCGTTCATTGTTATTGTAATAGTTGCCTCTTTACCTGACATGGAAAGTGAGCGATAGAAGGGGTCGGGGAAATTAAATGTTATAGTTTTTGTGTCTCCCGTTCTCATTCCGAGGAGAGCATCATCAATAGCGGGAACATCCAGCTCGTTACAGCCAACAACAACGCTATGACCCTGATCACGATTATCAAGCTTAAATGTGAAAAGGTCGTATATTTCTCCGTCAACATAGCATTCTGTAACAATATCGGCTGTGTCACAGTAGCGAGCTCCACGATCGGGATCATATTCATCGGGAGAGAAGATGGAACGGTCTCTGTCAAGCTTCTTCTGAAGCATTTCGTTTGTTACGGAATAAACCAAATTCGGAACCTCAAGACCATTGTAGTCGGGCACATCAATGTAATCGGGAAGATAACAGTCATATCGTTCACCGGTGCTGTCGTATTTTTTGTATTTTGCATTTCCGCATCCGCCGAGGCAGAGTGCAACGAGAACCAATGCTAATGAAAGGGAAATAAGCTTTTTCATTTTGAAACTCCTGTAAATTTAGGCTTTAGTGCGCCTGTCAGTAATTTAAAAAATGCTAATGTAACAATAGCAAGAACATAAGCCAGAATAAAGTAAACTACGATGTAGTAAGCATAGTCAAGTACAATATCAACTATCTCATTTGTTCGGATATCATCGTATTCTCTGAGAAAAGGGATTACATTAAATAACGTAATATCTGCAAATCTGATAATCAGTGATGCTGCAAAGGGGACCAAAGCCGCGCGATAAACTGAGTATGCTTTTAGCCTGTTTCGTTTTCTGCTTGTAAAGCTGTATTTCAGGAACAGACTTGCGGCAATAGCAGCAGCCAGAAGGATGGCAACTGAGAATAGTAGCTCAGAGATCATTGCCATAGCTGCGGCAGTTATCTGTGCGATTGACAGGCTGTTTCTTGTCATATTATATATCAGCTCTGCTATAAAGGCTGATATAAAAGAAGCTATACTTACAGCGCTTGCTATTGCAGCAGTTTTTTTGCCGAAATATGTAACAGAATAAATAACAGCTGCAACACTTGACGCAGTAAACAATTGATCAAGCGCAATGTATCCGTATTTACACAGAAACGGGAGAAATCTTAAAAAAGCTGATGCTGAACCCGTGTAGTAAATATCGGAGACTGTTATAGAAGCTCCGATATATAGCCCTTTGGCTAAAAGCAAGGAGATAAAAGGGATAATAATGAATCCCAGATAAAACCGTGTTTTGATTTGTTTCATAACATAATCCGTAAATAAATATATTTTTAACATTGTATCACAAATCAACTGATATTACAATAACCCATTTGTAAATATTTGATGCTCATAACCGAGAGCTGACATAAATATAAATCAAGTATAACAATAGTTGAAAGGAAACTGAAATGAAAAAACATATTGACACAAGTCGTCAGCTGCTTGAAATGAATATTTACCCGGATTATGAAACACTACGGGAAATTATTAATGTTTTTGTGCAAAGATATGAAATGCTGTCAGTCACATCAATAGGAGAAACAACCTTGGGAAAGAGTATATATATGGTTGATATCGGTGTGTCTGACGCTGCCAATCACGTATTGTATGTTGCAAGCCATAGCGCAACAGATTATGTAACAACTATGGTGTTGTTGCGTTTTATCAATGAATATTGTGAGTACTATAAAAGCTCATCAGTTGCATTTGGAATAAATATCAGAAATCTTTTTCAAAATAATTGTATACATATAGTTCCGTGCATAAATTCTGATGGAGTGGAAATTCATCTTAACGGAATTAATGAGTCATGTATTTTGTATGATCGGATTCACAAGATGAGCGGAGGTGAGTTTTCAAAATGGAAAGCAAATGCAAGAGGCGTTGATTTGAATTATAATTATGATTCAGGCTTTTACAGTCACAAAGGAAATCAGATTTTAAAAGGAGTTGAAGCAGGTGCATCTGAATTTTCGGGAATAGCACCCGAATCAGAAAACGAAACAGGAGCGCTTGCCAATTATCTCAGGTTTAATGATAAAATAAAAGCAGTTTTGTCTCTTGAAACAGGAGGAGAAAAAATCAGCTATAGGTCAGGAGATAAAAGTCCCAAAGGGGCATTTTCCATAGCAAAGCAAATGCAGGTGTTATCAGGATATAGTGTGGAGGAGTCAATCAGCTCTGTCGCTTGCGGATCGCTGAGGGATTGGTGCATTGAAGAATTGGGTATTCCTGCTTTTTCAATAAGATGCGGAGCAGAGGGAAAACAGGTGGCAGTTTCTGATTTTTATAAAATATATTCTGAACTCAGAAGAGCCTTGTTTTCATTTCCTGTGTTGATTTAATAAATGACTACTTGAAAAAAACTCATTTTTGTTATATACTCATTGATAGATTAGTAAATATCAGGAGTTAAAAATGAGTAAAAAAATAGAAACAGATATGCCCGAGCTTCTTTGTGGAGATCTTCCGGAGGGAACTCCTGTTATGAGTGAAGAAGAAGAGGCACAGCTGAAAAAGAAAAATAAAAAGAAAAAAATGATTGCAGGCGTTGCAATATTTGTTGCAGTTGGAGTAATAAGCGGGGTGTTGCTTGCTTTAGAGCCCTGGGCCAAAAATGTACTTGGCGAAACTCTTGGCATGTATGGCAGCAATAAAAGCTATAGTAATTATACGGCTGATTATGATCTTGATGTAACCACCGTTGAAGAATATATGGAGCTTGATCGCAATATATATTTCAGAAAGGGCGGAGAAAAATTTATTGTTGAGGAAAGCAGCGATAACACTCCCGATATTAAATTTTTCATTGAATATTTTGATTGCGCAATTAATGGACGATATAACGAATATAACGAAATGTTCACAGAAAATTACTATAAAACAAATGAGCCATATATTCGTTTTGCTCCGCAGATGATATATGATATATCAATAGAAAAGCTTAGTGAAAGCTATTCAAATGGAAAAAACAATTACACCTATAATGTAACCTATAAAATTTATAAGAATAATGGAACTTTCCGAAACGATATTGGTAGCGATGGAGCAAAAACATTGTTCTTTGCTCTTGTTGAAGAAGATGGTCAGGTTAAGATAGACAGAATAACATATTATGTTTAAAAAGAAAACGTTCTCTTTCACAGAGAACGTTTTTTATATTGTAATAATAAACCACCAGCAGTGCTGGTGGTACCAAAAAGCTTTAGCTATGAGTAGAAAAAATAATCCTCCTTTGGTAGAATTGAAGTAAGGTCTGCCAACCGAACAAAGAAACCAAAGGAGGAATCAAGTCATGAAA
>JAZQUP010000046.1:0-2429 GCA_045631345.1 Candidatus Avispirillum sp.
AGATCTTATCGAACTCTGCAAAGAGCACGATGTACACACTGCTGCAGAGCTACGAATGTATGCCAGACGTGCGCAGGTAGCGTATACTTCCGCAAAGAAAAACTACAAAGAAGTGTTGGCTCAAAATGAGTTAGAAGAAAAGATAGGGAATACAATCATGGCTCTCGATGAAGGAATTCTCAGTCGTTATAGAGCCATGGAAGACGGTCCTGAGAAAGAAGCATTTGCTAAAGCACACAAAAAAGAAATTGATGCTGATAAATTTCTTTGCGCTCATGGTTTGGTCACAGAAGAGCAACGTGAGGACTTCGTATATACGGATGAAGAAAGAAGTTGGCAAAGGGAAGCACAGCTTGATATGTGCAGACAAAGCGTTGATTTTTGGGAAATGGAAACCCGGAGATATAACAATTCTGTCAAGCTCTTAGAAAGGGATGAAAAGGAAATTGAAATCATCGGCCAACAAGCACACGATGCAAAAGTTGGTACAAAGCGTGCGGATGAGATCGAAAGTAGACGAATTCCATACCTTGAAAAACAGCTTGAACGCAGTAAAGCACACTATAAAACGATGGTTTCGATAACTCAAAATATGAAGCTTTCTCTATCAGACGTGCTGTTTGACAGCGAACGTGCTCAAGCCTACAACGGTTATGTAGATAAAAAACGAGAAGCGTTTGAAAGAATGCATAACTACAAAGATGAACTGGCTGCAGCTAAAGAAGAACTGAGAGAACTCAGAAAAGAATATAAACCTGAGAAAACTCAGCGCAGAAGCAAGGATCAGGCTATTAAGGAAACCAACAAACAAAAGGCTGAGATACGTGATTGGATTGATGCTGCGGTTGATAAAATCGGAGCAACACCGGAACAAAGTCAAAATGCTGATATGAAGATGTTTGTAGAGGAACTTCAGAGGCATGGCTGTAGCGTCAGGATAACGGAAAATACAATTTCCGTAAAACATCCTAACAGCAATCAGGCTATCAGAACGAATCGCCTTGGCGATGACTACACGAAAGGAGCAATAGAAAATGGCATATCCGTACAGAGGAGAGAGCAAAGCCGCACAAGCGAACAAAGCCGAAACAGTCAAACAAGAAGCCGTTCCGGCAGACAACGCGAGCTTGAAAGATAACAAACAACTTGAAGATCTCAATAAATTGCTTGCCGAACTCAAGGCGCAGCTCCAGGAAAATCGTAACGCCGATGAGATCCTTATGGCGAACCTCGAAGGATGGACCGATCTCGTCGGTGAGGAACTTACACGACGCTTTTTCACTTCGATAAATCCTACTATGCTTGAGCTGCAACAGCAGGTTAATAGATTACAGATATCTATTAATAGTATGAAAGATAACGTGAAAAAGGTCGGCGGAAAAGGAGGAATAAAGGGATTTCTTTTCTGGTTTTCAATCGTCTGCAATATCGGTCTTGCCGGTTTTATTATCTATTTACTTATTACGAAAGGAGCGATTTTTTAATGAAAAAGCATCTGTTTGATTTGTTGAAAAAAAAGCCAGCTAAAGCTGAAAGCGAAAGCGAAAAGAAAGGAGGCGAGGGTATGGATACTTTATTCTCAAGAGGCATCGATCTCAGCCAGAGTTTTGAAGATCTGTTTCCCGGCGAGATCCCGGACGAGATTCACTACTATGACATTCATGGAAACGAGGTGGAGGAATAATGGCTAAAGATGGTTTGCGTGAGAAGATCGCGCAAGAATTTGTAAGTTCTCTGAGCGAGGACAAAATACCGTGGAGCAAGATGTGGGAGAGCGAGACTGCATACAATGCAACAACGGGGAAGGAATACCGGGGAATAAACACCTTGTGGCTTTCTTACGTGGCAGGTCAGAAAGGTTACACAGATCCTCGTTGGGTCACCTTTAAGCAGGCCGCGGATAAAGGTTGGCACGTAAAAAAAGGAGAAAAGAGCACTCAGATAGAGTTCTTTTCTCTTCACGACAAGAAAACGAAGAAGAATATCACCTATGCTGAGGCTGATAAAATTATCAAGGAAGATCCGGAGCGTGAGAAGGATATAACCTATATATCTAAGCACGCTTGTGTGTTCAACGCTGCACAAATTGACGGTATTCCCAAATTAGCCGAACGCGAGAGTACGTCTGTTGATATCGCTGCTGTCAGAGCACAGCGTGACACGCTTATTAAAAATATGTGCCTCACATTCCACGAAGGCGGCAATGAAGCGTATTATATGCCTTCTACCGATAGTATCACAATGCCGGTCGATGCGAAATTTGAAAGCGATTATGCCTATATGTCAACGTTGCTGCATGAGTGCGGGCATGCTACAGGACACGCAAGCCGACTCAATAGAAACATAAGTGGTTCCTTTGGCAGCGAGAGCTATGCAAAAGAAGAACTCCGCGCCGAAATTGCATCAGCCTTTACGGCGCAGGCTCTCGG
>JAZQUP010000047.1:0-107752 GCA_045631345.1 Candidatus Avispirillum sp.
AGTGATGAAGAAGTGTCCGTTTACGGACGGCGGAGCATTAGATGCAGATGAAAGAATATTCAGTGCATCTTTAGATGCTAGCCGGTAAAAAGCCCTTATAGGGCTTAATCAAGCCTCCGGCTTAGCCGGAGGTCATGACTTTAAAGTAGACTTAAGTTGTCCCAAGACGATTTGGGGGTTCTTTTATTTATTGTTTTTTCTGTAGTAGCAATAAGAATAAATTGTGGGGGCTAACACCATTATTAAAGTTATGGGCATCATAACATAAATTGAGCCAAGGAATGCTGTCACCATAATGATAACTCCGCCGATAACCCAGATTATTCCTGCAAATCTGTGAGTCTGATTCCAGTTTTCTTCGTCGTTAAGAGCCCACGGAACCTTTATACCAATGGTATAGTTGTGTTTGCATTTGGGAAGATAATTTCCCATTACAACGAATAATGTGCCCATAAACAAAGGCATTATTACATCAACGCTTGCATTGTGTCCCAGCGCTGTTACATAGGTCATAGACGCTACTATAAGGGATAAAAGGGGACATATCCACATAACAAGAGCCATAGGCTTTCGGGCAATATTTTTGTTTTTAGGATCTGTTCCTGCAACTATAACGCATAACCAATGTACCGCTAAAAGAATTGCGGGAAAACCGAAAACAGCTGTGGTCTTGCTTGAAAAACCATCAGCAATACCTTGGGCATTCCAATGGGTTGCAATCTGATCAGGAAGCTTATCCCAGAGCAGCAGACCTACTAAAATTGGAATGAGAATAATAATAGAGGTTATAATAAGCATTTTCAAATGTTTCTTAATCATGGTTATCTCCTTTCAGATCGTGGATCCAGAGCATTATTTCCTCAAGAACGGAGGCATTAAGCTCATAGATAATAAATTTGCCCTCACGAGTGTCACGAATAAGGTCGGCATCTTTAAGAATGGAAAGATGTCGTGAGATTGCGGCTGCAGTTATGTCAAATTTTTCGGAAATTTCCCCTGCCGAAAGCCGTCCGTCTTTAAGCAAGTTAAGGATTTCGCAACGAACAGGATCGGAAAGGGCTTTTAAAGTTCTTTGCAGTCCCATATATCCTCCTTTAACATTTAACTTAATTGTTAAATGTATTGTAACATAGGTTTTGCCGCTTGTCAAGACATAAGCAATCATTTGCTCCAAACAATCCTTTTATGTAAAATAATAAGTATACGATTAGTGTATTGGGAGCTTATATTAAATATATTGTTTGACTAATTTATTGATTTATTACCTGTTTTATGATATAATTCAAGGAACATTGATCTGTAAGGAGTTAATTATGTCAATAGTATACGGAATAACAGCTGCTATAGCGCTGATGCTATTGGCAGGGTATACTTTTCTTGTCAGAAAAAAAGAGTTCTGGCTTTTGCTTTTGTACATTTGTGTTTTTATAACAAATGTTGGTTATACATTGCTTTCCGTTTCCAAAACGATTGAATTTGCTTTGTTTGCAAATAAAATAGCATACTTAGGCTCAGTTTTTTTGTGTATGTGTATGCTGATGACAATAGTAAAATTGTGCGGATTTGAATTTAAAAAGTCTCTGCCGATAACATTGCTTATTTTGGGAGGCTTAATGTTTGCCATTATTTGCACAACAGGCTATCTTCCCCTATATTATAAAGAGGCGTCTATTGTTTTTGTTGACGGTGCTGCAAAGCTTGAAAAGGATTATGGCATTTTACATCCTGTTTATTTGTTTTATTTGGTTGGATATTTTATTGCTATGATCATAACAATTCTTCATTCGGTCAGAGCAAAAAAAGTAGGATCACCAAAGCATGCCACTCTTATGGCAGTTATTGTTTTTGGCAACATAGCAGTATGGTTTGTTGAAAAGTTTATTCCTTGGGATTTTGAATTTCTTTCTATTTCATATTTGTTTAGTGAATTCGTTTTCCTCGGACTATATTGGATGATGCAGGATTATGTTCGTATAGATCTCATTCCTGTTCCAGATGCTGATTCTCCTAAAATCAGCAGCGCAGTTATGATGATGACCATGGATGATAAGCTTAAAATGATCATTGAACGTTTGCCTGAGGGATCCATTCTTCATTACAGAGAGCGAGAAATTCTGGAGCAAATTCTTGATAACAGAAAGAGAAAGGATATAGCTGAAAGCCTGTATCTTTCAGAAAATACCGTTAAAACATATACAAGAAATCTTTACAATAAAATTGGTGTTTCCAATAGAGATGAATTATATCGACTTTTAACTGATAAATAAAGAAAAAACGAGCTCGTTGCATTTAGCGGACTCGTTTTTTATTTTAGTAGTAAAATGGCAGTTTCACCCTTTTTCACCCCTTGATTTTCAAGTTTCACCCCGTTAGGGTGTAGTGCCCTTTGGCCTTGTATATTAAAATATAATCAGAAGTTATACTAAGTGTCCGAGCAGATATATGTTTTTGGTTTGGGGGTGAGGAATGTGACAAAAAAGATTGTGTTCGGAGAATTTGAATTTCCGATTTTCAAGGGCTTGAATTATATTTTTAATGGCAACAAAGAAAAATCGCAATTTCTGTTTGTAAATGGACCAAATGAAATTTTTTCGATGTATTTTGAAGATGGTATGCAAAGGTTTATAGTGCCGGATAAATTTCATCTGTCCAGAGAATACTATTTGTTTGAAATAAATAGCTCAACGAGAAAAATAAAGTTTTTTTGCCCTGAAAAATGGGAAAATCTAAATTCGGTGATTTGGTATTTTTGTTTGGAATTGATTGATGAAAACGGATGTATTCATTGCCTGCCAGGCCAGGTTAGGCTTGAACTAAAAGATTTCAGGCATAGATTTATGATTGGAAAGCCTCTGTTTATAAAGGTTTTGGAGCAGATAAAATTAAATAGATCTGCTGCGGCTGTCTGAGCTTTCATAATTACGAAAGGAGAAAACAATGAGAATTAAACGAATTTTAGCATTATTGATGAGCGTTGCAATAGTGCTTGGCGCAATGCCTATGGTAGTAGCGTCTGCCGAAGAAGGTGAGATTTACAGAACTGAGTATGTGAAGGTTTCAAGCGTTGATGAGATTGTGCCCGATGCACGATACATAATTGTTGGAACTTATACTGACGATAATGGTGAGGTTTCTTATCACGCTATGGGTAAGAAAAATAATTCCTATGACGGATTTCGTTATTCCTATGCTCAGGATCAGGATGGTGCGCATAATTTTGACATCAGCGAGGATAAATCAACAATTACGGTGTATACATATGCCACATATGATCCCATCCTTCGTGTTCGTATAAGCCCTCGAGATGATGAGGGACGCTTCTATCTTAAGGTTGATGGTGAAGGTTATCTTTGTGGATATTCTGATAGCACAAGTGATGGAGCGAACGGACATGATCTTCATAGCTGTATGCCGATTGATGATTATACTGTAGGTGAATTATGGTGGTATATGCGAGTTGCTGAGGAAGGAGACTATGCAGGCGATTGGCAGATAGTTAATCGTTCACGACTTGGAAATCGTACAGGCTATTATTATGATGTCATTAGAATGGGCCGTCCTTATCCCAATTCTGCGGGCCAGTTCAGAGCGGAGCCTGTCGGCAGAGAGGATGTTGGAGAGCTTGATGAAAATGAATTTATCAAATATACAACTGATGCTGACACCAATATTCTTCTCTATCGTGAGGTATGCTCACACAGAGCAGAAGAGGTAACACACAGAGAGGCTGTTGAAGCGACCTGTGAAAAACCCGGTGTTCTTGAATATTGGTATTGTGCAGGCTGTAGCCAGTATTTTTCAGATGAAGATTTGAGCAACAGCACCACACTTAACGGAGCTGTAATCGCTCCTCCTGCTCATAAGTTTGATTTGTCAGGTATATGCACTGTTTGCGGAGTTTCTGAGAATACGATGACATTTGTTGAGTACGAAGATAGCTCTTATAGCAGTGATATGGATGGTGAGCAATTCATATTTGTGGGATTTAAGGATGGAAAAGCTTATGTTATGGGCAACACTACCTATGCAGACGGATCAAGAGAGGCTGTTGAAATTCCTATAAAAGCCAACGGAGCTATTGATATAAGTTCTGCTATTGCAGAGTTTTTTACATTTGATTTTAATGTGCCTACAGGCGGAACAACATTTTCTCCCGATGGCGGATATATGAGTATGCTGGGCGGAAAGATCATTGTCTATGATAAGAGTCTTGTAAATGAACCCGGTCTTCCTGAGCCTATAAGATTTGGACGTGATGATTATTATCAAAGCAAAGGTTATTTTTACAATTGGTCCAATGATGAATATATAGTGTTTGATTCTGACACTCTGACATTTAAGGTGTCAGATGTTCCAGTTGATTCCATAGTTCTGTATAAACAGGTGTGTGCTCATACAAATATTATGTATACTCCCGGAGCAGAGGCAACATGCACTGAGCAGGGTGCTATTGAATACTGGTATTGCGACGAGTGCTACTGCTATTATATGAATAATGATTTTGAAACTCCTGTGGAGATCTACGATGTCTCTGAGCTTATGATGCGTGCAACAGGCCATCATTATGTGGACGATGTTTGTGAAAATTGTGGTATGAAGCGTCCTGTATATACACAGATTTCAACATTGGCGGAGTTTGATGCGCTTAATAAGAATTCTTCTTATATTATGGTTGTAAAAGACGGCGAAAAGACCTATGCGGCTTTTACTCCCAGCCGTAATTATCCATTTGATATAGATTCCGATGGAGATGGAATAGTGGATATTATGGAGGATGATATAAATGCAAATGGTATTCCTGATTGTATTGAATCCTATATAGACATCTATTGGGGTAGTGTTGACTATGATGAAAACGGAATTACAACAGCTGAAGAATACAATGAAGCCATTGGCTATATGAATGATGACGATGTTATTGATATAGAGGACTACAAGCTTTTCTTTGAATATAACATATACTGGGAACTTCTATATCAATATGAAGAACAGGCGTATGCAGCTCCTAATTTTGTTGAGGTAACTATTTCTGCTGATGGCTCAATCACCATAGTTGATGAAGGTGCTATGGAGTTTCAGATGATGGAAAGTGGAGTCTGGGGTAATCAGCCCAATGAGGATTGGATGCTTGAGGAATATGGCATTAAGGAAACAGACCGATTAAGAGCAGCATGGATTCCTAACTATTGGATAGGCGCAAGTGGTATGATGGGCTTGTATGGCACCGAACACTTTATGACAATGGAGCGCTATTATGGTGATAGTGAATATCCCGGTATAATAGACCATAAAAACTGGAAGATAAGCTTTAATGCTGATGGAACAGCTTGTCTTGTAAATACTTGGGAGTCATTTGATGATACAGGCGCATTGCAATTTGTGAAGTATTATGATGAATTAGGCGAATTGAAGATGACATTCTTCGGAACTCCTGATTGGTTATGGAGCGATAGTTTCATAATGAGTAATAGTGTTGAGGTATTGCCCGTATATCTGTATGCATCAGAGCCTGTGTATACAGGTCATGTATGCGAATTTGGTCAATGGGTTTCTGATAATGAGAGCACTCATACACGCATCTGTAATGATACTTCCTGTGGTGCAACAGAAACTGAGGCTCATAATTGGAATGATGGTGTAATAACAATGGAGCCTACGGTATTTGATGAAGGCGAAATAACATATACCTGTGTTGTGTGCAATGAAACAAAAAAAGAAACTATTGCAAAGCTTGAAGGTGTGGATGAAATTATTGCTTCAGGCGGAGATGTTAAGCTAAGTGTTGATGAGGGTAGCACGGCTGTGATAGATCCTAACACTGTATTAATTGCAGAAGAGATTCCCGATCCTTCGTTTGCTGATGAAACAAATGCATTTATAGTGGAGCAGCTTGGCGAAGGTGTAGGTATAATTTCAGCTTATGATATTTCTATGCTTCTTCATGGCGCAGAGGTTCAGCCCGGCGGAACAATCACCATAACATTGCCTCTTCCCGAGGGTTTTGATGATTATGACAGCGTTCAGGTAGTGTATATTGATGATGTAGGCAATGTGTTCATTTGCGAAACAGTTGTAAATGCAGATGGAACAGTAAGCTTCAAAACAGACCATTTCAGTATGTACGCTATAGTAGGCATTAGTGATAGTGTATTTGAAATTGGCGATATTGATGGTGATGGAAAGATCAATTCTGTAGATTTATTTAAGTTAAAGCTGTTTGTTAAGCAGATTTCAGTTCCGGATAAGTCTGAATCATTTGCTGCTGATGTGAACGGTGATAGCAAGATAAACTCAGTTGATATTTTCTATCTGAAGCTCAGAATATTAAAGGGTACTTGGAGCTTTGAATAATAATTATAATAAAAGGAACTCCCAATAACAATCGGGAGTTCCTTTTAATCTCAATTCCTTCTCGCAAAACAAAAAGCACACCTTTCGGTGTGCTTTGTTTGGCGGAGAGCTTGCTCACGCAAGTGCGAAAATACATTTTCGCCGTCTCGGTCGGATCTATTGCGAAGCCTCGTGGTAAGCGTAGCACTACGGGCTAAAAATGCTCCACCGGAGCATTTTAGTCGTGCCTACGGCATACGACCGCCCTTTCGAATCTCAATTCCTTCTCGCAAAACAAAAAGCACACCTTTCGGTGTGCTTTGTTTGGCGGAGAAGGAGAGATTCGAACTCTCGAACCCTTTTACAGGTTACACGATTTCCAATCGTGCGCGCTCGACCAGCTACGCGACTTCTCCATGTCTTTCGCTGACTGAGTTATTCTATCACAACGTATTATAAAAATCAACCCCCTTTTTCAATTTTTTTAAAATAATTTTATTTTTATTGATATTTCACAGACAATGCGCAATAAACTGCGCATCCATGACAGCATTTTCCTGTGCAAAAATTGTTTTGGTGTTCCTTTTTCTCCTTTGCGCTAACAAAATAGCTCATTGTTTTGTCTCCTATAATTCCTTCGCAGGTTATTGTTGTTTTTGCTTCGCTTATGTAAAAAGGGCAGTAAACCAGAGCGTCTATTGTTTTATTTGCCATTATGTGCTTCGTATCCTTTCTTTTCTCATCGATTCAGTACAAATTAAACGTAATCCTTCTTTCTTACCGCAAGAGACGTGCAATATTGGCAGAGTTGATGCTTTTCAAACACAAGCATATTGCTGTCTGCCTCAATAGTGTCGCCGCAGAGGGAGCACACCTCATCTCCTTCTGCTATAATTATTTCAACACAGCTTTTGCAAACCGTTTCTTCGGAAAGCCTATAGTATATTCTTCCCGAGGGAATAATTCCCCCGCATATTTCACACACAGATGCACTAAAACATCGGCGGCACGACGTGCATTCTTTCGTGCCGTAAATACAATAAAACCCCATTTATTGCCTTAGTATAAATTCGGATTTTTCTTCATCTGAAAACTTAAGATAGTCAAAAATAACTTTTGCTTCTCCCAATGTCAAAGACGATGTTCCTCCTTTCAGTTTTCTACAGAGAGTGCTTCTGTCAATTCCCATAGCCGTGGCGAGAGCCTCCTGAGTTGTGTTTTGTTCTATTATCTTCTGTTTTATAAAATTGGTTCCTTTTACCATAAATACCTCCAATTACCAATTATTGATATAATTTTACTATTTTTACCATTCAAGGTCAATGGTCAGCGTGTTGAATTTTCGCAACGCTTGTATATTGGTGTTGTGAAATATGTTATGGCACTATTATAGAACAAACGTTCGTAAGTTTCTCCCTATGTGAGCAATTATATAACAATTACAGAACGATTAAACGGACTTTGATATAATATTTTTGGCTCTTGACAAGGATTTTTGGCTGTGATATACTTAATTCGTTGGATATATTCCAATGAAACAGAACACGTCCGATGAAATTTCTTTTGTCAGAGAGCCGTTCCCCGTGCTGAAAGAACGGTCAAACGAACTCATTGGGTACCATCTGTGGATCAATTGAATAAAATTGAGTTAAACGCTCGGGTGGAACCGTGGGAGTTTTTTGCATATTGCATCTATTCTCACCCCGACAATTTTTTTGTCGGCGCCGGAGTTTTTTTATTTTTATGGTGCCGATCCCCAAATTATATTATTAGGAGGATATTTAAAAATGAAAATCAAGTTTATCGGCGGCGCTGAAATTGAGAGCGCTGAAGTTAAAACAGTTTATGATCTTACTGCTGAAGCTGAGCTTATTTCAAGAGAGGTTATTGCGGCGAAGGTTAACGGAGAAACAGTTGATCTCACAACAGCTGTTGCAGCTGATGCAGAGATTGAGCTTCTCACATTTGAAAATGAAGACGGACAGAAGGTTTTCAACCACACAGCCAGCCATATTCTTGCGCAGGCTGTTAAGCGTCTTTATCCTGCGGCAAAGCTGACAATCGGCCCCGCAATTGACAACGGCTTCTATTACGACTTTGACTCTGAGGAAACATTCTCCCCCGAGGCGCTTGCAAAGATCGAAAAGGAAATGAAGAAGATCGTTCGTGAAAATCTTAAGCTTGAAAGATTCACTCTTCCCAGAGACGAAGCTATTGCTATGATGGAAGCAGCAGGCGAGCCTTATAAGGTTCAGCTTATTGCAAGAGTTCCTGAAGGCGAGGAGATCTCTTTCTATCGTCAGGGTGAGTTTACAGACCTTTGCGCAGGCGCGCATCTTTTCTCAACAGCTGCAGTTAAAGCATTTAAGCTTCTTTCCTGCACAGGCGCATATTGGGAAGGCAACAGCAAGAACAAGATGCTTCAGAGAATTTACGGAACAGCTTTCCCCTCAAAGGAAGCTCTCCAGGCTCATCTTACACAGCTTGAAGAGGCTAAAAAGCGTGACCATAACAAGCTTGGCCGTGAGCTTGAATATTTCACAACAGTTGACACAATCGGCCAGGGTCTTCCCATTCTTCTTCCCAAGGGCGCAAGAATGATCCAGATCCTTCAGCGTTTTGTTGAGGATGAGGAGCAGAAGAGAGGTTACCTTCTCACAAAGACACCTCTTATGGCTAAGCGTGACCTCTTTAAGATTTCAGGTCACTGGGATCATTATCGTGATGGTATGTTTATTATGGGCGATCCCGATGATGAAACAAAGGAATGCTTTGCTCTCCGTCCTATGACATGTCCCTTCCAGTATCAGGTATATCTTAACAGAAAGCGTTCCTATCGTGATCTTCCTATGCGACTTGGTGAAACATCCACACTTTTCCGTAACGAAGAGTCCGGTGAAATGCACGGTCTTATCAGAGTTCGTCAGTTCACAATTTCTGAGGGACATCTCGTTCTTCGTCCCGACCAGCTTGAAGAGGAATTCAGAGGCTGTCTTGAGCTTGCTAAGTATATGATGGACACTCTCGGTCTTGCTGAAGACTGCACATATCGTTTCTCACAGTGGGATCCCAACAACACAGAAAAGTATGAGGGAACAGCAGAGCAGTGGGATGAGGCTCAGGGCGTTATGAAGAAGATCCTTGACAATATCGGTATTGATTATAAGATCGGTATTGACGAGGCTGCATTCTATGGTCCTAAGCTTGATATTCAGATCAAGAACGTTCACGGCAAGGAAGACACACTTATCACTATCCAGATCGATATGCTTCTTGCTAAGAAGTTTGGCATGGAATATACAGATTCCGACAACACACAGAAAACTCCTTATATCATCCACAGAACAAGCCTTGGATGTTATGAGAGAACACTTGCGCTTCTTATTGAGAAGTATGCAGGCGCAATGCCCCTTTGGCTTGCTCCCACTCAGGTTACAGTTCTTCCTATTTCCAATCTCTTTGAAGACTATGCAAAGAAGGTTGCAGACGAGCTTGAAGCAATTGGCGTGAGAGTTGAGCTTGATAACAGAAATGAAAAAATCGGCTATCGTATTCGTGAGGCTCAGCTTTCCAAGGTTCCTTACATGGTTTGTGTTGGTGCAGATGAGCAAGAAAACGGAACAGTTGCAGTTCGTGCTCGTAAAGAGGGAGAGGGCGGCAATATGACTCTTGATGAGTTTAAGGCTAAGCTCCTTATGGAAATTGCAACAAAGAAGCACTAAACTATAAATAAAAAAGAGAAGTCAGAAATGACTTCTCTTTTTTATTTGTTGAATATTAGTTATAGTTATTAAAGATCCTTGCATTTTTCATTGATAAGCTCTGCAAGATGAAGAAGCTCTTCATTTGAAAGCTTATCCGATTTGATAATGGACTCAAAAACTGCGGGAATGGAGCTGTTTGCCTTTTCAACAAGAATGGATGTAACCAATGCGATATAATCGCTCTCGCTGATGGTTGCATAGAAAAGATGGCTGTAGGCGCTTTTATCAACACCAACATAGCCTTTTATCTGAAGGCGAGCTAAAAGAACGTGAACTGTCTGTCTTTTCCAATCTCTTTCCTCAGAAAGCAATTTTGTCAGCTCGGAAGCTTTTAGGGGGCGTCCCTCTCTCCAGAGAACTCGCATTATGTCAAGCTCTGCATTTGGAAGTCGCTCTGTTGCGCTCATAATTATTCTCCTTTGATGAATACACATAGTCTACATAAATAATTATACAATACAAAGAATTTTTTGTCAATGTTTTCGCATCATGCGACTGGATTGTTTACAATTTGGTATAGATTTAGTCGTCATTCGACTGGAAAATCTTCATAAGTGAAAGGCATAAAAAATCGCAGTACCAAGTATACTGCGATTTTTGCACGCTTTGGGGTGCTTTGGGAGAATATATATCATATAAGGATAAGTGTGTAGAAAAATATGATGGGAATTATTCCTCCGCAAGCAAACTGCAAAGCTGTGTGCGCATGAGTTTTTAAAGTGGACCAAAGAGCAGCTAAAAGAAGAGCAAGTCCAATGATAAAAACTATGGTGCCTGCTGTATTTGCTCCCATAAACCATATCAGAACTCCTACAGGTCCTGCAATTCCGCAGGCGTGTCCACTGGCCTTGTAGCGAAAAATTTTATTAATAACAAACAATGCGGCGCCTGAAAGGAGATATGTTGCAAAAATAATGGTAAGTATATGAGAAGCACTTGAGCATAGGGCATAAATAAGTCCTGCAATGTAGCCAATGAGGCTCATAATCATAGCCAGCGTCCGTTGGCCTTTTCTGCCCTTATATTTGAATTGGGGGAGAATCTTTTGTAGCGGATATGCCGTAAGCGGCAGTACAGATATGAAGAATATTGCAGCTATGTACTGAGTAATGCTGTTGAAAATTCCGCCTCGGCAAAGCATAACAGTGAATGCAAGCATTGCCATAAAGGGCGCAACTGTTATTATTCTGAGGGTTTTGGCAAGTGTTCGTATTCTTCTCTTTTTTATTCTCTCTTTGCTCATTTTTGTCATATGCGTTCCTCTGGGTTGATATTTGCAACATTATGTTTGCAGATTGGATGTGTGTATGGTACATTCTCGTTAAAATAATGTACTGATGTTTAGCGACGTCATCTGATAAAAATTATCGCTTTGAATCACAGAACTAACCATAACATAAATAAACGCATATGTCACGCTACTGTGATATATGTTCTCTCTACCCTTGAAAAAGGCTTCTCTACTGTGGGTAGAGAAGCCTTACGGCATAAGGGTTTGGAGCATTTTCTTGACAGCATTTCTTTCCTGTGATATACTAAAGTAAACTATGGAAAGGAAGGCTTTTTTTGCGTGGAGCTTAAAAATATCATTGCTAAAAATATAGCTGATTTAAGAAAAGCAAACGGACTTACTCAGCTTGCTCTTGCTGAAAAGCTGAACTATTCCGATAAGGCAGTTTCAAAGTGGGAGTCAGGCGCATCTATTCCCGATGTGGTGGTTCTTAAGGAAATTGCAGATATGTTTGGAACAACTGTTGATGATCTGCTGAGAGAAAATTGCAGGATAGAACCTCAGTCTCCAAAAAGAAAAAGGATCCATTTGATTGTATCGCTGCTTTCCGTAATGCTCGTCTGGTTAATTGGAACATTTGTATTTGTTTCTCTCGGAATTGCAGGAATTGGAGGAAATACATGGCTTTCATTTGTTTGGGCTGTTCCTGTTTCCTTTATTGTAGCTCTGGTTTTCAACAGCATCTGGGGAAAACGCAGGCTGAATTATCTTGTTATATCCTGCCTGATGTGGTCGCTTCTTGCAGCGGTTTATCTTTCAGCGCTGAAATATAATCCATGGCTTCTGTTTGTTATAGGTGTTCCCGGTGAGATAATAATCTGCCTTTGGTCAGGCTTTAAGAAAACAACTAAAAAGTGATTTGTACAGATATATATTTTAAGTAAAAGGCGGTGCTTTTATGAAAAGCAGAGTTCTTGTTGTAAGCTCAGCAAATATGGATTTTGTTCAGCGCATGGCGAAAATTCCCGAAGCGGGACAAACTATTGTAACTGATTCCACATATAGCTATATTCCCGGTGGAAAGGGAGCAAACAGCGCAGTAACATTTGCTCGTCTTGGAGCAGACACAGTTTTTTGTGCTCGTGTTGGTCGTGACCAGAATGGTGCGGCTTTGAGAAAAATTTATGAAAAAGAGGGTATCGACACTCGTTTTCTCGTTGAAGACCGTGAAAGCGCAACAGGTCTTGCATCTATTATAGTTGAAGAGGATGGAACAAACAGAATCGTTGTTTATCCCGGCGCAAACAATAATGTTGATGAAAATGAAATAGAAGAAGCGTTCACAACATATCCTGATGCGGTTTATATGCAGTTTGAAATTCCCTTTGAGGCTGTTTCAATTGCGGCAGACTATGCTTATGAAAAGAATATCCCCCTGTTTGTTGATGCAGGTCCTGTTTCTGATGCTGTTCAGCTTGAAAAGCTTAAAAAGGTTGAGATCCTTTCTCCTAACGAAACAGAGTGCGAAGCGCTCACAGGCATATATCCCGATTCTATTGAAAACTGCCTGAAGGCTTGTATTCGTCTTTGCTCTATGGTTGAGATCAAATATGTGGTTCTCAAGCTGGGCAGACGTGGCGCATTTGTTTATGACGGAAAATATTATCATATCGTTCAGGGTTACAGAGTTGATGCGCTTGACACAACTGCTGCAGGAGATATTTTCACAGCGGCGCTTACATATGCATATCTGAAAAAGGGCGATGTGCTTGAGGCAACACGCTTTGCAAATCTTGCTGCGGCTCTTTCTGTAACAAAAGAGGGCGCATATTCCTCTATTCCCACATTGGCAGAGGTTAAAGAATTTTCAAAATTGATGAAAAATAAGGATAATTGATAATGGCTAAGATTTTACTTGGAGTTGACTATGGCGATGCAAGAACAGGTCTTGCAACAAATGCCGGAACATTTGCCTTCGGCGCAGGCTGCGTCAGAGCAGAGGGTATGAAAAAAACAGCCCAGGCAGTTGCCGATGCGGCTGTTGCTAAAAAGGCTGAGCTTATTGTTGTGGGAAATCCCCTTAATATGAACGGAACAGAGGGACCAAGAAGCGAAAAATGCAGAGCATTTGCCGCTATGCTTGAGGAAATGGCAAGCATTCCCGTTGTTCTCTTTGATGAGAGATTAACAACTGTAAGTGCTCACAATATTCTATCAGAGCTGAATGTTCGCGGCAAAAAGCGCAAGGATAATGTTGACGAGCTTTCTGCAACTATTATTCTGCAGGCTTATATTGACAGCCAGAAATAAAAAATTAAATAAAAAAAGCTTGGCCGAAATGGTCAAGCTTTTTTTGGCGTTTTTATGGAGTAAGTGATATTTCGCCTTCTGCGGAAGGCGACCAAGAAGCTTCGCCTCTTGGATTACCACAAAGTGATAGGTATTCCGTTCGCTGCGGCGAACGTATCAGGGCGCTGCCCTGACAACCCGTGACCTTTTTCAGAAAAAGGTCAATAAAAATGCAAAAGGGTATGGCTATAGTATAAATTATCTTTGTGTTTTTTGGGGTTCACGCAGCGGGGTTCCCCGAAACGAGCTTGCCGAGTTTTTGGGGTTCACGCAAAGTGGGAGGAACTTTTTATAAAGTTCCTCCCACTTAATTACTTTATTTTTCAATAACAAAAGATTGTTTGTTGCCGTCCTCGCCCCAAATAACCTCAAGAGTTACGGGGATATTGGATTCAAATGTGATAACAGGCTTTTCGTTTGCGTTGCTTCTTGCTTCGCACATAAGGGTCATTTCTCCGTCAACGCCGAAGGGATACTGCTCAATACCGTGCTTTTCAAGGAGAGTAACGTCCCAAGTGATCTTCTTCTTACCTGCATCGGGTTTGATACCGAAGATGTATTCAAAGAGGATGGAAATGGGAGCAAGGCCTGTCCAGCCAACGAAGTCCTTCATAGCGATCTCGCCCTTTGCAGGTTTACCGTCGTTAACATATTCGGGAGCATAGTTTTCAAAGAGAGTGTTTGTTTCCTTGAACACCTCAACAACTGTGTGGAGGTAGTCGCTTGCGATTTCGTGAGAAAGCTTATACTTGCCGTATTTATCAAGACCCTTAAGGATCATATAGTTAGTGGGAGCCCAAACGCCGCCGCACCAGTAGCCGCCTGCCTTGCCGTACCAGGAGTGGTCAACGGAGAGACAAGGAACTCTTGTGGGAGTTTTAAAGCCGTTTTCATCTTCAAGATGAGCGATAAGCTTTTCTGCTCTTTCGGGAGAAGCGCACTCTGCAAGAAGAGCCCAGAAAGCGCCTGCGTGGCGAACCTTGTTCCATTCGCCTGTTTTCCAGAGGTCGTAATAGAAACCTGTTTCGTCGTCCCAAAGCTTATGGTTGATAACAGATTCAAGGTTATCTCTTTCAGCTTCAAGTTCGGGAATGAATTCTTCACGTCCGAGAATTTCAGCCATCTTAATAAGGATGTTACAGTTGTTAAGCTCCTGCATACAAGCGTCAACCCAGATCATATGGCCGTGGCTGTACATAACGGAGTAGCCGGGCTGAACTCTGGGAAGATTGTCCATACCGCATCCCCAGCCGGAAGACCAATATGTTCCGTCAGGCCAAGTGCGGTATTCTGCCATCCAGCGATGGTATGCCATAAGAGGAGGGAATACCTTTGCAAGACGATCCTTATTGCCAAAGTTGAGGTAATATTCCCATTCGCACCAAGTCATAATGTCGGGACCTGTGGAGGCAGGGTCGTGTCTTGTAAAGTGGTCGCGTCCTGTTGCTTCCTCGATCTCACGGCAGATATAGCCGTCCTTATGCTGGTGAGAATAGAGGTTGTCAAGAGTGCCCTGGAAGTTGAAGATTCTGTCTGCATACTTACCGAACATCAGAATGAAGGATGAGTCCCACATGAAAACGCAGCCGTTAAATGCTGTGTCAATAAAGTTGGAAACAAATCCTGTTCCGGGAACGGGGCTGCCAAGGTTTCCGAATGCAAGCTCCCAGGCTCTCCAATAGCATCTGATGTAGTCATCGTGGCCTTCCCATGTAGGCATAGGAAGCTTTGACTTAGACTCAGCAAATGTGGGCAGAGGAGTTGTGTCGGGTTCCTTTGTGATGAAGTAGTTTTCTGCAACAAGCGGCAGGGGCTGCTGAGGCAGAGTGATCTCATCGTTCTGTTTGAAGAAATCCATAAACTAATTCCTTTCTATTTAAGCAATATTTTTTTCGTCGTTCTTGATGATTCTGTGCCTCATATAGAAGAACAAGATCATCATGCAAATAAGAGTGAATATCCATGATGCAGGATAAACAGCCCAAAGCACAGCGGCTCTGTTGGCAGTTGCTCTTTTAAAGACGGTGGTTATCCAGATAAGTCTGAAGCCGCAGGTGCCCACCAGAGAAACAGATGTTGATGAAACAGATGCGCCAAGGCCCTGTGTTGAGCCTGAGAAAACATCCAGTATTCCGCAGAAAATGTGGAATGGGCAGATAAGTGACAAACGTACAAAGGCTTCTCTCAGAGCTTCTTCGTCATTAACGATAAAAACTCGCATCAGAGGATCTCTGAATATCCACATAAGTCCATTAAGCGTGAGGCTGATAACAGAAACTGCGGCAATGCAGAGCGCAATTACATGGTTCATACGTTTATATTTCTTTGCGCCCATATGCTGAGCAACAAAGGTTATGGCAGTTTGCGCAAAGCTTGTCATTGCAACAGAAACGAAGGCTTCGTAGTTTCCCTGAGCGCTTGCTCCTGTAACAACGGCGGGACCGAGGGAGTTTACAGAGGACTGGATAACAATGTTTGAAACGCAGTAAACTGAGCTCTGAAGACCTGCGGGAATACCAACTCTGAGGATTCTTGCCAGTTTCTGAGGATAGATTTTAAGCTCCTTGGGGATAAGCTTGAAAACCTCATTGCTTTTAATAAGATAGCTGCTTACAAGCGCGCCTGCTGTGAGCTGAGAAATAATAGTTCCAAGGGCAACGCCTGCAATTCCAAAATCGCAAACAAGCACGAAGAAGAGGTTGAAAGCAATATTAATAACGCCTGCTATGATCATATAGTAGAGAGGACGCTTTGTGTCGCCAACGGCGCGAAGAATAGCGGCGCCGAAGTTATAAGTCATAGCAAAGGGCATTCCGAGAAAATATATTTTCAGATAAATTGAAGCTCCGTTGAGCATTTCCTCGGGGCAATCCATCCATATCAAAGCCTGCTTTGAAATGATGAATCCAACAATGCCGAAGGCAATTCCGCTGATAAGTGCGATAGCCATCGATGTGTGAACGATTTCGTATGTATCTCTCTTATTTCCGCTTCCGATGGACTGTGCAATGCAAACTGCAGTACCTGTGGAAATACCAAGCAGGATGTTTACTATGAGAGAAACGATAGGAGTTGCGCAACCCATTGCGCCAAGATCGTTTGAGCCGCAGAATTGCCCGATAACAACGTTGTCCATTGTTGTCAGGAACATCTGAAGCATGCTGGTCAGCATAACGGGGAGAGCGAAGGAGAGTATTCTTTTCAGCAAATTCCCCTCAGTGAGAAGAACTGGAGCAGTGTTTTTTTTCATTTATACGGCAAGCCTCTCAGAAAGCATATAATTCTACATTAACTATATTAAATTTCCGCTTCAAAGTCAAGGGATTTTAATAAGGTGGGTGGATTTTGTTGCCCAAACCTTACCTAAAATTTGCTAAAGCGAATATCAGTGGAGCCTTAGGGTAATAAACAATTCATATTCTAATCCTCACCTCCTATAGCAACAGATATGGATTTCAACGGCAAGACTAACGCATTTGACGTTATTGCTATGAAAAAATGCTGAAAAATGGTGCTGATTACAGCAAATATGATGTTGCTGAAATAACTGAATAATTAAAAAGGAGTCTGCAAAAAATGCAGGCTCCTTTAACTTTTTTCGGCTGAGAAGATTGTATTTTAACTAATAACTTTGGGCAGGAGAAACGCCTTTTGCTATATTTTATATATTGACACAAATCGCAGATTATGGTATACTTAAAAAAATAAATATAATGGAGGACAGTATGCTGAACGCAGTACTCAAAAACGCGAATATCTATACAGAAAACGGCTTTGAATACGGCACTCTTGTTATTGAGAACGGTATGGTTTCCGGCACTTTCAGTGGCGGTTTTGTCCCCGATGATGCTATTATTTTCGATTTGAACGGTAGTTATATTTTTCCCGGCTTTGCTGATGTGCATGTGCATTTGCGAGAGCCGGGTTTTTCATACAAAGAAACAATCGCAAGCGGCACAGCTGCGGCGGCAAGAGGCGGATATACCGACGTTTGCTCTATGCCCAACCTTAAGCCTGCGCCCGATTCTGCTGAAAATCTGAAAATACAGCTGGACATCATCGAGCGTGATGCGAAAATAAGAGTTTTCCCCTATGCAACTATCACAAAGGGGCAGATGGGCGAGGAACTTGCTGATATGGAGGCTATGCCCGAGGCTATCGCTTTCAGCGATGACGGACGTGGAGTTCAGGCCGATGATATGATGGAAGCGGCAATGATAAAAGCCAAGGAGCTTGGCAAGATGATCGTTGCTCATTGCGAGGTGAACGATCTTCTTCGTGGTGGATATATTCACGATGGAGAATATGCAAAGGCTCACGGCCACAGAGGTATTTGTTCAGAAAGCGAATGGGCACAGATAGCACGTGATATTGAGCTTGTTAAGAAAACAGGCTGCCCCTATCATGTTTGCCATATTTCCACAAAGGAAAGTGTTGATATAATTCGCCGTGCAAAAGCTGAGGGTGTTGATATAACCTGCGAAACAGGACCTCACTATCTCATTCTTTGCGATGAGGACCTGCAGGAAAATGCACGCTTCAAGATGAATCCTCCTCTCAGAGCAAGAGACGATATGGAAGCGCTTATTGAAGGCATCAAGGACGGCACGATCGATATGCTTGCAACTGACCATGCTCCTCACAGCGCTGAGGAAAAGGGCAGAGGCCTTGAAAAGAGCCTTATGGGCGTTGTTGGTCTTGAAACAGCATTTGCTGAAATGTATACTCATCTTGTAAAGCCCGGCGTTATCACTATGGAAAAGCTTATTGAGATTATGTATAAGAACCCCTGCAAGCGCTTTGGACTTGGAAGAGAAAAGGGCATTGCGGCAGGAGAAGTTGCAAATCTCACAGTATTTGATGTAAGCTGTGAATACGCTGTTGACCCTGCAGACTTTGCTTCTATGGGTAAAGCAACTCCCTTTGAGGGCGATAAGGTGTTTGGTAAATGTGTTCTCACAGTTTGTGACGGTGAGATAGCATATAAGGCGTAACAAAACAAATGCTCCGGCCCTTATAAGGGTGAAGGTGGAAGGCTAATATAAGAAAGGAAAAAGCAATGAACAAAGGCACATATAAGATTCTTGAAAATAAGTGCATTGCACCTTTGGTTTATAAAATGGTGCTTCAGGGCGATGTTTCTCATATAACTGCGCCCGGTCAGTTTATTAATATAGCTCTTGAGGGATTTTATCTCCGCCGTCCTATCTCAGTTCACGATGTTGACGAGGAAAACGGCACAGTAACTATTATTTATAAGGTTGTTGGCAAGGGCACAGAGGCTATGATGAATATGCAGGAGGGTGAGCTTGATGTGCTCACAGGCCTTGGCAACGGTTTTGACACAGCTCTTTCCGGCGATCATCCTGTTGTTATCGGAGGCGGCGTTGGTGTTCCCCCCATGTTCCTTCTTGCTAAAAAGCTTATTGCTGAGGGCAAAAAAGTTACAGCAATTCTTGGTTTCAACAAAAAAGAAGAGATCTTCTGCGAAGAGGATTTCAAGGCTATCGGCGCTGATGTTATCATTGCAACAGCTGACGGAAGCTATGGAGTTAAGGGCTTTGTAACAAACGCTCTTGAAACAGTTGAAGCTCCCACATTCTATTATGCATGCGGTCCCGAGCCCATGCTTAAGGCCCTTTACAATTCAAGCGATCTTGACGCTCAGCTTTCATTTGAAGAGAGAATGGGCTGTGGATTTGGCGCTTGTATGGGATGCAGCTGCAAAACACTTTACGGAAACAAGAGAATTTGCAAAGAGGGCCCCGTTCTCAGAAAGGGAGAGATCATATGGTAGATATTTCAACAAGCCTTTCAGGCATAAAGCTTGACAATCCCGTAATTCCAGCAAGCGGAACTTTCGGTTTCGGCTATGAATTTGCGGATTACTACGATATTAACATTCTCGGCTCTATTTCCTTTAAGGGAACAACAGCAGAGCCCAGATTTGGTAACCCCACTCCTCGTATTGCTGAGTGCAGCGAGGGTCTTATCAACTCCGTTGGTCTTCAGAATCCCGGCGTTGAAAAGGTTGTGGCAGAGGAACTTCCTCATCTTGCAAAGTTTTATAAAAAGCCTCTCATCGCTAATATCAGCGGCTTCTCACTTGATGAGTACAAGCTCTGCGCTGAAAAGATGAACGAGGTTGATCAGGTTGGCATTATTGAGGTCAACATCAGCTGCCCCAATGTTCACGGTGGCGGTATCAGCTTCGGCACAAATCCCGAAGCGGCAGCATCTGTTGCAAAAACTGTTCGCAGCGTAACAAACAAGCCTGTTTATATCAAGCTCACACCTAATGTAACTGATATAACAGAGATCGCTCGCGCAGTTGAAGCAGAGGGCGCTGACGGTATTTCTATGATCAACACGCTTCTTGGTATGAGAATCAATCTCAGAACAAAGAAGCCTGTGATAGCAAACAAAATGGGTGGTTTTTCAGGACCTGCTATCTTCCCCGTTGCCTGCAGAATGATTTATCAGGTTTATGAAGCGGTTAACATTCCCATCATTGGTATGGGTGGTGTTCGCAGCGCTGAGGATGTTATCGAGCTTATGCTTGCAGGCGCGTCTGCTGTTCAGGTTGGTGCAGAAAACCTTGTAAACCCCTATGCGTGCAAGGATATTATAGAAGCCCTGCCCGCAGCTTGCGAAAAATATGGTATAAATAAATTATCTGATATTATAGGAGGAGCACACTAATGGGACGTGACGTTATTATCGCATGCGATTTCCCCTCAAGAGATGAATGTATGAAATTCCTTGATAAGTTCGAGGAGGAAAAGCCTTTTGTTAAGATCGGTATGGAGCTGTTCTACGGAGCAGGCCCCGATATTGTTCGTGAGATCAAAGAGAGAGGACACAAGATATTCCTTGACCTCAAGCTCCACGATATTCCCAACACAGTTATGAAGGCAATGAGCGTTCTTTCAAACCTTGGCGTTGATATGTGCAATCTTCACGCTGCAGGCACAGTTCCTATGATGGAAGCTGCAATTAAGGGCCTCACAAGAGAAGACGGCAGCCGCCCCATTCTTCTTGCTGTAACACAGCTCACATCCACAAGCCAGGAGGTTATGACACGTGACCTTCTTATCAACGATCACATTGAAGACGTTGTTTGCCACTATGCAAAGAATGCAAAGGTTGCAGGTCTTGATGGTGTTGTTTGCTCTCCCCTTGAAGCAGGTCTTGTAAAGGAGGCTTGCGGCAGCGAGTTCTTCACAGTAACTCCCGGTGTTCGTTTTGCTGATGGCGATATTGGCGACCAGGTTCGTGTAACAACACCTGCAAAGGCAAAGGAGATCGGTTCCGACTATATCGTAGTTGGCAGACCTATCACAGCAGCAGCCGATCCTGTTGCGGCGTACCGTCGCTGTATGGCTGAATTTGTTGGCTGAGAATAATCTTAAACCCGAAAGGAACGGAAAATATGAGAAGTCTTATCAGTATTCTGGACCTCTCCGCTGAGGAGATCAACGAGCTTGTTGAAACAGGACTTGATATAATTGAAAATCCTGCAAAATATGCGCATAAATGCGAGGGCAAAAAGCTGGCAACTCTGTTCTTTGAGCCTTCCACAAGAACACGTCTTTCCTTTGAGGCGGCAATGTATGAGCTTGGTGGACATGTTATCGGATTTTCCGATGCAGGCAGCTCTTCTGCATCAAAGGGCGAAAGCGTTGCCGACACAGTTCGCGTTGTAAGCAACTATGCAGATATTATTGCAATGCGTCATCCCAAGGAGGGTGCGCCCCTTGTTGCATCTATGAAGAGCACAGTGCCGATCATCAATGCGGGAGACGGCGGACATAACCATCCTACACAGACTCTTGCAGACCTTCTCACAATAAGACGTGAAAAGGGAACGTTTAATAATCTCACAGTTGGCTTCTGCGGCGACCTTAAATTTGGACGTACAGTTCACTCTCTTATCGACGCACTCACAAGATATACAGGCATCAAAATCGTGCTCATCTCTCCTGATGAGCTGAAGCTTCCCAGCTATACAAAGAATGAGCTTGACAAGCTTGATAATATCAGCTATGTTGAAACAACAAGCCTTGAGGAAGCTATGCCTGAGCTTGATATTCTTTATATGACAAGAGTTCAGAAGGAGCGCTTCTTCAATGAAGCAGACTATATTCGTCTTAAGGATAGCTATATCCTCACTCCTGAAAAGCTTGAAACTGCAAAGTCTGATATGTGCATTCTCCATCCCCTGCCCAGAGTAAACGAAATATCTGTTGCAGTTGATGAAGATCCTCGTGCTTGCTATTTCAAGCAGGTATTCAATGGCAAGATCGTCAGAATGGCGCTTATTATGAAGTTGCTTGGAATAAAGTAAGGGAGGTAAGCTGGAAATGTTAGTTAATCCTATCACTAATGGTATCGTTCTGGACCATATTTCTGCAGGAACAGGAATGAAGCTTTATAAGGTTCTCCGCCTTAACGAGCTCGAATGCCCTGTTGCTATTATCACAAATGCATACAGCTCTAAAATGGGCAAAAAGGATATTATCAAGATAGATGGTAATGTAGAGCTTGATCTTGATGTTATTGGCTATATGGACCCCGGCGTAACAGTTAATAAAATTGAAAACTCCGTGGTTGTAGAGCGCAAGCATCTTTCTCTTCCTGAAACTATCAGCGATGTTATTCATTGCAAGAATCCCCGTTGTATCACATCTATTGAGCAGGAGCTTCCTCATAAGTTCAAGCTTGTAGACCGTGAGAACAAGGTTTATCGCTGCATCTATTGCGAAGCAAAAAGCAAGTAATATTAAAACTCCCGAGTTTAAACTCGGGAGTTTTTTTGTTGTCATTCAGGCAAATTATGGTTTGCAGAAGCACTAATATAGGGTGAAGATACTATCCTCCCCCGCATAATATCATTTAAATCACTTTTTCAATCTGTCAGCCGCTGCCATAATTCCAAGGCGAGCGCTTTCATATGTAAGTCCACCCTGCATAAATGCGATGTAGGGAGGACGGATAGGACCGTCAGCAGAAAGCTCAATGGATGATCCTCCGATAAATGCGCCAGCTGCCATAACAACAGGGTCGTCATAGCCGGGCATATCCCAAGCCTCAGGAGAAACATATGCATCAACAGGGGATGCAGACTGAATTCCACGGCAAAATTCAACAAGGCCCTCAGGGCTGCCAAGCTTAACTGTTTGAATAATATCGCTTCTCTTTTCAAAGGGACCGGGAGAAACCTCAAAGCCCAGATGATCGAAAATGTAAGCAGCCAGATGAGCTGTTTTCAGAGCCTGCGCTGTTATATGGGGAGCAAAGAAAAGTCCACGGAGGAGATTTCTGTTCTGACCGAGAGATGCGCCAACCTCAAGTCCAACGCCGGGGCAGGAAAGTCTGTAGCTTGCAAGCTCAACTGCCTTTGCAGAACCAACAAGGTATCCGCCTGTGTCTGCCATTCCGCCGCCGGGATTTTTAATAAGAGAGCCGATCATAAGGTCAACTCCGTGGGCTGCAGGTTCGCTGATCTCTGTGAATTCGCCATAGCAGTTATCAAGCACAACATATGCGCCGCACTTGCTGTGAACAAGCTTTGCAACCTCAGCAATTTCAGCAACTGTGAGAGTTCTGCGGTCAAGATAACCCTTGGAGCGCTGCATAAACACAACCTTCAGGCGTTCACCATACTGATCTATTGCTTCGCTTACAGCGGGGAGGTCAATATATCCGTCGGGCTTAAATTCTATCTGCTTATATTCAACTCCAAATTCATCAAGGCTTCCCTGGCCGTGACTATCGCCGATGCCGATAACACCACGAAGAGTGTCATAAGGAGCGCTTGTAACGGAGAGCATAATATCACCTGGACGAAGAAGTCCGTAAAGTCCGATAGAGATAGCATGAGTTCCGCTGAGAATGGAGGGACGCATAAATCCTGCTTCTGCCCCAAAAATTCTTGCGGCAATAGTGTCAATCGCGTCTCTGCCACGGTCGCCATAGCCATATCCGGTTGTTGCGGCGAACATAGACTCGTTAACTCGTTCCTCACGGAAAATATCCATAACTCGCTCTGTGCAAATGCGGGAAACATTTTCTATATGATCAAATTGTTCTTTAAGAGCTGCTTCTGCCTTAAGACACAGCTCTCTTGTTTCCATTGAAATATTCATTTTGATTTCCTCTTAATGTTTTAAACTAATGGTAATTATACATCAAATTTTTCTGTTTCACAATAGGCGCCTAAAAATCAGCTAAAAATATTTTCTTATCTTTATTTATTAATAAAAATGTGATATAATTATTCTAACTATTTAAAAAATGGAGGAAGTATGGTTTTTTCATCTCTTGAATTTCTGTTTCTCTATTTTGCAGTAAGCATTTTTATCTATTTTGCAGTTCCCCTTAAGATGCGCAATTTAGTGCTTCTTATAGTGAGCCTTGTGTTCTACGGCTGGGGAGAGCCTGTTTATGTAGTTATTATGCTCTACTCCATTGTAGTAGATTATATTTGCGGATATTTTGCAGGAAAATATCGGGAAACCAATAAGAAAAAAGCCAAAGCGGCAGTTGTCGTCAGCGCTGTGATGAACCTAGCTGTTCTTGGATTCTTTAAATATTATACATTTATTATCACAAACCTGCAGCTGCTCCCCTTTGATTTTCTGCAGGCAATTCCCACCTTTGCTGATGTTGAGCTTCCTATCGGTATTTCTTTTTATACCTTCCAGACAATGTCTTACACTATTGATATCTACAGAGGCGATGCAAAGGTTCAGCGTAATATCACTTCATTTGGTGCATACGTAACATTGTTCCCTCAGCTTATTGCAGGTCCTATTGTTCGCTATCAGGACGTTGACGATCAGCTTAGAAGCCGCCCTCATAATATTGATCTTTTTGCTTCAGGTATCCGCACTTTTGTGTGCGGTCTTGCAAAGAAGATTCTCCTTGCTAATGCGGCAGGCGAGCTTTGGGATCATTTCAGAAATCTTTCTGCCACCAATGCAACTGTGCTTGGCGCTTGGGTGGGCCTTATTTTCTATGCTTTCCAGATCTATTTCGACTTTTCAGGTTATTCCGATATGGCAATAGGTCTTGGTAAGATGATGGGCTTCCGCTTTAAAGAAAACTTTTTCTATCCCTATGTTTCTCGCAGCATCACAGAGTTCTGGAGAAGATGGCACATTTCAATGGGCACATGGTTCAGAGAATATGTTTACATTCCACTTGGCGGCAACAGATGCGCGAAATGGAAAATGTATCGCAACATCATAGTTGTATGGCTTGTAACAGGCTTCTGGCACGGAGCAAGCTGGAACTATGTTCTCTGGGGATTATATTATTGTCTTTTCCTCCTTATTGAAAAGGCATTCCTTCTCAAGTGGCTTGAAAAGCTGCCTCGCGCGGTAAGCCATATTTACAGCCTTGTTGTAGTTCTCTTTGGCTGGTGGCTGTTTGTATTTGAGGATATGAGCGCAGGAGTTACATATCTTGGATATATGTTTGGACAGGGCGTAACATCATTCACCGAGCCCGGTGTAACATTTGATGTGCTTCGCAATATAGCGTTTATTGCTATTCTCTGCATAGCATCAACTCCTCTGCCCAGAAAGATCTATTATAAGATATATGCGAAAAATCAGCTGTGCCGCTGTGTTCTTGCAGTGGTTGCGGCGCTTGCGTTGGTTGTATGCACTGCATATCTTGTTGATTCATCATACAACCCGTTCCTGTATTTCAGATTCTAAGGGAGGTGCAGTCAGATGGAAGAAAAGAAAACCAAAAAGCGTGTAGACGCTGATAGCGAAGCAGAACGTTTGCTTCAGCTTGAGCTTTCTCTTAAAAATGAAAGCAAAATTTCCAATTGGCTTTGCGCCATTCTCTCAATGGGATTTATTTTCGTTTTTGCAATTCTGCTTTTTGTAATGCCCGATAAGAGCTTTTCCGCTGAGGAAAACAGAACTCTTGCAACTTTTCCTGAATTTACAAAGGAATCATTTTTCTCAGGAGAGTTTGGTGAAGAGTTTGGCGATTATATGGCAGATCAGTTCCCCTTCCGTAATTTCTTTGTTGGTGTTAAGGCTGCAAGTGAATCACTTCAGCTTAAGCAGACCAATAACGACACATTTATAAGCGGGGATTTTCTCGTGGCGAGAAACGATTATCCCAGCGAAACTCATCTTGAAACTAATATAACAGCCGCATCTGTTTTTGCAGGCGCT
The DNA here is from genome assembly GCA_045631345.1 of Candidatus Avispirillum sp. Taxonomy (GTDB): domain Bacteria; phylum Bacillota; class Clostridia; order Oscillospirales; family CAG-272; genus Avispirillum. Next base: position 25,875 of record JAZQUP010000047.1, read on the forward strand.
GCTGAAAAAAGAGGAATGACTGTTGTTGCTGCATTTGCAGGCAGAAAAGCAGATGTTTATGACAATATGCTTCCCAATGTTTACGGATCCTATTATTCTGACAGGATCTGGACAAAGCTTGACGAAATAGCAGAGGAGGGCGGACTTGAATATCTCAATCTCCGTAACACTCTGAGAGAACATTCTGACGATAGAGATGATCTCTATTATAATTCCGACCACCATTGGACAACTCACGGCGCATATATTGCTTATTGCGAGATAATGAAGGAGTTTGGCGAGGAGCCATATGCAGAGGAAGAATTTGAAATAGAAACCGTAACAGAGGAGTTCTATGGAACAACCTGGTCTGCTGCAGGAGTCAAGTGGGCCGAAGGCGATAAGATAGATTTCTATCGTTTTGACGGCGATGAAGATTATACAATGAAGATCCTTGATAAGGGCGGAGCCTTTGCAGAAACAGAGGGCTTCAGCTATGTAACTGAGGATAATTTGAAGTTTGCTCAGACAAAGGGATTCTATGTAGATAAATTCCTTTCCGAAAAGGATAAATACGCCGCATTTATCGGCGGTAACTTTGGACTTACGAAGATAACCAAGGATACAGACGAGGAGAGAGAAACTCTTCTTATCGTTAAGGATTCATTTTCTCATTCTCTCGTACCTTTCCTTGCCCGCCATTATGACCTTGTGCTTGTTGACCTAAGATATTATTCAAAATCTATGATCAACTATGCTGAGGAAAATGAAATTGACAAGGTTCTGCTTCTTTATAATATGGAAACTCTCACAGAGGCAGGATACTTAAAGATACTTCGTTCCGGTGCTAAATAAAACAGAAGGAGATTAATTATGAAAAAACATATTGCTTTGCTTCTTGCAATAATAACTGTTTTGTCTCTTGCCGCTTGTAAAAGAATCGAAAAAAATCCTGACGAAACGACAGGTGAGGATGCAGTAACAACATCTCCCGAGGAAACAACAGGTGAAGTGACTAATGTAATTGAAGAAGAAACAACTGAGGCAGAAGAAACAACCGAGACTCCTGCGGAGATAGTTGCAGATAGCGAAACAGAGCCTGAAGAGGAAACAACTGAGCCTATAGTTGAAATAAACAGCGAAACAGCAGTTTATATTGCAAAAGAATATCTTGGTGAAAGAGATCCAGACACAGGCTATCTCTATTCATATCAGTATGTTGAAACAACTGCTGAGGGTGATTTTAAGATAAAGGTTTCCTGGTATCTTGAGGAAGACGAGAGATATTCCACTTGCGGTTATCTCCTTGTTTCACCCGAGGGAATGGTTACAAAATTTGACTGGTAATAATAACTGTGTTATAATATATCAGTTTATCGAAAGGTAAAAATCATAGATGGCTGAAAAAAAAGGTAAATATAACGATCAATCAATTGAAAAGCTGGAGGGAGCCGACAGAGTTCGTCTGCGCCCTGCAGTAATATTCGGTAGTGACGGACTTGAGGGATGCTGCCATGCATTTTTCGAAATCCTATCCAACTCAGCCGACGAGGCAAGAGAAGGATATGGTAATGTTATTACAGTAACAGCATATGCCGATCGTTCCATCAAGGTTGAAGATATGGGACGAGGCGTTCCGCTGGATTATAACGAAAAATACGATTGCTATAACTGGGAGCTTGTATATTGCGAGCTTTATGCCGGTGGTAAATATAATAACAACTCAGGCGATTCTGCATATGAATTTTCTCTCGGACTTAACGGTCTCGGCGCCTGTGCTACACAGTATTCCTCCGAATTTTTTGAGGTTTACTCATATGATGGCAAAAATGAGCGTCATATGTCCTTTAAAAAGGGTAACCCTGTGGGCGAGATGCAGATCAGAGAGCTTGAAAAGCGTGAGCGCAAAACAGGAACAGTCACCTATTGGCGCCCCGACCTTGAGGTTTTCACCGACATTGCAATTCCTCGCGCTCATTATGAAGAAGTGCTTGAAAAGCAGGCTGTTGTAAATGCAGGACTGAAGTTTGTTTTTAATTGGGAAAAGGAAGACGGATCCTTTGATACAAAGGAATTTGTTTATCCAAAGGGTATTTCCGATTATGTTGCTCGTCTTGCAGGCGAAACTGCAATGACACAGCCTGTGCTTTGGAAAATGCCTGAAACAAAGGGACGAGATCGTGACGATAAGGACGAATATCGTCTCGTGGCTGAGATCGCATTCTGCGTTTCAAACACAGTTAATGTGCTTGAATATTATCACAATTCCAGTTTCCTTGAGCATGGCGGCTCTCCCGAGAGAGCTGTTAAAACAGCATTCACATATGCTGTTGATAAGAAGATAAAGCAGCTTGGAAAATATAATAAAAACGAATCCAAGGTCACATTTGCGGATATTGAGGACTGTCTTGTTCTTGTAACAAATTCTCTTTCAACTCAAACATCCTATGCAAACCAGACAAAGAAGGCAATCACAAACTCCTTTATTGCAGAAGCTCTTTCTGCATTTATGAAGGAGCAGCTTGAGTTTTATTTTGCTGAAAATCCTACAGAAACAGATAAGTTTATCAATCAGGTGCTTATTAATAAGAGAGCAAGAGAAAAGGCTGAAACAACAAAGCTTGATCTGAAAAAGAAGCTTGCTTCTCAGACAGACGTTTCAAGCAGAGTTGAAAAGTTTGTTTCCTGCCGCTCCAAAGACCCTGAAAAGCGTGAAGTATATATAGTAGAGGGTGACTCTGCTATGACCAGCTGTAAGCTTGGACGTGATGCAGAGTTTCAGGCTATTATTCCCGTAAGAGGTAAAACTCTCAACTGTCTTAAGAGCACTTATGATAAGATCTTTAAGAGTGATATTATTGTTGATCTGCTGAGAGTTATCGGATGCGGTGTTGAAATTAAAACCAAGGCTAAAGATGATATGATGCCTTTTGACATCAAAAATCTCCGTTGGTCAAAGATCATTATATGCACCGATGCCGATGAGGACGGATTCCAGATCAGAACTCTGCTCCTCACAATGTTTTATCGCCTCCTGCCCACTCTTATTAAAGAGGGCAAGGTGTATATTGCAGAATCTCCCCTTTATGAGATCAATTGCAAGGATAAGATCTATTTTGCATATAACGAGCCTGAAAAGGCAGAGATCATTGAAAAGCTGGGCAATGCAAAATATACTATCCAGCGTTCTAAGGGACTTGGTGAAAACGAGCCTGATATGATGTGGCAAACAACTATGAATCCCGCAACCAGACGCCTTATCAGAGTTTCTCCTGCAGATGCGGCGCAAACAGCTATTATTTTTGACACGCTTCTCGGAGATAATCTCCCCGCAAGAAAAGAATTTATTGCAAAATATGCCGCTCAGTATATTGAGCAGGCTGATATCTGATGCTATGAAAAATACGATTTTCAGAATATTATCAATTGCGCTTTGCGTTGGTATGATGCTTTCTCTTGCATCCTGTAAGGGTGGCGGAGGAAACTATACCTACGATAGTGCTGCTGATTTCCGAGAGGATGAGGGCGAAATATTTGCTGATGTTCCCAAAGGAGAATTTGGCGGATATACATTCCGTATCCTTAACGGAAAAAATGGGCTTCCCTCAACATCTGTTGATGCGGAAACCCTCACAGGCTCTGTTTTGAATGATAAGGTTTTCAATCGAAACTATAATGTTGAAACAAGGCTTAATATCACAATTGAAGAGGTGCGAGACACCCCTGAAAATGTTTACGAAACAGCTTGTCGTTCTGTTATGGCAGACGAGGATGTTTACGGAGCTATATGGAATTCCGCTTCATATATGGGCGCAATGGCGGCTAATGGGTATCTTGTAACAAGCGATTATCTTGTTGAGGTTGATATGGAAAAGCCTTGGTGGAATAAGGCGGCAACGGAGGCTCTTTCTGTTGATGAAAAGAACTTCCTTATCTTCGGTGATCTTCAGCTTTCATATTATGACGCTCACGCAATGGTTGGCGTCAATATGGAAATGATAGATAAAATTGAGGGTATGCCAAACCCATATGAGCTGGTGGATAGCGGACTTTGGACAGTTTCAAAAATGCTTGAAATGGCTCAGATAGCCACAGCAGATATAGATGGCAATCAGGCTATGACGTATGAGGACCGATTTGGCGCCGCAATTGACAGAGAGGCTATTCTGCCCTTTATCTTCGGATGCGACACGAATATGAGCTCAAAGGATAGCTATGATCTGCCTCTTATAACCTGCATTGATAATGAAAAGTTTTTTGATGTGTACACATTGATAACTCAGTCTATGTACGACAGAAGCACCAGTATGTATGTATGCGAGGATAACGAGGCGGATAATATGACCGACCTTGATATGTTCAAAAACGAAAGAGCGCTTTTTGTTGTCACAACAGTTGGCGAACTTAACGAGCTCAGATATATGGATTGTGAATTTGGCGTTCTTCCCATGCCTAAATATACAGCTGAACAGAAGGACTATGTTTCCTATATTTCAGGTGAGGATATATGGGCTCTGGGAATTCCCGCATCTTCAAGAAATTTCCTTCGCACAGGAATTATTCTTGAAAATCTCAGCGCCGAAACATGGCGAGAGGGAGGAGTGCGGGATACATATGTTGACAGCACACTTGAGTTTAAATATGTAAACGATGAAAAATCACGTCAAAATCTGCACACCATTCTTGAAAGCGGACGATTTGATCTGCTTGAGGTTTACGGATGGGGCGAGCTTTCACGTATAGTTGTGGACGAGGCGGCAGCTGCTTCAGAAAAGCTGATGTCAACTCTTGCGCAGAACGAGAGAAGCGTTCGTGCTGATCTTGCGGATTTTATTGAAAAAATATCAGAATTTGAATAAGAAAACAGGTCTCTTAAAAGAGACCTGTTTTTTGTTTTGTTAAAATCCCCAGAAGCCTTTCATAATTCTGAATTTCAGATGGAAAAGGTCAACTGTGTTCACTTTGCCGTCGCCGTTTACATCAGCTGCTTTAGCCTCTGTTGCGTTGGGAAGAAGAGTCTGTTTCACAAAAAGCTTCATTCTGAAAAGGTCAACTGAATTGATGCTTTGGCTTGAATCAATATCACCGATTATAACATCAGGCTCATCCTCTCCTATATATGAAAGGAGAACTGCGTTTGCAACAGGTCTTTCGTAGTTAGGAGTGATGCCGTCGGGGTAATAATCGCTGGGGCGGTTTTTCAGCTGATATCCGTTTTCTGTCAGCTCAACCAATGTGGTGGAGCCTCCGCCATCAAGCAGAAATGCGCCGTCAAGCCCAAGTTCAAGGCAAAGGTCTTCATAAAGCAGTCGGTTGATGCCAATGCTGTAGCCTGCTTGTCTGCCGTCGTTTATTATCATAACGATGGTGCCGTCCTTTTTATATCCAAGAAGGGTCATAGGATCTGCTCTTGAATAGCTTTGTGTGCAGGCTTTGCCATCAAGCACAACGGGAACGTGTCCTCCGCAGGCTTCTGTTATGCCTTGCCAAATCTCGCTGTTTCCCAATAGGTCGCTTACACGAACGCTTAGAGATATTTTATCGCCGATGGCAAAATCTGCGATCTGGTCAATGTCTGTTCCTCTGGCAGTCAGAATGATTCTGTTTTCCTGCATACTGTAGCGCTCAGAGCCGGGAGGGCTTATGGCGGTAACTGTTCCTGTGAATTTTGCGCCATGCTTTATTGTATAATCGCTTTTGTAGTCAATGATAACTTCATAAGCGTCGTCAAGGGCATAGTTTGATATGGGTCCCTTATCGCTGTACACAACAAGGGAGTTGTTTGCAGGCAATCGGTTGAGTCCGTCTGCCGTAACATTCTTTTTGGAAGTGATATTAATAAGGGTGAGTAGTGTTGAGATCTGACCGATATAGGATTCTCCATCTTCTGTAACTCCGAAGGAGTAGAAGAAATCGTCTACGGGAGTTTCTGTTCCCATATAGGTTGTTGTGATGATCTCTCCGTCAGAAACGTTATATCCTCGGGGAATGCACAGTTCTTTTTTAACAACAGGATCGTCGCTTTCGCCTTCAACTCTTGAATGGTGGCTTGCCTGAGTCCACAAATCTCCGTTAACTGCGGCTATAACAGTTTTGTTTTCTGTGTTTGTGTTGTTAAAGTTTTCAACTATTTGGGAGAGGGGCGTGAGTGCGCCAACGTTTTCTCCTGCCATAACCATATCAAAGGCAAGATCGTCTCTTTTGGGGTCAAACTCCACAACTCTCAGGTATTGAGGCCCGTTTCCGCTATAGTATCCCCCTTCTTCAAGGTAATAATCTGTGGCAATAACGCCGGGATATATTTCTTCAACTGAGGTGGAGATCTGCCCATCAAGAACAACTGCTCCTGAGAGCAGGGCGCAAGCGCAAAGCGAAAGGGCTATCATCGCAGCAATAGATTTGGTCAGAAAATTCATTTTGATCACCTTCGTTTTATTTATATGCTATAAATTTGGGCAGCTCATCAGTGGAGCCAACCTGAATGATCAATAAATCGTCCTTTTGAAAAACGGACATTTCCTCATATTTGCCCTCAAGCTCATAAAAGATCATATTTTCATAATCGTTCCCCGTATATCTTGTGTTTCCTATGATAGCAGTCTTGCCGTCAATGAGGGCTGCAAGATCTATATTGTTTGGGTTTTCGATTATTTTTGCTTCTTTTAAAAAGCGATCTATATAATCTTCCGTAAGAACAAATTCTGTTTCTCTGACGTCTCCCCGAACGTATTCCATATGGATAGTGTAGAAAAACAAAAACTTTTTTGTTTCAAATGTTTTTATTGAAACATCATGCTTTTCGTTATAGCAATAAATCTCGTTATAGGAGTGGTTAACATCGTATTCCGAAAAGTCGTCGGAATAGCTGCAGCGAACAAGCTTTTCGCCTGTGTTAAGCTCTATATGAGGATATGCTGTAAGAAATGCAGAAATAAGCAAGATGAAAGCAAATATGATCAGAGCCACTTTTTTCATTGCTGTTCAACAGGCTTTCTTCTAACCTTTTTTGCATCAACCTTTGCTTTTTCAATTTTATATATTTCTTCTGTTGCAAGAGAAAGCTTTGTAACAACGTTTTCCTTGGTGGGATAGCAATAGAAGGAGTCATTATCTGTTGAAATGTCAATGCAGTCAAAGGGCTTTATGTAGCAATAATCGTATTCAATATGAACGCCGTACATACCGAGAGGTTTTCTTTCAATTCTGTAGGGTTCGCCTCTGTATTCGCCGCTGAGAACAAATCCGTTTTCGGCATCGTGAGTAAGTGTTGCGCTTCCCAGATGCTCAAAGCGCATACAACGGGGCAGGGAGTGAACATCAACTGTGTCAGAGAACTTATATTCTCCGCGCTCAATTTCCTCACGAACCATTTTTCTCTGCCATTCGTACCAATCGGGAATATGTGGAAATTCTGTTTCGCCTTCCTTGGCAGCCAATCTGCCAAGCTCGTCCATTTCCCATCTTTTCCCGCATTGTGTACAGTAGATTTCTGTGCCGCTTGAGGCCATTTTGTGCTCTGTTTTGCAGTTGGGGCACTGATAGAGAACCTTATGAAGTCCCTCTGCTCTATAGGGCTCTGTTATGCGGATATTATTATCAACCTGCCATTTATATTCATCATATGTCATAGCTTTTCTGACAGCTTCGTTTATTTCTTCATAGGACATTTTTTCAAGGTCTTCTGCTGTGAGAATTTGAGTAACTGTGGTATGAAGAGGAGCCTTTCTGGGCTTGCGATAATTCCAGAAGGGGGTGTGCAGATAATTTCCGTGATGGAGCATAACAACAACGGGAACTCCCGAGCGCTTCAGAAGCATACCGAGAGAATCGGGCAGGATAGCTGTTGTTCCGACGGGGGAATATCTTGCTTCTGGATACATACAAAGAACGTCGCCGTTTTTCTTCAGCACGTGACGGATAGAACGAAGCAAATGCATATCTGTTGTGAATTTACGCTTGCATATGCAACCCAGCAGCTCCATAATAATGGGGCGGCGATAGTAGCCGTCAATTGTGGCAACGTTATTGACTCTGTGGGGGAATGTTGCCATTGCTGAAAGCTGAAAGTCAACGAAATACATATGGTTGCTCAGCAGAAAATATGGGGGCTTCAGACCTTCCATATTGATCTTTTCTATTTTATAGGGAACCTTGGGCATTCCGATTTTGCTCACAAGGGTAAGGAGGCCCATCATAAAGAGGGGCTGTCTGATAGGAAGTTTGGCTGTGTTATAGGGCTTTTTGTTTTTATAATTAACGTCCATATATAAATACCTCACTTTTTACTATCAACAGTATAATACATTTTCCATATTTTTGCAACAAGAACGGCTCAATCTGTTCATAATTGAGTTGAAAAGTGGATGAAGTTGTGATAAAATGGAATATCTTGTTTTATAGGAGGCGCTTATGAAAAAAACAAGTGTTAATGGCGGTGCGCTGCTAAAGATAATTATAGCTATGTTCATTTTCGGAACCATAGGCGTTTTTGTGCGCCATGTTTCTCTCCCATCAGGGTTTATAGCTTTTGTTCGTGGTATTATGGGAACAGCTTGCCTTCTTGCTGTTAAGTTTTTTTCAAGAAAAAAGCTTGATTTTGCGGCTATAAAGAAAAATCTTTTGCTTTTGATTCTTTCTGGCGCATTTATAGGCATAAATTGGATATTGCTTTTTGAGGCGTATCGCTTCACAACTGTTGCAACGGCAACTCTTTTCTATTATCTTTCGCCTGTTTTTGTTATTGTTGCTTCTCCTTTTGTTTTAAAGGAAAGGCTCACTTTTAAAAAGCTTGCCTGCATTGTTTGTGCGCTCGCTGGTATTGTGCTTGTATCAGGTGTTGCAGAGTCAGGTATCGTTGGTGGCAGGGGTATGCTTCTTGGCGGTGGTGCAGCTGTTTTTTATGCTTCGGTTGTTCTTCTTAACAAGCATTTAAAGGATATTTCTTCTTATGATATGACTATAGTTCAGCTTTTTACTGCGGCTATAACTATTTTGCCGTATACATTGCTGACGGAGGAGATATCACTCTCTGCTTTCTCGCCTAAGGCTATAATCGTTCTTTTGATTCTTGGTGCTGTTCACACAGGCTTGGCTTATGCTCTTTATTTTGCTTCGGTCAAGGCGCTTCCTGCTCAAACGGCTGCTATCTTCAGTTATATTGATCCTGTTGTTGCTATCGTTCTTTCTGCGCTGTTGCTTTCTGAGCCTCTAACTTTGCTTGGTATTCTGGGCGCAGCTTTGATCCTCGGCTCAACTTTCGTTGCTTCAAAATAACTTATGAGCTCTTTCCTTTCGGTAACCTTGTAATACTATAAGAGTATTCAGGAGGGACCTTTTAAGGAAAGGTCTCCTCCCGAACCCTCCCCCAAACCTCTTTGTAAAAGATCCCCGTCCCACCCCACTTTTGTGGGGGTGGACGGGGATCTTCTGCGAAAAGGTTTTGAAGGGGGTCCAAGGGGGAAACTTTTCCTCAAAAAGTTTCTTCCTGGTTATTCCTATATTACAAGGTTACCGAAAGGAAAGAGCTCATAGGTTATAATTCAACAACCAGAACTCTGTTTCTGTTTTCGGTATCTTTCAGGATATGAGCATTAAGACCGAGGGAGGAAGCGAGTTCAAGGATAGTAGGGCCCTGTTTCCAACCGAATTCAATAGCGAGAAATCCGCCTTTTTTTATTTTAGAGGGATAGATTTCAAGTATTTTTCTGATAATGGAAAGTCCATCGCCGCCATCGGTGAGAGCGTGGTGAGGCTCCATTGCAACCTCGGGAGTGATATCTTCCATTTCTTCCACAGTCACATAAGGGGGATTGGAAACGATAACATCAAATTCACCTTCAAGCAAGTCAACGCAAACATCTCCCGTAATCATCTGAAGTCTGTCTGCAACGCCATTCAAAGCGGCATTTTCAGCGCACATTTGAAGGGTTTCAGGATATAGCTCAACAGTAACTCCCTGCGCATCGGGACAATCGCAAAGCACAGATATGGAAATGCATCCGCTTCCTGCGCAAAGATCGGCAAATCTTGCATTTGGGATGTTTTTAAGCCTGTCAATTGCAAGAGAGCAGAGAAGCTCTGTATCGGCACGGGGAATAAGGCAGGCGGGAGACACCTTAAAGGTATGCCCCATAAACTCCCATTCTCCAATAATATACTGAAGCGGCTCTCTGTTTTTTCTGCGCGCAACAGCATCCGTCAGTCGGCTGTCGGTATAGTCTCTTTCGGGGAATGCCAGCTGAGCCGCGCGGCTTTTATTTTCAAAATGTTCTATAAGCACAGAAGCATCAAAGCGAGGGGATTCAACTCCCCCCGCTTCAAGCTCTCGTATAATTTCACTGAGCGTCACTGTCAGTTTCTCCTTCAGCTGTTTCCTCGCAAGCTTCTTCGTGCTTTTCTTCAGTTATTGTTTCTTCTTCGCTCTGAAGAACCTCGGGGAATTCATCGGGCATAGCGTTCTTGATTGCGATTATAGCAATTTCAAGCTGACTGTCGTCGGGCTCTTTTGTTGTGATGCGCTGCATCCAGAGACCGGGCAGAGAAAGCGCCTTTGTAATAACGTTGGGGTATTTACCTGCCAGCATAAGAAACTCAAAGCCAACACCTGCAATAACAGGGAGCATAGCGATCTTTGTGAGCATAATAGCTATTTTAGGCCAAGTGTTCCAGTCGATAAAAGCTGTAACAAGGATGGAGATAATGAGCATAACAAAAATGAAGCTTGTTCCGCAACGGGGGTGGAATCTGGAGCATTTGCGGGAGTTTTCAACTGTAAGCTCCATTCCGGATTCATAGCAAGCAACAGTTTTGTGTTCAGCGCCGTGATATTCAAATGTTCTGCGAATATCGGGCATAAGGGATGTGAGTATCATATAGAGAACGAAGATGATTATTCTCACAACGCCTGCAATAACGTTCTGAAGGAAGCTGGGCAGAAGCGCGCCGTTTGCAAAATGACCATAGAGAGCATTTGCGCCCATAGCGATAAAGTTTGGGAGGAGAACGAAAAGTCCAACGCTGAGAACAACTGAGAGAACCATAGCAATTCCCATAATGATAGTCATCAGTTTATCTCCGCAAACCTTGCGAAGCCATTTTTCAAATTTTGTTTCGTCCTCTGCTTCGTCAATACCCAGCATTTTCATGCTGTCATCAAGAGTGCTGTAGCTAAGCTTTAGCATTTCAACCATATTGATACATCCACGAAGAAGAGGGATGTTTGTCCATTTATGCTTTTTTCTGATAGAAACAAATTTGCTGTTTTTAATCTCAACGCTTCCGTCGTCTTTTCTCACAGCCAGCGAAACATTGTCACCGCTACGCATCATAATGCCTTCAAGCACTGCCTGTCCGCCAACTTTACCAAGGCGGCAGTTTTTTTCTTTCTTTGCCAAAGTGAATAACCTGCTTTCTTATTTATGTGTTTCCTTATAGTGTCGGCAGATGTCCGAAAGGGGACAATCGTCGCAGAGAGGATTTTTCGCGCGGCAAACATCACGGCCGAAATGCACTATTCTGTGGCAGAAGTCGCTCTGATTTTCGCGCGGAAGTAAATTTTCCATTATTTTTTCAGTTTTGAGTGGATCTTTTTGCCCTTCGGGGTAAAAGCCCAATCTTCCGCAGATACGCATACAATGTGTATCTGCAACTATGCCGCCCAGCCCAAATATATCACCAAGCAGCAGATTTGCAATTTTTCTTCCAACTCCGGGAAGAGCCAACAGGTCTTCCATTGTGGAGGGAATTTCTCCGTTATATTTTTCTGTAACTATTTGCGAAGCCTCTTTTATGCTTTTGGCCTTCCCACGATAAAGGCCGCAGGATTTAATAAGCTTTTCAATTTCTTCAAGTGGAGCATCAGCCATTAAAGCGGCGTTTGGAAAGGCTTTAAAGAGATCTCTGCAAACTATATTAACTCTCTCGTCCGTGCATTGAGCGCTGAGCCTTGCCATAACAAGAAGACGCCAAGGGTCGCCGTCAGCCTCAAGAGAGCATATTGCATCGGGATAAAGCGCTGCAAGTCGCTTGTCAGCCTCCAGCGCTCTTTTTTTATCTGTTATTTTACTCATTTTCATCACCGCCATTATCCTTGGGAACTTCTGTAACGCCGTTGAGAGGATAATCAACGTCAAAGTATGAGGTGAAAAGGTCACGAACAGAATAGCCTGCGTCAGTACCGCTTGCACCGTGCTCAATGATGCAGGTTGCAACTATTTCAGGATCGTTAAAGGGAGCAAATGCTGTAAAAATAGCATTGTCGGAGCTTGTTGAGGAAACCTGAGCTGTACCTGTTTTGCCACCGATTGCAAGGGGGTAGTTTACAAAGATACGAACTGCGGAGCCCTCTGTGATAACGCTTCTCATAGCATTTTTGACAACAAGTGCATTTTTTGATGAGATTTCGATTGAGTCAACAGTCTGTGGCTCAAATTCATAGGTGATATTTCCGTGGTAATCACGTACCTGATAGAGAACATGCGCCTTAAGTCTGTTTCCTTCGCTGAGGATTGAAGAAATATAGTTGCTGATCTGAAGGGGGGTGAACAGGTTATCAGACTGACCAATAGCCGCCTGAATTGTGTCACCATCGTACCAGGTTTCGCCCTTTGCCTCTCTTTCGGTAGGGCCTGCAAGAACTCCTGTTTTTTCGCTAAGCTCTATTCCTGTAGCTTCGCCAAGTCCAAAAGCCTTGCAATATTTATTCATTCTTGTGATAGTAAGCTGTCTGCCAACATCATAGAAGAAGCAGTTGCAGGAAACCTCAATAGCTTTGGAAACATTGATCCAGCCATGAGTTCTGTATCCATAGCGGGAGCTGTATATCCAGCAGGCAGGAGTAAAGCCTGAGTCGGCATAATATTGATATTCGCCCTCATCAAGAATTTCTGTATAGGGAGATATTATACCTTCCTGAAGGGCTGCCGCAGCCATACCGATTTTAAAGGTGGAGCCGGGCTCGTAAATACCTTCAAGAACACGGTTGAAGAGGGGAGAAGCAGGATCCTCTCGGAGCATGCTGTAGTCCTCATTAAATGTTGCAAGATTATAAGTGGGATAGTTTGCCAAAACAAGAACCTCGCCTGTTTTGGAGTTAAGAGCTGCAAGTGCTCCCGCGTTTGCATCTTCACCGTCCAGCTCGCCTTCATCGGCTTTTGCCTGGTTAACTATAGTTTCGATGTTATTCTTCAGCGCAGTTTCGGCAACTATCTGAAGATCTATATCTATGGTGAGGTAAACGTCCTGTCCTGCAACAGGCTCCTTAAGCACGTAGGTTTCAACGACGTTTCCGTATTTGTCCTCAACTATAGCAAGCGTTCCGTCAGTTCCGTGAAGATATGCTTCAAAGGATTTTTCAGCGCCTGATGTTCCAACAATAGCATTGAGTGAATAGCCAAGCTCTGTATAATATTCAGCATTTTCGGCCTGTATCTGACCAACTCTGCCAAGAACGTGTGAGAGATATCCGGGATAGGAATAAACTCTTTCGGCAGAAACATTGATATTATATCCTCTGTGCTCGCCCTCTGAAATAGCAGAAATAAACGCAACGGAAACGTCGGTTATGAGCGTGTATGGCTCAATAGCAGAAAAGTTTTTCAGTTCCATATCCAATCGGAGAGGGAACAGAAATTCTGTTTCCTCTTTGGAGTAGAGGCTGTTTCCGTCTGTATCAACAAGACCATAGCGCAGCAGAAGTGCATTGCGAACCTCGCCGATGTCGGTTTTTGTCCATCCGCCCTTTTCTTTGTCATCAGGAGTGAAGTTAAGTCCTTCCATAAGGCGTGAAAGTCTCTTGCCGTAAACGGTGCCCATAAAGCTGTTATCAAGAGTCCATTTCCCGTCCTTATAAACGAAGGCTTCTTTTGCTCTCGGTTCTTTAAATCCGTCAAGCTCCTCCATATTTTTTGCTGTTTCTATAAGATCAAGAAGCAGAGAATTTTTTTCGTCGTTGGCCTTAGGAAAGCTTCCGCCGTCAAGGTATAAATTAAAGGTATATTTATTTTCAACAAGGGGTTTGCCGTTTCGATCGAAGATTTCTCCTCGCTGAGCCTGAATCGGCTCAGTTCTTGTATAGGTTTTGCTCACCACAGTTTCCGTATAATAGTCCTGACTGGCTATCTGTATGGTTATGAGCCTTGCTATATAAACAAGTGAAACTGCTATGAATATAAAGCCCAGCGCAATATATCTGAGCAAATGGTCACGTCTTTTCATAATAGCAGATGCCAGTCCTTTCTTTTGGATTTTTCAGTGGAATAGTTTAGTGAATATCAACACCTGTTTTTTCTGCTCTTGTTTTATGGAAGCGCACAAAGCATGCCCAAACGATAAAATAAACAGGGGCAGACATAATAACAGTTGAAAAATATTCGGGAATAATAATTGTTGACATAATCTCAAGGAAGGTTATATTAACCAGGAATGAAGCGCTTATAAGTGAAATAACGCTTCTGCCAATAGTAAACAGTGTTATAACGGCTATTCTGGGAAGCGCTGTGTTTGAGAAAAAATCACGCACAAGGTTTCCGCAAAGAACGCCTGCTGCCACATAAGCAATAGGCAAAAGCGTCAGCCCATATCCGCTGAGCGAATCTATAACTATAGCGCAGATAAGTCCGCAAACTCCGCCCCATTTTTCTCCCTCTGAAAAGGCAATTGCGATTGTCAGCGCAAACATAAGGTCGGGAGTTGTGCCGAAAAATTTAAATCTTGCAAAAACAGTTGTCTGCAGCATTGCGAAAAACACTATAAGTGCGGCACAAATCAATCCACGTATAAACTGTTCTGCTGTAAAGGGAAGTCCTATGGTGAGGCCTTCAAAGCGTTCCTCCAGCTCTTCTGCAACAGCTCCGAGAAGAGTTGTTTTCTTTCTCCTTTTTGGCATGGGAGGTTGGCGCATCTGTGACGATGCAGGTCTTTGCCCCTGAGGAGAAGATTTTCTTTGCGCTGGTGCTGAGGAAGGAGCGGCGCTTTTTTTGGTGCCATTTTGTCCGAGCCTGTCTATATCGGGGGTGTAACGCCTCGGCATACGATGAACAACAGGTTGTCCTTTTTCCCCGCTTTGATTATTCTGAGTAGGTTTCATAGCTTGTTATAACCATAATCTTTGAAAGATCGGTAGTCATTTCTGCAGCGGGTTCAACATATGCGATTATGCTTCGGCTATAGGGATCCTTTTCTATTTCTGAAACATAACCGACAACAAGACCTCGGGGATAAACGCTTCCGTATCCGCTGCTGAGAATTCTGTCGCCAACCTGAATATCGGAATCCTCGCTTAAATAGTTGAGGCGGCATATTCCGTCGCTGATAAGAGAGTGGTCTCCCTCAACAACGCAAAGCTCTCCTGTTCTTTCAACATATGCACCGATAGATGCGGAGGCTTCAAGGAATGTAACTGCCTTAGACCAGTCGCTTCCTGTTTCAACAACGTAGCCGATAATTCCCTCATTTGTGATAAGGGGCATATTTACCTGAACGTTATGATTTTTGCCTTTGTCAATGGTGAAAACGGTCATATAATTGCCGCTTCCGTTACTGGTGATGTTAGCAGGCTCAAAAACATAGTCTGTATGCTCTCTTTTAAGCTCAAGATAGTTAAAGAGCCATTCGTTCATGCCTTCTATTTCTTTTGCGGAATATATCTGATCCTCAAGCTGATTGATCTGCTCTCTCAGCTGATTGTTTTCTTCAACGATGCGGTCAAATTCCGTAAAATAAGAAACATATCCGTCAATGCCTTCAGTGATGTAAGCAAAAACCTTCTGAAATGGACCAAGTGCCTGATTTATAATATTGTGAGCATAGTTGCCCACGCCCATAGCATAAAGAACTGAGGGCACTATTGTTGCAAAGAGGGTGATTATAACGAGAACTGCAAAAAATCTGCTTTTTAAAAAATCCCTCATTATTATGCTGACCTTTCTTTGAAAATTTGTTTATCTTGCGCCTCGGTTTCTGAAAAGAACAGATTCGCTGATGTCGCCAATGCTTTCAAGCACGTGTCCGATGCCGATAGCAACGCAGTCAAGAGGATTTTTAGCGATAGTAACCTTAACGCCTGTAACGTAAGAGATAAGAGCGTCAAGACCACCAAGAAGGGCGCCGCCGCCTGCAAGCATAATACCGTTATCGTAAATATCGGCTGCAAGCTCAGGGGGAGTGTTTTCAAGAGTTGAGCGGATTGCTTCAATGATATGAACGATCTGCTCGTGCATAGCCTCTCTGATTTCAGCGGAGCTGACATTTATAATGGCGGGAAGTCCGTTAAGGAGATTTCTTCCCTGAATTTCCATATATCCTCTGTCAACTGCAGGGTGAACGCTTCCGATCTTTTTCTTCAGCATTTCGGCTGTAACCTCGCCGATAAGGATGTTATGCTTTTTCTTGATATAGTTAACGATAGCTTCGTCAAGCTCGTCGCCTGCGATTCTGAGAGACTTTGAAAGAACGATACCGCCAAGGCTGAGAACAGCAACTTCTGTTGTGCCGCCTCCGATATCAACGATCATACTTCCTCTTGCGTCTTCAACTCTCAGTCCGCTTCCGATAGCAGCAGCGATAGGCTCTTCAATGAGAGCAACCTTCTGAGCACCTGCTTCAAGAGTAACATCTTCAACAGCTCTCTTTTCAACTTCTGTAACGCCGTAGGGAACGCAAACAACAACTCTGGGACCGCTGAAAAGGCTTGCGCCTGCAGCTTTTTTGAAAAAGTCACGGAGCATAGCGGTTGTAAAGTCAAATTCAGCTATAACGCCGTCCTGCAGGGGGCGCATAGCAACGATGGAGCCGGGAGTTTTACCAAGCATAAGCTTAGCCTCGTTACCAACTGCAACAACCTTTTTGCTTCTTTCTTCAATTGCAACAACGGAGGGCTCACGAAGAACGATGCCCTTTCCTTTTACATAAACTATGGTATTGGCGGTGCCAAGATCGATTCCGATGCTTCTTCCCATATTAAAACCAAACCTTTCTTAATCTGTCTGTATCTATTAAAGTTCGGGAGTTATTCCGAATTGTTCTCTGAGTATAACTGAAATAGGGCAAAGGGGAAGGCCGACAACAGTATAGTAGTCGCCGTCTATTTTATCAATAAACATACCTGCGGCGCATTGGATGCCGTAAGCACCTGCCTTATCCATAGGATTGCCGCTGTCCACATATGCCATAATTTCGCTGTCTGTCATTTCACGCATATAAACCTTGGTTTCTGAAACCTGAGTGAATGCCTTTTCTCCTTCTCTCACTGTAAATCCTGTGAGCACAGAATGCGCTCTGCCGGAGAGGGAACGAAGCATATCAAATGCGTCTTTTTTATCTGCGGGCTTGCCAAGGATCTTTTCGTCTGCCACAACAACTGTGTCTGCCGCAATAATGCAGCCTTCGTTATTTTCAGCTATTTCCGCAGCCTTTCTGCGGGAAAGCTCCATAACGTATTCCTTAGCTGATGCATATTCAATATTTTCGTCTGTCTGAGGCTTTATAACCTTGCAGTTATAGCCTGCCATTGTAAGTATTTCAAGTCGCCTGGGTGAGCCTGAGGCGAGAATGATTTTGTTCATAAAAGTTCCTTTTATAAAATTCGTGATTCAGAATGAAAGATCAACAGTTGATCTGCATTCATCGTTTTTCAACAGGCAAAAGTTATCTTTTGCCTGTTGAACCAATGCCTCCTCTGTCGGGAGAGCCTAAATTTTCACATTCTTCAAAAATCAGAGCGGGCTGATGCTCCATAATACGGAATTGGCAAATTCTGTCGCCTGCCTCAATTTTAGTATCTCGGAGCGCATATGCAGGCATAAACCACTGGTCGCCGTTTCCGCAGTAGCTTTCGTCAACAACGCCCATATGATTTGTCTGAATTATGCCGAAGTTTTTATATGTGGAGGAGCGGGGAACGATATGCGCCTCATATCCTTTGGGAAGCGCTATTGCAACTCCCAGGGGGATAAGGCGGAATTCGCCTGCCTTCATTTCTATATCCTCAGCGCTGCGAAGGTCTATCCAGTCGGATTTTCCGTCAACATAGCAAAGCTTTTCAATTTTATCGCTGAGATATTTAACTCTGATCTTTTCCATTATTTCCTCGTAAATTAGTTTTGTATTCTTGTAAATTTCATTGATTGAGGCGCTTCAAGTCCTTCTTTATAGCGGCGGATAATATCAAGGCATTCTTCTTTTGTTTCATTGGTGAAAATAAAATGACCACGGCTGATGCCCATTGCGAACAGGTCCTTTTTCTTATCTGCCATATAGATGGGAACGCTATTATATACTATATTAGTACAATCAGGGAGGGATATTATGGGGAAAGAAACACCCTTGCGGTCAACAATTTCGCTTTTGCAGAAGGCGTTGCCTTCTCCTCTTGCAATTCCGTCTCCGCCTTTTTTACAATTTGCGCCGCCATCAGAAATTGCGCAGCGGCAAAGAGTCATAAGAGGCAGTCTGCCGTAGATAACAGCAGTTTTGCCGTTAGCTGTTATATCTCTTATCTGAGGGATCGTAAGCTCAGGTGAGAGAACAGACCATTCTGCTCCCATATTTTCCACAACAGAGGCGGTTGCGCTGTTGAAAACGTTCAGCCTATGTGAGCAAACGGGGGTATATCCTCGGCGCACAGCTTCATAAAGCTGACCTGTTGTGTTAACCATAAGGCGCTGTCCCGCGGGATAGCAGTTCTTCCAGAGGTCAAAACTCACAGGGGGGAGAATGGGAGTGCGATCTTTATTTCTTCCGTGGGGCAGGAAGATCTCTTCAAAGAAATCTTCGGCTCCGTCGGGAATTTGTGATGGATGAGCAAACTCGGCTGTGAACACCATAGAGTTTGCTTTGCCGTTTTTAGGTCTTTTATATTCAGCTTCACTATTGTCCGTGGATCTTTTTCCTTTGTTTTCAATTGCTTCTGCTGCGCTTCTGCGAAGGCGATTCAGCATTGAGCGGGAAATAAAGGCATTTTCATCGCATATGAGGTCAAAATCCTGCAGCACAAAGGGCGTGTTTCCAAGCTTTGCGGCGCAAGCTCTTGCGTCTTCATAGGACATGGGCGCAACTGCGTCTGCCGCATTTACAATATCTCCGTAGACAGTTGCGCTGTCAAAGGGAGTAGTCATTGTATATTTAAGGGGTTGTCCAACAACAGCTTCTATGAATGCTTTTGCGCCAACCTTTCTTTTAAGACCTTCAAAAACAGTTTTTTCACTTGCGTTATATTCTTCAAGAGTGCGCACGCCAAGCATATTGCGGGGATTTTTTGTATAGTATCCGTCGGAAAATCCCTGTCTTGAGAAAAGCTGCTTGAGATATTCCATTTCGGCATCAGTTGCGCTTCTGCCTTCGTCAAGCAGGCGGCGATATGTTTTTGTAACGCCGTAAACATATTCCGGGGGCTTTTGTCTGCCTTCAAGCTTGAGGGATGCAACGCCTGATGCGATTATATCCTCAATATGCCCTGCAAGGCACATATCTTTAAGGCTTACAGGGTAGCCCTTTTTGCCATCGAGCGCATAGGGCTGGCGGCAGGGCTGAGCGCAGCTGCCTCTGTTTCCGCTTCTGCCTCCCATAACTGCGCTCATAAGGCACTGACCTGAAAATGAAACGCAATAAGCTCCGTGAACAAACATTTCTATTTCAACAGGAGAATTATGGCAAAGGCGATGCAGATCTTCTTTTGAGATCTCTCTGTGGCAAACCATTCTTGAAAAGCCTGCGCTTTGCAGAGCTTTTGCATCTGATATGGTATGTCCAGAAAGCTGGGTGCTGGCGTGGATCTCAAAATCGGGGAGAACACGCTTTATCTCACGGGCAAGTCCGTTATCAGCAAGGATAAGCGCATCTGCTCCCATTTCATAAAGCCTTTTGGCAAGCTGAAGGGCTTCGGTCAGCTCGCGGTCAAAAAGGCGGATATTCATTGTGATATAGCTTTTAACTCCGTAGGCACGGCAGAGCCTGATAGCTCGCTCTATTTCCTCGTCGTCAAAATTTCCTGCCCTCATTCTTGCATTGAATCTGGACGAGCCGAAATAAACGGCATCGGCTCCGCCCTCAATTGCCGCTTCAAGCGCGGCGAAGCTGCCTGCAGGAGCAAGAAGCTCGGGAAGAGTTTTCATAGATATTCCTTTCTTTCTGCAGTCTGCTTTCAGCAATAGGCAACAAACTTATTTGTTGCGGAGCAGGTTTTCGATCTGGCGAAGCTTGCTTTCTCTTGCAGTTTCGGGCTTGTCGCCTTCAATTGCGCGGCGAGTGATAAGCTCGTCAAGGCGGCGGAATGTGTCAACCTTAGGTTCCTCTGCGGGAGCAGCTTCTTCAATGCCGAGCTGAACTGCTGTTTCAGCAGCTTCTGCTTCAACCTCAACTTCAACTTCGCTTTCAGCCTCTTCAGCTCCGTCAAGCGCCTTAAGCTCTTCAACGTCGGAATCAGCAGGCTCTTCTGCCTTAGGTGAAGCTGCGGGCCCAACATATGTTTCGCCCTTGAGACGAGCAACCTCTTCTCTGAGTCGGCGGATGTTTGCATCATAGAGAGCAACCTGTGCTTCAAGATTGCGAACTCTCTTTTCAGCCTTCAGCTTATCGCTTGCGTAGTCAAGTGCGCAGAGGATAGTTGCGTCAAGCTTTGAGCAACGCTTGTTGTGCTTGAGAAGGTATCTGATGCCTGAATCAAGATCGTTTGCAAGGCGAGTAACGAAATCTTCTCTTTCATCTGATATGATCGCCATTTCAACATCGGCGATTTTAAGCTCATATCTTTTCTTTTCCATGGTTTTATGTACGCTCCTTAAAAATTTATAAAATTCTCTTGAAAAACGGACAAATAGTGTTATAATCAAAATAACAGTATGCCCAATTATAATATTATTCATTATATTATAATATATAAAGAGGTAAAAATAAATAGTTTATCTATAAATTTTTTGTAACATAGAGGTCTTTTCAAGAAGAAAATGGAAAATATACATAATTGCAACAGAATAACTGTGAAAATAGGCTCTTCAACGCTCACTCATGCGGCAACAGGCCGACTTAATATCCGTCGCATCGAAGCGCTTGTAAGAGTTCTTTCAGATATGAAAAATGCAGGCAAAGAAGTTGTTCTTGTTTCTTCCGGCGCAGTTGCGGCAGGCGCAAGCAAGCTGGGCTTTCAGATGCAGAAAAGAACGCTTGCTCAGAAGCAGGCGCTGGCGGCAGTTGGCCAAACAGAGCTGATGCGTCTTTATGAGCGTCTTTTTGCTTCTTATGGCCATAGCGTTGGTCAGATTCTTATGACAAAGGACGTTGTAGACGACAGTCATCGTCTTGAGCTTGTTAAAAACACATTCAGAACACTTTTTGAGCTGGGGTGCATTCCCATCGTAAACGAAAACGACTCTGTTTCATCAGAGGAGCTTCAGTTTGGTGGTAACGACACTCTTTCTGCTTACGTTGCAACAGTTTGCGAGTCTGATTTGCTTATCAATCTTACCGATATTGATGGTCTCTACGATAGCGACCCCCGTAAAAATCCCGATGCAAAGCTTATTTCAAGAGTTGAGGCTATAGACGACACGATCCTTGGTTTTGCAGGCGGCGCAGGTACTGACAGAGGTACAGGTGGTATGGCAACAAAGCTGAAGGCGGCAAAGATCGTTCATGAAAACGGAATTCCCATGATCATTATGAACGGAAGAGACCCTCTTAAGCTTTACAGCATTCTTGACGGGGAAAAGATCGGAACCTATTTTGATCCTAAGGTGGCAAAATGAATATAAGAGAATATGTTGAGGCAGTTTGCCTTGGAGCAAAGAAAGCGTCAGCTGAGATCGCTCTGGCAGACACAGCCCTAAAAAATAAGGTTATCTCCTCCTTTGCTGAGGAGCTGATGAAAAATTGCGAATATATCATCTCTGAAAATGGAGCAGACGTTTCTGCTGCAAGAGAAAGAGGCACAAGCGAGGCTATGTGCGATAGATTAACTCTCACAAAGTCCAGAATTGAGGGTATAGTTGCGGCGCTTCTTAAGCTGACAGAGCTGCCCGATCCTGTTGGAAGCGGAACTGTTACAAAGCGTCCCAACGGTATGGAGATCAAAAAGCTCAGCGTTCCTCTGGGAGCAGTTGGCGTTATATATGAGGCTCGTCCCAATGTAAGCGCAGATATTGCAGGTCTTTGCCTTAAAAGCGGCAATGCAGCTGTGCTTCGTGGAGGAAAGGAAGCGCTTCGTTCCAATATGGCCATTGTTTCCTGCGCAAAGAAGGCGCTTGCGGCGTGTGGTCTTCCCGAAGAAACTGTTTCTCTTATTGAGATGACAGATCGTGAGGGCGCCGCTGTTATGATGGAGCAGAGAGGTGTTCTTGATGTGCTCATTCCTCGTGGAGGAAAGGGACTTATTCAGAATGTTGTGGCAAACTCAAAGGTTCCCGTTATTGAAACAGGAGCAGGAAACTGCCATTTGTATGTTCATAGCGATGCTGATATTGAAAAGGCTGTAAGTGTAGCTGTAAATGCGAAAAATTCCCGCCCCTCCGTTTGCAATGCTATTGAAACTCTCCTTGTGCACCAGGATGTTGCAGAAAAGTTCCTTCCTGCAGTGAAGGAGGCGCTTGGCAAAACAGAGCTGAGAGGATGCGAAAAAACAAGAGCAGTTATTGATTGCGGCGAGGCAACAGAAGAGGATTTTGAAACAGAATATAATGATTATATTCTTGCGATCAAGGTGGTTTCATCTGTTTCCGAAGCGGTTGAGCATATTAACCGCTACAGCACAGGTCATAGCGAGGCTATTATCACAGAGTCAAGAAAAGCGGCTGAATATTTCACATCTCGCATTGATTCTTCCTGCGTTTATGTAAATGCTTCAACAAGATTTACAGACGGCGGAGAATTCGGCCTTGGAGCAGAGGTTGGAATTTCAACTCAGAAGCTCCACGCAAGAGGACCTATGGGTCTTGAAGCTCTCACAACAACAAAATACGTAATAAACGGCGACGGACAGATAAGATAACCGTGCCGAAAAAATAAAAATTTCAGGAGGCAAAAATGAAACTTGGTATTATCACAGGCTGGAAAGAAGAATGCTTCCAGTATGCAAAAAATCTGGGACTTGATGCAGTTGAATTCTGCTGCAATTTCTATTCCGACAGCAAGAAGTTTTTGGAGCTTGCTCCCGAAACCAAGGCTCTCAGCGAGAAGTATGGTCTTCCCGTTGCATCTGTTGGCCGTTGGGGCGCAATGCGTCTTAACGATGATGGCAGCATCAACGCTCAGATGATGAGCGAAGATAAGGATTGCATTGATGCGGCAAGCATTATGGGTTGTCCCGTATTCTGCTGCGGATGCAACAGAGTTGAAGCTCTTTCTTATTATGACAATCTTCAGAAGGCTATTGAATATTTCTCCGAGCTTGTTGAATATGCTCGTCCCAAGGGCGTAAAGATCGCAGTTTATAACTGTGGCTGGAACAACTTTGTTTATAGCGATAAGGAATGGGAGATCGTTCTTGGCGCTATTCCCGAACTTGGTATTAAGTATGACGTTTCTCATTGCTTTGCTCACGGCGGCGACAGAAACTATCTTCGTGAGATTCGTGATTGGGGCCATAAGATATTCCATTTCCATATCAAGGGCTCTCTTTATATTGACGGAGTTCGCTATGACGACCCGCCCGCAGGTCTTGACCAGACAAACTGGGGCGCAGTTATGGATATGCTTTACACAAAGAACTATAACGGCGTAGTTTCCATTGAGCCTCATTCTGACTATTGGAAGGATGAAAGATGCCAGTGGGGTATTGACTATACTATCAAGTATATCCGTCCTATGATTATGCCCGATGGCTATAGCGCACCTATTCCTTATATGCCTTAATAGATATTATTTATCACGAGGGGACTTAAAAAGATCCCTCACGTTCCCAAAAACTCATCTGATTTGGTTCAGGTGAGTTTTTTATTGACTTGAAGAGATTTTAAGGGTATTATTATTTACAGATGGTAGGGCGAACTGTGTTCGTCCGTATAATATATTCAACTTCAGCACGGGCGAACATAGTTCGCCCCTACGGCTTGTTGGTTTACCGAGAGGGAAAATTATGAGCGTATATATCAAAGACAATGCAAGATTCACGGTGATTTCCGATGGTGTTATCCGTATGGAATATGCAGAGGAAGGAGCTTTTGTTGATGGTGAAACTCTGTTTGCAAAGCGTGGAATGCTTGGAAATTCCAAAGCATATGAAGATGGCTGTCTGGTAATTGAAACAGAGAGTATCACTCTTTATTATAAGGGCGGTGAATTCACCCCTGAAACTCTTTATGCGGATATTCACGCAGAAGGAGTTGACGTTCGTTGGCATTACGGAGATATTAACAAGGAAAACCTTTGGGGAACTCTTTCCACTCTTGATGGAGTTTGCGGCTTTAAACCACTTCCCAATGGCCTTTTGTCACGTGATGGATGGTTTGTTATAGATGATTCGGGAACTCCTGTTTTTGACGGTGATTGGATTAAAAACAGAGATGGACGTCACACGGTTGACGCATATCTTTTTTCATATGGCAGAAATTATCGTCTTGCTCTGTCCAATCTTGCAGAAGTTTCGGGCAGATTTGCACTTCCTCGCAAATATTTCTTTGGCTCATGGTATTCACGCTGGTGGCCATACACAGCAGAGGAGTTTATTTCCATTGCCGATGAGTATGCTGAAAACGGATTTCCTCTTGATATTCTTGTTATGGATATGGACTGGCATTATCAGGATTGGGGACATCAGGAGGGAGAGCCTCAGTATCAGTATGGTTACGGTCATGCAGGCGCAAATCTTGGATGGACAGGCTACAATTGGAATCTTCGTCTTATTCCCGATCCCGAGGGAACGATCAAGGCGCTGGGTGACCGAGGTATTGCTGTAACTCTGAACGACCATCCTGCTGATGGTATACGTGATACTGACCATGTTTATGGCAGATTTATAGAAAAACTTCACCAAGCAGGCTACAAGGAATGTGTGCCAGATATAGAGGATAAGATAAACGATCGAGAGCGAGCGCATATGGAAAAGGGTATTGAAAATTATCGTTTCAATGCTGGCAGCAAGGTGTATATGGATGCGTTTTTTGATTCCAGCGGCGCTGAAATGGAAGATAAGGGTGCAGCTTTCCGATGGCTTGATTGGCAGCAGGATTATCTTTATCCCAATGTAAACGGAATAAACAATTTAAGCCATCTGAAATGGCTTAATCATCTGTATTATAAAAATTCTGAGCGTGGAGGAGTAAGAGGTCAAAGCTTTTCACGATGGGGTGGCTTTGGCGACCATAAGCATCCTGCATATTTTTCCGGAGATGCTGTTACCGATTGGGAAACATTGCGCTTTGAAATTCAGATGACAGTTTCTGCTGGAAACGCAGGCTGCTTCTGGTGGAGCCATGATATAGGCGGATTTGTTGACCCTGTGGAAGGGGGACAGGCCGAGCTTTATGCAAGATGGGTGCAGTTTGGCGCATTCAGTCCGGCGCTCAGAGTTCATATGAACGGAGTTGAAGGACTTGATCGCCGTCCCTGGACATGGGGAGAGCCTTATTGCTCTGTGATGCGTGATGCCTATCATCTGAGGAGCATATTTATGCCATATATTTATTCATCCGCCGTTGAAAGCGCTCGCATGTCAGTTCCTCTCCTTCGTGGCCTTTATATTGACCAGCCCTATGATGAAGAGGCGTATAGTCATAATGGGACATATCTTTTCGGAGAGGGAATGGTTGTTTCTCCTGTTTGTAAGCCTCTTTCTGAAAATGGCACGGTTGAGAGCAATGTCTGGTTGCCGGATGGAATATGGTATGATTATTTCACAGGAAAGCGCTATGAAAAGGGCGAGCATAAGATAGTAAACAATCTTGAAACATTTCCCTTGTTTGTGCGCGCAGGTTATCCTATTGCAACTCAGCCCTATACTAACAGAATGACAAGCGAAAAGCTTACAGATCCCTGCTTTATAATCTATGCAGGAGCTTCAGGTGAGTCTATGCTTTATGAGGATGACGGAATCAGTAAAGTTGAGGATTATCTTTGCCGTGTAGCATATGTGGGCTACGATGAGGAGAAAAAAACAATTACAGTAAACTGTTCCAACACATGTAATTTTGACGAAATCGAAAATCGAAATATCCACTTTGAAATAAGATGCGCAAGCTATGAAGGTGCTATGTGTGGCACTCATAATATTTCCTTTGAAAAGGAAAAAGATTGCGCTAAAATAACTATTCATGATGTTTCATGCCTTGTAGGAAACGAAACGATAGAAATAAAGCTTATATGAAATATAATAAAATTTTAAAGGCAAGGTTTATTTCTCGCCCAAACCGATTTATAGCCCATTGTGAGCTTGATGGCGAGGAGGTCATCTGCCATGTTAAAAACACGGGCAGATGTAAGGAATTGCTTGTGCCGGGAGCAACAGTTATTCTGACAGATGAGAGAGAAAACAAAGCCAGAAAAACCCCTTTTGATCTTATATCGGTGTATAAGGGAGACAGGCTTATAAATATGGATTCTCAGGCGCCCAATAAGGTGGCAGAAGAGCTGATGAAGCGCATTTATCCCAAAGCACAAATACGCCGTGAGGTGACATACGGAAAATCCAGAATAGATCTTTTTGTTGAAAACGGAGACGAAAAGATATTTGTTGAAGTGAAAGGTGTAACCCTTGAGATTGATGGGGTTGCCAAATTCCCCGATGCGCCAACGGAGAGGGGAATCAAGCATCTTTTGGAGCTGCAGAGAGCAGTTTCGGAAGGGTATAAGGCCATAGCTCTCTTTATCATACAGATGAAGGGCATAGAATATTTCACGCCAAACAGAGAAACTCATCCTCAGTTTGCCCATGCGCTTGTGGAGGCGCAGAAAAACGGAGTTGAAGTTTGGGCATATGATTGCAAGGTGCGTGAAGGCGTGGTTGAAGCAGATGAGCCTGTTATGGTAAAGCTTGTTTAAGGCTTTTATTGACAGAAAAATAAAAAGGATGGTTCATTGAGTGTAGAACCATCCTTTTTTTATTTGTCTTTCTTTTTCCACATATAAAGGTTGAGGAAAATTGCCACAAGGGGAAAGAGCATTCCACAGAGCATGCCTGCTTTCATACCAAGCTGTTCTGTTGTAACAGCAAGATTTTCCGCTATCTTTGCGGCTTCGGGGTTTGCGATCACCCAGTCTGTAACAACGCCTACAAGCTGAGGACCAACAGATGCGCCAAGGTCGCCTCCGGCTGCCATCATTGCATAGATGAAAACGCCGCCCTGAGTGAATCTGTTTGATGCAACAACAAGGTTGCCGGGCCAGAGCATTGATGTGAAAAAGCCTGTAAGCGCACAGGCAACAAGGCCGACAATGGGAGCATTTGTGATAGCTGCAGCAAGATAGCAAAGAGTTGCGCCAACGGCTCCGAATGTGAGCACTCGGCCAATATTTTTGCCTATTTTAGAATAAAGAGTTCTGCCTGTTCCAAGCATAACAGAGAATATAGCAACTCCGAAAAGATCGCCCCAGAGCTTAGGAATACCAAGGGCCTTTTCAATATAGCTGGAGGACCACTGCGCCATAGTGCATTCGGCGCTTCCACCAAGGAAAATTGCGAAAACACAAAGCCAGAGGGTGCTGCTTTTCAGCAGCTTCAAAGCGCCTGTAACCTTTTCAGGTGTTTCCATTTTAGGAATCTCGCTTCCTGCAAAAAGGAATGCTGATGTGATGGGAATAAGCATAAGAACAAGAGTGAGATAAGGCCAGCTTTCGTTGCCTGCAAGGAAGAGAAATGCTGTGCTGAAGATGATTATTGCAACAACTCCCCAAGCGTAAATTGAATGGAGCTTGCTCATTTCACGATCGGGATCCTCTGCAGGTATTGCTGCAATAACAGGGCTGATAAGAACCTCTGCAAGTCCTGATGCGGCGGAGAAAATAACTGTGCCGAGAGCAAGGCCAAGATAAACGTGGCTTGGGAATATCATTGGCAGAAGGGCATATATGAGAAATCCTGCTGATGCAATTATTGGAATTGATCTGACAGTTTTTGAAATGTTGAACTTATGGGAGAAAAAGGAGAAAATTATATCAACTATCAGCTGAGTTACAAAGTTTATAAGAACCAGAAGCCCCAGCATTGAATATGAAATTCCATACAATGTGCGGAATGTGAGAAAAAGAACGGGAGAAAGGTTGCCAACAGCTGACATTGTAACATTTGCGCTGTAGCAAGCATATTTCAGCCTTTTGAACTTTGATGCATCCATAATAATACCTCTCGGCAAAATTTGATTGGCATATTGTAGCACAGCGAGCCGCTTTTTGCAACAGTTATTTTTCAAATATAACAGTAATTTTCATATTTTTTATCATATATTGACGAAATAAAATAAATAGGGTAAAATAACTGAGATAACTAAAGAAACGGAGAATATGTTTTGAGCGAAGTCAGAGAAAACAAGATGGGAACCTATTCTATTCCCAGATTGCTTATTTCCATGTCTGTGCCCATTATGGTTTCAATGCTGGTGCAGGCGCTTTACAATATAGTTGACAGTATTTTCGTTGCGCAGATCAGCGCAGATCAGCTGGAGCTGACAGCAGTTTCCGTTGCGTTCCCTCTGCAGAATCTGATCATCGCCTTTGCTTCAGGCATTGGTGTTGGTGTAACGGCGCTTATTTCCCGAAGTCTTGGCGAGAAAAAAGCTGATGAGGCAGGCCATGCGGCGGCGCAGGGTATTCTTATTGAGCTTGTTTGCTATGCGCTGTTCCTTATAATCGGTATTTTCTTTGTCCGTCCTTTCTTTGAAAGCCAGACAACAAATCAGCAGATCATAGACTACGGTGTTGAATATCTTTCTATTTGCTGTGTTGCATCATTTGGCGTTTTTATGCAGATAACATTTGAAAAGTTTCTGCAGTCAACAGGAAAAACGCTCTTGTCTATGGTAACTCAGACAAGTGGCGCTGTTATCAATATTATTCTGGACCCCATTCTTATTTTCGGTTGGTTTGGCCTTCCTGCAATGGGTATCAAGGGTGCGGCTCTTGCAACTGTTATCGGTCAGATATGTGGCGCAACTCTTGCAATTCTTTTCCATGTAACAAAGAATAAAGAAATCAAGATACATATTGGTGATTTCAGACCTGATAGAAGAAGGATCACAAACATTCTTGCAGTTGGTATTCCCTCTGTTGCAATGATGTCTATCGGTTCTTTGATGACATTCCTTCTCAATAAGATCCTTTTTGCTCTTGATAAGATCGGTGAAGTTGCGGCAACAGTTTTCGGAGTATATTTCAAGCTTCAGAGCTTTATTCTTATGCCCTGTATTGGTCTTAACAACGGTATGCTTCCCATAGTTGCCTTCAACTACGGAGCGAGAAACAAAAAGCGTATCACATCAACCATCAAGCTGGCCATCACAATTGCTGTTTGCCTTATGTGCGCAGGAGTGGTGCTGTTCCAGGTTGCGCCCGATTGGCTTCTCGGCTTGTTTGAGGCAAACGAAAGTATGCTTGAGATCGGACGTCCTGCTCTCAGGATCATCAGCATCCATTTCATATTTGCAGCATTCAACATTGTTATGGTTGGTACATTCCAGGCATTTGGAAACGGAGTTTTCAGCCTTATTATTTCCTTTGTTCGTCAGATAATCGTGCTTATTCCCACAGCTTTTCTGTTTTCAAAGGTTGCAAGCATCAACGAGATCTGGCTTGCATTCCCCATTGCTGAATTTTCCGCGCTTGTTCTTTGCGTTATTTTCTATTCATACCTTTACAAAAAGAAAATCAAGAATCTTTGATTATAAAATCCCTGCCAAAGCAGGGATTTTTGTTTTAAATATTATGAATTTCATTTTGCAATTCTGATGTAGAGTATGTATTAAGAGCCCCTGTTTTTGTAGGCAACCTTTTTCGCTTGACTTTGCGGTGGCAGTATGCTACAATTTTTCTGTTAAGTATCTGATAATATAGGAGTTATATTATGGGTCTGATTGAAATTATAATGATAGCCTTCGGTCTTGCTATGGATGCCTTTGCAGTGTCTGTTTGCAAGGGTCTTGCAATGCCAAGGGTAAAGCTCGGACAAGCGGCAGTTGTAGGTCTTTGGTTTGGTGGGTTTCAGGCTTTGATGCCTGCTATCGGCTATTTTCTTGGTTCAAGATTTGCCTCTTATATAGAGGCATACGATCATTGGATAGCTTTCGGCCTGTTGCTTATAATAGGTATCAATATGATAAAGGAGTCATTTGAAAAGGACGAATGCTGCGAATGTGATAAAAAGGCGGCATCTGTTGCTCCTTCTGCAATGATTATGCCCGCTATTGCCACAAGCATTGATGCTCTTGCAGTTGGCGTTGCATTTGCAATGGTCAGCGAGGATGGCCTTGGAATTGGTGTGGCTGCGACAATAATCGGAGTTATAACCTTTGCGGTTTCTATGGCAGGCGTTAAGATCGGCGGCATTTTCGGCAGCCATTTCAAGCATTATGCCGAGCGAATGGGTGGAATCATTCTTATTCTTATCGGTATCAAGATCGTGCTTGAACATCTTGGCATTCTCAGCTTTTAAGAGGGCTTGAATTATGAAAAGAATGATAACAATTCAGGATATTTCCTGTGTTGGAAAATGCTCGCTTACAGTTGCTTTGCCCATAATCAGCGCAATGGGAACTGAGGCAAGCGTTATTCCAACAGCAGTTCTCAGCAATCACACAGCCTTTGAAAAATTCACTTTTCACGATCTCACAGAGGAGATCCCTCTCATTGCCAATGCGCTGAAGGAGCAGGGGATGGATTTTTCCTGTATTTATACAGGTTATCTTGGCAGTGAGCGCCAGCTTAGTATTGTTTCTGATTTTATAGATGATTTTGGTGACGGAGCAATTGTTTTTATAGATCCTGTTATGGGAGATTTCGGACGACTTTACAGTGGTTTTGATGAAAGCTTTGCTGAAAAAATGGCTCAGCTTTGCTCAAAAGCGGATGTTATAGTTCCAAATCTCACAGAAGCTTGCTATATGCTTGGCGAGCCCTTTCATCAGCTTGCAGGTGAGGATGAGGCAAAGGATATTTTGCGTCGTCTTTGTGCGTTTGGCTCAAAAAAAGCTGTTCTCACAGGAATGACCAATAGCGAGGGAATGATGGGAGCAATTATGTATGATTCTGTTTCCGGTGAATTCTACAGCCATTATGCAAAAAGAACGGATAAATCCTTTCACGGCACAGGTGATGTTTTTGCTTCTTGCTGTGTAGGAGCGCTTTGCCGAGGAATGAGCCTGCGCGATGCGCTTGCGCTTGCAGTAGATTTCACTGCGGAGTGCGCAAGGGTAACTGTTGAAAATCCTGATGCTCGTTGGTATGGCGTTGATTTTGAAATTGCTATCCCTTGGCTTATTGAAAGAATTAGATAAGATTGAATAATTAAGTGGGAGGAGCTTCAGATAAGGCCACTCCCACTTTGTTTTTTGTTAAATAAAAAAGCCTTCTGTTATGAAGGCTTTTTGATATATTATTTTTTCGCAATGGTAGCAATAAGGTCTGCCGATGCATCAATACCCATAATACCGCTGTTGATCATCAGGTCATAGTGAGTTCTGTCTGCCCAATCCCAATCTGTAAATGTGGCATAGTGGCGAGCTCTGCTTTTATCGCTGCGGATAAGTTGTTCTCTGGCTTTTTTTGTATCAAGGCCGTATTCCTTAACAGCGCGCTCAATTCGTTTTTCATCTGTTGAATAAACGAAAACCTTGAGCACATCTTCTCTATCACGAAGGATATAGTCGGCGCAGCGGCCAACTATAACGCAGGGCTTTTCGGCAAATTTCAGAATAGCCTGCTGCTGAGCAAGGAAAACCTGCATTGTGAGAGGAAGAACGTTTGTGCCTGCGGGGCTGAGCATTCCGTAAGAATAGCTGTTACCCATTGCAAGATTATAAAGAAAACTTCCGGAAAGGCTCTGCTCGGTTTTTTCGATAAACTCTGCAGAAAGTCCGCTTTCTTTAGCTGCTTCATCAATAAGCTCACGGTCGTAGTAATCGTATCCAAGCATTTCTGCAACCTTTTTGCCAATGGTGCGGCCGCCTGAGCCGTATTCACGGCCAATGGTGATGATATTCTTCATAAACCCTTTTCTCCTTTGCCATATTTTATATATAATACGAAAAATAAAGGCATAATAGGGGGAAATCTGTAAGCCGGGTTCTGTTTCAGCTTTCGCCTTTGCTGCCATCAATCTCGAACGACAGTTGCCTGCCGTCTCCAGCCACCCATGGATATGCGCCGGGCAGACGCCGACCGTAGTCAGATCCATAAACGGTGTTGCTTCGGATAGGGTTTACATTTGCACACAGTTACCTGTCGTGCCGGTGAGCTCTTACCTCGCCTTTCCATCCTTACCTGCAAAAAAAGCAGGCGGTCTATTTCTGTTGCACTTTCCCGGAGGTCACCCTCGGCGGACGTTATCCGTTATCCTTGCCCTGTGAAGCCCGGACTTTCCTCACGCTAATACCTTTCGGCGCAATAACGCGCGGCAGCCCCGATTTCCCGTATGGAAATTATATCACTTTTCACTCCCGCCTGTCAAGTGGTGGTAATTGTGTGTGCATAAATTGCCTTAAAAGAGCTGAAGATAAATCTTATTTCAAGGTGGATATATTAAAAAATCCGCCGTTTAGGCGGATCTTTTATTCATTATCAAGCATTGCGATGATAGCTGCCTTGGGGCGTGCGCCTGCGCTCTGGGAAATAATTTCTCCGTTTTTCATATAAACCAGCGTGGGAATTGAAAAAACATTGAATTTGCTTGCAAGCTCAGGCTCAGCGTCAACATCTATCTTGCCGATTGCAACATCTGCTCTTTCTTCTGCAATTTCCTCAATGATGGGAGAAAGCATTTTGCAGGGGCCGCACCATGATGCGAAAAAGTCCAGAAGAACGGGCTTGTCGCCATTTATTATTTCGTCAAAGTTTGCACTTGAAATCTTTATAGCTGCCATTTTATTATCTCCTTTGTGATAATTATTTAGGTTTTTCCTTTTCTGTTTATAGTATAACCATTTTCATAATCCTTTTCTGTGACTTGGTTACATTATGAGAAAAATCCTTTCCCATATAGCAAAGGAAAGGATTTTTTGAGTTTTATTTAAGTGACTGCACGAATCTTTCCATTCTTTTAACAGCTTCCTTCAGATGTTCAAGAGAATATGCGTAGGATAGGCGTGCATAGCCCTCTCCGCATTCGCCGAATGCGTTTCCGGGAACGATAGCAACCTGCTGTTCTTCAAGAAGTCGTTCGCAGAATTCTTCGCTTGAAAGTCCGTAATGGCCAACCTGCATAAACACATAGAATGCGCCTTCAGGCTTGGGGCAGGGCAAACCTATATCGTTGAGAGCCTTAACAAGATATTTTCTTCTGCGATCGTATTCTTCTTTCATCATTTCAATATCGGCATCTCCGTTTCGGAGAGCTTCTGTTGCGGCATACTGGCTCACTGTGGGAGCGCACATAACGCCATACTGATGAATTTTGAACATTGCGTCTGTTATTTCTTCAGGAGCAGCAGAATAGCCAAGTCGCCATCCTGTCATAGCATAAGCCTTCGAAAATCCGTTAACAACGATAGTTCTTTCCTTCATGCCGGGCAATGTGGCAATGGAGCAATGCTTTTTGCCGTATGTCAGCTCAGCGTAGATTTCGTCGGAGAGAACAACTGCGTTTGTTTCAAGAATGATCTCAGCAAGCTTTTCAAGCTCTTCTTTTTCAAGAATAACTCCTGTGGGATTGCTGGGATAGGGTAGGATAATAAGCTTTGTACGATCAGTTATAGCGGCACGAAGCTTTTCAGGGGTGAGTTTAAAACCATCCTCGGCTCCGCATTCAATAATAACTGATTTGCCGCCTGCCATCTGAACAAGGGGTTCGTAGCAAACAAATGCGGGAACAGGGATAATAACCTCATCGCCTTCGTCAACGCACGCTCTGATGGCAAGGTCTATTGCTTCGCTTGCGCCAACTGTAACAAGAAGCTCTGTTTCCGGCTTGTAAGTAAGGTCAAAGCGGCGCTCCATATATGCGGCAAGCTCACGTCGCATTTCAGGTGTGCCTCTGTTGGAAGTGTAGAAGGTGTGGCCGTCGGCAATGCTGTCAATGCCTGCGTCGCGAATATGCCAAGGAGTTGCGAAGTCGGGCTGGCCAACAGTCAGAGATATAACGCCCTTTCTGCCTTCAAGCATATCAAAAAACTTTCTGATGCCTGAGGGCTTGAGGTCACGTGCTTTACAGGAAAGTGCCTTGGAATAGTCTATCATCAGTTGCAATTCTCTCTTTCATCAAGAAGCTGATTGCGATGTATTATTCCCTTGGACTTATATTTTTTCAGCACAAAATGAGTTGAAGTTGAAATAACTCCTTCGATGGGAGCAAGCTTGCGTGCAACAAAATAAGCTATTTCCTTCATTGTGCTTCCTTCAATTGTAACGAGAAGGTCATATCCTGAGGATGACATAAGATAAAGGCTCTTAACCTCAGGATAACGATAGATGTTTTCTGCAATGCGATCAAAGCCACGGTCGGGCTGAGGATTAACCTTCAACTCAATGAAGGCAGAAACATGCTCGCCCTCAGTTTTATCGTGGTCGATAATAGCCTGGCATCCAAGAAGAATGCCTTCTTCCTTATATGTATTTATTTTTTCTTCTATTTCTTTTTCAGTCATATCAAGCATAGCCGCCATATCCTTTGTGGAATAAAGGCAGTTTTTTGAAAGCAGATCAAGTATAGGTTCCATGTTTATTTCTCCTATAGATATAAGATATAATATATGCTATTTTACATCATTTCGCTAAAGAACGCAAGAGGAAATTTTGAGAGTTAATGTTTCCACGGTGAAGCGTTGGTGCGTTAAAGGATAATTTGCAGTGTCTCTGTGGAATTTTTGCATTATGCATTATGCATTCTGCATTTTTTATAAACACGGTTGATTTGCCGATTTTTTTGTGATATAATGTATTATTCAGAATTTAACCTTACAAAAAGGAGAAATATATAATGGTAAAGCTTATTAGACATGGCGTTTATTATACAAATGGCGCCTTTGTAACCGAAGGTCCTGCGCCTGAGGTTGCCCGCAAGGGTACTATAGCATCATCCATTCTCGCTGCTCACAATGTTGGCGGCGACGAAAAGGATCTTAAGATCAAATTTGATGCTCTCGCTTCTCACGATATCACATATGTTGGTATTCTTATGACAGCAAGAGCAGGCGGACTTACAGAACTCCCCATCCCCTATGTTCTCACAAACTGCCACAACTCTCTTTGCGCAGTTGGCGGAACAATCAATGAGGATGACCATATGTTTGGTCTTTCTGCAGCTAAGAAGTATGGCGCTATCTATGTTCCTGCGCATCAGGCAGTTATTCATGCGTTTATGCGTGAAATGATGAGCGGATGCGGCAAGATGATCCTTGGTAGCGATAGCCATACACGTTACGGCGCTCTCGGTACAATGGCTATCGGTGAGGGTGGACCTGAGCTTGTTAAGCAGATCCTTTCCCGCACATACGACGTTAAGAATCCTGACGTTATTGCAGTTCGCCTCACAGGCGCTCCTCGTCCCGGCGTTGGTCCTCAGGACGTTGCACTTGCTCTTATCGGCGCTGTTTTTGCTGACGGCTTTGTTAAGAACAAGGTGCTTGAATTTGTCGGCGATGGCATCAAGAACCTTCCCATTGAATTCCGTAACGGCATTGATGTTATGACAACAGAAACAACATGCCTTTCTTCTATCTGGGTAACAGACGAGGAAACAGAAAGATATTTCGCAGTTCACGGCAGACCTGATGCATATAAGAAGCTTGAGCCTTCCGATATGGCATACTATGAAGGCGCTGTTGAAATTGATCTTTCAAAGGTTGAGCCTATGATCGCTCTCCCCTTCCACCCCTCCAACACATACACAATTCGCGATCTTAACGAAAACGCAGGAGATATTCTCCGTGCAGTTGAGCTTAAGGGCGAGGCACAGCTTGGTCTTGCTCCCGGAACACTTCGCCTCACAGATAAGATCGATCCTGCAACAGGCAGAGTTAAGGTTGACCAGGGTGTTATTGCAGGCTGCGCAGGCGGTACATTTGATAACCTCAGCGCTGCTGCTGATATTCTCCGCGGCAAGTCCATTGGTCCCGATGCATTTGCACTTTCTGCATATCCTGCTTCTCAGCCTGCGTTTGTTCGTATGCTTGACACAGGTATTGCATCTGATCTTATGAGAGCAGGCGCAACTCTCAGAACAGCATTCTGCGGTCCTTGCTTCGGCGCAGGTGATGTTCCTGCAAACGGTGGTCTTTCCATCCGTCATTCCACAAGAAACTTCCCCAACCGTGAAGGCTCCAAGCCCGGTGAAAAGCAGTTTGCATCCGTTGCTCTTATGGATGCTCGCTCTATTGCAGCAACTGCAGCTAACGGCGGTGTTCTTACAGCGGCTGATGAGCTTGATGTAACATACAACAAGCCCGAATATGTATTTGATAAGTCTATTTATGAAAACCGTTGCTGGTTTGGTTATGGCAAGCCTGACTCCGATGTTGAGCTTAAGTTTGGTCCCAATATTGTAGACTGGCCCAGAATGAAGAAACTTGCTGATAACGTTGTTCTCGGCGTTGCAAGCGTTATTGATGATGACGTTACAACAACAGACGAGCTCATTCCCTCCGGTGAATCCTCTTCTTATCGTTCCAATCCCTTCCGTCTTTCCAGACTCACACTTTCACGTCGTGATCCTGAGTATGTAGATCGTGCTGATGCAATTGCTGCAACAGCTAAGAAGGCTGATGGTGATGAATACGATGAAAGCCTTGTTTCTGAAGCAGTTGAGGAAACACTCCAGGCAGCTGTTGCAAAGTATGAGGAAGAAAACGGCGCTCTCTTTGGTTCTATCGGTGTAGCAAGCCTTGTTTGCGCAGTTCGTCCCGGCGACGGAAGCGCAAGAGAGCAGGCAGCATCCTGCCAGAGAGTTCTCGGCGGCGCGGCAAATATTGCTCGTGATTATGCAACTAAGCGTTATCGTTCCAACCTTATCAACTGGGGTATGCTTCCCCTCCGTTGTGATGAAATGGCAATCGGCAAGTGCGCAGGCAATGGCGAAGGCGAAATCTCCTGTGGCGACTGGGTTATCATTCCCGGTGTTCGTGAGGCTATCGCAAACGGCGCTGAAAGCTTTGATGGTTATCTCTATCACAGCGAAAACGGCAATCTCACAAAGCACACATTCAATGTAGGCACTCTCACAGATGATGAAAGAAAGATCATCCTTGCAGGTAGCCTTACAGGTAGAGCTTTGGAAGAAAAGGAAGAAAATAAGTAATTAAACATCACCCCTCCCTTGTGGTTTCGGTGGGGGTTTTAGGGGGAGGGACTTTTCTGAAAGTCCTTTCCCCTATACTTTTATTATAAGGAGCTTTTATGCCCAAGTATATTAACGTGCGTGGAGCACGTGTACACAATCTTAAAAATATAGATGTCAAGATCCCGAGAGATAAGCTTGTTGTGCTGACGGGATTGTCAGGTTCGGGAAAATCTTCCCTTGCCTTTGACACAGTATATGCAGAGGGACATCGCCGCTTTGTTGAAAGTCTTTCTTCATATGCCCGAATGTTCCTTGGTCAGATGGATAAGCCCGATGTAGACTCCATTGAGGGGCTTTCTCCCGCTATTTCAATTGACCAGAAAACAACCTCGAAAAATCCTCGTTCCACAGTTGGAACGGTTACGGAAATATATGACTATCTGCGTCTTCTCTATGCCCGTCTCGGTGTTCCTCATTGTCCTGTTTGCGGCAAGGAGATCAGACAGCAGACAACAGATCAGATAATGGACCGCATTATGGCGCTTCCCGAGGGAACTCGCTTTATGCTTCTTTCTCCTGTTGTTCGTGGTAAAAAGGGACGCCACGAAAAGATTTTTGAGCAGGCAAAGAAAAGCGGATTTGTGCGAGTTCGTTGTGATGGAAGTATTTATGATCTGAACGAGATCTTTGAGCTTGATAAAAATCAGCGC
Source organism: Candidatus Avispirillum sp. (assembly GCA_045631345.1). GTDB lineage: Bacteria > Bacillota > Clostridia > Oscillospirales > CAG-272 > Avispirillum. The sequence goes on from JAZQUP010000047.1 coordinate 63,900, forward strand.
CATACTATTGAGATCGTTATTGACCGTCTTGTTATAAAGGATGATATCCGCTCTCGTCTCAGCGATAGCGTTGAAACTGCCCTTCGTGAAAGTGGAGGAACACTCACAGTTGTAACAGTGCCTCGTGAGGGAGACGGAGAGGAAATAAGCTTTTCCACAAACTATGCCTGCGAGGAGCACGGCATCAGCTTTGGCGAGCTTGAGCCCAGAATGTTTTCATTCAATAATCCTTATGGCGCCTGCAGCCATTGCTCAGGTATCGGTATTATGCGCCGGATTTCCAAGGAAAAAATCATGCCTGATATGACTCTTTCTCTCATTGAGGGCGGAATTGCAGTTAATGGCTTTAAAACTCTTGATCCCGAAACATGGACAGGCCCCCTTATTGAAGCTGTTGGTAAGGTTCATGGCTTCACAATGGATCAGCCTCTTATAACATTTTCCGAAAATGCAATGAAAGCGCTTCTCTATGGCACGGGAACACAGACATATGATATAATCCGAGGCTTTAACGGATATTTCCGTCCTCAGAAAGTAACATTTGAGGGTGTTATCAACACCATCACTCAGCGAATGGAGCAGGGTGGATATGATAACGAATATTATGAGCAATTCATGGAGGAGCTTGAATGTCCTAAATGTAACGGCTCACGTCTTAATCCTGAGGTGCTTGCCGTTACTATTGGTGGCCTTGATATAGATCAGTTTTGCCGCCTTTCAATAACAAAAGCTCTTGAATTTGTTGATAATCTGCAGTTCATAGAAACAGAAATGCAGATCGCAAGAGAGATAATCAAGGAATTAAAGAGCCGCCTTGGATTTCTTTCAAGCGTTGGCCTTGAATATCTCACTTTGGCTCGCCGAAGCGGCTCTTTGTCAGGCGGCGAGGCTCAGAGAATCCGCCTTGCAACGCAGATAGGATCATCTCTTGCAGGCGTGCTTTATATTCTTGATGAGCCCAGCATAGGTCTCCATCAGAGAGATAACGGAAAGCTGATAGCAACTCTTAAAAAGCTTCGTGATCTCGGCAACAGCGTTATAGTTGTTGAGCATGATGAAGAAACTATGGAGGAGTCAGACTATATTATTGATATAGGCCCCGGAGCCGGAATTCATGGCGGTGAAATAGTTGCTGCAGGAACTCCTGCTGAGGTTAAGAAAAACAAAAAATCTGTAACGGGAGATTTCCTTTCGGGCAGAAGAAAGATCGCTGTTCCTGAAAAGAGACGAAGCGGAAATGGTAATTTTCTCACAGTTGTGGGCGCTGCTGAAAACAACCTGAAAAATGTAACAGTTTCTGTGCCTCTTGGCACATTCACTTGTGTAACAGGCGTTTCCGGCTCGGGAAAATCCTCTCTTGTGAATATGATCATTCACAGAGTTCTTGCTTCAGAGCTGAACGGAGCTGTAACATGGCCCGGTAAGTATAAGGAAATAAAGGGAATTGAAAGTCTTGATAAGATAATCACCATAGACCAGAGCCCAATTGGCAGAACTCCTCGTTCCAATCCTGCAACCTATACGGGACTTTTCACCGACATCAGAGAGCTTTATGCAAAAACACCTCAGGCTAATCTGCGTGGATATAAATCGGGCAGATTTTCCTTTAATGTAAAGGGCGGACGATGCGAGGCTTGTCAGGGTGATGGCGTTAAGAAAATAGAAATGCATTTTCTTCCCGATGTATATGTAACCTGCGATGTTTGTCACGGAAAGAGATATAACAGAGAAACTCTAGAGGTCAAATATAAGGATAAGAGCATTGCAGATGTTCTTGAAATGACAGCTGAAGAGGGAGCTGAGTTTTTCTCAGAGATACCCAAAATATCATCACGTCTTAAAACCATGTGCGATGTTGGTCTTGGATATGTAAAGATAGGTCAGTCCTCAACAACGCTTTCAGGTGGTGAGGCTCAGAGAGTTAAGCTTTCTGCAGAGCTTTCCAAGAGAAGTACGGGAAAAACCATCTATTTGTTGGACGAGCCCACAACAGGCCTTCATACAGCCGATGTTGAAAAGCTGATTGAGGTGCTTCAGCGCTTGGTTGATGCTGGCAACACAGTTTTGGTTATTGAGCATAACCTTGATATGATCAAAACTGCAGACTATATCATTGACCTTGGACCTGAGGGTGGAGACGGAGGCGGACAGGTAGTTTGCTTTGGAACTCCCGAGGAGGTTGCCAAGTGTGAAGGATCATATACGGGCAAATATCTTGCAGAAAAGCTGAAGTAGTCTTATGAAATGTGTTAAATTGATAATATTTTTAGCTTTTGCATTGCTTTTGTGCGGATGCGCTGCAGAAAGTGAAGAGCGTGTTGAATACCCTATAGGACAGCTTGAAAGCTCCAAGAGTGAGGAGCAAGCCCCTGCGCAAATGCATATAGTTCTTGATGGCGATAAGTCTGAGATCAGCGGAGAGGGCGCAGAGCTAAAAAACGGGAATCTTGAAATTTCCAAGGGCGGAGCTTATGTTATAGAGGGAAGCTTGAACGGCTCTGTTATTGTTGACGTAACAAAAGAGGAGCAGGTTGAGCTTGTTCTTCAGGGAGTTAATATCTATTCGGAGAATAGCGCAGCGCTTTATGTGAAATGCGCAGATAAGGTGATAATAACTCTGGCAGAGGCAAGCGAGAATATATTTTATGATGGAAAGCTTTATGGCCTTGAAAGCGGAGCAGAGCCTGCAGCATGTATCTATAGCGCAGATGATCTGACAATTTGCGGAGAGGGCGCTTTAGTGGTCAATGCCAATTGTAAAAACGGTATTCAAACTAAAAACGACTTGAGAATAAAAGGCGGAAGTATAACAGTTTCATCTCCTAAAAATGCCTTGAAGGGTAAAGATAGCGTTCAGATAAGCAGCGGTGTTATTACAGTAACAGCGGCAACAGATGCAATCAAGAGCGATAACGAAAAAGAAGAAGGACGAGGGAACGTTGTTATCAGCGGTGGTGAGCTTTATCTCACTTGTCAGGACGACGGAATACAAGCCTTCAGAAGCGTTGAAATAAGCGAATGTCTTGTAGAAATCAATGCAGGCGATAATGACATCAACTGCGATGGCGAGATCAATATTGCAGATGGCTGCATAAAAAGCGAATAATAAAAAGCCTGCATTTGCAGGCTTTTTTGTTGTATAAACGATAATTTATCGCAGCAAGCCTTCGCCCTTTTTAAGGGAGAAGGTGTCAGCCATAAGGCTGACGGATGAGGGTGAAATTTGTTTTTATAAGCTACCCTCATCCACCGCAAGCGGTCCCCCTTCCCCCTTTGCGAAGGGGGAAGGCTATTTGCCAAACGAAAATTTATCTCACAAAGGCTACACTTTCTCCGTCGTAGGAGGCTTGGAAATACAATATATTGTATCAACTTCATACTTTTTCTGTTGAAAAGGGTCAAGATGTATGTTATAATAAAAGGTAATAAACAAAAAAAGGTTGGTCGAATCTATGAAAATTCTTCACACAGGAGATCTGCATCTTGATAGCCCCTTTGCAACCTTGCAGGCCGATCGTGGCGAGCAGGCAAAAAGAGAGCTGAGAAAGGTTTTTTCTGATATAATCGCATATGTAAAAAATAATTCCGTTGATCTCCTACTCATTTCAGGTGATTTGTTTGATTCGGGCTTTGCAACAAGAGAAACTGCGGCTCTTCTTGCCGACGGTTTTGAAAAAGCGGCATGTCCTGTTGTTATTGCACCAGGTAATCACGACCCCTTTGATGAAAACAGTATCTGGAAAAAGAGAACATTCTCTGATAATGTGCATATTTTCTCAAGCGAACAGCTTTCTTATTTTGATTTTGATGAGCTTGGCGCAAGAGTTTACGGATATGCGTTCACAAGCCAGTATATGAAGGGCTGCCCCATTGATGCAGGTGCTTGCGACGGAGATAAGATAAACATTCTTTGCGCTCATGGCGATACAGCATCTCCTCTTTCCCAGTATTGCCCCATTGCTCACGGAGCACTCAGCGATTTCGGAGCAGACTATGCGGCGCTCGGTCATATTCATTCTCCTGAGGCGGCAAACGACGCTCTCTGGCAAAAAAATATTTCTGCTGCATATTGCGGGTGTCCTCAGGGCAGAGATTTTGGCGAATGCGGAGTTAAGGGTGCATGGCTTGTTGAAATTGAAAAGAACGGCGGTAAAGCAGAGGTCAGCCGTCAGTTCGTTCCTTTCTCTATCAGCGTATATGAAGATAGAGAACTTAAGGTTGACGGCGCAGAAACTGCGGCGGATATGGTAAGCGAGTTGCGCACTTATATTGAAGATGAAGATTTCGGAGAGAACACTCACCTGAGAGTTACTCTCTGTGGATATACAGCCCCCGGTCTTGTTGCTCCCTGCCAGGAAATAGAGGAGCAATGCAAGGAAGGGCTCCTTTCTCTGAATGTTGTTGATGAAACAGTTCCTCAGATGTCCTCAGAGGAGCTTGAATGCGACAGAGGAATCAGAGGTGAGGTGTACCGTATGCTTATTGAAACTATAGAAAATGGAACACACGAGGAAAGAAAAAATGCCGTTGCGGCGCTGCGCTATGCGCTTGCTGCTCTCGGCGGCGAAAGCATTTGATGAAAACGGAGGGAAAATATGTACATAAAAACTATACACATTGATTCCTTCGGTGGAGTCAGAGGCAAAACAATTGAGCTTTCAAAGGGACTTAATATCATTGAAGGCGGCAATGAAAGCGGAAAAAGCTCTGTTGCCATGTTTATTAAGTTTATTTTTTACGGACTTTCAGGCAGAGGCGTTGACGGCGCAATGAGCGAGCGCCGCCGCTATGTCAATTGGGAAACAGGAAGCGCCGCAGGCTATATCATTCTCGTTAAGGGAAATGTTACATATCGTATTTCACGAGAGCTTTATGTTTCCGATGATGCGGCAAGAGAAAGAGTCAGCATTATAAATGAAGAAACAGGCGAGAAGATGTTCAAGGGCGAGGTTCCCGGTATGGCGCTTCTTCGTATGCCTGAGCAGATGTTTTATAATTCTGTTTTCGTTCGCCAGCTGACTGATGCGTCAATTGACGGAACAGGAATGTCTGAAGCAATAGAAAACATTCTCTATTCAGGTGATGAAGAGGTCAGTACAAAGCGCGCAGTTGAGCGACTTGAGAAAACAAGAAAGTTGCTTCTTCACAAAAACGGAAACGGCGGCAGAATTTATGATATTCGCCGCGAAAAAGCCCGCCTTGAGGCAGAGCTTAAAGAGGCTATGGTCAAAAATGCGGAGATCATGGATATTGAAAGCGCTGTTGCTGATAGCAATGAGCTGATCGCATCAAGAGAGCGCAACGCCAACCGTCTTGATGAAATAGTTTCAAGCTATGATAAGCTCAGAAGGCTTGATGCTCTCACAGAGCTTGAAAAGCTTGAAGGCGAACAGGGCAAGCTGAAGGCTATGCTTGAAGGCTATCGCACAGTTGAAGAAATCGAGCGTGATTGCGAAAGCCTTCGCAATATTGCATCAAAGCGTCGTGAAGCTGAAATGAAGCTCAGAAGCGTGAGAGTGAACATAAGCACGCTTGATAAAACTCTTCCTCCCCCTATCAGCGAAGAGGAAAAGGAAAGAGACAGAATGGATGTTTCAATTGCAAGAGCTTCTCTTGCAAAAAAGAAAAGCTGCTTCGGCTTTTCACTTGCGCTCTTTATTCTCACAGTTCTTTGCGGAGCAGGCGCATTGTTCCTTGCTTCAATTGATAAATTCCTTGCAATGATCGCAGGTGGCGCCGCCGGTGTTATGCTGATTATTGCAATCATCCTGCTTTGCGTAAGCATATCTTCTCTTAAGCGCCACAACAGTATTCTTGATAAATGGAATGCTGTAAGCGCAGATGAGGTTGAATTTATGGGGCAGGAAAAGATCCGTGTCAGCGAAATGCTTCGCAGCGAGGATTCCGAATATGGCAAGCTCCATCGTGATGAGGCTGCTTTCAATAAAGAAAGAGAAGAACTTATTGTGAGCCAGAGAGCGGCTGCTGCGCTTTTTGCAGATGAGGTGCCCGATACTGACACAATGACAGAAAATGCTCTTGCGGCTGCTGCGGCAACCATCAGAGAGATCAATATATTCACAAGAGAATATGACACAGTCAGCGGTAAGCTTTCTGTTATGGGAACAAAAACTGCTGAAGAAAGAGCCGAGATCAGAGGAGATGCAGCCGCTGCTCTTGAAAGCGAAGCGGGCAAGGTTGCCTCTGAAATGAATCGTGCTGAATATGAAAAAACTGTTCGTGACAGAGGATTCTTCCTCAGCACAGCAGAGGCTCAGCGCCGCCGCCATACAGAGCTGGAGAAAAAGCTTGGCGCTCTCAGCGTAAATGCTGTTTCCCCTGCTGAGCTGGCAGAAAAGATAGGCGCTCTTGATAAGGAGTATAACGAAGCAACAGCTAAATATAATGCTATTGCTCTTGCCCTTGAAACAATTGTTAAGGCAGGCGAAAATCTGAGAGCATCTCTGCTTCCCAGAATAGTTGGCGAGGCGGGAGTTTTGCTTGGAGCCTTCACTGAGGGTAAATATACAGGACTTGGAGTTGATCGCAATTTCAATATGAGCTATGCTCCGGGCGGATATACAAGAGAGGCTGATTATATGTCTGCAGGTACCAGAGATGCGGCATATCTCAGCTTGAGAAGTGCTCTTATGAAGGTGCTTTTCCCGGGAGATGCGCCAATGGCAGTTTATGATGAAAGCTTTGCAAGAATTGATGAAGCCAGACTTGAGCGTCTGCTTGCGATTCTCGGCGCCGCAGGTGAAGATGGAATACAGTCACTTGTGTTCACCTGCCGCACTATTGAAGCGCAGAAGCGCGGGAAAGACACGCCGGTTATAAAGCTTTAAAATTAATCAGGAAGGAAGTTTGTTTATGGATACCGATTATCTCAAACGGGTGGGTCGTTATATTGTAACGGCGTTGCTTGCCCTTGGAGTAATAGTATATTTCGGCTACCATATATGGAGCACCTTCAAGCCAGATGTGAAAACCGAAGCAGTCTATCAGTCAACCGTAACTAAAGCGGTTGATGCCGATGGGTATATTTTCAGAAGTGAAATTCCGCTGACGGCAAATTCAAGCGGAACCTTGGTTCCTTCAGTTTCTGAGGGTGAAAGAGTTCGAGCATATGGTGAGGCGGCAGGAATATACAGCAGCGCTGATCCTGACACGGTTGAAAGAATAAACGAAATAGATGTGCAGATAGAAATGCTCAGCGCAGCTTCTGTTGACAGCACAATCACCTTGAAGGATGCGGCTAAAATAGATAATGAGCTGTATAGCGTTATGACTCAGATAAGGCAGGCGCTTTCCAAGGGAGATGCCGAGGCGGCCAATAATCTGAGAGCAGAGCTTATCTCGGGTACTAATAAAAAGGATATTCTTATGGGCAACAGCGGTGATGTTGCTATGCGACTTAGTGAGCTCAGAGCTCAGAGAAACGCATTGGTTATGAATCTGGGCAACAGAACAGAAACTGTGAAAACTCAGAAGAGCGGATATTATTTCAGCGAAAGCGATGGGTATGAAACCCTGTTTGATCCTTCTGTTTTTGAGGACGCTGATTATGACACTCTGAAAAATCTTGTAAATGCCACTCCTTCGGCGGCATCAAATGCAGGAAAGATAGTAACAGATTCTAAATGGTATGCCGTTTGTTTTGTTGATAGCGGAATCGGCGCTCTGATGAAAGAGGGCCAATGGAGAAATGTCACCTTTGCTTATAACGGTGATCTGACTCTTGAAATGAAGCTTGAACAGCTTATCCGCGGAGAAAACGGATATGCATGCGTTTTTTCCACATCCAATATGCCTGATTCCTTTGAATATACAAGAGTTCAGCCTGTGAAAATATCAATGGCTGAATATACAGGATTTAAAATTCGTATAAGTGATGTAAGAATTATTGATGGCAAGCAGGGCGTTTATGTTCTTGACGGAAGCACAGTGCGCTTCAGATTGGTTTCCATCATAACAGATTATGAGGGATATTATATTGTAGAAACTGATCCTGAGGTTGAATTGCCAGATGAAGAGGGTGAGGAAACCACAGAGGATGAAGCCGGAACAGAAGAAAAGACATATAGATATCTTAAGCTTCACGATCTGATAATCACAGAGGGAACAGGACTTTACGACGGCAGAATACTTGGTAAATAAAAAAGCTTTGCGGATAAGCAAAATGTAACGGGTGAATATATGGACCAACTTAGAAAAGATATAATACGTGAAAATTATAAGCGTGTTATGGATAAAATTGAAGAAGCAAGGGCAAGAAGCCCTTATAATCAGAATGTAACTCTTCTTGCGGCAACAAAAACTGTTCCTGCGGAGGAGATCATATTCGCAATTGAAGAGCTCGGACTTCCTATGGCGGGAGAAAATAAGGTTCAGGAGTTCCTTTCAAAGTATGATGATCTCAAGGGAAAGTGCCCTCTGCATCTTATCGGTCATCTTCAGACAAATAAGGTAAAGAGTATTGTTGGCAAGGTTGATATGATCCAGTCTGTTGATAGCGATCGTTTGGCAAATGAGATCGCTAAGCGCAGTGTTGAACAGGGGATTGTAACTGATGTGCTTTGCGAAATTAATATAGGAAAAGAAGAAAACAAGGGCGGTATAATGCCCGAGGCGGCAGAAGAATTTGCCCATCAGCTTCTTGAAACAAAGGGAATACGCTTTCGTGGATTTATGACCATGGCGCCTTTTGGATGCACAAAAGATGAATATAAAAAATATTTTAGCAAAACATATAATATTTATCTTGACATTTTGGGAAAAACATCGCATAATATAATAGAACCTATATTATCTATGGGTATGAGCGACAGTTTTGAAGCTGCAATTGAAGAAGGAGCGAGCCTTGTTCGTGTGGGTAGCTCTATATTCGGCAGCAGAATTTATCCTGAAAAGTAACATAATTTTAAATTTATTTGATTAACGGAGGTATACACTACCATGGGTATCGTTGATAATATCAAGAAGAGAATGGGCGGCATGGTTGATGACAACTATGACGAGGGCTATGAGGACGATGGCTACTATGCTGATAACTTTGGCTCCTATGAAAATGATGACGCTGATATGACTATGAGCGGCGCAGCTCCCGCAGGCGGCGTTGGCATGGGCACAGGTATGAGCGGTGTTCAGATGGGTAGCGGCATCAGCATTTCCGGCAACTCCGGCAGCGCTCTTGAAATGAAGGTTGTTAAGCCCGATTCCTTCGATAGCGTGGCTCAGATTGCAGACCATCTTCTCTCCAAGAGAACTATCGTTCTTAATCTTGAGAACACAAATAAGGAAACAGCTCGCCGTCTTATCGACTTCCTTTCCGGCGTAGCATATTCTATCGATGGCTCTCTCAAGAAGATCGCATCCAATGCATATGTTATCACTCCCAGCAACGTAGATGTTGGTGATGCAAAGCTCAGCCGTAAGGCTCAGGCAGCTCCTGCTCCCGCACCTGTACAGGCTGAGGAAAGCGCTGACGAATTCGGCGATTATTAATTTTGCAGAATAAAAATAATTTCATAAATAAGGCGGGAGGCCTTCCTGCCCTAACTGATGAAGAGCGACTGCTGATTTCGAGGGCGGCGGAACTTTCCGCGCGCTGCGACTATTCAGCAGTCGCATCGTGTTTTTTATCCCCAAGAGAGCAGAGAATCCTTTTTGAATCAGGAGCAGCTGCAGGCGGATTTTTCTATGGCGGAGCAGTTGGCGCAACAAGGAGAAAGCTGATATTTCTGCCTTCATGGATAGAATGTGAAAAGCTTGGCGGAAATACCTTTTCAATTGAAAAGGAGAGGCAGCTTGTAGAGGCTCTTTTGTCTTATGGATGCGAGGATGCTCTCGGCGAATTTTATGTTCCTGTTCATTTGTGTTGTAGCGGATACAAAAGCCTTTCTCACAGAGACTGGCTCGGCTCTCTCATGGCGCTCGGTATAAAAAGAGAAACCCTTGGCGATATTTGCTTTTTCAATGGCGAAGCATATGTATTCGCTGAACCAAAGGCGGCAGCTTATATAGAAAACGAGCTGAATAGAGCCGGCAGGGATAAGGTTTCTGCCGTGGTGTGTGCCCTTCCAGAAAACTTCAGAATAGAGCACGAATATGAAAGTGTAAGCACAACGGTTGCATCTCCGAGAATTGATGGTATTGTTCGCGCACTTTGCAATATGTCCAGAGACCGTGCGGCAAGCTTGGTTGCTTCCGGATTGGTGGAGATTAATTATTTCACCGAAACTGAGGTTGATGCCGTTGTTTGCGACGGAGATATAATCAGCGTGAGAGGATATGGAAAGTATATAATCGACAGCGCTGGCGAAAAAACAAAAAAAGGACGTGTCAGAATATTGGCACGTAAGTTTGTATAAATGTGTAAGAGGAGTAACTCAATGAACTGTAAATACGGGTTCAAGATTATCAGAAGAGGATATGATCCTGCTGAGGTTGATGCCTATATAGACACACAGCTTGAAAGAATGACAGCTATGCAGGAGCAGAATGCGGCGCTTATGCGTAAGCTTTCTGAAGCGCAGGATATGATCCGTCATTATTCAGCAACTGAAAAGGCGCTGAGGAATAGTATTGCTCAGTCCAAGCGCGGAGCTGCAGATATGCTTAGCGATGCAAGAGAGCGTAGCACAAATCTTGTGGACACAGCAAGAATTGAGTGCAACAGAATAGTTGATGAGCTTGATGCTAAGATAGAAGAAAAATATAAAACTCTTGATGAGATCAAAGCAAGCGTTATCAGATTTAAGCAGGAGCTTTTCCAGCTTTATAGCGATCATATCGAAATGGTTGAAGAGCTTTCCGAAACTGCGGAAAACTTCAGCTATGAGCCTGATTTTACTGCACTTTCTCAGGCGATAGACGAATTTGAGGAAGCTGCTGAAAACACAAGCGAGCCTCAGGTCCCCGAATTCCCCGAATATCCTGAAACAAGCTTGTTTGAAACAGCTGAAGAATCTGTAGAAGAAGCTGCAGAAGAAGTTGTTGAAGAAGCTGAAGAAATAGCAGAGGCTGAAGAAGCAGATGAGTCTGCTATTGCATCCGAACTTGAATTTGGCTTTGAAGAGGCTGACCAGGTTGAAGCGGCAGTTCAGGCTGAGGAAGTTGCTGAAGATGCTTCTGATGATATGTTTTTTGAAATCTCTGAGGAGGAGCTGAAAGCGGCTGAGGCCCTTTTTGACGAAGAGTCTGTTCCTGCTCCTGAAAATGAAGCTCAGTATGAAGAGTTTGATGATGATGATATGTTTATCACAAATAAGGAAGAAATCAAGGAAAAAGAAGAACTGTTTAATTTCCTCAAGGATTTTGTAAACGGAAGCGAGGAATAAAATGCTTCTTTGCCTTGTTCTTATAGTTGCTTCTGTTGTTGCCGATCAGGCAACAAAGCATCTTGTGCTTGCCAATATTGCCATGTATGAGGATATTGATGTTTTGCCCGGAATATTTCATTTTACATATATTGAAAATAAGGGCGCCGCTTTTGGTATGCTTGCGAATAATCGTTGGGTGTTTCTTGTAATTTCATCCCTTGCAATAGCGGCATTTATCTTCTATATAATAAAGTATAAGCCGAAGGATGTTCTTCTTCGTATTTCCTTGTCCTTTGTTGTAGGCGGAGGCATCGGAAATATGATAGATAGATGCTTCAGAGGAAGCGTGGTAGACTTTATAGAAGTTGATTTTATTGATTTCTATGTATTTAATGTTGCCGATATGTTTGTTTGTATCGGCTGTGGATTAATGGTTCTTTATATTATTCTTTCTGAAATAAAGGATAGCAAAGCTAAAAAAGCAGAAAAGGAATTATCAAATGCAGATAAATCAGAATGAGCCAACCTATAGTCTTTCTGTTGAAGCGGAAAAGGCAGGGGCAAGGCTTGATAGCTTTATTGCAGGCGAAACGCCCCTGAGTCGCAGTGCGGCGCAGGGGCTTCTTGAAGAAGGCGGCATTCTAGTGAATGGCAAGGGTGTAACCAAAAGCTGTAAAGTGAAGGCGGGAGATATTGTTGAAATCTTTTTGCCTGAAGCAAAGGAATGTGAAGCCGAGCCTGAGGATATTCCCCTTGATATTGTTTATGAGGATGAGGATGTTGTGGTTGTAAATAAGCCGCAGGGTATGGTAGTTCATCCTGCTCCCGGACATTCAAGCGGAACACTTGTAAATGCGCTGATGTTTCATTGTAAAGATAGCCTGTCTGATATAAACGGAGTTATCCGTCCGGGCATAGTTCACCGCATCGATCGTGACACAAGCGGACTTCTTATTGTTGCAAAAAATAATGAAGCTCATCTGGGTCTTGCGGCTCAGCTTGAGGATCACAGTCTTGCAAGAGTTTATAAAACCATTCTCTGCGGCAGGCTAAATGGTGATGGAACAGTTGATGCTCCTATCGGACGCCATAAAACGGACAGAAAGAAAATGGCTATTTCTCCGGAAGGCAGACGTGCTGTAACACATTATAAGCATATGGAAGAGCTTGATGGTGGATTTTGCCTTGCGGAAATGAGACTTGAAACAGGCCGAACTCATCAGATAAGAGTTCATATGGCTCATATAGGTCATCCTGTTCTGGGCGATCCTGTTTATGGCAGGCCAACTCAGTTTGAAAAAAAGCATCCTGCACTTTTTGAGGGTCAGTGTCTCCATGCGGGAGAACTTACATTTGTTCACCCACGAACAAAAGAGAAGGTGACTGTTTCTGCTCCTCTGCCTGCAAATTTTGAGAGAATACTTGAATTGCTCAGATATAAAGATTAATAGAAAGCTCCTGCTGAGGCAGGGGCTTTTTTGTTGCGGTAAGTAAAACAAAGATAATTTGTGTAATATTTAATAAAAAATATGAAGTTTTGTATAAAACTGCAAAAATATCAACACAATATGTTGTATATCGCCCTGAATACACCTCAATATTCACTAAATAAAGGCCGCTTTTTCGGCGTTTACACAATAACATTGTACAATGTGTACAAAAACTACGGCATTTTTTCTCCTTTTTTCTTAAAATATTTCCCCTAAGAAATTTGCTCCGAGTTATTGCAATCTTGCAATTCTTGTGATAAAATTAAGGAGCTTGATGTGCGATGAAGCGGGAGGTGGCCTACCACTATGCTACGGTGAGTAGGGAAATTTCCGTGGAGTATGTCCGACAAGAAGTCGGGCGAAGGCGAATATGAGCGGCTGAGCGGTTTAGGTACCATCGTGTGTAGGTAAACCCTCCCCTCCGGATTCCTAGGTTGGAAACTTATCTCGGGTGATCCCCGAAAAAGCAGTCCCCTCGTAATCCGGTTTAATTGAGGGAAGGTTGGAAACGCCCGGAAGCGTGTTCACCGCCTCATCAAAGAAAATTTACAGGAGGCAAATAAAGTGGCAACTAAGATCAAAGTAAGACTCAAGAGCTATGAGCACACTCTCGTAGATTCTGCGGCAGCAAAGATCGTAGAAATCGCAAAGAGAAATGGCGCTGAAGTATCCGGCCCCATTCCGCTCCCCACAGAGAAGGAAGTTATCACAATCCTTCGTGCGGTTCACAAGTATAAGGATAGCCGTGAGCAGTTCGAGCAGCGCACACATAAGAGACTTGTTATTCTCGCTAATGCTGATGCAAAAGTTGTTGAAGCGCTTCTCACAGTTGAGCTTCCCGCTGGTGTTGAAATCGAAGCTAAGGAAGTTAAGTAATTTCCCCACAACCAGCAAAAACATTTAAGCCATAATTTCCCCGTACAGAGCGAAAGCTTCCTATTATATATAGGCGCGCTTGATGGCGGAAAGGTCAAGTTGACATGTTCGGTTGGCTTCCGGAAAAATCAAGAGGTGTCAACCAATAACCTTATTTGGAGGAAAACATGAAAAAAGGAATCATCGGAAAGAAGCTGGGCATGACTCAGATCTTCGACGAAAACGGTCTCGTTATTCCCGTAACAGTTATCGAGGCTGGTCCCTGTTATGTAGTTCAGAAGAAGACTACAGCAACTGATGGTTATGAAGCTGTTCAGCTCGGCTTCGAAGACCTCAGAGAAAAGCTTGTTAACAAGCCTATGGCTGGTCATTTCAAGAAGGCTGGCGTTTCTGCAAAGAGACACCTTAAGGAATTCCGTCTTGACAATGCAGCTGATATGAACGTTGGCGATGTAGTGGCCGCCGATACCTTCGCTTGTGGCGAAAAGGTCGACATTACTGGCATTACAAAGGGTCGCGGATATACAGGTGCAGTTAAGAGATGGGGTAACCACATTCTCAGAATGACACACGGTACAGGTCCTATTCACCGTCAGGTTGGTTCTATGGGCGCTTGTTCCACACCTTCTCGTGTATTTAAGAACAAGAAGATGGCTGGTCAGTATGGTAACGAACAGGTAACTGTTCTTAATCTTGAAGTAGTTAAGATTGACGCGGAAAAGGGTCTTATCGCAGTAAAGGGTGCTGTTCCCGGCGCTCGTGGCGGTATCGTATTCATCCGTGACAGTGTTAAAGCATAAGTCGGAAAGGAGGACACATAAATGCCTGAGATTAAAGTTGTAAATATGGCAGGTGCTGAGGTTGGCACAATGAGCCTGTCCGACAAAGTTTTCGGTGCAGAGATCAACGCAGCAGTGCTTCACACAGCAGTTAGAGCGTTCCTCTCTAACCAGAGACAGGGTACACAGTCCACACTTACTCGTACAGAGGTAAGCGGTGGCGGTAGAAAGCCCTGGAGACAGAAGGGTTCCGGTCGTGCAAGACAGGGTTCCACACGTGCTCCCCAGTGGACACACGGTGGTGTAGCTCTTGGTCCTAAGCCCCGTACCTACAAAGTTAAGATGAACAAGAAGGTTAAGAGACTCGCTATGTTCAGCGCTCTTTCTTCTAAGGTTGCAGCAAGCGAAATGATCGTAGTTGATGCAATTGCAGCAGCAGAATTCAAGACAAAGGTTATGGCTGATATGCTCAAGAATATCGGCGCAGGCAAGAAGTCTCTCGTAGTTCTTGCTGATAACGATGCTAAGGCAGTTAGAAGCCTTGGTAACATTGAAGGTGTTAAGGTTGCTCAGTTCAACACAATCAACGTGTATGACATTCTCAACTGTAACTCCTTGGTTGTAGCTAAGGCTGCAGTCGAGAAAATTGAGGAGGTGTACGCAAAATGAAACTTGCACAGGACATCATTCTGAAGCCTATCATCACAGAGAAGGCTATGGACGGTATTTCTGCTAAGAAGTACACATTTAAGGTTGCGTCTGACGCAACAAAGCCTGAAATTGCTAACGCAGTTGAAGTGCTTTTCGGTGTTAAGGTTGCAGACGTTAACACAATCAACATGAAAGGTAAACCCAAGAGAGTTCGTTACAACGCTGGTCACACAGCTAACTGGACAAAGGCAGTGGTTACACTCACAGCTGACTCCAAGACAATCGAATTCTTCGAGGGTATGAACTAAGGAGGAGTAGAAAATGCCTACAATTAAGTATAAGCCTACGACACCGGCTAGAAGAAATATGTCGGTTCCCTCCTTCGAGGAAATTACAAAGAAGTCTCCCGAAAAGAGCCTTATTACAGTTAAGAAGAAGCATTCCGGCCGTAACAGCTACGGTAGAATCACAGTTCGTCACAAGGGTGGCGGAAACCGTCAGAAGTACCGTATCATTGACTTCAAGCGTACAAGCGAGAAGCCTGCTACAGTAATCGGCGTTGAGTACGACCCTAACAGAACAGCTTACATTGCACTTCTTCAGGATGAAGATGGCAACAAGAGCTATGTTATCTGCCCTGTTGGCGTAACAGATGGTATGGTTCTCTACTCCGGCGAGAACGCAGACATCAAGCCCGGTAACACACTTCCTATCTCTGCTATCCCCGTGGGTACATTCATCCACAACGTAGAGCTCTACCCCGGTAAGGGCGCACAGCTCGTTCGTGCAGCTGGTGTTCAGGCACAGCTCATGGCTAAGGAAGGCTCTATGGCTCAGGTAAGACTTCCCTCCGGTGAAGTTCGTTTCATCCGTATGGATTGTAAGGCGACAATCGGTCAGGTAAGTAACATCGAGCATGACACAGTTAAGATCGGTAAGGCTGGTCGTAAGCGTCATATGGGTATCCGTCCTACAGTTCGTGGTTCTGTAATGAACCCCTGCGATCACCCTCATGGTGGTGGTGAAGGACGTTCACCTATCGGTCGTCCCGGCCCTGTAACTCCTTGGGGTAAGCCTGCTCTTGGTTATAAGACACGTAACAAGAAGGCTAGAACAGACAAATTCATCGTAAAACGCAGAAACAGCAAGTAAGGAAGGAGCAATTTAAATGAGCAGAAGTTTAAAGAAGGCACCCTTCGTCGAAGCAAAGCTGTACGCTCGCGTATGCGCTATGAATGAGAAGGGCGAAAAGAAAGTGCTCAAGACATGGTCCAGAGCATCCACAATATTCCCCGAATTCGTGGGACACACAATTGCCGTTCACGATGGAAGAAAGCATATTCCTGTATATGTAACTGAAGATATGGTAGGACATAAGCTCGGTGAGTTCGCTCCTACACGTACATTCAAGGGCCATGCAGGTTCCAAGACTTCCAACAACGGTAAGAAATAAAATAAGGAGGGAAATGTAAAATGGAAGCAAGATCCTATCTTAAATTTGTTCGCATCTCCCCCCGCAAGGTAAGCATTGTGCTTGACCTTATTCGTGGTAAAGATGTAAAGACAGCACGCGGTATTCTTAAGACAACTCCCAAGGCAGCTTGCGAGTATCTTATCAAGCTTCTTGATCGTGCTGTAGCAGACGCAGAAAATAACTTCAGCATGGATGTTGAAAAGCTTTATGTATCCGAGTGCTTTGTAACACCCGGTATGACACTTAAGAGAATGATGCCCCGTGGTAAAGGTAGCGGCGACAGAATTCTTAAGAGAACAAGCCACATCACACTTGCTGTTGCAGAGAAACAGTAAAGGAGGCGCTTTAGAATGGGTCAGAAGGTTAATCCCCACGGTCTCAGAGTGGGCGTTATTAAAAACTGGGACTCCAGATGGTATGCTAAGGACGAAGTTTTTGGCGATACACTGGTAAATGACTACAAGGTTAGAAACTACCTTAAGAAGCGTCTTATGCCTGCAGGCATTCCCAGAATCGAAATCGAGAGAGACAACACAGGCAAGATGCGCGTGTACATCCACTGCGCTAAGCCCGGTATGATCATCGGCCGTGACGGTTCTGAGATCGAAAAGCTCAGAGCAGACGTTGAAAAGATGGCAGGTGTTCCTGTATCTGTAAACGTAATCGCTGTTAAGCCTGTAGAGATGAGCGCTCAGCTTGTTGCTGAGAACATCGCTAGCCAGCTGGAACGCCGTATCGGCTTTCGCCGGGGAATGAAGCAGGCTATCGGCCGCACAATGAGAATGGGCGCTAAGGGTATCAAGATCACAGTATCCGGCCGTCTCGGCGGTGCTGAAATCGCTCGTAGCGAGCACTATCATGAAGGAACAATTCCGCTTCAGACACTTCGTGCTGATATCGACTATGGTTTCTGGGAAGCTAACACAACTTACGGTAAGATCGGCGTAAAAGTTTGGATCTACAAGGGTGAAGTTCTTCCTGAAGTAGCTCGTGTTCAGACAGGTGCTTCTGAGGAGCGTCGTCAGCAGAAGGATCGTCGTGACAGACGTGACAACAGACGTGGCGACAGACGCGACAACAGACGCGGCGGTGACAGAAGAGATAACAACAGAGGTCCCCGTGCTCCCCGTGCACCCAGAGAAAACAGAGAAGGAGGCGCACGCTAATGTTAATGCCTAAGAGAGTTAAATACAGACGCGTACACAGAGGCCGTCTGAAGGGCCGCGCACTCCGCGGAAACAAAATCACAAACGGTAACTACGGTCTCGTAGCTATGGAACCCGCATGGATCACAAGCAACCAGATCGAAGCAGCCCGTATTGCTATGACCAGATACATCCGTCGTGGTGGTCAGGTATGGATCAAAATTTTCCCCGATAAGCCTATCACAGAAAAGCCCGCTGAAACACGAATGGGTTCCGGTAAGGGTTCTCCTGAGTACTGGGTTGCGGTTGTTAAGCCCGGCCGTGTACTCTTCGAGATGGATGGCGTAAACGAGGAAGTAGCTCGCGAGGCTATGCGTCTTGCAATGCACAAGCTCCCCATCAAGTGTCGTTTTGCGACCAAGGAGCAGCTCAATAATGAAGTGGAGGGATAAGCGGTGAAAGCAACAGAACTTAGAAAAATGTCCGAAGCAGATCTCGGCGCAAAGCTTGCAGATCTCAAGCAGGAACTCTTCAATCTTCGCTTCCAGCTCGCAATCAACCAGCTTGATAACCCCCACAAGATTGCAGATGTGAAGAAAGATATCGCACGAGTAATGACAATTATTCGTGAAAAGAAAGCGTAAGGGGGTAAAAGCAGATGGCAAACGAAACACGCGCACTGAGAAAGACAAGAGTGGGCAAGGTTGTCAGCGACAAGATGGACAAGACAATCGTTATCGCTATTGCAGACAATGTAAAGCATCCCACTTATGGCAAAATCATTAAGAGAACAGTAAAGATCCACGCACATGACGAAAACAACGAGTGCGGCATCGGAGATACTGTTAAGGTTATGGAAACAAGACCTCTCTCCAAGTCTAAGAGATGGCGTCTTGTTGAGATTATCGAGAAGGCGAAGTAATTCACCACTTCCTCAAATATAGAGTATGTCAAAGAGCATACCGTAAATTCAAATAGGAGGACTTGCTATGATTCAGCAGCAGTCATTAATGAAGGTAGCTGACAACACAGGCGCAAAGGAACTTATGTGCATCAGAGTGTTGGGCGGCTCCGGCAGACGCTACGGCAACATCGGTGATGTTGTAGTATGTGCTGTTAAGAAAGCAGCTCCCGGCGGCGTTGTTAAGAAGGGCGACGTTGTTAAGGCTGTTATAGTAAGAAGCGTTAAGGGACTTCGCCGTGCCGACGGTTCTTACATTAAGTTCGATGAAAACGCAGCAGTTATCATCAATGAAGATAAAAACCCCAAGGGAACACGTATTTTTGGACCTGTAGCTCGTGAACTTCGTGAGCACGAATACACAAAGATCCTCTCCCTTGCACCTGAAGTACTGTAAGGAGGTAACGTAGAAATGAAAAAACTTCATGTTAGACGCGACGATACAGTAATCATTGTTTCAGGCGACGATAAGGGCGCAATGGGTAAGGTACTTGAGGTATCTCCCAAGGAAGGCAAGATCATCGTTGAGGGTGTAAACATCGTAAAGAAACACGTTAAGCCCCGTCCTCCCCAGGAAAACGGCGGCATCGTAGAAGCTGAAGCAGCATTTTATGCTTGCAAGGCACAGCTCTATTGCGGCAAGTGCAAGAAGGGCACACGTCCTGCATACAAGATGGACGGCGACAAGAAGGTAAGAGTTTGCGCTAAGTGCGGCGCAGAAATTTAATTAGGAGGTAACTGAAATGGCTAGACTTAGAGATATGTATAAGGCTGAGGTTGCCCCCGCTCTTATGAAGAAGTTCGAATACAAGAGCGTAATGCAGATCCCCAAGCTCGATAAGATCGTTCTTAACGTAGGTGCAGGCGACGCAAAGGATAACTCCAAGGTTATCGATACAATCGTTGCAGAGCTTTCCATGATCACAGGTCAGAAGGCTGTTCCTACATTCGCAAGAAAGTCCGTTGCAAACTTCAAGCTCCGTGAGGGCATGAAGATCGGTGCAAAGGTAACACTTCGCGGCGAAACAATGTACGAGTTTATGGATAGACTCTTCAACTTCTCACTTCCCCGTGTACGTGACTTCAAGGGTATCAACCCTGACGCGTTCGACGGTCGTGGCAACTATGCGCTCGGTCTTAAGGAGCAGCTTATATTCCCCGAAATCGAGTACGATAAGATCGACAAGATTCGCGGAATGGATATCGTATTTGTAACAACAGCAAACACAGACGCTGAAGCAAGAGAGCTTCTCACACTTATGGGAGCACCTTTTGCTAAGCCCGGAGAGGAGAACTAAGATGGCAAGAAAAGCTATGATTCTTAAGCAGCAGAAGAAGCAGAAGTATTCCACAAGAGAGTACACACGTTGCAAGATCTGCGGCCGTCCTCACTCCTACCTGAGAAAGTACGGCATCTGCCGTATCTGCTTCAGAGAACTCGCATACAAGGGCGAGATCCCCGGCGTAAAGAAGGCAAGCTGGTAATCAGCGTTGTCAAGGCTTGATAAAAGCCTAACAATCATAATAATAACGGAGCGTGAAAGGTCGTATATACCGCAAAAAAGCGGATATACGAACCCGGCACCCCGAGTTCCGCACCGACAGGAATCGCAAACGGTGATTAACCGGCGGTGAGCGGCCGCAAAAGCGGCAGCAAGATAATAACTAAACTTGCATGACAAGGAGGATAAAAAAATGCAGATGTCAGACGTAATCGCAGATATGCTGACTAGAATCAGAAATGCGAGCAATGCAAAGCACGACACTGTTGACGTTCCCGCTTCCAATATGAAGAAGGCAATTGCTGATATTCTTCTCGACGAGGGATATATCAAGGGCGTTCAGATTATTGAAGATGGTAAGCAGGGAGTTATCAGAATCACTCTCAAGTACGAGGCAGGCAAGCAGAAGGCAATTCACGGTATCCGTAGAGTGTCCAAGCCCGGTCTCCGTATTTATTCCAACTACGAGGATATGCCCAGAGTTATGAACGGTCTGGGTATCGCAATCGTATCTACTTCCAAGGGCATTATGACCGACAAGAAAGCAAGACGCGAAAAGGTCGGCGGCGAGATTCTCGCATTTGTCTGGTAAGAGAAAGGGGAAACTGATATGTCTAGAATTGGTAGAGAGCCGATCACAGTACCTGCAGGTATTGATGTAACAATCGGTGCAAACAACGTAGTAACTGTAAAGGGTCCCCTTGGTACACTTACACAGGAATTTTCCACAGCAATGGCTATCACACGTGATGGCGATAAGATCACAGTAGCTCGTCCCAACGACGATAAGGAAATGAGAGCAATTCATGGTCTTACAAGAACACTTCTTAACAACATGATCATTGGTGTTAAGGAAGGTTACCAGAAGAAGCTCCAGATCGTAGGCGTTGGTTACAGAGTTGCAAAGCAGGGCAACAAGCTCGTTATGAACCTTGGCTACTCTCACGATGTAGTTATGGAAGAGGGCGACGGCGTAACATTCGAAGCTCCCGACGCAAACACAATCATCGTAAAGAGCGCTGACAAGCAGAAGTGCGGTCAGATCGCAGCAGAGATTCGTTCTAAGAGACCTCCCGAACCCTACCATGGTAAGGGCGTTAAGTACGAAAACGAGTTTATTCGCCGTAAGTCCGGTAAGGCCGGTAAGTAATGAAAGGAGACGACAGGTATGGTATCAAAGAAGGATAAGAACCAGCAGCGTCTTAAGAGACACGCAAGAGTTCGTGCTAAGATTTCCGGTACAGCAGATCGTCCTAGACTTGCTGTTTACCGTTCTAATGCAAACATCTACGCTCAGATCATCGACGACGTAAAGGGCGTAACACTTGTCTCCGCTTCTTCCATCGAAGCTGGCTTCGAAGGCATCGGCAGCAACAAGGAAGCTGCTAAGAAGGTAGGCGCAAAGATCGCTGAAAAGGCACTTGCAGCTGGTATTGAAACAGTTGTATTTGACCGTGGCGGTTATATTTATCATGGACGTGTATCGGAGCTTGCAGCAGGCGCAAGAGAAGCAGGACTTAAGTTCTAATTCTCGCCTACGAAAGAAATCCGGTTTGTACACTGTTTAATTTTAGCAAAAAAGTTAAACATCTAATTAAGGAGAAATTAAAATGGCAAAGAGAATTGATACATCTACAATGGAGCTTCAGGAAAGACTCGTTGTTGTTAACCGTGTATCAAAGACTGTAAAGGGTGGTAGAATCGCTCGTTTTGCAGCTCTTATGATCGTTGGTGACGGCAATGGCCACGTAGGCTACGGTCTTGGTAAGGCAGCAGAAGTTCCCGAAGCTATCCGCAAGGGTATCGAAGATGCTAAGAAGAATATGATTGAAGTATCTCTCAACGATACAACAATCCCCCACGAGGTTCAGGGCGAGTTCGGCGCAGGCAGAGTTCTTCTCAAGCCCGCTGCTCCCGGTACAGGTATTATCGCAGGTAAGACAGTTCGTGCAGTTGTTGAACTTGCTGGTATCAAGAATATCCGTGCAAAGAGCCTCCGTTCCAACAACCCCACAAACGTTGTTAAGGCAACATTTGAAGGCCTCAAGGCGCTCAGAACAGCTGAAGAAGTTGCAAAGCTTCGCGGCGTAAGCGTTGAAAAGGTTACAAAGGGCTAAGGAGGAATTAAATAATGATTAAGGTTACACTTACTAAAAGCATTATCGGCGCTAAGCCCAACCAGAAGGCAACAGCTGCTTCTCTTGGTCTCAAGAAGATCGGTGACACAATTGTTCACGCAGAAGGCCCTGTGCTTGACGGAAAAATCAAGGTAATTTCTCACCTTGTAACAGTGGAGCAGGCGTAAACTACTCCAACACCGCATCATAGTTGATGCACAAAAATCATTTAATTATACGGTAAGGAGGAAAAACCATGAAGCTCCATGAACTTTCACCCGCACCCGGCTCAGTAAAGTCTAACTACCGCAAGGGCAGAGGCCCCGGTTCCGGTAACGGTAAGACAGCAGGTAAGGGCCATAAGGGTCAGAATGCTCGTAGCGGCGGCGGCGTACGTCCCGGCTTCGAGGGTGGTCAGCTCCCTCTGTACAGAAAGCTTCCTAAGAGAGGTTTCAAGAACAGATTTGCTACCCACTATGCAATCGTTAACGTAGGCACACTTAATGCCAGATATGAAGATGGCGCAACAGTAACACTCGAAAACCTTATGGAGAAGGGTGTTATTAACAAGGCACTCGACGGTCTTAAGGTTCTCGGCGACGGCGAGCTCACAAAGAAGCTCACTGTTGAAGCAAAGATCTTCTCAGCAACAGCTAAGGAGAAGATTGAAGCAGCCGGCGGAAAGACTGAGGTGAAGTAAGTTGTTACAGACAATTAAAAATGCTTGGAAGATCGACGATCTGAGAAAAAAGCTTATTTATGTTCTGTTCATTCTTCTTCTTTATAGAATAGGCGCACAGATTCCTGTACCTTTTCTTACAGGTGACCTTGCGGCAAGCATGAATGCAGCAACAGAAGGCTCAATCCTTCAGTATCTGAATATTCTTTCCGGTGGTGCCTTTGCAAACGCAACACTGTTTGCACTTGGTATCTCACCTTACATCACATCTTCTATCGTAATTCAGCTTCTCACAGTTGCTATTCCCGCTCTTGAGCGTATCGCAAAAGACGGCGAAGAAGGCAAGAAGAAGCTCAACCAGCTTACAAGACTTGTAACTGTAGCTCTTGCACTTATAACAGCTATCGGTTACTACTTTATGCTCAGAAACTATGATTACCTTACAGATAAGAGCGTTTTCGCTGCAATCGTAATTATCACATGCTACTGCGCAGGTTCTTCCCTCGTAATGTGGCTTGCTGAAAAGATCAACGAAAACGGTATCGGTAACGGTATCTCCCTCATCCTTTTTGCAAACATCGTGTCCAGCGGTCCCGCAATAGTGAACAGCTTGCTCACACTTGTAAAGGGTAACTATGAGGGCGTTAGCCAGGTATGGGGCATCGTAATTGCGATCGCATCCCTTATCATTGGTCTTGGTATGGTTGTTCTCATCGTATTCATCACTAACTCCGAGCGCAGACTGCCCGTTCAGTATGCAAAGAAGGTTGTTGGTCGTAAGATGTACGGTGGCCAGAGCTCCACACTTCCCATTAAGGTTAACAACACAGGCGTTATGCCTATCATCTTTGCAAGCTCTATCGTAAGCCTTCCCGCAACAATCGGAATGTTCTTCGATTATTCCAAGTCTAAGTTCTGGACAGGTTTCTTCAACCTCTTCAGCACAGACAGCTGGCTCTACGCAGTGCTTACACTGGTGCTCATCATAGCATTTGCATATTTCTACATCTTGATTTCCTTCAACCCTGTAGAAATTTCAAATAATCTCAAGAAGAATGGCGGATCCATCCCCGGTATCCGTCCCGGTAAACCCACTTCCGATTACATCACACGCGTTCTCAACAGAGTAACTCTGATCGGCGCAATCTTCCTCGGATTCATCGCAGTGTTCCCCATGATCCTTAACATCGTAAGCGGCGGCGTTATGGCAGGTCTCGCATTCGGAGGCTCTTCCATCATCATCGTTGTAGGTGTAGTTCTTGAAACAGCTCGTGAAATCGAAGGCCAGATGACAATGCGTCACTACAGAGGCTTCCTTGAATAATACGGAGAGTAAAATATGAGAAGTTTAAAGCTTATACTGCTCGGAGCTCCCGGTGCAGGTAAAGGTACACAGGCAGAAATCATTTCTGAAAAGTACAACATTCCCGCAATTTCCACTGGCGCTATCATTAGAGAGGCCATTCAGTCCGGCACAGAAATGGGTAAGAATGCGAAGAGTTATATCGACGCAGGCGCACTCGTTCCTGATGAAGTTGTTATCGGAATCATCCGTGAAAGACTTGCTAAAGAGGACTGCGTAAACGGCTTTATTCTTGATGGTTTCCCCCGCACAGTGCCTCAGGCAGAAGCGCTTGAAGCAATGGGCGTAGAAATCACCGAGGTGTTAAGCATAGAGGTACCCGACGAGAAGATTCTCACAAGAATGGCAGGTCGCCGTGTTTGTCCTAAGTGTGGCGCAACCTTCCATACAGAATTCAAGCCTTCACCCGCAGGCGAGAACTGTCCTTGCGGCGAAAAGCTCACACGTCGTTCTGACGATGATCCTGAGGTTGTAGCAGCAAGACTTGAAACATACCACGCTGTAACAGAACCCATCAAGGAGTTCTACGCAGGCAAGGGTATGCTTAAAATCGTTGAGGGTCAGGATAAGCTTGAAGATACCACAGCTCTCGTAGCAGCAGCTCTTGAGGGCTAAAAAGGCGTAAGCGATTTAATATCATGATTTTTATTAAGAATCCCGAACAGATCAAAAAAATGCAGATAGCCGGAAGAATAACCGGCGAAGCGCTTGCTCTGGCAAGCGAAGCGGTGAGAGATGGAATCTCCACAGCAGAGCTTGATAAAATCATCAGAAACCATATCGAGAAATGTGGCGCAAAGCCTTCATTTCTCGGCTATGGCGGATTTCCCGGCAGCGCATGTATAAGTATAAACGATGAAGTTATTCACGGAATCCCTTCAAAGAAGAGAATTCTTCATGAGGGAGATATCGTAAAGATAGACGTTGGAGCTTTCATCGGAGGATACCACGGAGACAGCGCAAACACATTTCCTGTAGGAAAAGTCAGCGATGAGGCTCTTCGCCTTATCGAAGTAACAAAGAAAAGCTTTGAGCTTGGTGTTGCTGCAGCAGAGCAAGAGGGCGCCAGAATCGGCGACATCGGATTTGCAATTGACTCCTATATCAGCGAAATGGGCTATTCCACAGTCCGCAAATATGTGGGCCACGGCATAGGAGCTGATCTTCATGAAGATCCCAGTGTTCCTAACTATGGAACAAAGGGAAGAGGAGCGAGAATAACCAAAGGTATGGTTATAGCGATCGAGCCCATGGTAAACGCCGGTGTGTACGGTGTTAAAGAAATGCCTGATGGCTGGACCGTTAAAACAGCAGACGGAAAACTGTCAGCGCATTATGAGCATACAGTTGCTATCACCGAAAACGGAGCATTGCTTCTGACAAAGGTGAACTGATATGGCAAAAGGCGCAATCGTCCGCAGTGTGTGCGGCCGAGATAGAAAACGACTGTTCGTTATTGTTGATGTTTGCGACGATGGCAGAGTCATGGTGGCAGACGGAAAACTCCATAAGCTTTCATGTCCGAAGAAAAAGAACCTTCGACATATCAAGGTATTAGCCGCCGAGAATGACGAAGTAACCTCACTTTGCGAATCGGGCGATGAGGCTCTCGAAATATTCCTTTCGGAGTTCGAAGAAAATCTTGAAAATCACAAGTAAAAGTCAACAAAAGGTGTCAGGAGTTTATAATGGCAAAAGACGACGTAATTGAGTTTGAGGGTACCGTAGTTGAGGCTCTGCCCAACGCAACCTTCAAAGTTAAGCTTCCCAATGATATGATCGTAACAGCGATCATTTCCGGAAAGCTCAGAATGAATTATATAAAGATTCTCCCCGGCGATAAGGTAACAGTAGAGGTTTCAATCTACGATCCTACAAAGGGCAGAATAACTTGGCGTACAAAATAACGCATATATAAATAAACGAAAGGTGGTTATTACTGTGAAAGTAAAGCCTTCTGTTAAGAAAATCTGCGACAAGTGCAAGGTTATTAAGAGACACGGTCATGTAATGGTCATCTGCGAAAACCCTAAGCACAAGCAGAGACAGGGCTAATTTAGAGCTCTGATAGATAAATAAGCCACAATCGGCTAAAAAATACCTGAAAGAGGTGAATTAAGAATGGCTCGTATATCCGGTGTTGATATTCCGAATCAGAAGCGTATTGAAATCGCTCTTACCTATATTTACGGTATCGGTCTCAAGAGCTCCAAGGACATTCTTGCAAAGACAGGAATCAATCCTGACACAAGAGCAAAGGACCTTACAGAAGACGAAGTAGCAAAGCTTCGTGATGAAATTGAAAACAACTACACAGTTGAGGGTGAACTCCGTCGTGAAGTAGCTCTTAACATCAAGCGTCTTGTTGAAATCAACTGCTACCGTGGTATCAGACACAGAAAAGGTCTCCCCGTTCGCGGTCAGAGAACAAAGACAAACGCTAGAACACGTAAGGGTCCCGCAAAGACCATCGCTAATAAGAAGAAGTAAAGGAGTGAGCAGATTCAATGGCTAAAGTTGCAAAGAAAGCAGTCAAGAAGCGCCGCGAAAGAAAAAATATTGAAAGCGGAGCAGCACATATCCGCTCCAGCTTCAACAATACAATCATCACTATCACAGATACAAACGGAAACGCAGTTTCCTGGGCATCTGCTGGTGAAATGGGCTTTAAGGGCTCCAGAAAGTCTACTCCCTACGCAGCACAGGTTGCAGCTGAAACAGCAGCAAAGCTTGCTATGGAGCATGGCATGAAGACAGTTGAAGTATTCGTTAAGGGTCCTGGTAGCGGACGTGAAGCAGCAATCCGTGCTCTCCAGACAACAGGTCTTAACATTACTCTCATCAAAGACGTAACACCTATCCCTCACAACGGTTGTCGCCCTCCTAAGCGTCGCCGTGTATAATTAAAAGGAGGAAATAAGTATGGCAAGATATACTGGACCTTCCTGCAAGCTCTGCAGAAGAGAAGGAAAGAAGCTTTACCTCAAGGGCGACCGTTGCCTTACAGATAAGTGCGCAGTATCCAGACGTGCAACAGTTCCCGGCCAGCATGGCGCAGGTCGTAAGACTGTTAAGGAATACGGTATGCAGCTCAGAGAGAAGCAGACAGCACGCCGTTACTACGGTGTTCAGGAAAAGCAGTTTAAGAAGTATTATGTAGCAGCAGATAAGAAGGAAGGAATCGCAGGTGAAAACCTCCTCTCCATCCTCGAAACACGTTTCGACAACGCTGTATACAGAATGGGTATGGCATCTAGCCGTAAGGAAGCTAGACAGTTGGTTCGCCATGGTCACTTCACACTCAACGGCAAGAAGGCTGATATTCCCTCCATTCTCCTTCGTGTTGGCGATGAAATCGCTCTCAAGGAAAAGAGCCGTTCTTCTGAAAAGATGAAGGGTCTTATGGAGGCTATGGCAGATGTTAACGCTCCTAAGTGGCTTGAAGTTAACAAGGAAGCTGTAAGTGCTAAGGTAGTTGCAGTTCCCGCACGTGATGACGTAGACTTCGAGTTCAACGAACAGCTTATCATCGAGCTTTACTCCAAGTAATAACCTGCCTCTTCTGTCTTATGGGCGGTTGGCGTAAAGCTTTCGGAGTCAAGGCAGTCTCCGCAATAAACCGCCGAATTAAGCAGAGAATTTGAATCCCCAAAGGATACAAAAGGACTAATATATATATAATTAGGAGGTTGTTACAAATGATAGAAATAGAGAAGCCCAATATAGTTACTCTGAATATGAGTGAAAACGGCGAGCAGGCAACATTTGTGGTAGAGCCCCTTGAAAGAGGCTACGGTATCACACTTGGTAACTCTCTCCGCCGCGTACTTCTCAGCTCCCTCCCCGGCGTAGCAGTTAGAAACATCAAGATCGACGGAGTTCTTCATGAGATTTCCACAATTGATGGCGTTAAGGAAGATGTAACAGAAATCGTACTTAACGTTAAGGGAATCACAGCAAAGCTCCATGGCGTTGCAGAAAAGCACGTTATGATCGATGTAACAGGTCCCTGCGTAGTAAAAGCAGGCGACATCCAGCAGGACGCCGATATAGAGATTCTGAATCCTGATCATCACATTGCAACACTCGGTGAAAATGTACGTTTCCATATGGAGCTTACAATCGCAAGAGGCCGTGGCTATGTGTCCCAGGAAAGAAATAAGCAGATCTACGCTGATGAAAATCAGGGTATGTCCGCTCCTATCGGAACAATTTTTACAGACTCTATATACACACCTGTTTACAATGTGAACTATACAGTTGAGAACACCCGTGTAGGAAATATCACAGACTTTGATAAGCTGACAATTGATATTCTCACAAACGGTACAATCTCAGCAAAGGAAGCGATTTCACTGGGCGCCAAGATACTCAACGAACATCTCAACTTGTTCGTAGATCTCTCGGACGAGGCGAAGAACGCTGAAATTATGGTTGAAAGCGTTGCTACCGTCAAGGAAAAGGTACTTGAGATGACCATTGAGGAGCTTGACATGTCTGTTCGTAGCTTCAACTGCTTGAAGCGTGCAGGCATTGACACGGTTGAAGATCTTATCAGCCGTACTGAGGACGAAATGATCAGAGTTCGTAATCTCGGTAAGAAATCGCTTGAGGAAGTTATTGCTAAGCTTCACTCTCTCGGCCTCGAGCTGAAGAAGGAAGAAGACTAACTTCCCGTCCCCAGAAATAGAGGGGAAAACTTCGCTAGAAATAAAGCGAATAAAGAAGTTTTGCGAAAAGGAGGACATAAATCATGCCCGGAACAAGAAAACTCGGCAGAACCACAGCGCATAGAAATGCAATGCTTCGTGGAATGGTAACATACCTTCTTGAGAATGGCTCCATCGAGACAACTCTCACACGTGCAAAAGAAGTACGCGCTATGGCTGAAAAGATGATTACTCTCGGCAAGGACAACACTCTTGCTTCCCGCCGTGCAGCACTTGCTTACATCACAAAGGAAGCAGTAGTTGCAAAGCTGTTTTCTCAGATTGCACCTAAGTATGCAAACAGAAACGGTGGTTACACACAGATTTACAAGCTCGGACCCCGTCGTGGAGACGCAGCTGAAATGGCTCTCATTAAGCTCGTTGATGACGAGGCAGCAGAGTAATATAACAAACATTAAAGCACTCCGAAAGGAGTGCTTTTTTGATGCTTAAAATATTTTTAAGTATCAAAAAAAGTGAATAGCATTGTTCAGTATGTGTGAAATTAGTTTGAATCTTTTTGAATAATATTTACTTTTCATAAATAAAAACTCCTCTGAGATTCGTTTAGCGAATATCAGGGGAGCTTTGTTTAAAAATCAATTCTTAACAAGAATTCTGTCTATTGAAACAACGTACATTTTGTGGAAATCACCGTTTTTGTATTCGTTCATAACTGCAGGATCCACTATGTTTTCTTCAAGCAGCTGACCTGCGTACATTTTTGTGCATTCCATAATAATGCTTGCTTCTTTGAATGCTGTGCATCCATCGTTAACTGCAAATGGAGTCAGATCGGCTTCTGCAATTTTATTGCATTCTCTTCCGCTTTTTGTTCCACATATGCGAAGTGCCTCTCTGTATTCTTCACCGAAAAATGAAAGAGTGAGCTTATCTGTTTTTTCAAGAAATTCATAGGTGTATCTTTGCGGACGCACAAAAATAAATGCAACGTTTTTTCTCCAAAGAACGCCCATTCCGCCCCAGCTGGCTGTCATTGCATTGAATTTGTCGTTCTTTTCGGCGCAAAGAAGCATCCATTCGTTTCCTATCATATTGAACACGTTTTTGTTCATTTCTTCTGCGCGGATTGCTTTATAGCTCATATTATCCTCCGTATGTGTTATCTTTATTTTATTTTACTATATTCAATTGTTATTTTCAATCGTATATAGTGTAAAGTTTGTATTTAATCATCATTTTTAGGTTGATTTGAGTATAAATATATGATAAAATGTTATCTGTATTAGTATATATTAAAGAAGGTTTAAATTTATGAATTCCAAAAAGATGACAATACCTGTAATAGCGATAATTTCAGCCATTATTGCAGCATTGGGCTTTGTTCTTGTGCTTCTGGCTGCTCTTTTAGAATATGATATTTCAATTGGACACTTTGTTGAAAATGCTGTTTTTGCTCCTTCTGCTTATGCTGTTTGTATAATCGGTATTATTGTTGCAATTGTAAGTGCATTTTTATGCAAAGGCAGTCGTCTTAGCAGAGGAAAAAATGCAGGTGTTTTTCTAAGCTTTGCATCTGCTCTTTCTGCTATTTTGATGCTGGCTTCTGTTGTTCTTACCTTTGTTGAGAATGTGTCATCCTCATATGGCGGAATCTCGGAGTTTGGAACAGTTCATTATTTGAATATGCTTTTCGGATTGCTCGGAAGCGCAGCTCTTATTTTATTTGTATTCTATGGCTCATACAGAACAAATATTTCTCAGATACTTTCTTTCTGTATTCCCGTATATTTTATTTTTGAAACCCTTATTCAGTATTTTGATAAAACTACAGCTATAAACAGTCCGCTTAAAATATTTGTTCAGATTGCATTTGTTTCATATGCTGTGTTTACAACCTTTGATGCAGGCGTTTATATCGGCAAAAAGAAGATTCTTCCCAAATATATTTTTGCATGCGTTTCATCAGTTGTCATTGGCGGTTCTGTTTCTTTGGCAACTCTTGTTTGTCAGTTTGCCCGACCTCAGTGCTTTGAAATCTCAGTTGTTGAAAGCTGTATGTCCTGCGCATTTTTCCTACTTGCCGCAGCAAAGCTGCATCATATAGCATTTTCAATCAAGCCTGAAAAGAAAGACGCTACATCTGCTGATAATCATCAGGTTGAGGTGGTTAATCAATAAAAATAACGATACATTCCGAACTTTGAGAATTTTGTTCCCGGAATGAAGAAAGCAATAGAGAGTTTATGATGAAGAGATTTATCAGTTTGTTTTTGTGTGTTGTTGTGATGTGCTTTTCTGCAGTCGCAGTTTTGGGCGCTGAAGCGGAAGAAACAATTCCAATTCCCGAAAGGCCCGAGGAGTTTTATATTATTGACCAGCCCGGAGTTATAACAGAAAGAGCTTATCGTAATATTATCAGAAAGGGCGATCGCCTTTTTGCAATAACAGGAGCACAGGTTGTTATTGTTATAGTTGATGAAAATAATAAAGTTGAGCTGGGACTTCTTGCTCAGCAGATTCTTGAGCGCTGGGAAATAGGCGCATATGAAAGAGATAACGGCTTTGTTATTGCTATTGATTTTAACCGTGGACGAGCTAGTTACGCTGTTGGTGAAGGGTTGTCTCAGCTTTTCACAGCAAATGAGGTTGTTAAGCTTATAACCAACTATGAATTGGGCGATGGCTATGCTGCAGGAAACTATGTTAATGTTGTTAACTCTCTTTATAACGATGTAGAAACTGCTATTTATGAATATTATGAGGTTAATTCCGGAGATTGGGATGGAACAACATATCTTTTCCAGGCAGGTTATGAGGTTGAGGAAGAGGATAACTCCTTGTTAACTGTGTGCATAAGCGCAGCAGGTCTTGTTCTGTTTTTCCTTATCGTTATTATCAGCGCTATTTGTCATAACAAGCGAATGAGTAAAATCAGAGGTTATGAAAAAGAAGGCGGATATAGCGACGAGGAAGATGAGCCTGAGCTTACATTTGAAGCTGAAAACATAGGCGAGGTTGAAGATAATTCCAATGAAGAGTCAGAAGAGGTGCAGGAGGAAGAATACTGCACTGATGAAGGAGAATATAACACTGACGAGGGTGAATATTGCACTGATGCAAATGAGACCGAACCTGTTATTAACGGCGGTGAAGGCTGGGAATATAACTGATATATCTGTCAGATTGTTATGTTACTCTTATAGATACAGGAGTTAAAATGATTTCTTTAAGTTTAAGCAATGTGAAATTTGAGGTGGGAGTGCGAAGCATTCTCACCGATGTTTCTTTTTCAATAGAAGACGGGGATAAATTGGGCGTTGTGGGCGTAAACGGAAGCGGTAAGTCCACATTGCTCCGAATTATCTGCGGAGAATATGAAGCAACAGACGGCTCGGTTTTTATAGCCAAGGATAAGGTTGTTGGTATTCTTGAACAGGACGATGCCTTTAAAATTTCAAACGAGGGTGATAATACTGTTATCGCCCAGATGTATGCCGCATTCCCTCAATTGCTTCGTGATGAAACGGCTCTTGCAAGAATTGAGAGTCAGCTGAAGATTGCAGAGGGAGATGAGCTTGTACGCCTTTCAAGCGAATTTGAAAGGGTAAATACAAGGTTTATTGACGGCGGAGGACTTCACTATAAGTCCAGATGCAAAAGTCTGCTTATGCGCCTTGGATTTAACGAAGAAATGCATCAGTTGCCTGTTGAGTCCCTCTCAGGAGGGCAGAGAACAAGACTTGCGCTTGCAAGGCTTCTCTATCGCGAGCCGGATATTCTTATTCTTGACGAGCCTACAAACCATCTGGACACAGAAACTCTCCTTTGGCTTGAGGGACATCTGGCGGCTTATAAAAAGACAGTTATCCTTGTCAGCCACGACAGATATTTTCTTGACAGGGTTACAAATAAAACACTTGATATTGAGAACTGCAAGGCAAAGCTTTATAAGTGCTCGTATACAGAGTTTACTCGCCAGAAGGAAGAAGCGAGACTTTCTCAGGAGCGACAGTATATCAATCAGCAGCGAGAAATAGAGCGCCTTGAAAAATATATTGAGCAGCAGCGCAGATGGAACAGAGAACGCAATATTATTGCGGCTGAAAGCAGACAGAAGGCTATTGACAGAATGGAAAAGGTTGAGCGTCCCGAGGATGCACCTAAGGGTATAACTTTTTCATTCACTCAGGGCGGTGAAACAGGAAATGATGTTCTTTCTGTTCGTAGTCTTGCGATGAGCTTTCCCGACAAAAAGCTTTTTGAAAACCTTTCATTTGAGGTAAAAAAAAGAGAGCGAGTTTTCATTGTTGGCGCAAACGGCACGGGCAAGTCCACTCTTTTAAAAATATTGCTTGGAAAGCTTAAGCAAACAGGCGGTGTTTTTGAGTTTGGTTATAATGTTAAAATAGGCTATTATGATCAGGAAAACCAGAATCTGACTGCTGAAAAAACTGTGCTTGATGAGCTGTGGGATGCATATCCTCATATGACACAAACAAAGCTGCGCAGTGTTCTTGCATTGTTCCGCTTCAGAGGAGAGGATATTGAAAAAACAGTTTCTGTTCTTTCCGGTGGCGAGCGTGCAAGACTTACATTTGCAAAGCTGATGCTTTCCGAAACAAACGTGCTCATTTTGGACGAGCCAACAAACCATCTTGATATTGCTTCAAGAGAGGCGCTTGAGGATGCGATTTCTGCCTTTGACGGAACAGTTATTGCTGTTTCCCACGACAGATATTTTATGAAGCGCCTTGCAACAAGGATGCTTGAGATTGGAAATCCTCCCTTTGATTACAGAGGCACATATGACGAATATGTTATGAAAAAGGAGCAGATGTCGGCAGCTAAGCAGTCCGAGGAGGTTAAAAGTGAGGCGGCAGCTCCCACAGGTAAGGAAATTTATCTTGCAAAGAAAGAGGCTGAGGCAAAGAGAAGAAAGGCTGAGGCAAGATATAAAAAGGTGCTTCGTGAAATAGAAGAGCTTGAGGCAGAGCTTGTCACAATAAATGACAGGCTGTTTGGCGAGGCTGCAACCGATTATATGCTTGCGGCGGAACTTGATGACAGACGTATAACTGTTGAAGACAGGCTTATGCAGCTCTATGAAGAAGAAGAGGAAACAAAGCCGCTTGTTTGAGAGCGGCTTTATTTTATAGAAACCTTGACACAGCGTGACAGGCGTTATATAATAAATTATATTTTTGAATTATTCAGGAGGACTGTTATGTCCACAATCCCAGAAATATTTGCAAGCCTCGTTTTCAGCGAGGACGTGATGAAAGAAAAGCTTCCTCGTGAAACTTATAAGATAATGAAAAAAACTCTTCACGAGGGTAAGAGAATGAGCCTTGAGGTTGCTAACGTTGTTGCTAATGCAATGAAGGACTGGGCAATCGAGCATGGAGCAACTCACTATACTCATTGGTTCCAGCCTATGACAGGTATCACTGCGGAAAAGCACGACAGCTTTATTTCTCCCACAGATAATGCCAATGTTATTATGGAATTCTCCGGCAAGGAGCTCGTTCGTGGTGAGCCCGATGCATCATCTTTCCCCTCAGGCGGTCTTCGTGCAACATTTGAAGCAAGAGGCTATACTGCGTGGGACCCCACCTCATATGCCTTTATAAAGGAAGGAACACTGTGTATTCCTACAGCTTTCTGTTCATATAGCGGCGAAGCTCTTGACGAAAAAACACCTCTTCTTCGTTCTCTTGAGGCCCTTTCAAAGCAAGCAGTACGTATACTTAAGCTGTTTGGTCACGAAAACGTTTCTAAGGTAACAACAACAGTTGGTCCCGAGCAGGAATATTTCCTCATCAC
Source organism: Candidatus Avispirillum sp. (assembly GCA_045631345.1). Lineage (GTDB taxonomy): Bacteria > Bacillota > Clostridia > Oscillospirales > CAG-272 > Avispirillum. The sequence continues at coordinate 98,757 of JAZQUP010000047.1, forward strand.
AAAGGAAATGTTTGAATCAAGAAAGGACCTTATATATACAGGCAGAACTCTCTTTGGCGCAAAGCCCCCCAAGGGACAGGAACTTGAGGATCACTATTTCGGTAGTCTTAAGCCTGCGGTTGCTGACTTTATGAGAGATCTTGACGAAACTCTATGGAAGCTTGGCGTATTTGCAAAAACAAAGCATAATGAAGCTGCTCCTGCTCAGCACGAGCTTGCCCCTGTGTTTACAACAGGTAATATTGCTGTTGACCACAACCAGCTCACAATGGAAATGATGAAAAAGGTTGCGGCTAAGCACGATCTTGCGCTTCTTCTCCATGAAAAGCCCTTTGCAGGTGCAAATGGTAGTGGTAAGCACGATAACTGGTCCATGACAACCAACACAGGAATCAATCTGCTTGAGCCCGGTGAAACTCCTCACGAAAATGCGCAGTTCCTTTTGTTCCTCTGCGCTGTAATTAAGGCTGTTGATGAGTATCAGGAAATGTTCAGAGCTTCTGTAGCAACTGCGGCAAACGATCATCGTCTTGGCGCTCTTGAGGCTCCTCCTGCGGTAATGTCTATTTTTGTAGGCGATGAGCTTATGGAAATCCTTGAGGCTATTGAAGAAGACAGACCTTATGATAATAAGGAAGCTGTTCAGATGAAAATCGGCGTACATGTTCTTCCCAAGATTCCTAAGGACAATACAGACAGAAACAGAACCTCTCCCTTTGCCTTCACAGGTAACAAGTTTGAGTTCCGTATGCCCGGTTCCTCTCAGTCTATCGCTTCTCCCAATACAGTTATCAACACAGCCGTAGCTGATGTTCTCAGCCGCTTCTGTGATGAGCTTGATGGGGTTGAGGACTTTGAAGGTGCACTTCATAATCTGATCAAAAAAACTATTTCAGAGCATAAGAGAATCCTCTTTAACGGTAATGGATATGACGAAAAGTGGATTGAAGAGGCAGAACGCCGTGGTCTTGCCAATCTGAGAACAACACCTGAGGCTCTCAGTGCAATGACAATGGCAAAAAATATTGAGCTTTTCGGTCGCCATAAGGTATTCTCTGAAAAGGAAATGTTTGCTCGCTATGAGATCGAGCTTGAAAACTATTGTAAGACTGTCAATATTGAGGCGCTTACTATGGTTGATATGGCTCATCATGATATTTTCCCTGCAGTCAGTGCTTTCGGTGCAGAAATCGCTTCTAATGCTGCGGCAAAGAGCGCTTATGGCTCTTGCAGAGCAGAAGCTGCGCTGTGTAAAAAGCATTCTGAGCTTGTAGATCAGTTCTATGATAATACAGAGGCTCTTGAAGCGGCAATTGCGGGCACTGAGGGGGTAACTTTGGAGCATGGTTCAACAGCTCTGGCTATGTATTATAAGAATGTTGTTCTTCCTGCTATGGAAGCGCTCCGCAAAACAGGTGATGCCCTTGAAGAAATCACATCTTCTGATTTCTGGCCCTATCCCTCCTACGGCGATATGCTGTTCTCAATTAAATAAAGATGTTTTTAGTGGGGGGATTTTTAGCAAAAATCCCCCCACACCCCCAAAAGCGCACAGAAAAGTGCACAAGGGAATATAAAAATAAAGTCTATCAAGATTAGTTAAACTAAAATTGATAGACTTTTATATTTACCTTTTTTGGTTTTGGGAGGGGTGCGGGGAGGGCCTTTTTACTAAAAAGACCCTCCCCGCAAATAATAAATAATTCTAAAATCAGCCGCCGAGGTACGCTTTGCGAACCATTTCGCTTGCGGCAAGTTCTTTACCTGTGCCTGAAAGAACTATCTGACCATTTTCAAGAACATAAGCACGGTCGGAGATTGCAAGGGACTTACCTGCATTCTGCTCAACCAGGAGGATAGTAGTTCCATCCTTGTTAATGTCCTTGATGATCTCAAACACCTGATCAACCAGCAGAGGAGAAAGACCCATAGAAGGTTCATCAAGCATAAGCAGCTTGGGGTGGCTCATAATAGCGCGGCCCATAGCAAGCATCTGCTGTTCACCGCCGGAGAGAGTTCCTGCAATCTGGTTGCGGCGCTCTGCGAGACGGGGGAAACGAGTGTAGATAGCGTCAATATCGTTTTTGAAGCCAGACTGATCCTTTATAGAGTAAGCACCCATAAGAAGATTTTCATAAACGGTCAGTTCCTGGAAGATTCGTCTGCCTTCGGGCACCTGAGTCATACCCAGATGAACGATCTTATGGCAGGGTGTTTTTGTAATATCATGTCCGTCAAATGTAACGGATCCTGCTTTTGCAGGAATGAGACCAACAACGCTCTGCATTGTTGTTGTTTTGCCTGCGCCGTTAGCTCCGATAAGAGTTACGATTTCGCCCTGATTAACTTCAAAGCTGATACCCTTGAGAGCGCAGATAACGCCATAATATACCTCAAGGTCTTTAACTTCTAACATTGCCATAATTAACCTCCGATATAAGCCTTGATAACTTCAGGGTTATTAAGGGCAGTTTTAGTGTCGCCTTCAGCAAGAACAGTACCAAAGTTGAGAACTGTGATCTCATCGCAAAGGCCCTGAACAAACTTCATATCGTGCTCAATAAGCAGAATAGTCATATCAAAGTGGTCACGAATAAATTTGATTGTTTTAACAAGGTCTTCAGTTTCGTTAGGGTTCATACCTGCAGCGGGCTCGTCAAGGAGAAGCAGCTTGGGATTTGTTGCAAGCGCTCTTGCAATTTCAAGCTTTCTCTGCTTACCATAGGGCAGGTTGCAGGCAAGATTGTTTCTGTCATTTTCAAGATCGAAAATGCGAAGCAGCTCTTTTGCCTTTGCTCTCATTTCCTTCTCAACCTTGAAATGTCTGGGGAGGCGGAAGAGAGTTTCAATAACGGAGCATTTAAACTCAGGTCTGTCGTGGAGACCAACCATAACGTTACGAACAACTGTCATATTGTTGAACAGACGGATGTTCTGGAATGTTCTTGCGATACCCTTGTGGTTGATTTTATCCTGTGGAAGTCCCTTAAGCTCTTCTCCATCAAGATAGAATGTGCCGTATGTAGGCTTGTAAACGCCTGTCAGCAGGTTGAATATTGTGGTTTTACCGGCACCATTGGGTCCGATAAGTCCGTAGATCTGATTTTTCTTGATCTTGATGTTTACGTTCTGTGCTGCCTTAAGACCGCCGAAGGAGATACCAAGATCTTTGGTTTCAAGAATTATGTTTTCTGCCATCACTTATCTCCTCCTTTTCCTGAAAGGTCCTTCATATCCTGAGGAACAAGGTCGATGGAAAGAACTTCGTTCATTTCGATCTTTGTAGGAACAACGTCCCATTTAGCTGTATCATCGCCGATCTTGGAGGGGTCGTTATCCTTCTTAAACAATTTCTTCATAAGGGCATTGAAATTGTATGTGTTTCTGAAATTCTTGAGAGCGGGAGCATTATTGTAGATAACGATGCCGATAAGAATAACAGCGTAGATAAGATTCTGAAGAACAGCAAGGTCACCTGTAAGGATAGTTGCGAGCTTTGTGTTAAGGAATGTGATAAGAGTTGCAACGAGGATAGAGCCGTTGATGCTACCCATACCACCGAGAACTACCATAACGAGAATTTCGATTGAATAGTTATATCCGAACTTTGCGCTCTGAACTGTGTAGTTACTGAAGCTGTAGAGAACACCGGCAATTCCTGCAAATGTTGCAGAAAGAGTGAATGTAAGAAGCTTATATTTTGTAACGTTGATACCTGTTGCTCTAGCGGCAATCTCATTATCACGGATAGCAGTAACTGCGCGCCCGTGCTTTGAGCGTATAAAGTTCTGAACAACTGCAAGAGTTAAGAGAACTATAAGGAAAGCAAAGATAAAGAGATATTTCTTGTCATAACGAGGAGTTGAAAGACCGAGAGCGCCGCCGAAGGTTTCGTCGGAAGTGTTCTGGAAGATAGACTTAACGATCTCACCAAATGCAAGTGTTACGATAGCAAGGTAGTCACCACGAAGTCGGAGAGCGGGGATGCCGATGATAATACCGCAAACCGCAGCAACTACTGCGCCAACTGCAAGGGAGATAAGAAGGTTAACAAACCCTGTTCCCATAGAATCAGCCAAAAGTGATGAAATTTTACCACCTATGTATGCGCCAACGCACATAAATCCTGCATGGCCGAGAGAAAGCTCGCCCAAAAATCCTACTACAAGTGATAGGGATACAGCAAGAATAATGCTGATAGCAATTTTTTCAAGCAGATAGAGCAGAGAACTGTCGAATCTGCCTCCTGTAAGAGTTATGATCGCAAGAACTGCGGTCATAATGCCTAAAACGATATAGTTTATATAGTGTTTGATTTTTATCTTTTTTAATTTGTTTAGCATCATACTTTTTCTCTCCTTTTCTTACCGAGAAAGCCGGTAGGTCTTACGAGAAGGATGATGATGAGAATAGAAAACTCAATAGCATCTGTGTAAGGGGCAATGGCTGTGATCTTATATGAGATACATTCAACCATACCAAGAAGAATACCGCCGAGCATAGCGCCGGGGATAGAGCCGATACCGCCGATAACTGCGGCTGTAAAAGCCTTGATACCGGGCATAGCACCGAGTGTGCTTGAAATACTGGGGGCCTTAAGAAGATAGAAAAGGCCTGCAAGCGCTGCAAGTGCGCTGCCGATAGCGAATGTGATAGTGATAATTCCGTTAACGTTGATACCCATCAGCTGAGCCGCGCCTTTATCCTCGGAAACGGCAATCATTGCTCGGCCAACTCTTGTACACTTAACAAAAAGTGTGAGAGCGATCATAACAACGATTGTGCATGCGAGAGTTACAAGAGCGGAAACCTGAACTGTAACGCCTAAGAAGCTGATAGAGCCGAAGTCATAAACTGTAACCATTTTATTAGCGGAGCCGAAAATAATCTGAGCAAGGCTCTGAAGCAGATAGCTCACGCCGATAGCTGTAATAAGAACTGCAAGGGGAGAAGCTCCGCGAAGGGGCTTATATGCAACTTTTTCAATAAGAATACCGAGGGCTATGCAGAAAACAATTGCCATTGCAACAGCAAGCAGGGGATTCTGTGTTGCCATAAATACATAAATAACATATCCGCCGACCATAATGATATCACCATGGGCAAAGTTAAGCATTTTTGCAATACCATAAACCATTGTGTAGCCCAGAGCGATCATCGCATAGATTCCGCCGAGGCTGAGGCCGTTGATAAGCGTTGATAAAATAAGTTCCATATTATTTTCCTATGCTTTGAATAAAACTGAGATGTAATCAGGGGATTTGATTATATCTGTAAAAAGTCAAAATTGCATATATCTGCCCCAAAGGGCAGATATATGCATTCTTATTTGTTGTCGTTTAAATTAAGCGTTGAAATCCTTGATTACGTACTGGATAGCTTCCTTGTTAACGTAACCATTGCTTTCCCAAGTGATCTTATCGCCTGTAACTCTGTTTTCAACTGTGTAGCCGCCCTCGAACTGTTCCTTGAGGATGTCGCAAAGGTCGGAAGCGCTGATTGTTACGGGGATTTCCTTGCCTTCATCAATAGCTTCCTTCATTGCACCGAAGATAGCGTAAACGCAGTCATAAGCAGAAGCGCCGAACTGGTTAAGAGTTTCCTTGCCGAACTTTTCTGTGTACTTTGTGATAAAGTCAGCAGCAATGCCTTCAGTTGCCTTGGAGTTGAAGTGAGAAAGCATTGTAACCTTCTGAGGAATAGATGTGATATCAAAGCCGTCAATGTTATCAATGCCGTCAAAGCCGTCGCATCCGTAGTAAACAGCGTCAGCAGCGATGATGTCCTTAGCCTGTGTCATAAAGAGAGAAGCAGGTGTGTAGTATGTAGGCATGAAGATGAACTTGCAGTCCTTGAGAGTGTCGATCTGTGTAGAGAAGTCTGTTGTGTTAGCGTCTGTGAAGTTTGTTTCAATGATGGAAACGGAAGAATCAAGGTTTTCCTTGAACTGCTCGAAGATACCCTTGGAGTAAGCTTCGTCAGACTTGTACCAAACACCGATTGTCTGGCCTGCGAAGTTAGCGTTTACAAACTCAGCAGCAACTTTACCCTGGTTACCATCAGCAAAGCACATCTGGTAGCCGTTGGGGTTTTCGGGAACTTCGTCACCGGAAGCAGAAGGTGTGAGGAAGAAAACGTTGTCATCAGCGGAGAGGTTCTTGAACTCAAGAGCGGGACCTGTTGTTACAGTACCGAGAGAAACCTGCATACCGCCTTCAACGAGCTCGGAGTAGAGGCCTGCAACCTTAGTTGCGTCGTGTGTATCGTCCATAGCAACGAGCTTGAAGTTAACACCGTTAAGGCCGCCTGCAGCGTTGATTTCGTCAACAGCCATCTGAGCAGAGTTCTTAACTGCTTCGCCGTACATAGCAGCAGGACCTGTAAGAGGGCCGGAGAAACCGATAACGTATTCTGTATTGTTTGCGGCATAGTTTGTTTCGCCACCGCAAGAAGCGAAGCATGTTGCAACCATGAGCATTGCTGCTACGATTGCAATGATGCGTGTCATTGTGTTTTTCATAACAAAAAACTCCTGTAAAGTTAGATTTTTATAATATAGGGCAGAGTACGTGCCGAATATTCATAATAAATAAGGTAATAAAATGAATAATATTGTTAAACCGAACCGCTGTTCATATCGATTTAACAATATTTTCATTTATTATACATTGGAGTGCATCTGATTACAATAGCGAAAGTTTACAAAATTACAAGCCATATGTATGATATATTGCACAATCAGGCGTTTTTTAGGCTTTAAATAGTGAAATTTGCTAGGTTTAGATGCGTTAAAATTCAGAAGCGGGGGTGATGGCGTTAAGATCGGAATAAGAAAGTATGTCGGAGAGGATATAATTTGAAACAAACATACCTTTTGGTGTGAGAGCAAAGCTGTCTCTTGTGCGGATCATATATCCGCCTTCAACATAGGGGCGGAGCTTATCGCCATACATCTCTTCAAAGTCATATCCGAATTTTCTCTGAAAGTCTGAAAGAACAAGGCCTTCAGCAAGTCTGAAGCGGAGCATTATATATTCCCCCATCATAGCTCGGCCTGAGATTTGTTCGCTACCATCTGATATAATGATCTCGCTACCCATATTTTCAATTCCTCGCATATATTGATTAATTGAAGGAATAAATGAAAAACGAGTTCCGTTGAAGTAGGAATGCGCAGATGGACCAAGACCAAGATATTCTTCACAGTTCCAATATTTCAGATTGTGGCGGCTCATTTTGCCCGGCTTTGCGAAATTACTGATCTCGTATTGCTTATAACCTCTGCTTTCAAGCAACTGACAAGCCTGAAGATACATCTTGAATTCTTCATCCTCATCCGGCAAAGCAAGATTTGCAGCGCCTATTTTCCCAAAATGAGTATTGGGCTCTATTTTCAGATTGTAGAGTGAAATATGCTCGGGATTAAGTCTTGTAACATAGTCAATTGAACGAAGAAGACTTTCCGTGGTCTGGTGGGGGATGCCAAACATCAGATCGACGCTGATGTTTTCAATTTTAGCTCTGCGAGCCATGTAGTAACTTTCTTCAAAATCCGATCTTGAATGGATTCTTGAAAGAGCCTTCAATTCTCTTTGGTCAGCAGATTGAAGGCCAAAGCTTATTCTGTTAACTCCTGCTCGTCTGAGAGCACGCAAAGTGGGGAGGTCAACAGTTGCGGGGTTTGCTTCAACAGTGAATTCTGCAGTTTTTGCCAGAGAAAAATTCTTTCTAACGGCGCGAACAATTTTTAAAAGCTGTTCTTTGGGCAGAACTGTAGGAGTACCGCCGCCGATATAAACGCTGTCGGGAGCGCATCCGGCTGCAGCGCTTTTGTAATGTTCCATATGTGAAATAAGAGCATTTGCATAGCGCTCGTAAACCAGTTCGTTTTTTGGAACGTAGGAATAGAAGTCGCAATATGCGCATTTGCTCATGCAGAAGGGAACGTGGAGATATATTCCCAGTCTGCGCTTGTCAGCAGATGTCATAAATTTGCCTCACTATATATATTAATGAACGAATATGAATAATACATACATTTTATCACAAGTTTAACTTGTTGGCAAGTGCAATATTTTTCATAAATGTATGTGATTTTCACTAATATATCAGGGTAAGAAAGCCAATTGAAGCAAAAATAAGACAAATGTAAAAAAAATTATTAATTATTATTGACATTTTATTTTGAGTGTGTATAATTAAAGTACATAAAAATATTTAGGAGGTAATATAACTATGAAAAAGTTAATTTCAATGCTTGTTGTAGTAGCTATGCTGCTCGCTTGTATTGTTATTGTTCCTGCTTCTGATTCTGAAAGCGCCGGCGTTGTGTACGAGCTTTCCGGTGAAGAAGTGGATGGCGTTCTCACAGTTAACTTAGACATCACAAAGAATAGTGGTGTTGTTGTTGCGGCGACAGGTTTTAAGTTTAACAACGCTGCACTTGCACTTGATGAAATCATTATTAACGAAGATGCATTCAACTTTGATGATATGGACATCAGACTTGCTAAGGGGTCTGATGACGAAATCATGGTATGGCTTGACATGATGACTGCGTTTGTAAACAACACAGAAACAGGTACAGTGTTTACAGCAAAGTTTAATGTTATTGATCCTGATGCAGATTACGGCTTCGAGCTTAACTACTGGGACAACGATGTTCAGAACCATGCAGCTCTTGATGCAGATGAAAATCCTGTAGAAGTTGCTTTTGATTTTGTTAACAACTTCAACAAAGCTCCTGAAACAGAGCCCGAAACAGAGCCTGAGACAGAGCCTGCAACAGAGCCTGCTACAGAGCCCGAAACAGAGCCTGCTACAGAGCCTGAGACAGAGCCTGTAACAGAGCCTGTAACAGAGCCCGAAACAGAGCCTGCTACAGAGCCCGAAACAGAGCCTGCTACAGAGCCCGAAACAGAGCCTGCTACAGAGCCCGAAACAGAGCCTGCTACAGAGCCCGAAACAGAGCCTGCTACAGAGCCTGAAACAGAGCC